>CAISWQ010000017.1 GCA_903889245.1 uncultured Lentisphaerota bacterium | reverse complement strand
CGCCTGCTGGCCGCCGGCGGCGGCGAGCGCGCGGGCGGCGGCGGCGAGCACGTAGCGCTTGGGCGCGGTGGTTTTGGCGAGGTAGCCGCGCGCCACGAGCGTCGCGGCCAGGTTGTGCACGGTGGTCGGCCCCAGCCCGAGCGCCGCCGCGAGGTCGCGCAGCGCGAGCCCCTCCGGCGCGCGGGCGACGCGTTCGAGGATCGCGAGCGCCCGGTCCACCGCCTGGATGCGCCCGCCGCGCGGCCCCGCAGCGTTCAATATGGCTGAAGTATTGTTCACGGTAATGGTATAGCAGCCGCGCCCTGCCGCCGTCAAGCGGCGGTTTTCCAGGGCTTGGAAACCGGGCGGCTGTTTTTTCCAAGCCTTGGAACTTTCCGGCTGCTTCCTTCCAATCCGTGGAAAGACTCCCCGGAAAATTTCCAACACCTGGAAAGTGTTGGCGCGCTTTCCGCCGCCGGCGGCGGCCCCGGCCGGGGCGGAGCAAATTCGCATACCTGTTAAGGTATGCGAATTTGGCCGGGTGACGCCAGGCGCGCGGCGGTCGGCCCGGCGCAACATGGAGCGGGCGACGCCAGGGTTTTTCTCGCCTTGCCGGCCTGCTGTTTTCAGGGGCATGCGCATGTTTTTTCCTGTCCAGAGCGGAATTCCGCTGCGGTGTTGTCGTCTGCCGCGAGTGACCGTCCACCGGTTATGGCGCGCGCAAAGGCGCGGTCTCCTTGTTATTTTCTTTCCGGACAGAGGGTTTCAAATTCGCACACCTGTTAAGGTGTGCGAATTTGGCCGGCGGCGGACGCCACGGGGGCTCGCCGCTTCAGGCGGGCGACGCATCGAGGATGGCGCGGACGCGCCGGAGCAACTGGGCGCTGGGGTAGGGTTTCTGCAGGAAGTGGAAGCGCTGCTGCTCGATCGCCGACCAGCGGTCGCGCTCGTCGGTGTAGCCGCCGCAGAGCAACACGGGCAGCCCGGGTTGCTGTTGTTGCAGTTGCTCGGCCATGTCGAGGCCGCTCTGGTCGGGCAGGACGATGTCGCTGAACAGCAGGGCAAAGTTGCCCTGTTCCTGCCGGAAGAGGGTGAGGGCTTCCGCGGCGTTGCCCGCGGTGACGAGGTTGTACCCCGCGCCGCGTCCTCAGCTCTGCGCCAGGCGACGGCGACGCAGATGCCGGGCCAGGAAGGCCAGACCGGTCAGGACCAGCAGCGAGGCGGTGCCGGGTTCCGGCACGGCGGTCAGGGTGATGGCGTGGCCGTTGGCCACATCGTCGTAGTTGAGCGCGAAGAGGTTGGTCGTGCCGCTGCCACCGACGACGGGCATGGTCGCGCCCTGCAACCAGAGCTGGCCATTGCTGGCGCTGCCTACATCGGACAGCGTCAGCCACTGCGCGGAGTCGAGCGGATTGAAGCCGGCAGCCCCGCCCCAGACCACCAGCGTATAGGCGGCGCCGGGCACAAAGCTGTAGGCGGCGAGGTTCAACTTCAGCGCGCCACCGGCGATGGTCAGGTTGTTGGTGACGATCGTCCGGTCATTGACCTGCGCGCCACTGCCGAGCTCCATCTCCAGCACGCCGGCGTTGGTCAGCGTCAGGCTGGCCACGTACTGCGTCGCGATGCTGTTGCCCGGCGCGTAGGTGCCGCCGTAGTCCACATACAGCGTACTGATCGCGCCGCTGCCGCCGACCAAGCCGTTGCTGATGACGGTGATCACGCCGCCATTGTGCAGGCCATTGACCTTGTAGGTGGCATTGCTGACCAGCGTATCCAGCAGGAAGCTGTTGGTGCCGGTCAGGTTCAGCGTGCCGCCGCCCGTCAGCGTCAGGCTGCCCGACCCGGTCAGCGAGCCGAGGAAGTTGTGGCTGCCGCTGAAATTCACGGTCAGGCGGCCCCCGCCCGCCGAATCCGTCACCGTGCCGCGGGAGCCGTTGAGGCCGCCGATTTGCTGGCTATAACTGTTCAGGTCGAGGACGCCCAAGGTGTCGGCATAGAGCTGGGTGGCGGCCGGTAGCGCCGCGGCCACACCCGCCTTCAAGGTGCCGTTACTGATCACGGTGCCGCCGCTGTAGGAACTGGCCGCGCCCAGCAACAGGGTGCCCGTGCCAAGCTTGGTCAGGCCGCCGCCGGTGCTGCCCGGATCTTCGGTCAGCGCCAGCGTGTTGGTCACGGTGAAACCGGCGTCATCGAGCACCGCGCCGCCGCTCTGTACCAACACACTGCCGCTGCCTGAGAGCAGGTTGCCGTTGGCGCCCGCCGCCAGGCGGCCGCCGTTGAGTTGCACCACCGATTCCGTGCCGCCGAGCACGAGCAGGCCGTTGCTCACCACACCGCCGGAGGAAACCGAAAGATAGTTGCCGGTCGCGCTGGCGAGATTCCCGATGGTCAGCATCTGGCCGCTCAAATCCCAGAGCGAACCCGCGCCGCTGACGTTGGCCCAGTTGCTGTTGCCACCGCCGGAGTAGCCGATGTAGCCGGCATTCTGGCTGACGAACCGGCCGCCGTTGATGACCTGCAAGCCGTTGTTCACCGCATTGGAACCGGCGCCGATATACACCGCCCCCCTGTTCGTCATCGCGCCGCCCAAGTCCACCACGACGCGGTTGAACAACTGGCTGACGTTGACGCTCACATCGCCGGCGTAACCGCCAAGATCGAGCCGACCGGTACCGTTCGTATTGTTGATCGTGGCGCCGTTGCCACCGACATACAGCAAGTTGCTGTGTCCAAAGCTGGCGCGCCCGATGATGAAGCCGTTGGCGACAAGCTGGCCGCCGTTGGTCACGATCAATTGATTGCCCACGGCATTAGCCCCGGCCCCGGAACGCATCTGGCCGCCGCTGACGAGCGCGCCGCCGCTGACGCGCAACACGTTGCCCGAGGAACTGGTCGCCCCCACATTCAGCGCGCCGTTACCAAGATTCCACACCGTACCCTCACCACTCACCAGCGCACTGTTGTCATTGTTCCCGCTGGCGTTGCCCACCAGGCCCGAACCGGAGAACACTTGGGCGCCGTTGGACACCACCAACGCCCCACTGGAGCCGGCCAAGCCACCCGCCGTCAGGGCGCCCAGCACATTTTGGGTCTGGCCGGTGACCAACAGCGTGCCGGCATTCACGGTGAGGTTGCTACGGAAGAAATTCTCGCCGGACAGCGTCAAGGTGCCCGCGCCACTCTTAATGAGCGTGCTGCTGGCACTCGCGCTGGAGTTGGTGATGTTACCGCTGATCACCGCAGTGTTCGCGTAGACCGCGATGGTCACGTTGCTGCTGTTGAGGTCCAGTCCATTCTCGAAGGTCAGCACCTCCGTGGCCGTCGTCCCGTTGAGCACCAGGGTGGCCGGGCCAAACGCGCCGCCCCACGCCAGCAGGGCCCCGGCGTTGCCCAGATTGACGGTCACCGGCGCGCCATAGGCGCTGAAGCCGGCGGCGGAGCCGCGGACCAGAAGTTGTCCGCCCGCGCCGCCGCTGGCATTGGTCACAGCCGCCCCGGTTTCCAGCATACCGCCGTTGAGATCCACATTGCCGGCGCTGGGCACACCCACTCCGATATCCGCGCGCAACGTACCACCGTTGATAAAGGTATCGCCGGTGTAGGTGTTGGTGCCCGTCAGGACCAGCAGGCCACCCGCACCCTTGGTCAAATAGGAACTCGTGGCCCCATCGCCGATGACACCCCCAATGGTCAGGACGCTGTTGGAAACCTGAAGGCTGTGGCCGCCGTCGGCGATGGTCATGGGGCCGTAACCGAGGTGGAGGCTGGCGGAGCCGGCAAAATAGGTCTGGTTGCTGAACATCAGCGCATTGTTGTTGGCGTTGGTCACCGCCGCGCCGGAGGTGTTGTCCAGCAGGCCGCCATTGAGGATCAGCAAGCCCGTCCCCAGCGCGCCGGCGCTGTTGATGTTCAGGCGGCCGCTGGTGTTGAGCTTGATGCCGCCACTGAAGGTGTTGTCGCCGCTCAAGGACTGATTGGCCCCGGCCGAGAGGAGCAGACCACCGGAGCCCCCCAGCGAGCCGGAGAAACTGCCGGTGCCCGCGTTAGTGAGCGTTACCGCCGCACCAGCGTCGTTGGTCAACATCACATTCCCGCTGCCACTCAAGCCACCGATGGTGAACCCCGACGCATTGAGGAACACCAGACCATTGGCCACATTATTGGTGACCGGTTTGCTGTTAAGGGCCGTGACCGAGGCCAGGGCCAACTGGCCACCCTCGACCAGCACAGAACTGGCGAAGCCCGAGGTATTGGAAAGCATCAGCACACCGCCACGCACCACGGTCGGACCGGTATAGGTGATCCGGCTGCCGTGCAGCGTCTGGGTCCCCATGCCATCCTTGATCACAGACAGGACATTGCTCGGCCCAGCGCCACTGCCGTGGTAGTTGCGCATATAGCCGGCCAGGATGTAATTGGTCGCCGTGGTCACGTTGATGGTCAGGGTACTCGGCCCGGCATTGACGTCACTGGCCAGACCCGAGCCACCGGTGGGGTTGTCCGTGACTTCGACCAAGGCATTGGAACCGGGATCATTCAGGCCGCCGATGGTCTGCGAATATCCGAGCATCACAAACCGGCCCAGTTGAGAGCCGCCATTACCACCGAAGGAAATAATGCAGTTGGTCGCCAGTTGCTCATCGGCACCCAGACGGAGAAAGGCATCGCCACCACTGCTGCCCAGCAGGAGGTTGCCTTGCAGGGCCACGCCAGTGGTGTTGCTCAAGGTCACCCAGCCCCCGGAGTTGTTCGGGATGATGGTGCCGCCGGTATAGGTGCTGGCGCCGGTCAGCACCAATTTTCCGTTGCCGGTCTTGGTGAAACTGTAATTGTTGCCGCCATCGCCGATCGCGCCGCCGATGGTCAACTGCCGGGCGCTGACCGCCAGCGAGATATTATTACTCATCGTGATGGCACCGGCACCGAGATTCAGGTTGGACGTGCCGGCGTAGGAGAAGTTCCCATTCCATGTCATCGGCGTAGGATTGAGCACCAAGTTGTCATTATAGGTATCCAACACGCCGCCATTGATGGTGAACGTGCCGGTGCCCAGCGCCCCGGCGCGCTCCACCCGTTGTGTCCCGGCATTGAGGACCACGCCCCCGGCGAACAGGTTGTCATTGCGCAGCACCAAGGTGCCGGCGCCGACCTTGGTGAGGCTGTAGGGGCCGCCAACGCCATCGCTGATCACGCCGTCAATCGCCAGAATGCCCGCCGTATTGGTGATGGCGACATGGTCGCCCAACGTGACGGCGCCAGCACCCAAGGCGAGATTGCCACTGCCGGTGAAAGCAAAACTGCCATTCAACCGGTAATCGCCACCATGGAAATTTGTAACTGTACTGCCGGAGGAATTGTTCAACACACCGCCATTGATAACCATGGTGTTCGTACCCAGCGCATAAGCATGGTTCAGGTTGAGCGTGCCGCCGTTGAGCGTCACGCCCTCGCTGATCATATTGCTGCCGGAGAGCGTGATCGTGCCGGCATGGACCGTTACGTTACCCAGGTTGTTGTTGCCAGAAAGCACGATGGTGCCGTTTGAACCGATTACACCAGTGATGTTGTTGTTCCCAGAGACAGTCCACGTGCCATTGGAGAGCTGCTGGATGTTGATGGCGCCCACCATGCTCCCGCTGTAGGTGTAGGAACCGCCGACATTGATGCTCAAGGTCGCCAGCGTAGCCGAGGAGTTGGTGACCATACCGCTGCCGGCCATGACGGCCATGGTTTCGCTGTTGCCATTCAGATTCAACACGCCGTTGTTGGTCACCGTCCCGTTGCGCCCGGCACTCGGTATCTGGTCACCCCCGCTCCCCGCCAGCACCACGGTGCCTCCGGCATTGATAAGCAAGCCACACAGGGTGCTGCCAGTATAATTGACCGCATGCACCGTGTCGGAGCTCTGCTTATCCAGCACCAAAGTGGCATTGGAGTTCACGATGCCGTAGGTGTTGACATTGTCAGTGTCACCCGTCAGCACCAGCGTGCCACCATTAACGATGAAACCGCCACCGGTGGTTTGATAGAGTTTCAGATCGCCAGCGCCCGTTTTTGCCAACGTGCTCGCCAAGGCAATATCGTTGGTCACCGTGAGCAGGTGTCCGCTTTGGGCCACATCCAGGCCACCGGTGAACGAGCCCCAACTGGCCGCATACGGATTGAGATCGGTGATTTCGGTGCCCGTCACTTGCAGTACCCCGCCCTTGAAGACCAGTCCGCCCGCTGACGGCAGGTTGGAATAGGAACTCACGGAGAGCGTCCCCCCCGCCAGCGTTGTGCCACCAGCATAGGTATTAGTCCCTGTGAGCGTCAGAATCGAACTGCCGAGGTTGGTCCAGCCGCCGTTGCTGATGTTGCCATTGATCGTCACCGGCGAAGAAATCGTCACCTGCCGCACTCCGCCACCCAAGTCAACGGCGCCATTGAAGGTCAACGGGCCATTATCCGTGCTGTTGCCCAAGATGATCCGGTTGCTGATCACCAAGTTATTCCCCAACACGCGCGCCTCACTACCCGTCGAGGAAATGGCGCTGGTGCTGCCACTCAAGATAATGGGGCCGGTACCAAAGGCGCTATCACTACCCACCGAGATGCGTGCGCTGCCGCTGGAGATCAGTGTGCCGCCGCTATAACTGTTGCTGGCGGACATAACGACCACGCCGCCATTATAGTCCACCACACCGGCGCCGGAAATGGAGGGCAACGGACTGGTAACCGTGCTGGCATTCTTGAATTGCAGGATACCGTTATTGGTAATCGCCCCCGTGCCGAGTGCATTCACATCCTTGAGTTGGACCACACCCGCATTGATCAGCGTACCGCCCGTGAAGGAATTGCTGGCGTTCAACACCAGCCCGCCGCCAGAACCGCCGCCAAACGCCACAAGGCTGTTGCCTCCGGTCAACTGATCCACATTGATCAGCGTATTCGTGCCGCCGCCGCCACCCAGCCTGTATATACCACTGTGGGGTGTGATCACTCCCAAATTCGTCACCACACCAAAGGCACCGAGACTGACACCGGGCAAGCCAGCCGCCGCAAAATCCAGATTGCTTGCCGTGCTTGTGCCCATCACCGCCACGCCGGCTGACGCCGGATTGATGCGCCCCAGAAAGTCCTGGTCCATAGCGTAGGTGACGCCAACGCCGGCGCCGCTACCCACATAATATGACGAACCTGTGATCGCGTTGGTACTGCCGAAGATGATATTGCCGGCATTGATCGTCGTACCGCCGGTATAGGAGTTGGTGCCCGTCAGCGTCAGGGTACCCGTACCGTTCTTTACCAAAGCGATATTGCCGCCGATGGTATACCGATAGGTGGAATTAACATCTTGGTTGATTGTCAACGTACTCAAGCCGGCCTGCGTATTGGTGGTCATCACGTTGTAACCGGCTTGGCTATCTTTGAAGACCGCCACGGTCTGGCTGAAGCCGTTCATATCGAACACAATGGCATCCGAGGATGAGCTGGAGTAGCGCACTTCCAGAATGGTGTTGGTGGGCAAAGCGTCCGTGGCACCCAACTGCAGCGTGCCGCGGATGATGCTGGTGAGTCCGGAATAGGTACTGTTCGTGCCCGAAAGGATTACCTTACCACCGGCAGCATTTGGACTGATATAGATGTTGGTACCTGTGCCGTTGGAAATGGGACCGCTGATGATCAAGGTGCCACCAGCCTGTGCGCCCACTCGCGGTTGACCGGCCACTGTGTCGTCAATGACCACACCGCCCGCCCACGTCGCCGTGCCATTATTGGTCGCCTGTATCACGCCATAGGTAGTGCCATTGCCATTGATACTGACCGTCTGGTTGCTGGCCGTCACGCCATTGCCCAACTGGAAGAAACTGCCACCCGAGGCATAGGCCAACGCGCCCGTGCCAAGGCCGTTGTTGTTGTTGAAGTAGATACCGCCGCCGCCGCTGACACGCGTCGCTCCACCATAGGTGTTGTCACCCAGCAGCATCAGATGACCAGCCCCGACCTTGACCAGATCATAGTTGCCGCCACCATCCCCAATCGGGGCGGCCACGATCATGGTGCCCAAGGTGACTGTGTTGGTCTGGTCGCTCCGCAACGTGATAGGCGCAGAGGACCCCAGCAATAACGTGGTGCTGCCGTCCTTGGTGATGTCGAACGCGTTCAGGCTGACGCCGTTGTTCAGCCCTGTGATGGCGCCGCCGAAGTTCAGCGTGCTGCCGTTGACCTTGATTGTCAGGTTGGTCGCCAGCGTCACCGTGCCTGAACCGAGCGCCAGCGTCTTGCCGCCAGTGAACACGAAGCTGTTGTTCAGATAGATCAGGTTGTTGTTGGCATTGGTGACGCCATTGCCACTGCTCACATCGTTCGTGCCGCCGTTGATGGTGAACGCCCCGGTGCCCAGCGCGCCGGAACTGCGGATATCCAGCAAGCCGCCGTTTTGCACCACCCCGCCACTCATGCCGGCATTGGCGCCCATGAGCCGCGTGATACCGCTATTGTTAGTGAAACCTCCGGTGAACGCGTGAGCGCCATATAGCACCAAGGTCCCGGTACCGATCTTATTGAGCGAACCAGTGCCGGTAAAAATCGCCGTCGAATAGTTACTGACGACCCCTGAATTATCAATCGTCAGGGCGCTGTGATTGGTGACGGTCTGCCGCAACCAAAACGTTCCGCCATTATTGACAATACTGGACGTGGGATTCGTGAATACCGTGGTGACATTCCAACAGACGGTGCTGACCGAGGAAGCCTCGTTCGAGAGGCCAGCCAGATACAGGTAGTTGGCAGCGCTGGCGTAATTTGTACTGCCCACCGGCCCCTGAAAGGTCACCCATCCGAAAGCGCTGCCGCCCGAGAAAGTGTTCGTGGTTGGCGCCGCGATCCCGGTGACATTGGTGAAGATCAGGTTGACCTCTACGCCAGGCGTGGGCGCGACGCCCTCAAACCAGTTGCTGGCCACATTCCAATTACCGATGTTATTGGTAAAGGTGTAGGTACTCTGCGCCTGCGCCACGCTGGCCAGCCACAACCCAACCGCAACCACCGCAACATCACTACGTCTGCTCATACGAACTCCTCTCCACACAAAACAACCTAAACAAGACTACCTATGCCCAGCTTGTCACACCCGAAGAACACGGCGTCTTTACTTGCCCGCCCCAGGATTGTCGAGCGATTTTTTCTGCATTGGACTTGCGCACGACCGGAGACGCGCCTACGGTCAGGCCCATGCAACTGGCCAGGCTCATGCTGCTCGTGTCGCTGGGTTGCGCCGTCGCCGCGGAACCGGGAACGGCCTTGTTCGCCAACGGTCATTTCGAGACCGTGACGAACGTAACGTGGCCCTCCGGTTGGACGCAACCCAAGGGTGCGACCTGGCAGGTGGAAGACGGCAGACATTTTGTCCGCCTGCAGTCATCGCAGTCTGGAGAGATGGTGGCTCTCTTCCGCGCCATCGCGCTGCCCACACCACCGCCACCCGCGGTGCAGTTCAGCCTCCGTCTGCGATATACCGATGTCGTGCCGGGCAAGCAAAAGTGGTTCGATGCCCGCGTCATCGCGCATTTCAAAGGTCCCTCAGATCGCACACTCAAGCCGGAGCCGCCGACACTCGCCTTTCACGGTAGTTCGACCGGCTGGGTGGAGCATGTCTACGGTGCCAAGGTTCCCGTTGGCGCACGCACCCTCGAGCTCCTGCCCTGTCTATTCCAGTGCGCCCGTGGCACCTTGGATCTCGCGCGGTGCGAAGTCACCGCCGCCACCGCCGACCAGTTGCCCAAGCCGCCGCCGGTCATTCCCTCGACAACCGTGGCTCTCGAGGCCGGGGCCCGGTGGCCGCCGGAGTTGCAGGTGGTCGGTAACCAGTTGCAAACACTGGCCGGCCAGATGGTCTGGCTGCAGGGCCTGTGCGTGGATAGCCTTGAATGGTCGGCGGCGGGCGAGCGCCTGCAACAATCCTTCGACGTCGCCATCGGACAGTGGCACGCCAACGTCATCCGCCTGCCGGTGAAGGACGACTTCTGGTTTGGCCGCGGCCCGTGGCAGAAGAAAGGTGAAGGCGGACTCGCCTATCGCAAGATCGTGGATGACCTCATCGCCGCCGCCGCCGCGCGCGGCGCCTATGTGGCGCTCGACCTGCATCGCTTTGGCGCGCCCATGCCGGAGCACATCGAGTTCTGGCGCGATGCCGCGACGCGTTACAAGAACCATCCCGCGGTCCTCTTCGAGTTGTTCAATGAGCCGCACAGCCTGTCGTGGAAACTCTGGCGCGATGGCGGCAACCTCACCGCGCCGGGGAACCAGCACAGCGACGTCAATGCCGCCGAGAACAAGGAAGAGCTGACCGGCGAGGTGACCTGTGGCATGCAGGCGTTGCTCGACGCTGTCCGCGCCACTGGCGCGCGCAATCCCGTCATCGCTGGAGGTCTCGACTGGGGTTACGATCTCTCCGGTGTGGCTGGCGACTATGCGCTCACCGAGCGTGGCGGCCACGGCATCATTTACTCCAGCCACATCTACCCGTGGAAAAGTGATTGGTCCGGCAAGGTGCTCGCCGCCGCCCGGAAACATCCGCTGTTCATCGGAGAGGTCGGTTGTCCGCCGGACTACAAACAGTTCCAGTTCATTCCACCGTCAGGCCGCGCACCGCTCGAGGGCTGGGCGCAGGACATGCTCGGCTTCATCCAGCAGCATAAACTCCACTGGACCGGCTTCAGTTTTCATCCCAAATGCGGGCCGAATGTCATCTCCGATTGGAACTACACCCCCACCCCTTACTGGGGCGTTCACGTCAAGGCCGCCCTGGCGGGTGAACGCTTTGAGATGAAAAAGATGCGGTGACCCATTCTGGCGGTGGTTTTCCAAAGCTTGGAAAGGCTGGGCGCGGTTTTTCCAAGGATTGGAAGGCCCGGCACACGCCAACCGCAACGTCGGTGACGGCCTGCCCGAAAGGCCGACGGGCGGATTTCCTGGAGAGAAACCCGCCCGTCCGTCCCCTGCCCTCTTACCCCTGCTTCTGGAAGCGGCGGCGCAGATGCCGCACGAGGAACGCGAGGCCGACCAGACCGAGCAACGAGGCCGTACCCGGTTCCGGCACCGAGGTCAACGTGATCGCATGGCCGTTGGCCACGTCGTCGTAGTTGATGCGGAAGAAGTTGTTCGAGCCCGTGCCGCCAACGATCGGCGCCACCGTGCCCTCTGCCCACAGCACGCCATTGCTCACGCCCGTGTCATTGATCGTGAGCCACTGCGCCGAATCCAGCGGGTTGAAGCCCGAGGCGCCACCCCAGACCACCAGCGTGTAGGCGCTGCCCTGTACAAGGCTGTAGGTCGAGAGGTTCAACTTGATCTGCCCACCGGCGATGGTCAGGTCGTTGGTGACAATGGTCCGGTCGTTGACCTGCGCGCCGGCACCGAGCTCCATCTCCAACACACCGGAGTTCGTCAGCGTCAGGCTGCCCACGTACTGCGTCGCGATGCTGTTGCCCGGCGCGTAGGTGCCGCCGTTGTTGACGTAGAGCGCGCTGATCGGGCCGCTGCCGCCGACCAGGCCGTTGCTGATGACGGTGATCACGCCGCCGTTGTGCAGGCCGTTGACCAGATAGGTTGCATTACTGACCAAGGTGCCCAAACTGAAGCTGTTGGTACCGGTCAGGGTCATGGTACCACCGCCAGTCAGCGTCAGGCTGCCCGGACCGGTCAACGTACCCATGACGGTGCTCGGCCCGGCAACCACCAGCAACTGGCCACCCGGGGACGAGCTGGTGACAGTACCTTTGTAGCTGCTTAAGCTGCCGAGTTGCTGGCTCAAGCCGGCGAGGTCAAGCGTGCCGGCCGTATCGGCATAGACAGTACCGGTGATTGGCAAGGCGTTGTTGACGCCCAGCTTGAGCGTGCCATTGCTGATGATCGTACCGCCGGTGAAGGTGCTCGCTCCATAGGCCGGGGAGAGAGTCTGAATTCCACCACCGGTCTTGACCAACGTGAAGTTATTCTCGTTGGCGCCGGGGCCACCAAGCTGGCCATCAAAGGTGAAGTTGGCTGCGTTGTTGAGCGTCAACGTGGCGGCCGTGGCCGAGCCATTGATGACGCTGTTCGTGTTGAAACCCGCGACCGTATTGGTCCCGATCAAACCCGCCAGCGTCTGATCGAAACCGTTGAGTTGCAGGCGCGCCTTGTTGGCCGTCGAGTTCTCCGCCTGCATATTCAACACGGTCGTCACCGGCAACGCATTATTGGTGCCCAACTGGACCGTAATGCCATTGAAGTTCGGACTGATGGTCTTCAGGTACGTGTTACCATCATAGGACGCCTGACCCAGCAGAATGTAAGTGGCGCCACCATTGGCGGACGCGCCGGCGCTCAAGGTCAGATCACCTGTACCACCAATGCCCTGATCCACGGTAACGGTGGTCAAGCCCGCATTATAGGTGTTGATCGCCGCTCCGCCAGCGAGCGTGATCGCGCCTTGGAGTTTGAAAACGCCGGTGTTTTGGCGGAGGCCCAAGGCCCCGTAGGTACTGGCCGACGTGCCCACGCCCTCCCCGGAGAGGGTGAGTGGTTCGGCATTGGTCATGTTCGAATACCAGAAGCGCAGAGCGGCCCCGTTGGAAACCACCGTGCCGGCGCTGGGCGAACCCAGCGAGTCCTTGTTGTTGGCGTAGAGAACACCGCCCGCCACAATAGTCTGACCCAGATAGGTGTTCGCCGCGTTGGAGAAGGTGAGCGCGCCGCTGCCAGTCTTGACGATACCCACATCACCGGCGATCAATCCCAGATAGGAGGTGTTCACATCCTGATTGACCGTCAGCACACTGGCTCCCGCCGCACTGTTCGTAATCAGACGGCTGCCTGTATAATCAGTGTCCTTCAACTGACGCACCGTCTGGTTGAAGCCAGCGAGGTCGAAGCGGGACGGTTCTGTAGCAGCCGCCGGGTGCAGATCGAGGATGGTGCTGGTCGGCAGGGCATCGTTTGCGCCCAACTTGAGCGTGCCTCGGATGACCCCCGTGATACCGCTATAGGTATTGTTCGTGCCCGAGATGACGACCACGCCCGCGCCACCCGCACCTGTACCAGCGCTGACGTAGAAGTTTGTACTTGCCCCAAGGGAAGTGATCGGGCCGCTGATGGTCAACAGACCATTGGTCTGTGTGCCCACGCGCGGATTGTTGGCGCTGGCATCATTCAGGAAGACCGGCCCATTCCATGTACCAGT
>CAISWQ010000016.1 GCA_903889245.1 uncultured Lentisphaerota bacterium | reverse complement strand
TCGTTTTCCAAGCCCCGGAAAACGGCACCGCAGAGACGCGGATGGACGCAGATACCGCAGATTTCAAATCGAGAAAATCGGCGTTCATCTGCGTCCCAACTCTGCTTCGTTGCTTTGTTACCTTCTGTTCCACTCCGCTGCTGGTGCCGTAGCTTTCAAACCGTAAAAAATCGGCGGCCATCAGCGTTCATCTGCGTCTAAAACTCTGCTCCGTGCCTTCTGTGTCCTCCGTGTTCTCTGCGGTGAATTTCTTCCGGGGCTTGGAACATTTTCACGCGTTTTTTCCAAGGCTCGGAAAGCTGAACAGAAGGCAACAAAGACACGAAGTCGGAGGAGGCTGTGGCGCGCCAAGGACGCGAAGAACGCCAAAACGGATGGCCTTTGCGAACTGGGCGTGCTTGGCGCGAAACCTCTTCGACCTTCCTCTGCGCCTTTGCGCTAACTCTTTTCCCCGCCTGCCGCATCTATCGAAAAATTGATAGTTTAATTTCTTGACGTGTTGGCGGCCGCGCTTCGAAAGTATGCGCAGGTTATGAAGCACCTTCACCCAGCGCCCCAGCGCCCCAGCGCCCCAGCGCCCCAGCGCCCCAGCGCCCCAGCGCCCCAGCGCCCCAGCCATAGCCCCGCTTTTTGCCGCTGCGAGGGTTTCTCCGGTTCCGCTGGAGGCGTCTCCCGTACAACGGGAGAAGACTTATTTCTCAAGAATGACTGCTCCCATCCCACCGGAGGCGTCTTTTTTTTCGTGGGAGACTCCTCCCGTGGCGTGGGAGAGCGCTCCGGTTCCACGGGAGACGTCTCCCGTCGCGTGGGAGGCGTCTTCTTTTGCGCCGGAGAGTGCTCCCGTCGCGCCGGAGACGCCTCCAGCGGCATGGGAGCACTCCTTTTTTGCGATTTTCCTAAGGATTTGGCCTCTTAAGGGGCGCGGGGAGGTCACGGGCGGAGGAAACCCGTCGCGTGGGCGTGCCACAGGTTGGATGCGGGAGGGAACGTAGCGATGGCCCACATACTACGCTATGGGGAGCGAGCGGCAGTCTATGGCAAGGTGGTGTATGGGCAGTTGCTGCCGGACCATCCCGTGACGAAGGGACGGCATGGAATGGGTACCGACTACATTCCGAAAAATCGCGATGAGTATCGCGCGTGGCTGCTGAACCTCAAGACCCAGATTCCCACCGTGGGTACGGCGCTGGGTCTGGAGGCAGGCGCCATCACCGCCGTGCAGGCCACCTGCACGGCGCACATCACGCGCATTGATGCGCGCGCCACCGCCGAGGCCGAATATCAGGCCAAGGAGAACGCCGAAGCCGAAGGCCGGGCGACGACCAACGCCGCGCTCCGCGAGGAGATCGGTGACTGGAAACGCCTCGCGGGCTGGAGCGATGAAAATGCCGCGATCCTGCAAGTGCAGTCCACGACAACGGACATAGACCCGGCGACGTTCAAGCCGGAGTTCAAAGTCCGCATCGTTGGCGGCGAAATCCGGCTCGACTGGAAGAAGAAGGGCGTGGACTCCATGCGCATCTATGGCCGCCTGCGCGGCCAGAGCACGTGGACGCTGCTGGGGGTGGACACCTCGTCGCCCTACATTGACGGCCGGCCGCTGGCGCAAGCCGGCGTCGCCGAGACCCGCGAGTATATGCTCCGCGGGGCCATCAACGACGAGGCCATCGGCCTCGACAGCGACATCCAGAGCATCAGTTGGAGCGGCGCCTGAATAAACCGCGGGAAGCCGCCGCCCCATGCGGCGGCTTCCCGCGCCATCTGCTGCACCGACTCGAAGAGCAATATCGTCATCATCATGGTGGAATGAAAATAATGCCACAGGATAAGGTCAATCGAATTGGCAAATGGAGCGACATCTCCTTCACCACCGTTAGTCCGAAGATAACAAGCGCAGGCGGTCGCTGTAAAATGCACCGGACCCCTGCCAGAAACTGGAAACTATAATGAAAACACAAATGAGTATTATTGCTATGATCGTATTATCTGGTTGTGTTGGGTATGTTCCAAAGCGTCCCATTATTCCCGCAGGCACAGAGGTCCCATTTGCCAAGGTTATGAATGTTACCTATGCGGATGATTATTCGGGTGCTGATATTGTCACTATTGCAGAATTTGTTGCAGCGGGGCACGGTTCCTATGGCTGCAATTACTCGACTTATAATAAAGTTGTTTTCCGTTGTCTGCCGCCAGGAGAGAAAGGGGAAAAGAATCCGCTCTCTGGTGAAGTCATGCCTTTCTTTGTCTCTATTGACAAAGAAAAAGCAGATATTCTTTTCTCTCTAAAGACCGGAGATAAGCTCAAACTTCGCGGTGGCAACTTTGTAAATGAACCAGGTCGTGGAAATCCATTCGGTTCATTCATAATCAGGGGAGGTGGGAAGAACATGTTACACAACCTAAGCACTATTGTGTTCGAGGCGACCCAAATAGAAAAGTTGACGGACAAATAAGCATGGATGACCGGTCCGCTAAATGTAGTCAGTAGACCGATTTAACGATGTAAAATCCGAATGGAGGAAAACATGAATTCGTCTATTGAGAAGTGCTTGTTGCTTGGTTTGTTGGCATGGTTGGGAGTTGGAACTGGTGCGGCACAGTCATCCAATACCTTAGCAGTTGGGGCAGCGGTTTTGCCGAAACAATTGCTTCAGCGGTTAGAAGCCAACACCACACCTAAAGAGGAACGTCTGGCTTCCCTTCAGCAGCTTTACAAGGTGAGAGGCACAATGGCAGCGCATGAGCGTGGTGATTTTCTGCGGAAAGCCGTTGCCGTTGCCCAAGATAAGGCGGCGGACGCCCGGCTACGAGCGGACTCGATTTGGGTGGCGGGTGGGCTTGGGATGGAATCCAAGCACGAGAAGATGATGACGCATGAAGAAGTGGCCCAGCAGTGTCAGTTTCTTCTGCGGGTGGCTGCCGATGAATCGGAGGATGCCCGTGTGCGCCGCGTGAGTATCACGACGCTCGGCAACTTGAAAATGAAAGAGGGTGTGCCCGTGGTGAAAGGACTTCTCGCAAACAAGGCCAACCATCACCGGCCCGATATTGCCCGCTCAGCGTGTGTCGCTCTGTCTGAACTGGCGCCCGAAGATGCGCTGCCATCACTCGGCGATGTCCTGTCCGGTACCACCAACTCCGCTGTCTTTGGCACGGCGGCGTATGCGCTTGGACGCATCAAGAACCGCGCTGCGCTGCCTCTTCTCGTGGCCAACCGACAGCGGTTAGGTGACAACCTATCGGTGGACAATGCCATCGAAGGGATGGGTGATACCGTGTTGGAGACCCTCAAAAAGCCAGATGACCCACAGATTATTCCTGCCATCAAGGCCACCCGGTCCTTGTGGCGGGAGGAACAACGGGAACAATACTTGCCACTCTTACGCGAGATTCTTTTGGCCAAAAATATTCTGGTTGATACGCGGCGTGAAGCACTGGCGCGGTTGATGGACGAGGCGGGTCAGCATCCCCTGGCGGTTGAACAGGAGAGATTGATCGCCATCTTTCCCCTCGTTGAGAAAGACGCCGCGTTTAAGGATGAAATTGTGTTGATACAGCAAAAGTTGAATGCGCGCATAATCCAGCCCCTCAAGATGGAGCCAACACATTAAGTGTCGTAAGGAGGTTTCCATGAAAATCAACAGAATCCATAACTTGTTGGTAAGCTTTGCCCTCGTGGTTTTCTCAGTCACACAATACATGGCCTTGGGGGGTTCGATTCCGAAGAATGGGTCCGATTGCTATGGTCCTTATGGCAACTATACGCTCAATAGTCCCTCAACCGGTTATATCAAATTGAGCGATCAGTTGTCAGGAACGGGAGCCTATTGGTATTTTGGCTGGATTCCCGCAAATGCCTATAACATTCTCTTAATCGTCAATTACTACACTCAAGATGGCATTGCTACTGCGAGCGGAGGCGAGGTGTCCGTGTGGAATGCTACGAGTAGCAGCTATGGCAATACGACAGTTATTCCGCGCAAAACAAGCCTAGGGGATAGTGCGTCTATCGCAATACCCAACTCGTATCTACAGCCATCTAACAACAACGGCTTAGACATCCGGGTTGCAACGAAATACGCAACGCACCTGTATATCCGATATATGACAATCTCGTATGACCAAGACACTGCGGGACCGACTACGCCCGGCACGCCTGACCTTGCTGCATCGGACGATACCGGTTATTCAAGCATTGATAATATTACAAGAAACTCATCTGGGTTGACTTTCTCTTGGTCCAGCAGCACCGACAGTGGATCTGGTGTGGCCGGGTACGAATGGCGTTTGGATACTGGGAGTTGGAGTGCGTTGATGACAGCGACCTCCGCGGATATTTCCGCCGGAGCGGGCAGTCACACTTTTTACGTCCGTGCGAAGGATAACGCTGGCAACTACAGTTCATCCAGTAGTCTTGGTTTTACGGTTGATACGACAGCCCCGGGCATTCCATCGCTATCATCTCCGGCTGACGGGGCTTCAACACGGACCCTGCGTCCAACTCTGTCGTGGGGGTCTGTGTCTGGAGCGTATCGGTACCATCTCACTGTGAGCGATGGTAATGTAATTGGAGCCGGAGACGAGGATCAATGGACTACAAGCACTAGCTTTGCTTACTCCTACGATATGCAAGAGGATACATGGTCATGGAATGTTCTCGCCGAGGATGCAGCGGGGAATCAGAGTTCCTGGTCTGTAACAAGAACTTTTACCGTAACTCAACCACTGCCATCCAAAGTGACAAGCCCTAATCTGCCAAACGGATCAATATCGCAGCCACTCGATTTGTCATTGTCATGGCAGAATGGTGGTGGCGCGGTAACTTACGACGTCTATATTGGTACCAGTCCAAGCAGCCTATCCCTTGCGAGCAGCGATCAAACTGGAACTACATATACGTTGGGGCGTCGGGATACTGGAACAGCTTACTATTGGCGCGTTGATGCGAAGTCCTCCGGTGGGACAACCACTGGTGACATTTGGTCATTCACAACCTGCGGCAATTCTGGCTCAGGCCCCGATCGGGGTAATACGACAAAGCAGGAATATGGAGATGCCATTTATCAGTATCTGTTGATTTCAGGATACAATTACAACCATACTGGAATCTTCGCCGGAATAGATAGTAGCAAGGTGTCTAGAGCATTCGAGTCTTTGAATGGAGACGAGGCAGCCGATCCGAACAATAATCCTGCCCAAGGGCCCCAAGAAGGGCGTTTTGATGAAAATTTTATTAATGTAAATGCCTCGGTGCCATATTACGGAGCGTATATTCCTTCCTCATACACCGGAACGATGCCATTTTCGGACAGACGGGCAGTCGTGGGTAAAGGCAGGCAAGTGGTTGATCAAGCTGGCATCGAATACTCAAGTGCTCTTGCTGGATATCCAGCGATACAACCCGTGTCTGGTTGGTCGGCCCCGCTGGATGTAAGCCAGATACGCTCTATCCGATGTGACGGATTGGTAGAATATGCGTATGAAGCAAGTGGGATTCGCATTTGGCGCAATGCCTTGTTACCTGATGATCAATGGAACATTGCCTACTACCCAGAGAACCACAACAACTTCCCCGGTAATACGCGGGATCCTCATTTTGAAGCCTCGCCTTGGGCACAAAGAGGCGCACCTCCAGCGACTGGCCCAATCATTACTTGGGATCAATACTCGGGACCTCCTTGGCCCGATACGCGGATGACCAAGCCATCCGTGATTAACCTGCCAACCTGCCAACTTATTCTACTCACAGCGACTACCGACTATGCAGATGTGCAGGTGCGCGCAACCGATGAGTCGGGCATCTATCAGATCACACATACGAAACCTGACGGTGCCGGTGCGCAACAATACAAAGTGAATCCGGAGCGGCATCCGAGTTCAGATACTTGGACAACTCCGACGGTTCGATTGGTTCGCCTGCCAGGCAACACCTACTACCAATTCTCTGCGGCCGCACAAGATCATGGCGGAAACTGGGGTAATACCATGAGCGCGAATGTCTATTTTCTCCCCTATAAAGTGACAAGTCCCACACCGTCAAATGGCTCCACGGGGCGCTCTATCAACCAAACCCTCTCTTGGGCTAATGGCGGTGGGGCCACATCCTACGACGTCTATTTTGGCGCAAGCAATCCGCCCACATCTTTGGGTAATCAGCCCGGAACATCCTATAATCCCGGTACGCTCGCCTTTAACACGACATACTACTGGCGCATTGATGCGAACAATTCGGAGGGGACAACTCAAGGAGACGTGTGGTCGTTTGCGACGGAAAGCGAGCCGCCTCGTGGCACTCTACAAATGAGCGCCGCCACCTATGAGGTGAATGAGAATGGTGCCTCGGTTACCATCACGGTTACGCGGCAGGGCGGTAGTTATGGTGCAACGAGCGTAAGCTTTGCGAGCGCCAATGGTACTGCTCTGGCAGGTTCGGACTTCACGACCGCTAATGGTACACTTTCGTGGGCAGATGGAGACAACACAGCGAAGACTATCACCATTTCGATCCTGAACGATGCGTTGTTAGAGAGCAATGAGGTCTTCACGGTAAATCTTAGTGGAGTCTCTGGTGCAGCATTAGGAAGTCAGGTATCCACAACCGTGACCATATATGATGATGAGGCGTCGCCGCCGGGTACAGTACAATTGAGTGCGGCAACATATTCGGTGAACGAAAGCGGTGGCAGTGTAACTATCACGGCTACGCGAACGGGAGGCAGCTTCGGGGCCGCCAGTGTGAACTATGCAACTGCCAACGGGACAGCCGTGGCAGGTTCAGATTTTACGGGCGTCAATGGTAAGCTTTCGTGGGCGGCTGGGGATAGTGCCTCGAAAACTATCACCATCCCAATTGTGAACGATACAGTGTTCGAGAGTAACGAACTCTTCACTGTGACTTTAAGTGGGGCGACAGGGGCCAGTTTGGGGAGTCAAACCTCCGCGAATGTGACGATAGTGGATGACGAGGTTGTTCTCACCGTCGCGGTCAACCCGGTTGGGGCGGGCAGCGTGAGCGGCGGCGGCATCTATGTGGTCGGCAGCAACGCCTTCCTTTCCGCCACGGCCTCGAACCTCTGGCGGTTCATTGCGTGGGATGATGGCAACACGAACGCCTCGCGCACCGTGGTGATGCCGGCAGGTGGCGCGACCTATACGGCCAACTTTGCGCCCGTGGGTCTGGTAACGGTGCAGGCCAATCCGACCAACGCCGGCAGCGCCACCGGCGGCGGGCTGTATCTGCTCGGCTCCAACGCAACCGTCACCGCAACGGCCTCGAATAGCTGGTTGTTCATGAACTGGAACGGGGCGGTGACCAACAACCCGTGGACGTTCCAAGTGGTCAGCAACGGCTTGGTTTGCACGGCGAACTTTGCCCGCAGCAGCACCGTGACGGTGCTTGCCAGTCCGACGAATGGCGGGAGCGTAGCTGGCGGCGGAAGTTTCCTCTCGGGTACTAACATCCCGCTCACAGCGGCAGCCTCCACTGGCTGGCGGTTTGTGTGCTGGAGCGATGGCGTCACCAACAATCCACGCATGATGCTAGTCCCTGATGCGGCGACCAACTTCACCGCCCTCTTTGCCACACTGGGGGCTTTGCCAGGCACGAATATTTTAGCCAATGGGAGTTTCGAGTCGCCTGCCGCCGCGAGCAATCAGTGGTATCAGGGAGATTTCTCTTTCGTGGGCTGGAACGGCGTTCAGGTTGGCGGCGCAGGGCTTGGCCTTATGTATGGAACAAGTTATGGGCTGGTCCCGCTCCATGGACAGCAGCATTTTGTCATGAACGGGGCGAGCAGCCCCCCGGCGGGTTCCTCTATTGAGCAGTTTGTGGGCACGGTGTCCGGTGTTGTTTACGAGGTGAGCTTTGGGGCCGGTCGGTGTGGCGATGCCAGTGCGCTCAAAGTTCAGGCGCAGGTTACCGGCGCCACCACCAATGAGGTCCTATTCGAACAACTGTTCCTGCCCTCGGCTACGACCGGGTACACGACTCACAAATTCTTTTTCACGGCAAATGGGTCGCTCGCCAAACTGCGCTTCACCGATCAGTCGGCAGCCAATGTCAGCGCGGATTTGTTCCTGGATAACGTCTCCCTGTCGGCTAGTGCCCGGACTGTGACGGTCTTGGCCAGTCCGGCTACCGGCGGGAGTGTGTCTGGAGGTGGACTCTATTTTACAGGCACCAATGTCACGCTGACGGCGGTCGCTTCCAATAATTGGATGTTCACCAAGTGGAATGACAACACGACCACGGCCGTACGTGTCATCGTGGTTCCGCCCAGCAATATCACCTACACGGCGAACTTCTCACCGGCCGGAACGGTCGCCGTGGGGGTCAATACCAATGCTGGCGGGAGTGTCACGGGGAGTGGCACGTTCATGGTTGGCAGTAATGCGCTATTGACGGCGACGGCGTCCAATGGCTGGCGGTTCATCCGCTGGAATGACAATGCCACCAATAATCCACGCACAGTGATCGTTAAATCCAACGTGACCTATACGGCCGTTTTCGCTCCGACGGCCAGCGTGATCGTGCAAGCCAACCCTGTGAACGGTGGCGGCGTCAGTGGAGGCGGCACCTATGTGGTGGGCAGCACCGCGCTGCTGACGGCAGCCGCCTCCAATACCAACTGGCGCTTTATCGGCTGGAATGATGGCCCGACTAATTCGCCCAGGACCGTGGTTGTGCAGGCGGGAACCACTACTTACACGGCCAACTTTGCGCCACTGGGACTGGTGACGGTGTTGGTCCGCTCCAATCTGGGTGGCCGCGTGAGCGGAGGCGGACAATACATTCTTGGATCCAATGCCAGCGTCACGGCCACGGCTTCCAATAGCTGGTTGTTCGCCAACTGGAATGGCGTCGTTACCAACAATCCGTGGACCTTCCCTGTGTCCACTAGCAACATCGTTTGCACGGCCGCTTTTGTGAGGGTAAGCGCCGTCAACGTGACTGCCAGTCCGGCTTATGCCGGGACGATTAGCGGTGGCGGCTCCTACCTGTCGGGCAGCAACATCGTGCTTGCTGCCGTGCCAGCGCCGGGCTGGCTTTTCTCGCGGTGGAATGATGGGCTCACCAATGCCAGTCGCACTCTCACGGTGCCAGTCGCGCCGGTTTCCTACACCGCCTTCTTTACGATGGGTCTTGGCGCCGCACTCAATCTGAGTAATCAGGTCTGGGCCACTGGTGGCCATGCCACTTGGGCCGTACAGACCGCCACATCGCGCGATGGCGCGGCCGTGCGCAGCGGCACGATCAGCCACAATCAGGAAACATGGCTCCAAACCACAACCAATGGTCCGGGTTCGCTGCTCTTCTGGTGGAAGGTCTCCTCGGAAGCCAACGATGGTTTGGAGTTCTACGCCTATTCCGCAGTTCAGACACAGACTGTTGCCCGCCTGTCAGGTTCTGTGGATTGGCAGCAATATGCCTGCTTCCTAGGGACGACCAACACCTACACGTTGAAATGGCGCTATGTGAAGAACGGCGCGGTCACTAGCGGTTCCGATGCCGGGTGGGTGGACCAAGTTGAATGGCTGGCCAGCCCCTATGCAACGAACGTGCCGCAGATTCTTTTCCAAGCCGCTTCTGGCATGATTGCCAGTTGGATTCTCGATACGAACGCGGTCGTTCAATACGTGCGCTTTCCGGCCAATACCGGAACAACGCAATTGAAATGTGCGGGCGACATAGATGGCAATGGCACAGCGGACTTGCTTTTCCAAGGCCCGCTGCCCGCCGGCACTGTTTCGGTTTGGTTCATGAGTGCGGACGGCAGCGTGCTAAGCAACAAAGTGTGGGGCAACAATGGTCAGTGGGAACTGAAGGCGTGTATAGATTACGAAGGCCTTGGTCATGCGCAAGTGTTCCAGCAGACCCCACAAGGGACCGCGGCCTATTGGAGACTCGACACCAACGGGGTTTTCCAAGCGGCGGTCATTCTGGGCAACATGGGCGGTTGGCGGTTGCGTGGTGGTGGAGATCTGGACCGTGATGGCAAAGCCGAAATTATATGGCAAACAGCGGCTGGTTTGGTGGCCATCTGGTATCACAATCCGGACGGCTCTATTCGCGGGCATTTTGTTCAGGACAATCACGAGTGGGCGTTGTGTGGCACGGTGGACGTGGACAACGATGGCACGACCGATTTGATCTGGCAGACTCCTGACTATCGTACGGGAGGATGGATCATGAAATCGGGCACAACCAATTGCAGCGCCCGCGAGGCCCGTTTCTGGTGGCCCACGGGCGGCTGGAAACTCAAAGCCGCCGGACGTTGATGAGGTTGGCCCTTGTTTTAATCCACGCAAACTGCGGAGGCCGGCTGCCCTGCGCCGGTGGCGCGCGGCCCCGTTCATAGGGCCGTGTCAGGCCGCGGAGTTCAGTCGAGGACGTAGTCCTGCCGCCAGTTGCCCTTGTCCTGCCACGGCGGCTGGTTCTGCTTGTCGAGGATGAAGTCGCCGAGGACGAGGTAGTCCATCTCCGTGCGCATGAAGCAGCGGTAGGCGTCCTCCGGTGTGCAGACGATGGGCTCGCCGCGGACGTTGAAGGAGGTGTTGATGATGACGCCGTAGCCGGTGCGCGCCTCGAAGGCCTTGAGGATGGCGTAATAGTCGGGATTGGTCTCGGGGTTCACGGTCTGGACGCGCGCGGAATAATCCACGTGCGTGATCGCCGGGATGTCGGAACGGACCTGATGGATGCGTTCGCGGATCGGCAGCTTGCCAACGTCTTCCAGTCCTTTGCAGCGTTCCTTGCGCACCTGCGCGACGAGCAGCATGTAGGGCGAGGGCTCGTCCATCTCGAAATAGTCCGCCACCTTCTCGACCAGGCACGAGGGGGCAAAGGGGCGGAACGACTCGCGGTACTTGATCTTGAGATTCATGATGGACTGCATCTTCGTCGAGCGCGCGTCGCCGATGATCGAGCGGTTGCCCAGCGCGCGCGGGCCAAACTCCATGCGGCCTTGCACGATGCCGATCACATTCTGCTCGTCAATGATCTGTGCGATACGCGCGGCGCGCTGCTGGCGGTCGGTGATTTTCTCGGCGGGGTAGCCCTTCGCCTTGAGAAAATCCTCGACGAGGCCGTCGAAGTTGGGGCCGAGGTAGGCGCCCTGCATCTGGTCATGCACGCCATCGGCGGTGCGCGGCTGCCGCTGCGCCATGTGCCAGATGGCGAGCGCGGCGCCGAGCGCGCCGCCAGCGTCGCCGGCCGCCGGTTGGATCCAGAGGTGGTCGAAAAGCTTCTCGCGGAGCAGCACGCCGTTGGCCACGCAGTTGAGCGCGACGCCGCCGGCCAGGCAGAGATTTTTCTCGCCGGTCAGCTCGCGCGCGGCGCGGGCCATCCGCAGCACAATTTCCTCGGTGACGGTCTGGATGGACTTGGCGAGGTCCATCTCGCGTTTGGAAAGCTCGCTCTCGGCCTTGCGCGGCGGGCCATCGAAGAGCTGCGCGAACTTGTCGTTCGTCATCGTCAGCCCGTCGAGGTAGCCGAAGTAATCCATGTTGAGGCGGAAGCTGCCGTCGGGGCGGAGGTCGAGGAGGTTGTCCTTGATGCGGTTGACGTAGGCCGGCTCGCCGTAGGGCGCGAGGCCCATGAGTTTGTATTCGCCGGAGTTGACGCGGAAGCCGCAGAAGTAGGTGAACGCGCTGTAGAGCAGGCCGAGCGAGTGGGGGAAGCGCAGCTCCTTGAGGATCTTCAGCTCATGGCCGCGGCCGTGGCCGATGGTGCTGGTGGCCCATTCGCCGACGCCATCGAGCGTGAGCACGGCGGCGCTCTGGAACGGCGAGGGAAAGAATGCGCTGGCCGCGTGGCTCTCGTGGTGCTCCGGGAAAAAGAGCTGCGGCTGGCGCTTATAGCCGGCGTTGTCGAAGTACTCCTCGATTTCCATCGGGATCCAGAGCTTCTGCTTGAGCCAGATGGGCAGAGCCATCATGTAGGACTGCAGGCCCTTGGGCGCGACGCCGAAGTAGGTCTCGCAGATACGCGCGAACTTGGAGACGGGCTTGTCGTAGAACGCGACTGCGTCGAGCTGGTCGGGGCCAATGCCGCCCTCGGCGAGGCAGTAGCGGATGGCGTTGACGGGAAAGCGCTCGTCGTGCTTCTTGCGCGAGAAGCGCTCCTCCTGCGCGGCGGCGATGATCCGGCCGTCGCGGATCAGCGCGGCGGCGGAGTCGTGATAGTAGGCGCTGATGCCGAGGATGTTCATCAGGATTGCCTCAGGAAGTGCTTGTCATCAAGCGCCGGCTGGCGGTCGGCCCAGTAGGAGGCCGCCTGCGGATTCCACCGGCGCGTCAGCGGATCCTTGCCTCTCAAGGTCAGGAAAACCCGGGCGGTGGTGAAGAAGAGGTAGAAAAAGGGGACGAGCAGCAGCCACGTCATGCCCACGCCGATGACGCGGCCCAGCCACAGGCCAAAGCGGGTGATGGCCGCATGGAGCGGCGGAATGAACAGGCCGGCGATGAGCATCAACGCGCCGAGCCCGTAGAGCACGCCCCCGATGATGACCTGTTGCTTCCAGAACATCAGATAGGTGGCTACGGCGCAGGGGATGAGCGTCTGGAGCAACGTCATGGGCAGATGGCTTTTGGGCGGCGGGGGCGTCCCGCCCACCTGCTGCCAACGCCACATCATGGCCGCTGCGGATTTGTACGCTGGTTCCATCATGTTTGGTTCCGGGTAAGCCTGTTCCTGCCCCGACCGGCCGTCTGCGCCGGCAAGGTCGGCGGGTCCTTTAACACGAAAACACCCGCCCCTCAACTGCGGAAATCGGCCGCCGCGCTTTAGAACAGCGTATAGATGAACGGCGCCGAACTCTGGCTGAAGATGATGATGCCGGCCAGCAACAGCAAAATGAGGATCATGGGTACGATCCACCAAGCCTTGTGATGCCAAGCAAAACTGAAGATTTCCTTCAACAACAAGCCAAGATGTCGCAGCAAACGCATGGGGTAGCCTCAACTTTTCGCGCGGAAACTACCGTGTGCCCCGCGGGCTGGCAAGAACGATTTCCGTTTCAGCGCGTGTGTACGGAGGAGGGGAACACGCCGCGCAAACGGTCGTAGGCGAGGCGCATCAGTGGGGCGAGGTTGACGATGTCTTCGCGGTTATAGGCGAGTAGCACCTCCAGCGAACGGGCGCTGCCCGCCTGCCACTCGCGCCAGAGCCGGACCGCGTCCCAGCCATCGAGCCCGCGCGTGTCCGCGCCGCGCTCAATACCGGCCATCTGTTCGATCACCTTCAGCCCGCCCTTCAAGCCGAGCCGGTGCAGCGGAAAGCGCAGGTCAACATGGACGTGATTGAACAGGTTGTAGGGGAAGCGCTGGCGGATCAGGGGCATATCGAACGCCGCGCCGTTGTAGGTGATGACCAGCGGAAACTGCTCGATGAACTCGCGCGCCGCGTCGAGGTCGCGCTCGGCGACGAAGGTGTGCGCGGTGACGCCGTCGTAACAGCCGATGACCGTGATCGCCTCCGGGCCGAAGCCGCCATCGGTCTCGATATCCACATAGAGCGCGCGGTCGCCGAGTTCGCCGAAGGCGCGCCACTTGGCGTCGGCCGGCAGCGCGGCCTCGAACCATGTCCAGTCGCCGCGCGCGAACCGCGCCAGCGATTCCTCCGCGCCGCGCCGCGCTTCGTCGGCGCGCGCGCCGTGCAGCACTGCGCCGCCGCGTTCGAGCAGCGCGCGCCAATCGCGGATGCCCGCGCGCCAGAGCCGCTGCTCCGTCGTCGGCCCGATGCCCGGCAGATGGATGAAGGATTGTTGCAGCACAGCGCCGGCACGATAGCACGCCCACGCGGGTTTCCAAGGCTTGGAAAAAGAGGCGCCGCCGGTTCCAATCTTTGGAAAAGGTGGACAGAAAAACAAGAGACAGAAAAACTGAAGAGGGCCTGGCAGAAAGATGAAGGACGGAACCACATGACCGCCGAACACATCCCCATCGTTCTGGCATCAGTTTTTCTGTCTTTTGTTTTTCTGTCCACCTTTCGGGTGGCCGCTCCGGGGTTGACTCGGCGCGGGCTTTCTCCAATAGTCCCGCCCATGTTTTTCCGCTACCTGCGATCGGGTTGGGGGCTGCTGGCGGCCGTGTGCGCGCTGCTGCCGTTTTCGGTTTGGGCCGGAGAGGGAGCCAGCGCGCCCGCCGTGTTCGGCATCCGCATCGAGTTCATCCTGTTCGGCCTGACGCTGCTGGGCGTGGCGCTCTTCCACCACAAGACGATGCAGGTGGCGCTGACCGGGCTGGCGGCGATCACCCTCTACAAACTTTTCTTCACCGGCTTCCACGCCGGGCCGGGCCTCGCCGGCCTTGCCGGTCATCTCGGCCATGAGTGGGTGACGCTGATGAACCTGCTCGGCCTGCTGCTCGGCTTCGAGATCCTCTCGCACCATTTCTCCGCGAGCAAAATTCCCGCGTGGCTGCCGAAGATTCTGCCTGCCGGCGCAGCGGGCGCGTTCGTGCTGCTGGTGCTGGTGTTCGTGCTCTCCAGTTTCCTCGATAACATCGCCGCCGCGATGATCGGCGGCACCATCGCCGCGACGGTGTTCAAGGGGCGGATTCACACCGGCTACCTCGCCGCCATCGTCGCCGCGAGCAACGCCGGCGGTGCCGGCAGCGTCGTCGGCGATACCACCACGACGATGATGTGGATTGATGGCGTCAGTCCGCTGGATGTGCTGCACGCCTACATCGCCGCCGTGACAGCCCTGCTGATCTTTGGTGTGGTCGCGGCGCGGCAGCAGCACAAGTTTCATCCCATCTCCCACGATGGCGACATCCACGTGGCCATTGACTACGCTCGCGTCGGTATCGTGGCGACCATCCTGGCCTTTGCCATTGTCACCAACGTCATCATCAACACGCGGTTCAACCACCTGGCGGACCTGTTCCCGTGGCTGGGCGTGGCGGTGTGGGCGGGTATTCTCGTCACCGCGTCGGTCCGTCGCCCGCACTGGGGCGGCATCAAGGATGCTTTCCGTGGCAGCGTCTTCCTGCTCTCGCTGGTCACCTGCGCTTCGATGATGCCGGTGGAGACGCTGCCCAAGGCGAGCTGGCAGACTGCGTTCGGGCTCGGTGCGGTGTCGGCCGTGTTCGACAATATTCCGCTGACGAAGCTCGCGCTCGCACAGGGTGGTTATGACTGGGGCTTCCTCGCCTACGCGGTCGGTTTCGGCGGCTCAATGCTGTGGTTCGGTTCCTCCGCCGGCGTGGCAATCTCCAATCTCTTCCATCAGGCCAAGAATACCGGCGCGTGGCTGCGCGGCGGCTGGCATGTGGCCATCGCCTACGTCATCGGCTTCTTTGTCCTTCTCTACACCCTCGGCTGGGAACCGCATCCCACGCACAAGGAAACCAAGGCCCAGCCCGCCGCCGCCGCACATCGCTGAAACTCTGTGGCAACCCGTCTCGCCCGTTGTCGAGAGTCCCGATGCCTAGAACTACTAGGTATCAGGGCGCGGAGGGTCGGGAGTGAACATCGAACACCGAACATTCAACATCTAAGGAAAGGCCCGGTTGGTTTGATGTTCGCAGGAATGTTCCGGGCCTTGGGGACCAGCGAGCCGCTTTTACTGGGCGGCGCTGTCCCACACCGGCAGTGGCTGGGCTGGGTCAATGCGGGGGACGCAGAGGAAGCGGGTGCCTGCGAGGGTGATGTCGCGGGCGGCGTGGAAGTGACCGAAACACCAGAGCCGCGGCCGGGCTTGCAGCGCGCGCCAGAGCCACGTGAGCTGCGCCTCGCCGCAGTCGTGATGCGGGCCGGGATCATAGCCGGCCATCAAAACATGTTCGGCCACACCCCAGGCGAGTTCCGGTGTGCTCTGCATGCCGATGCCAATGCCGGCGGGGCAGGAATGCGAGACGATCACCTCCGGCTTCGCGGAATTGAACAGGTCCGCGGCGCGGCGCGCCTCGTCGGTGGTGATAACGTTACCGCCGTGCCGCCGCTGCGGGCGGTCGGCGTGCAGCGCGCCGCCGAGGAAACCGAGGCAGACTTCGCCGACTGTCACCACCGAGGCGCGGGCCTGGTAGAAAAGATTGGCCTCGGCCCAACGCTCCAGCGCGCCGCTGCGACGGGCGCGGGCGAGATAGGCGTGGTCATCGTGATTGCCGCAGACGGCATAGAGCGGCACGGGCAGATGGAACGATGGGCGCGCGGCAGGCAGTTTCTCCTCGAAGAAGCCGAAGTCGCCGACCTGGACGGCGGCATCGAGTGGCTGCCGGGCGCAGGCAGCGCGCAGGAGTTCCTCGAGTTGATCGAAGCGCCCGTGAACATCGCCGATGATGGCCAGTCGCATCCGGCTTCCCTCAAGCGGTGTTGAGCAACTCTGTGGAGAGCCGCTGCTGGAGATGCGTGATCTGGGCGAGCGCGAGCTTCAGCACCGCGCGGTCCCACGGCGTGAGCGCGGAGAGCACGACGAAATTTTCCGGCGCGAGGCCGCGGTCCAGGCGTTCGGTCTGGAGGCGCAGGCGCAGCGCGAGCAGATGCCGCCAGGCGTCGAGCGTGTCCTGCACGGTATCCGGCGGCAGGTATGCGCCGCGGCCGAGCGCGGCGAGGCGCGCGGTGGTGCCCGTCTCGGCAACCTGGTGGCGCAGGCTGTAGATGCGCGCGAAGTTGACGATGTGGAGCATCGCGCCCTTGAGGTCGGTGTGGTCCTCGCCGCGATGGTCGGGACGGATGCGGCCGAGTACGTCGAGCGGCGTGCGGAACTCCATCGTGTCGGCGGCGAGATGCCGCAGGAAGACGGGCCGCTTGGCGACGCAGGCGAAGATCTGGCGGCGCAGTTCGGCGGCGGCCGCTTCCCCGCCCCAGACCACGCGGAAGTCGAAGAAGATATTGACCTCCATCAGCGCCTGCGGCTCGGCGTTGCGAATCCAATGGGAGAAGCGTTCCTTCCACGCGGGCAACGTGAGCCGCCATTCGGCGTTGGCCGCGGTATGGCCGGCCTTGCACGGCGGAATTCCGCAGGCTTCGAGCCGGCGCGTGATCGCCTCGCCGAAGCGCGCCGGCCAGTCGCCATACGCGACGCCATCGGTGAGCAGCAGGGCGAGATCCTGGTCGGGGTTCAGGGTCGGCTCGCCGCGGCCGATGCTGCCGACGGCCAGCAGGCCGACCGGCGCGGGCGGCGCGCCGAGTTCCGCCACCGCGCGTTCGCAGACGTGCCGGATCAGGCGGTCGGTGTAATGGCCGAGCGGGCCGGTCACCAGTTCGGGATGCACACCCGCGCGGATCGCCGCCTCGGCCCAAGCCTGCACGCGTGCTCTTCCGCCTTCAGGATCGCCCGTGATTTCTGAACCGGGTGCCGCGAACGCAGGACCGGGCCACGCCACCTGCGCCTTCCGGCGCGACTCGCGGCCGGTCATATCCGTGACGAACGCGTGGCAGGCAACGATTGCACCTGCGCCGCTGGTGCGCGCGGTCCAGAGTTGCAGGCTGCGTTCCGTGCGCGTCTGCACGACCATGCCGGGGACCACGCCACGCGCCTCCAGCTCGTGGCGCAGCAGCGCGAACTCGGCGTCGGGCAGCAACTCGCGCAGTGTCTTGCCGGTCGCGTTGGCCGTGCCGACGAGCATCCGGGCGGCTGTGGGGCTGGCGTCGAGGATGGTCAGCGGGCCATCGCTGGCGAGGGTGAGATGGCCCAGCCCGGCTTGCTCCGCTGCGCCGGTCGCCGGCTCGGTCGCCGTTGCAGGCCGCAGATCGCGGCCGGCCAGCATCACTGCGGCCTGCTCGCCGACGTGGACGATGGAACACGAAAGCAGGACGGGAATGCCGCCGCTTTTCCCGGTCAGTAGTGTTTCGCGTTCGGGCGCGGTCGCCCCCTCGCGAAGCGCGCGGATAAGGTCGGCGTCGCGTTCCGCGTCCAAGATGTCCGCGATGGGGCGGTCGAGCAGTTCGCGTTCCTCCAAGCCAAGCCAGTCGCACGCGGTGCGGTTGGCGCCGGCGACGCGGCCGCCGAGGCAGAGGAGCGCCATGTCGCCAGAGGCGTGGGCGAGCGCGCGGTAGCGCTCGCGCGACGCAGCCAAGTCAAGCTCGGCGGCGCGGCGGCGCTGCTCGGCGCGCCAGCCCTGCCGCATACCCGCTGCCAGCAGCACGAGCATGCCGAGGCCGGCGAGCGCGGCGCTGCCATAGAGGCGGCGCGCCAGTTGGCGCAGGCCGGCCTGCACGTCATCGAGATAAAGGCCGGTGCCGATGATCAGGCCCCACGGCTTGAATTCGCGGATGAACGAAAGCTTGGGCTCGATGCGGCCGGGATCATCCTGCCACTGCCAGAAGTAATCCACGTAGCCTTCGCCGGACTTCTCGACAATGGCGAGGCACTCGACGAAGACACGCTTGCCGGCCTTGTCCTTGAAATCGGAGAGCGGTTGCCCTTCGAGGTCGGGCCGGTAGGGATGCATGACCATTCGCAGGTTACGGTCCATGATCCAGAGATAATCCTTGCCGGCCTCGCCGTAGCGCACGGCGCGCAACTCATCCAGCGCAGCCTGCCGCGCCTGCGCGGCGTCAAGCCCGCCGGCCTTGGCGCGGGTTTCGTGGCGCGCCAGCAGGCTGCCGGCCGCGCCGACGATGGCGCGCAGAGTCTCGCGTTTGCGTTCGAGCAGCGCCTCCTCGGCGGCGGGGACGATGACGGCGGCGATGGCCGCGGCGAACAGCACCAGCGCGAGCACGGGCGGCAGGATGAGGCCCGCGACGGCTCGTAGCCACGAGCCCCGCGCGGACTCTTGAGAGAGTGTCTTCATCGCAGGCGGCCTACCGCAGCCCGCGGCAGGTCAGTCGTCCTGGTCCTTGTGGGCCAGGGCGAGGAATTCATCCACTTTCTCGCCGCGGTCCTTCGTCAGGAAGCTGACCACCGCAAGCACGACGAACGAGACCGTGACGCCGAACACGCCCGGCCCGCCCGCGGTCGAGAGGCCGAGGAACGTCTTCGTGCCGGTGAGCAGCAGGATGATGAAGAAGACCGAGACGATCAACCCGGAGGCCATACCGGCAATCGCGCCCTGGCGCGTGAAGCGCCGCCACCATAGGTTGCAGAGCATCACGGGGAAGATCGCGCTGGCGGCGATACCGAAGGCCAGCGCGACCAGCCAGGCGACGTTCTCGCCCTTGAGCATCACGGCAAGCCCGACCGAGATCGCGGACATGAGCAGCGTTGTGATCTTGGCGATGGCGATCTCCTGTTTCTCGGTGGCATTCTTATTGATGAAGGTCTTGTAGAGGTCGTGGCTGATGGTTGAGGCGCAGGTGATCATCAGTCCTGCGGCGGTGCTCAAGATCGCCGCGACCGCGCCCGCGGCGGAGAGCGCCATCAGGAATTTCCCGCCGAGCTGGTCGCTGGCGACGAGTACGGCGAGGTTGCGGGCCTTGCCGACATAAGCCGGGTCGGCCATCCACGCGACGAGTTTGGGATAGACGCCCGGCAGCATGAGGAAGCCGAGGAAGATCGCGCAGAGATAGAAGATGCCCAGGCCGACGATGCAAAGCGTGACGCTCTTGCGGGCGGCCTTGGCGCTACGCACGGTGTAGAACATGATCAGGATGTGCGGCAGGCCGGCGGTGCCGAAAAGCAGGGCGATGACCGTGCTGATCTGTGCCAGAATGTTGGGCGTCTGCACGCCGATGGTCATGGCGCTGGCGGCGTCGGGCATGGCCGCGCGGACAGCCTGAACGGCGGCCGAGGCGTTCGTGGCGGCGGCGGCCGCGGTCACCGCGGCGGGGTTCTTGCCCGCGATGCTCGGCGGCACAGCCTCGCCCGCCTTCGCCAGCATGGTCGCAAAGGAACCATCGGCGAACATAAAGAAGGCGAAGACGGTGATGAAGACCATCGCGCCGAACAGGAAGAGCGCCTGGACCACCTGGTTATAGAGCGTCGCCTTCATGCCGCCGAAGATGACGTAGATGCTGACGAGCACGCCGAGCAGGATGGTCACCAGCAGGAAGTCCCAGCCCATGATTTCCTGGAAGAGCAGGCCCGCGCCGAGCATCTGCGGCACGAGGTAAAACGTGGAGATGATCAGCGTGGTGATCATCACCAGCAGCTTGATGCGCCGGTCGGGGAAGCGCCGGCAGATCGCATCGGCCACCGTGTAGGAGCCGACGTTGCGCAGCGGGCCGGCGATCAGCAGCAGCACGGCCATATAGCCGCCGAAGAAGCCGATCGAGAGCCAGATGCGGTCAATGCCGTAGATCGCCACGTCGCCGGGGCAGCCGAGGAAGCTGGCGGCGGAGAGGTAGCTGCCGACCATCGCGATGCCGGTCTGGATCCACGGCACGCCCTTGCCGGCGACGTAGAAGTCCGAGGCCGATTTGGTGGACTTGGTCGTCAGCCACGTGATGACGATGCTGACGGCGACGAAGAAGAGGACGAAGATCAGAACGAAAAGATTTCCGGAGTCCATGGTGGCTTATTTCCCTTTCACGAAGAAGATGACGATGAGAATCCACGACACCGGGAAGATCGCCAGCGAGAGGAACAGTCCCAGCGGCATCCCTAGGAACGGCTGCGCGGCGATGTGGCGGCACTCCGGCGTCTGGATGACGGCGGTGCCGACGTAGAACACGAAGAACACGGCGAAGAGCGAGAAATAAAGCCTCGCCTTACGGCGGATAGTAGCCGACGCGGCGGGCGCCGCGGTTTCAGGTGCGTCACTCATGGGGTCTCCGGGATGGGGGTTGGTTGCGGTTTAGAATTTATAGATGGCGGCGAATTGCTGGCGCCAGTTGTCGCCGTCGGGCGCGTCCTTGTAGGTCGTCTTCATGTAGGAGAGTTCCAGCGCCAGTTGCAGGTTGGGTGTCAGCGCGTAGCTGCCGTTGCCGAAGCAGACCAGGTTGGTCAGCCGCGGCGGCGCCTTGGCGTTCGCGCTGATGTCGTCGGCCTCCACCTCGTCCATGCCCGCGCCGAGGTTGAACTGCCACTTGCCGAACGGACCGAGCGAGGCCGCGGCCCAGCCGCCGTGGGCCGGGATGCTCTCCTTCAGCCCGGCATCAAAGCCCTGGCCGATACCGCCGAGGTAGGCGCTCAAGCTCTTGCCGGTGAACCCTTCCGCCTGCAGCAGGAACGTGTCGGTGATCGGCACCTTGATATCCACGTTGCCCGACCAGGTGTCGTACTTGTCATGGCCGGTGACCGCGCCGACCGTGTTGGTCGTGTGCTGCTCCTCGCGGCCCCAGTGGCCGGAGACGCCGAGCGTGGCGGCTTTGCCGTTGAGCGAGGGGAAGCTCAAGCTCACGCGGCCTTGCAGGGTGGGGAAGCCGGCGTCCGCGCCGCTATCGGGATCGGTCGTGCCGGTATAGACGAACTTGCGGTCGGTGATGCTGCGCGTCGGGCCGCCCTCGAATTTCAGTTCCACGTCGTCCGCCAGCTTCAGGCCCTGCGTCAGGCGGATCTGCGGGCGGCGGTAGCCGATGTTGCCCTGCCACCAGCCCACGGTGTAGTTCACGGTGGGCATCGCCAACGGCGAAATGATGTCGAACGTCTGGCCGGCGAGGAGGCTGAAGTTCAGGTCGGTCCACTCCGCCTTCAGGAACGCGTGGCGCATCATCAGGTCCGGCTTGTTCTCCGCCGCGCCGTTGCCGTAGAAGTCCACTTCCACCTGGCCGCTGCCCTTGATGGCGAGGCCTTCCGGGCCGCTGACCAGCACGCCGAGGCGCGTCTGGTTGGCCGTCAGGCTGAACTGGTCGTCGTCGCTTAGCGCGCCCTCGGACTCGACCCAGCGCGCGAAGTTGCCGACCGAGATGCGCGAGCTATCGCGCGCGGCATCCGCCTTGATGATGCCGTAAAACTGCAAATCAATGGGTTTCTTCGCAGCGACCATCACGCCCTTCTCGGCGAGCGCCGCCTTGACCTGACCCAACTCGGTGGAGAGCTTGTCCACCTGTGCCTTCAGCGCCGCCGAGTCGTCCGCCGCTGTTGCCAGCGAGAGCATGCCCGAACCCGCAAACGCTGCCATAACCCCGAACCACCGCGCCTGATGCTTCATGGTGCTCCTTTGAATGGGCGGGAGTTTAGCGATTACCGCCCCGGCGTCAATGGCGATCTCGCCACGTTTCCAGTTCTTCCAAGGCTTGGAAAAACCGGCCAAAATTTTTCCAATCCTTGGAAATGGAAAAGCAAAACGGCCGCGCGGGGAACCGCGCGGCCGTTGCACATCCGCAGGCGCGACTTACTTCGCCGTCGCCTTGTCCTCGGGAATCCGCATGCCGTAGAAGCTGCGGGCGACGAAGACGAGGGCAATCACGAAAATCACGCCGCCGATGGTGTACTTCATCGTGCTGTTGGTCATGGCCACGGCGATTTCCGTGGCGAGCAGGCCGAACAGGGTGGTGAACTTGATGATCGGGTTCATCGCGACCGAGGAGGTGTCCTTGAAGGGGTCGCCCACGGTGTCGCCGACGACGGTGGCGGCGTGCAGGTCGGTGCCCTTGGCGCGCAGGTCAACCTCGACGATCTTCTTGGCGTTATCCCAGGCGCCGCCGCCGTTGGCCATGAAGATGGCCTGGTAGAGGCCGAAGAACGCGATGGAGATCAGGTAGCCGATGAAGAAGAACGGGTTGAAGAACGCGAGCGAGAGGGCGAAGCAGAACACCGCGACGAAAATGTTGAACATGCCCTTCTGCGCGTAGATCGTGCAGATCTTGACGACTTCCTTGCTGTCCTTGATCGAGGCCGTCGCCGCGTTCAGGTTCATGTTCTCCTTGATGTACACCACCGCGCGATAGGAGCCGGTGACGACCGCCTGCGTGGCCGCGCCGGTGAACCAGTAGATGACCGCGCCGCCCATGAGCAGGCCGAGCACGATCTCCGGCTGCACGAGGCTCAAGCTGGCGATGACGAAGTCAATGCCGGCCTTGATCTGCGCGGCGGTCAGCGGGACGTGCTCGCTGACAGCAACGCCGGCGGCCTGCGCGAGGGCGAGGGCTTTGGCTTTGCCGAGCATCAGGATGATGCCGAAGATCATCGTGGTGGCGCCGACGACGGCGGTGCCGATCAGCACGGGCTTGGCGGTGGCCTTGAAGGTGTTGCCCGCGCCGTCATTGCGCTCGAGGTTGAGCTTGGCGTTCTCGAAGTCGGGCTTGAAGCCGAAGTCCTTCTCGATCTCCTTCTCGATGCCGGGGATGGACTCGATACGGGAGAGTTCGTAAACGGACTGGGCGTTGTCGCTGACGGGGCCGAAGCTGTCGACCGCGATGGTGACGGGGCCCATGCCGAGGAAGCCGAAGGCGACGAGGCCGAAGGCGAAGATCGGCGCGGCGAATTCGAGGCCCGCGGGCATCAGGCCGGCCACGGCGGGATTCATCGCCAGCAGGCCGGCGACGAGCATGAGCACGAGCATCGTCAGGCCTTCCCAGAAGGCGCTGAAGTTGCCGGCGACGAAACCGGAGAGGATGTTCAGCGAGGCGCCGCCCTGCTTGGAGGCGGTGACGACTTCCTTGACATGCTTGGCGCTGGTGCTGGTGAAGACCTTGGTGAATTCCGGGATCAGTGCGCCGGCGAGCGTGCCGCAGGAGATGATCGTGGAGAGCACCCACCAGAGGTTCTTATCAATGCCGGGGCCGGCCGGGAGCAGGTAGTAGCTGGCGGCATAGGTGACGATGATCGAGACGATCGAGGTCAGCCACACGAGTACGGTCAGCGGCTCTTCCGGGTCGAATTCCTTGGCGGTCTTCAGCTTGCCGGTGAAGTAGATGTCGTTGAGGAAATAGGAGACGAGCGAGGTCAGGATCATCAGGATGCGCATGACGAAGATCCAGACGATCATCTGGGCGCAGAGCGCGCCGGCGCCGAGGACGAGCGCGAGGAAGGTGATCAGCGCGACGCCGGTCACGCCGTAGGTCTCGAAGCCGTCGGCCGTCGGGCCGACGCTGTCGCCGGCGTTGTCACCGGTGCAGTCCGCGACGACGCCGGGGTTCTTGGGATCGTCCTCGGGGAGCTTGAAGACGATCTTCATGAGGTCGGAGCCGATGTCGGCGATCTTGGTGAAGATGCCACCGCAGATACGCAGGGCGGAGGCGCCGAGCGATTCGCCGATCGCGAAGCCGATGAAGCAGGGGCCGCGCAATTCCTTATCGAGGAAAATGAGAATGCAGATCATGAAGAACAACTCAACCGCGACGAGCAGGGTGCCGACGCTCATGCCCGAGCGCATCGGAATCGCGAGCGCTTCCCACGGCGTGCCGCGCAGGGCGGCGAAGGCGCTGCGGCTGTTGGCGAAGGTGTTCAGGCGCATGCCGAACCACGCGACGCCGTAGGAGCCGAGGATGCCGAGGATCGAGGCGGCGAGGATGAGGCCCACATGCATGACCGGCATGTGTTGCAGGAACATGAAATAGTAGACCATACAGACGGCGATGAGCGCCCAGAGGATCGCGAGGAACTTGCCCTGCTGGGCGAGGTAGCTCTTGCAGGTTTCCCAGATGATGTTGGAGACATCGCGCATCGAGGCATGCACCGGCAGGTTTTTCGTCTTGGTATATTGAACCAGACCGAAGACCAGGCCGAGGGCGCAGATGCCGATGCCGATCATCATGAGCATCGTACCGCTGATCGCGCCGTTGAAGAACTTGACCTCCCCCAGGTTGGGCAAAATCAAGTCCGCTTCGCTGGCCACCGCCGGCGCCACACTCATGGCCGCCGCTGCCAGCATCCAAACCATCCACCGCATTCCGAGCTTCATTGGTGTCCCTTTCGTTAATGCCAGAAGTTGGCAAAAAGCGCGCGGGTTATACCGAAACGCCCCCCGCGGGCGCAAACAAAATCTTTGGCGGTTTTGGGGTTGACCGGGGGTGGGGGCTTGCGTAACGTCTCGCCGCAATTTTTGGGGCCTGTTGCAAGGGTTCCCGTCAGCGAGGATATGATGGCAAATACCGTTTTGATCGGCGCGCAATGGGGCGACGAGGGCAAGGGCAAGATCATTGACGTGCTCACCGAGAAGGTGGACTGGGTCGTCCGCTACCAAGGCGGCAGCAACGCCGGCCACACGGTGGAAATCGGCAGCGAGCGTTATGTCCTGCACCTGGTCCCCTCCGGCATCCTCCGGCCGGGCACGCGCAACGTCATCGGCAACGGCGTGGTCGTGGACCCGCTGGCGCTGGTCAAGGAACTTGGCGACCTCGAACAGCGCGGCGTCAACCTGGCCGGCCGCTTCTTCTTGAGCGACCGCGCGCACCTTGTGATGCCCTACCACAGCTTGCTCGATGCCAGCCGCGAACAGGCGGCGAGCGCCAAGACCAAGATCGGCACCACCAAGCGCGGCATCGGCCCGACCTACGGCGACAAGGCCGCGCGCACCGGCCTGCGCGCCGGCGATCTGCTCGACGAGCTGTTCCCCGACCTGCTCAAGCGCCGCGTCGAGGAGGCCAACCGCGTCCTCGGCGCGTGGGGCGAGGCGCCGCTCGACTACGCCAGACTGCTCGCCGACTGCCAGGCCGCGACCGCCAAGCTCGCGCCCTATATCACCGACGCGATCCCGCTGCTCAACGAGGCCATCGCACGCAACGAGTCGGTGCTGTTCGAGGGCGCACAGGGCACGATGCTCGACATTGATTTCGGCACCTATCCCTTCGTCACCTCGTCGAGCGCGACCGCCGGCGGCGCCTGCACCGGCGCGGGCGTCGCGCCACACCGGATTGACCGCGTGATCGGCGTCGTCAAGGCCTACACCACGCGCGTCGGCGAAGGCCCATTCCCGACCGAGCTGACCGACGCGACCGGCGAGCTGATCCGCAAGATCGGCCACGAGTTCGGCGCCACCACCGGCCGCCCGCGCCGCTGCGGCTGGTTCGATGTGGTCGTCGCGCGCTACTCCGCGATGCTCAACGGCATTGACGCGTGGGCGCTGACCAAGCTCGACGTGCTCGACGCGATGCCGGTGATCAAGATTTGCACCGCGTATGAATGCGCCGGCCAGCGGCTGACCTCCGTGCCGGCGAATATCCGCCAGCTCGAACGCTGCACGCCGGTCTACGAGGATTTCCCCGGCTGGCAATGCAAGACGACCGAGGCGACCAGCTTTGCCGAGCTGCCCGCCGGTGCGCAGGCCTATGTCCGGCGGCTGGAGGAGCTGACCGGCGTCAAGGTTGGCATCCTCTCGGTTGGCCCGCGCCGTGCCAGTACGATGCAGTTATGGCCGTTGGCTGGTTGAGTTTCCAGGCATTGGAAAAGGCCGAGGCTGGTTTTTCCAAGGATGGGAACGGTTCAAGGCGTTTTTTTCCAAGCCTTGGAAAAAATGAGCGGCATTTTTCCAAGCCTTGGAAAACACGATGCCCGTGGCGTCAAAGACTGGAGCCGCCGCGTGAGGTCACGCGGCCTACAGTGCGCCGTGGGTGGAATTTTGCAGGCCGGGTCGCTGACCCGGCGGAAAACAATGAGCGAGGAACAGGCAAAGGTCCCGCAGCACGTGGCCGTCATCATGGACGGCAACGGGCGCTGGGCCAAGGCGCGCGGCTGGCCGCGGCTGAAGGGCCATCAGGAGGGCGCGAACTCGCTCCGCGCCATCCTGCGCGCCTGCCGCGACCACGGCGTCAAATACCTCACCGTCTATGCCTTCAGCTCCGAGAACTGGGTCCGCCCCAAGGACGAGGTCAGCGGGCTGATGAGCCTGCTGAAAACATTTTTGCGCAAGCAGGAGTTCGAACTGCACGAGAACCAGGTCCGGCTGCGCATGATCGGCCGGATGGAGGACCTGCCGGCCGCGGTGCAGAAGGAACTCCAGCGCGTGATGGCCGCGACGGCGCACTACACCGGGCACCAGCTCATCCTCGCGTTGAGCTACGGCTCGCGCGAGGAAATCACCAACGCCTGCCGCCAGATCGCGCGCGAGGTCCAGGCCGGCCGGCTCGACCCCGAAAAGATCACGCCGCAGACTATCGCGCAGCATCTCTATCTGCCGGACGTGCCCGATCCCGATCTGCTCATCCGCACCAGCGGCGAGATGCGCATCAGCAACTTCCTGCTCTGGCAGATTTCCTACGCCGAACTCTACGTGACGCCGGTGCTGTGGCCCGACTTCCGCGAGCCGCAGTTCGCCGAGGCGCTCGCCGACTTTGCCAGGCGCCACCGCCGCTTCGGGGACATCCAATGATCCCGGCGCTCGTCCAACGCACGGTCAGCGGCGTGTTGATCGGCGGCGCGACGCTCGCGCTGCTGTTCTGGGCGCCGCCGTGGGTGCTCGGCGCCCTGCTGCTCGCCGTCGCCGCGCTGGCGTGCAACGAATTCTTCGCGCTGCTGCCCAAGGTGAACATCCCGCGCTACCCGGTGGTCGGCACGCTCTGCGGCCTGCTCTACCTCGTCGGCGTCTGGGCGCACCTGACCTGGCCGGACAAGGTCCCCGCCGTGGTCGAGCCGGCGCTGCTCTTCGTGCTCGTCGCCACGATTTTGATCCGCCAGTTCCCGCAGAAGGAAAACCTGCGGCCGGTGGAGACGATGGCGGGCACGATCATGGGCGTCCTCTACGCGCCGTTCCTCTTGAGCTTTTTCCCGCGCCTGCTGCTGGGGTGGGGCGACGCCGGCGGCCGCTGGCTGATCCTCTACCTGATCCTCGTCGTCAAGTTGAGCGACACGGGCGCGTACTTCGTTGGCTGCACGCTCGGTCGGCACAAGCTCTGCGAGCGCATCTCTCCGAAGAAGACGTGGGAAGGTTTCTTCGGCGGGCTGCTCTTCGCCGTCCTCACCAGTGTCGCCTTCTGGTATTTCCGCGGCGGCCAGCTCGGCGCGTTCGCCTTTTCGTTGCCGCACGCGATCGGGCTGGGGCTACTGCTCGCGCTGCTTGGCGTGCTCGGCGATCTCGCCGAATCCATCCTCAAGCGTGCCGCCGCCGTCAAGGATTCCGCCAGCTTCATTTCCGGTATGGGCGGCGTGCTCGACGTGCTCGACAGCCTGTTGCTGGCCGCGCCCGCGCTGTATCTCTATGCGCTGCTGTTCCTCCACCCGAACCCGTGAGACATCATGCTGACCCTCCTCTCCATCCTCGCCGTGATCCTGCTGCTGGGCGCGACGATCTTCGTCCACGAACTCGGCCACTTCCTCGTCGCCCGCTGGTGCGGGATGGTGATTGATACCTTCTCGATCGGTTTTGGCCACGCGCTCTGGAAACGCAAGGTCAACGGTGTGACCTACAAAATCGGCTGGATTCCCTTCGGCGGTTACGTGGCGCTGCCGCAGATGGACCCAACCCACAGTTCCAAGGACGAGAAGGAGCAGCAAGAGCGCGTCCTCCCGCACGTCGCGCCGTGGAAGCGCATCCTCGTCGCCATCGCCGGCGGCGCGGGCAACATCCTCTTCGCCTTTTTCCTCGCGTGGATCATCTATATCGTCGGCAAGCCCAGTTCGCCGGAGGAGCGCCCGTGCGTCATCGGCTACATAGACACCAACTGCGCCGCCTATGCCGCCGGCCTGCGCCTCGGCGATGAAATCCTCGCCATCAACAACGAGAAGGTGAAGAACTGGTACGAGCTGTTCCTCAACGCCGTCCTGACCCAGCAGGCCAATCTCAAGGTCAAGACGCCGGCGGGCCTCAAGGATTACACCGTGCCGGTCGAGAAGGGCGAGATCGGCGTGCCGCATATCGCTGGGCTTGGCGTCCAGAACTATTGCGACGTCACCGCCGTGGACCCCGGCTCCGTCGCCTTCAAGGCCGGCATGATTGCCGACGACCGCATCATCGAGCTCGACGGCGTCAAGCTCCTCTCGCGTGAACATTTGAGTACGCTCGTGCAGGCCAACCTCGGCCGCGAGCTCGTCTGCGTCGTCCTGCGCAAGGGCGAGCGCGTCACGCTGCACGTCACGCCCACCTACGATCCCGAATTCAAGCGCCCGCGCATTGGCATCCGCTTCCCGACCTCGATGTTCGACCTCGACTACGACAACGTCAGCCACCCGAAACCGACCGCGCAAATCCGCGACCATGCCTCCTACGTCTTCCGCGTCCTCAAGGCCCTGACCACGCCGAAGGAAATGAAAGGCGCCGCGCAGGGGCTCGGCGGACCGGTCGAGGTCATCCGTAGCTTCTGGTGGGCGGTCAAGCGCGGCATCGTCATCGCCATCTGGTTCACCGCCTTCTTCAACGTCAACCTCGCCATCATCAACCTGCTGCCGATTCCGATTCTCGACGGCGGCCACGTCATCTTTGCGCTGTGGGAATTCATCACGCGCCGGCCGGTCCACCGCAAGGTGGCCAACGCCCTGATGAACTTCTTCGTCGTGCTGATTCTGCTGGCCGCGGTGCTGCTGACCTACCGCGATGTCAACCGCATCTTCTTCAGCGGCCGCCGCGCCGCCGCCGAGGCCACGAACGCCCCCGCGGCCCTGACCAACGCCCCGCCTGCCGCGACCACGAACACGCTCACGCGATAAGGAATGGTTGGAATCCGGGCCGAACCGGGGCGGGTGTGGTCGCGCATCGTCGGAAAGACGCCGACACCACACCTGTCTTCCAAGATGTGGAAAAGGCCGCTACGACATGACGCGGTGCGTCAGGCTTGCGGTGCAGCCGCCGCAGGCGCGGCGGCGGGTTTGGCCGCCGGCTTGTTCTTCTTGGCTGCGGTTTTGAGGCGTTTGATCCGCCGGATGCGGGCGGCCCGTTTGACTCGTTTGCGAAGTTGTTGTCCCATGGGCCGAGGTCTATAGCGGATGACCTGCGCGGGCGTCAAGCGTGATTAATTCCACGGCGATTTTGCGCCCCAGGCTTGGGTGGAGGCTCATCCGCAGCCGGCGAGTGTTCCGGGTGCGACGCCCAGACTGGTGGTCACGGCTTGGAAAACGGCGTGGACCTTCTATGATACCCGCCATGAAACCATGTCTGTGCCTCTGCCTCGTTGTCTGTGCTGCCGCGTCCGTCCTCGCCGCGCCGAATCCGAATGCGCCCGCGCTCGAGGCCGCGCGCCTCGCGGACGTCCCAAAGCAGCTCCAGAAATTTGTGGAGGCCGGGCAGCTCGCCGGCGCGGTCACGCTCGTTGCGCGGCACGACAAGGTCCTGGCACTGGAAGCCAACGGCTACGCCAACTTCGAAACGAAAAAGCCGATGGCCACCGATAATCTCTTCTGGATCGCCTCGATGACCAAGCCGATCACCGCGACGGCGGTGCTGATGTTGCAGGACGAGGGCAAGCTGAAGGTCGAAGACTCCGTGGAAAAATATCTGCCGGAATTCCGCGGCCAGTGGATGATCGCGGAGAACGCCACCAACTCCCTGCTGCTCAAACGGCCGGCGCGCCCGATCACGCTCCACGATCTGCTGACCCACACCTCCGGCATCAGCGATATGCCGCCGCCGCGTATCGAGACGACGCTCGCCGAGCTCGTCATCGGCTACGCGAACAAGCCGCTCGGGTTCGAGCCGGGTAGCAAGTGGACCTATTCGACGGCAGGCATCAACACGCTCGGCCGCATCGTCGAGGTCGTCAGCGGCCGGCCGTTCGCGGAGTTTCTCGACGAGCGCATTTTGCAGCCGCTCTCGATGAAGGACACGACGTTCTGGCCCAGCGCGCGGCAGGCGCGGCGGCTCGCGACCGCCTATGGCCCCGGCCCCGAAGGCAAAGGTCTCGCGCCGATGGACATCTACTTCATCAAGGGCGGCGTGGAAAATCGCGCGCGCCCGCCGTTGCCCGGCGGTGGCCTGTTCTCGACCGCGGCCGACATGGCGAAGTTCTATCAGTGCATCCTGAACGACGGCGTTGTGGGCCGGCAGCGGCTGCTCTCCAAGGAAGCCGTCGCGCAGATGACGAGCATCCAGACCGGCGACCTGAAGTGCGGCTTCGTCGACGGCATGGCGTTCGGCCTCGGCTGGGGCGTCGTGAAGCAGCCGCAGGGCGTGACGGCGATGCTCGCGCCCGGCACGTTCGGCCACGGCGGCGCCTACGGCACGCAGGGCTGGGTGGATGCGCAGAACGACCTGATCTACGTGATGATGATCCAGCGCGCCAAGCTCGCCAACGGCGACGCCTCCGACATGCGCCGGGCCTTCCAGGAAACCGTGGTTGGTGCTTTGAAAAGATGAAAACCTCCTCCTCCAACTTTTCCAAGGCTTGGAAAAAATTCCGTGAAAATTTCCAAGCCTTGGAAATTCCCTCGAAAAATTTTCCAAGCCTTGATGGACACGACAAAAGTCAGCGCCGCCGCAAACGGGCCGGTAGGTCGCTGAACAAAAGCCTCACGCGGAGCGTGAGGTCTACTATGGCGGCGCAAAGTAGTCCTCACGCTCCGCGTGAGGCTCCTGTGCGGCGTAGCCGCGTCCGTAAACTTCTGTCGTGTCCATCAAGCTTTGGAAAAGTCTGCGCCGCCGCGCTGCTGTGCTTCGCGGCGCGCGCCGAAAAAGTCGGCGTGCGGCCCTACGAGATGGACTGGGCCGGCCGCACGAACGACGAGCACGCGCCGCTGGTCGATTTCGAAAAGCTCGATGGCTGGGTGGTCGCGGGCAAGCAGGTTGCCGCCACGTTCACGCTCTCGCGCGAGCAGCAGCTCTGGGGCGCGCACGTCGGCAAGCTGACCTATCGCGCGACCGGCGCGCAGGGCACCCTGCGCATCCAGCCGCCTGCGCCGCTGCCGATCCCTGCGCCGTTCGACGCCGTCACGCTCTGGTGCTACGGCAACAACTGGGGCTACGCGCGCGACACCTCGACGCCGCCGGTGAACCTCTCGGTCGCGCTCGCCGGCGCGGACGGGCGCGAGTTCACCGTCCCACTCTACCCGGTGAACTGGAAGGAGTGGTATCTGCTGCACCACCGCCTGACGCCGGAGCAGAGCGCGCAGGTGAAGAACGGCGCGCAGTTCCGTGCGCTGGTGGTCACCGGCATCAAGAACACCGCCGACCGCGTGCTGTATTTCGACAACCTCGCCTTCTTCGCCGAGCAGTTCCCTCCGCTGAAGTTCGAGCCGCGACCGGAGCGTAACGTGACGTTGTTCCCCGGTCAGTCACCGGGTCTGAACGGCGGGCCGGGCAAGCTGCCGTTCCCGACGCGGCCGGAGACAATCCTGCCGCCGAACGCGACGCAGCATTTCAAGACAAGTATCGAGCACGATGGCGACGCCTGGAAATTCATCTATGCCGGCGACGACGGCCGGCTCACCTATCGCTATGCGCCGCGCTCCGGGCGCTGGGACGATCTGACGGCGGAATGGATCGCGGCAGGCGCGCAGGACGCCGTGAAATTTTCTCCGTGCGTTGGCGGCGGCGTGCCGCTTGCGGCCGATGCCAAGGCGGAATTGCTCGCGGTGACGAGCGACAAGGACGCGGTCACCGCGCGCTGGCGGCTGGGTGGCACCGAGGTGACGTATGTGTTCCGGCTCTGGAACAAGTCGCTGGTGATCGATGTGCTCGCGCCGGGCGGCGGCGTCAGCGACGTGAAGTTCGGGCGCGCCATCGGATTGACCAACGCGCAGGCGGTGCCGGTGCCCTATTACCGGCTGCAGCGCGGACACAACGCCGTCGTCGTTGCCGGCTCGCCGGAGCGGTCGCTGTTCCTGATGGGCAACGTGGACTGGTATCGCTCGAACGCGTCGGCGCTGTGCGCGGCCGAGGGCGAGGAGGGCGGGGGCGTCGCCTACAACGGAGGCACGCACTACACCGCGAAGACCGATGGCAAGTTGAACGACTGCTTCGAGCGGTTTTTCCTGACGGTGGCGTCGCGCCTCGAGGAGGTGCTGCCGGTCGTGGATAATCCGACCTCGCCGTGGAAGGGCGTCACCGGCACGCACGTCTGGCGCGCGCACGGCGCCTCGAACCGGACGAACGACGCGAAGTATTGGACCGAGGTGAAGCGGCATGGCATGACGCAGGTGGTGGTGACCGATCACGAGACCGGCTGGCGCGATGGCGGCGAGAGCTTTACGTTCCGCACGCGCCCCGCACCCGGCAAGGGCGGCGACGAGGGCCAGTTCAATTACGCGCGGCTGATGCAGGACCAGCTCGGCTTCGTCTACGGGCCGTACAACAACTACACCGACTTCGCGCCGGTCAACGAGTTCTGGTCGGCCGACATGGTCAGCCGCACGACCGACAACCAGTTCCAGCACGCGTGGATGCGCTGCTACGCGCCGAAGCCCGCGCGCGCGATCGAGTATTGCGCGCGGCTCGCGCCGCAGATCCAGAAGAAATTCCACTTCAGCACCGCCTACTGCGACGTGCACACCGCGGTGGCCGCGTGGGACCGCGTGGACTATGACGCGCGCGTCCCCGGCGCGGGCACGTTTGCCGCGGTCTTCTATGCGTTCGGCGAGATCATGCTGCACCAGAAGGCCGCGTGGGGTGGGCCGGTGTATTCCGAGGGCAACAACCACGCGCTCTACTGCGGCCTGACCGACGGCAACTACGGGCAAGACCAGACCGCGCGGCTCGCGGAGAGTTCGTGGTTCGTGGACTTTGATCTGCGGCGGCTGCACGACAAGTGTTGCAACTTCGGCATGGGCAACCCGGACATGTTCTACGCGAGCAAGCGCACGATGCCGGCCGATCCGCTCGAACGCGACGCGTGGCTCGATCGCTTCCTTGCCGCGAGCGTCGCCTTCGGCCATCCGGGCTTCCTGGTGATGGAAGGCGGCTACGGCAATGCGCTGCGGAGCTATTACCTCGTGCAGCAACTCCACAGCCGCTATTGCCTGACCAACGCCGTGGAAATTTTCTACGCCGACGCTGCGGGCCGCCTGCTCGATTCCAGTCATGCGCTGGCGTCGGGCGCGTTCAAGCTCTCGCAGGTGGTCACGCGCTATGCCGATGGCATGGTCACGGTCGCCAATGGCAACCCGGAGCAGCGCATGCGGGTCACTGCATTCGGCCGCGCACTCGATCTGCCGCCGAACGGCTGGTGCGGTTGGACCGCCGATGGCGCGGTGGATGTTGTCTCGGCGGATCGCGGCGGCTCACGCTGCGACTACGCGGATACTCCCGCCTACATCTATGTGGATGGCCGCGGCCGCCTCGCGCGCTTCCCGAAAGCCGCCTCCGCCGGACAAGCCGTGTGTCGCATACTCGGCGGCGGTGAGTTCGAAGTCATTCCACTGAAAAACGTCGAGTGCGGGTTCGCGGTGCAGGCGACGACGGCGGTTGCGCTCGCGCACGACGGCAGGGAGCTCGGTCCGGCGCCACTGCGCACCGCGCGCGGCCTGACGTGGATCGTGCCGGTCAGCGGTGCGTTCAGCTACAAGCTCAAGGGCCAAGCCGGCACAGCAGCGTCGCAACTGACGAGCGAGTGCGCGGTCGTGCTGCCCGGCGAGGAAGTCGCGGTGCGTGGACGCGAGGCCCACACGTTCCGCGTGCCGGCAGACGCCAAACCGGGCCAGCACCTGTGGCAACAATTCGAGGGCGCGTGGCTGGACTTCACCGTCGCCAAGCTCGCCGAGGTGCAGTGGCGGCTCGCTGGCGACAAGCTGACCGCCAAGCTCGTCACGCAACTCGATCAGTCGCGTGCGGTCAAAGCGCGACTTGGCGGCACTTCATCGGAAGTGCGTTTGGATGCCAACGCGCCCGCCACCGTCACCGCTGATCTGGGCGCGCCGCGCGGCGAGGCGACCGACGTATACCGGTTGGAACTGGAGTCGCCCGTCGCGCGCATGAGCGCGGAGGCGAAGGTGAAAACCTCGGCCGCGATTCTCCCGCTCGCGCCGCTGCCGAAATGGACATCTGGAATCTGCCTGCGCGGCAAAGCGGAGGCCGTCGCGATGGGTACGACCGGCGCGCACGTTGGCAAAGGTGATTACACCAGCGGTGGCGTGACGCACCCGGCGCTGACCATGCATCCGCCGTACAAGGGCGGCACCGGCTATGCGTTCGCGCTCTATGCGCCGGTTGCGCTGCCGGCGGGGACGCCCGCCGCCTTCCGCGCGCTCGTTGGCAAGGGCGATGGCAGCGATCTGGGTGACGGCATTCTCTACCGCGTCGTGGTGCTCGACCAGAACGGGAAGGAAACCGTCGCGGCGGAGTTGCCGGTGAAGAGCCACGCGTGGCAGCCCATCGAGGCCGATCTCGCGAAGTGGGCCGGGCAGAGCGTGCGCATCAAATTGATCGCCGATGTTGGGCCGCGCGATAATTCGGGCGGCGACTGGGCGTGCTGGGCGCAGCAACGCATCGAAAGCCTGCGCCCGGTCCTGCGGCGGCAACTGGAGACAACGCAGCCATGAGGCAAAAAGAATTCTTACTGCGGGCGTTGTTGGTTGCGCCGACGGGGTTTCACAACCGGGAAACTGTATTGTGGCAAAGCTCCTCGTAACCGGAAGAGTCGAATGATGGATACGGACACCACCGACCACAGCACCGGCAAGCAAAGTGGTGGCATGCACTTTGTGACCACGCATTGGAGCGTGGTGCTGCGCGCGGGTGGCGACGAGGAGGCGTTGGGTGAACTGTGCCGTGCCTACTGGTATCCGCTGTATGCCTATGTGCGGCGGTCGGGTAAGTCGCCGCAAGATGCGGAGGATTTGACGCAAGCGTTTTTTGCGCGGCTGTTGGCGAAGAATTTCATTCCAGCCGCCGATCAGGAGAAAGGCCGGTTCCGAACTTTTATGCTGGTTGCGCTGAAGCGTTTCCTCGCCAACGAATGGGACCATCAGCATGCCCGGAAACGCGGCGGCTTTCAGACCATCGTCTCCATTGATCACGACGTGGCCGAGACGCGCTTCGGCGCAGAACTGGTGTACACGGAGCAGCCGGATCTGTTGTTCGAGCGGCAATGGGCGATGACGTTGCTCGAGCAAGTGATGGCCCGGTTGCAGTCGGAATATGCTGATACTGGACGCGGAGAGCTATTCGCCCAGTTGCGCGCCTGCCTGACAAAGGACGAGGCGGCGCCGGCCTACCTGGAACTTGGCGAGCGGCTGCATATGACCGAGGCGGCGGTAAAAATGGCGGTGCAACGGCTACGCGCGCGCTACCGGGAACTGCTCCGCGATGAAATCGCCAAAACCGTGGCCGCACCCGACACCATCGAGGATGAAATCCGGCATCTGTTTGCAGTGTTTGCGTGAACCCCGCGTTACCTTTTGCCGCTTCTGCTTAAGTAGGGGGTGGATGACCAAAGCATCAACCAAACAGAAAGGAATCATCCATGACATCCGCAGCCCAAGACAACAACAGTAACGCGAGCTCTCCCAAGCGCAGACCCGCGAGGTTTATCGTGGCGGCACTGCTCGCCAGTTTGGCGTGGACGGCGCCGTCCCACGCTGCTGCTCCGGAGAAAGACCCGATCAAGGAAGCCATCCGGAAATTGTATGATATCTCCTATGTCCCCATTCAGTCGCCCATCTTCACCAAGATTTATGCTGCGGCATTTTATGAGGTGAGCAGCAAACTGGAGGGCGGCGACAACATGATGGCTTCCGCCAAAACGATCGTGGCGCGCATACAAAATAACGTGTTTTTGCTGGAAGCCACAACGACCACGCGGCCTATGCCGATGTTCCTCTCGACCATCAAAAAGGATTTTCGCATCACCAAGGATGAGGACGCGGCGTTGTTCGAGAACACACTGGACCGTCTCTTCCCGATTGGCGGCTTTGGAGACCGTGACCAGAAATCCAAGGCATTCCGACGCACCAAAGAATCCGTCACGTTCATTCGCGGCGAGTTTTTTGAGAAGCGCAAGGGGTTTGTCCTCACGCTCGGACCAAGCGGGACCATTACGGGGATTACCTATTCGCTGGATATTAAAAAGTAGTTCGGTTGCCGAGGGACAGGACGGCACCGTGAACAGGCACCTACGCTATCGCAATCGTGGAAGGGCCGCCTGACGATGTCTCCGCTACCCCAGGGCCTTCCGACCGCACACCGGTGTCCGGTGTGCGGTCTGGAATTGCCGGTGCATGTGCCGGCCGAATTATGCCCGAAGTGTTTGTTGAAAACCGGCTTGGTGGACGGCGAGGCGGCCACCGTGGCGGCGACTCCTGCCACCGGTCGGCCTGCGGTGGGCGCAGAGTTCGGGCACTACCGACTGGTGCGACTGCTAGGTGCGGGCGGGATGGGTGCGGTGTACGAGGCAGTGGATCTCGATACCGACCGGTGCGTGGCGCTGAAGGTGTTGAGCCACCGGTTTGATGCGCCCGAAGCCCGCAAGCGCTTTCTGCGCGAGGGCCGGTTGGCGGCTTCGATCAATCATCCGAACAGCGTCTATGTTTTCGGCACGGAGGAAATCGGCGGTGTGCCGGTGATCGCGATGGAATTGATGCCGGGCGGCACGCTGGAGCAACGTGTGCGCGCCCAGGGTCCGTTCGACATCCGCGAGGCCGCCGACGCCGCGCTGCACATTATTGACGGATTGGAGGCCGCGTACGCCGTCGGCATCCTGCACCGCGACATCAAGCCATCGAACTGTTTCCTAGACGCCGATGGTACGGTCAAGATCGGCGACTTCGGTTTATCCATCTCAACGGAAACACGCGGCGAACCCCCGGTGACCATCCATGAGTCGTTCATGGGCACGCCGGCGTTCGCCGCGCCGGAACAATTGCGCGGCGACGATTTGACGGTGGGTTCCGACATTTACTCCATCGGCGTGACGCTGTTCTACCTGCTGACGGCCCGACTGCCGTACGAGTCGCAGGACATGGTGCGACTCCTCGCCAAGGTGCTGGAGAACCCGGCACCCAGTCCGGCACAGTTTCGCCCGGACATGCCGGTACGCCTGGGGCAGGTGGTCCGACGCTGCCTGGAAAAATGCCCCAGCGACCGGTTCAAGAACTACGACGAGTTGCGGCGCGCGCTCGCGCCGTTCAGTTCGCTCGGCACAAAGCCGGCGGAACTGGCTGTGCGATGCCTGGCGGGCGCACTCGATGTTGCCATCGTCGGGCTGCCACTGCTGCTGGTGTTCCGCACCATCACGGTGATGAGACCAGCTTGGGGGCTCGATGTGGCAGTCGGGCTGTGTGAGTTGCTGTTCACTGTGGTTATCAGTGTGGCTTACTTCGCGCTGCTGGAATGGCGGTACGGTTGGACACTCGGCAAAGCGCTGTTGCGGTTGCGGGTCGTTGATCAAGCAGGCCGGCGGCCCGGTTTCTTGAAGACCTGGCTGCGCGCCGCCGTGTTTGTAATCCTGCCGGTGATGGTGGCCATGATCGAGCATCCGCCGGTGCGTGTTGCGGAGGTGAAAGAGATGCAGACCACGGTGACGGTGTTTGGACGCACCGTTCCGGCCACTGTCCAACAGAGCACTTACCGCTTCGAGTGGAGCCTATGGCAACTGGCCTTCTGTGGCGGCGCCATGCTTCTGCTGTTCTGTGCGGCCCGGCGGCGTAACGGTTATGCCGCCGGGCACGATGGGCTCACCGAGACCCGCGTGGTGATGACGATGATACCGGTGGTGCGTCCGGCCTTGACGCCGGTCGATGTGCCAGCCGATGCGGCCGGCAAACCAAGCATTGGCCCGTTCCACGTGCTCGGTAATATTGCTGGCGCGGTGGATTGGTTTGAGGGTTACGACAGCCGTTTATTTCGCCGGGTTTGGATTCACAAGGTGATGACGGGCACTCCGCCGGTTCCCAGGGCACTGCGCAACTTGGGGCGGGTAGGCCGCTTACGTTGGATCACCGGGAAACGTTCGACGGCTGAGAACTGGGATGCATACGAAGGGCTAACCGGCCAGCCCTTGTTGAAATTGATCGAGACACCGCCAGCGTGGTCGGCGGTCCGTTTCTGGTTGCTGGATTTAGCGAACGAACTTCAGGAGGCGCAGCAGGATGGAACATGGCCGGCGGCGCTGGGCGTGGACAAGGTGTGGGTTACCGGTGATGGTCGGGTCAAATTACTGGATTTTCCGGCGCCGGGCTTGGCCGCCGGGACAGCCACTGGGCATAATCTTTTGAAGGAAATTGCGACACGGTGTTTGGGGAATCGTCCAGTACCAGTGCCGGTGCGCGAATTTCTAAACACGGCCGGCGACGGAGATGCGGTGCACGAGTTGCAAAGGCTGATGAAGGTGCCGGTTGCGGTTTCGCGGATGCAACGCTTGGGAATCATCGCCGCCGGAGTGGTGGGGCCCGCGCTGTCCGGCTTGTCGGTAAAGATGTTCACGCCGGCGTCGCCGGTCACTGCCTTGGTCGTTGCCGACGCCGCCTTGATTTTGTTGGGGGCTTTGCCGGCCCTGCTGATGGCGGCGGTGGCGCGCGAGGGATTGTTGCTGCGGCTCTTTGGAGTGGCGATTGTCGGCCATGATGGAATGCCAGCAACGCGAACACAGACGACCCGTCGGAGTTTGCTCGCGTGGTTGCCCTGCCTGCTATCGCCGCTGCTTGGCGCCTGGCTGGCGGTGTGGATGGACGTCGGTACGGCGGGCATGGCGGTGTTCGTTCTGCTGGCGGGGCTGGCGGTGATGTCAGCCGCGCTACCGGATCGAAGTTTGCAAGACCGGCTGACAGGCACATGGCTTGTGCCGAGATAGGAGCAGAAAAATGGATGCACCGCAGGGGAAAAAAAGAGTTGGCTGCCTGGGTTGCCTGTTCAATTTACTGCTGGGCTGTGTGGCGCTGGTCTTGGCACTGGTGGGCTGCGCCTATATCGTCGTGATGCATACCTCGCTGCCGTTCAAGGTGGTGGCGTCCTCCCTTGAGCGCGCCACGACAAACGTGAATTTGCAGATCACGGGTGTCAGCGGCTCGGTTGCGTCCGGGTTTGGCGTCAAAGCGATGCGCTGGACCGGCGGGGAAATTGCCGATGTACGGGTACAGTACAGCGGCTTTCGCGATTGGATGTCGAAGCAGGAACTCATCCTGCATGAGGTGCACATTGGCAAAGCGCATCTCGACATCACGGATTGGAAGAGTAACACGGCCTCGACCAACGCAACTCCGGCCAGCACGAGCAGTGCATGGCCGTTGAAGCTGTTCCAGCTTGACCGGCTGACTTTTCAGGATGTGGTGCTGACGAACTGCCTGACCGGCTTCAGCCTCGCGATACCGGCGCTCGAATGGACCGGGTTCAAGGTGGCGCAAGGCACCTTGGACTTGGGCCAGTTGAAGATGGACAGTGACCGGTTGAAAATCACGACGAAGCCAGCCCTGTCGGCTGGCTTCCAGAAACTGGTTGAAGCCACGCTGTTGCCGAAATTACATCCGGCCATTCGCCGGCCCATCGATTTGATGGCCGAGGTGGGTTGCATGGGCAGCCATATCGCGTGCCGTGTGCGGGCCTTCGGGGGCCAGCTCGCTTATGAGATGCAGCCTGACCACACCGGCTTATTGAATTGCACGGAGCTTGATCTGGCAGATTACTTCGACGCACCGTTGCCGCAGAAGCTGACGGTCAAGGTGGCCGTCGCGGCCGCCAGCGGGCAGAAGACCTGCCCGATAAAACTGCAGGGCGGTTCGTTTGTGCTCGGCGTCAGCACGTTTGTGATTCCAGAGCAGGGGCTATCCGCGACCAACGTTTTGTTGGCCGTGAGCCGCGCGGCCGATGCAGAATTTCGCTATGAGTTGATAGCTTCCGACGAGCCCCCGCACATCAGGCAGCGGCTAAGCGCGCAACCGGCGTTGCCTCCCAAGGACACGGTGGCCTTGGTGTTTTTCGGCAAACGATCTGCCGAATTATCGGCGGCAGAGCAACGCGAGGTTACGCAAAAACTGCCGACTTTCAGCCCAGAGCTTAAATAGTGGAGTTGGGCGGTGCAGTTTGCCTTGCTGGTTGGCTCTTGCTGTGCCTCCTCCCCGAAACGCGCGCCGACAATCGGACCAGTAAGGTGATGATCGCCAGTCGTCCTTAGCAGCTTGCAACTCCCATCGGCGACGCTTTTTCGGTCGGAGTGTGCAAATCAAGTTGATCGCCAAGGCCGAATTGCGTGATAATTCCACCGACAGTTGGTGTGCTGGGCCGAGCAACGCATCGAAAGCCTGCGTCCGGTCCTGCGGCGACAACTGGAAAAATAGTTTGGAGTGCGGCGACGAGTCGCCGCTTTGGTGGCGGCGCGACGTGTCGCGCCGCAAAAAGCGCGGACACGTCCGCGCAGTCCAAAACGGAAAGGAACCCATGAAGCGTCGGGATTTTTTAAGACAGGCGGCGCTCGGTGCGGGCGCGCTGATGGCGGGTGTTGGCCAGGGTGCGGAAACCGGCGGCCGGCGGTTGAATGTGCTCGTGCTGATGACCGACCAGCATCACGCCGACTGGCTCGGCTGCGCGGGCCATCCGGTGGTCAAGACGCCGCACCTCGACAAGCTCGCGCGCGAGGGCCTGCGCTTCACGCGCGCGTTCGTGCCGGTTCCCTATTGCTCGCCGACGCGCGCGGCGCTGGTCACCGGGCTGTATCCCAGCAGCCTCGGCATCGGGCGCAACATCGACAAGAACGATGACCCGCTCGCGCTGCGTGAGCCGCGGCAAATTTATCAGCACCAGCTCGCAGCGCTCGGCTACCGTTGCTATCAGCTCGGCAAGTGGCATCTGGGCAATACCGATGACCTCAAGTGCCTCGCGGGCAGCGCCGCCGTCGAGAAGCAGGCGCACACGCGCTATAACCAGCAGCGCCGCACGCTGGGCGCGGCCGCGTTCGATCCCGGCCCGCGCGCGGGCGAGGCCGAGCAGATCGGCGATGTCTGGCTGCGGACCGCGCTGGCCGAGGCCCATCGCAAGTGGCGGCAGGAGCCGAAAACGCCGAAGCAGGATGTCGGCATCATCGGGCGCGAACGCCTCAAGCCGGAGCTGGCTATCGAGTCGGTGCTCGCCGAGTCGTGCATCGAGCTGCTGCGCAAGCATCGCGATGAGCCGTTCGCCATCACCTATTCCGTCAGCCCGCCGCACGCGCCGTGGACCGCACCCGCGCCCTATTATGACCAGTATGACCCGCAGCAGATGCCTCTGCCGGCGACGTGGACGCAGCATCCGGCGGAGTGGGCCACGACGTCCTCGGCCCGCATGGGGAAGATCTATGGCGAGGGCGGTCTGCGCGAGTATCTCCGCTGCTACGCGGCGCAGATCACGATGATGGACGCGTGCTTCGGCCGCATCCTCGCCGCGCTCGACGAACTCAAGCTGGCCGACCGGACGCTGGTGATTTTTACCAGCGACCACGGCAACCAGCTCGGCGAGCACGGCCTGATGGATAAGACCCACGGCAGCTTCTACGACGACCTGATGCGCGTGCCACTGCTCGCGCGCCTGCCCGGTGTGCTGCCCGCCGGCAAGGTGTGCGAAAATTTTGCGACGACGCTGGACCTCGCGCCAACGATCCTCGACCTGCTCGGCGCCGCACCGCTGGCCAAGGGCCACGGCCATAGCCTGCGCGGCATGATCGCGGGCAAGGAGGCTGGGCCGGAGGCGGTGTTCGGGGAACGCGGCGATGTGAGCAAGCCGGGCGCCTCCCGCATGATCCGTACGCGGCGCTGGAAGCTGAACGTCTGGCCCAAGGGCGGGCGCGAATTGTTCGATCTCGAAAAAGATCCGCAGGAGGTCAAGAATCTGGCCGCCGATCCGGCCTGTGCCGCCATCATCAAGCAACTGGAGGCGCAGTTGTGGCAGCATATGGAAGCTGTCGGTGACCAGGCGCTGGTCCATTGGACAAAGGAGAAAAAGTCATGAAGCGACGGGACTTCTTGAAGCAGGCGGCGTTTGGCACGGGCGCGCTGGCGCTGGGTTTTCCAAGCCTTGGAAAAAGCGAGCAGCCGGTTTTCCAAGGCTTGGAAAAGTCGAAACCCAACATCCTCTACATCCTCTGCGACGACCTCGGTTTTGGCGACGTCCACGCGCTGAACCCCGAGCGCGGTAAAATCCCCACGCCGAACATGGACCGGTTGGTCGCCGACGGCATGGCGTTCACCGATGCGCATTCGAGCTCGGCCGTCTGCACGCCGACGCGCTACGGCATCATGACCGGTCGCTACAACTGGCGCTCGCGCCTGCAATCGGGCGTGCTCGGCGGGTTCAGCCCGCCGCTGATCGCGGCCGACCGCCTGACCGTGCCGAAGCTGCTCAAGCAGCACGGCTACGCGACCGGCTGCATCGGCAAATGGCATCTGGGCATGACGATGCCATTCAAAAAGCAGAATGGAAAACTCACCGACCAGATCGAGGACGGCAACGACGGCGCCTTCCATGCGAACCCGGTCATCGCCGATGGCCCGACGACGCGCGGCTTCGACTATTACTTCGGCATCAGCGCCTCGCTCGATATGCCGCCGTTCGCGTTCATTGAGAACGACCGCTTCACGCAATTGCCGACCGCCAAGAAGAAATGGATCCGCACCGGCCCGGCCGCGCCGGACTTCGAGGCGATCGACGTGCTGCCGACGCTGGCGCACAAGGCGTGCGAGTTCTTCGGCGCGCACGCGGCCGAAGCGAAGAACGGCAAGCCGTTCTTCCTCTACCTGCCGCTGGCCTCGCCGCACACGCCGATCGTGCCGACGAAGGAATGGCAGGAGAAGAGCGGGCTGAACCCCTACGCGGACTTCGTCATGCAGACCGATGCCGCGCTTGGGACGATCCTGGCCGCGCTCGAGAAGAACGGGCTCGCGGAAAACACCCTCGTCTTCTTCACCAGCGACAACGGCTGCTCGCCCGCCGCCAAGGTGGAGGAACTGGAAGCCAAGGGTCATTTCCCGAGCTGGGTGATGCGCGGCTACAAGGCCGATATCTGGGACGGCGGCCACCGCATCCCGTTCATCGCGCGCTGGCCGGGCAAGATCAAAGCCGGGGTGCGCTGCCCGCAGGTGGTCTGCCTGACCGACCTGATGGCGACCTGCGCCGGGCTCGTCGGCGCCAAGCTGCCCGACATCGCGGGCGAGGATAGCGTCAGCTTGCTGCCTGCGCTGCTCGGCACCGCGACCGCGCCGCTGCACGAGGCGGTGGTGCATCATTCCATCTCCGGCCACTTCGCCATCCGGCAGGACAAATGGAAGCTGGAACTCTGTGCCGGCTCCGGCGGCTGGGGCAGTCCCAAGGAACCCGCCGCGCGCAAGCAGGGTCTGCCCAAGGTCCAGCTCTATGACATGACGCAGGACATCAGCGAGCGCACGAACCAGCAGGCGGCGCAGCCCGACGTGGTCGCGCGCCTGACCAGGCTGCTGGAGAAATATGTCGCCGATGGCCGCAGCACGCCCGGCGCACCGCAGAAGAACGACGCCACCATCGATATCTGGAAAGCCAAGCCCGCCAAGCCGGAGTGAGACACCTTACAGTTGATGGAACCTCAGAGTTTTTTCCTAGCGCACAGTTGGGAAAGTTCGCGAACTACCAATCCCAACCCACCTACAGCTATGCTGATGGAAGAATAAAGAAGTGTGCCGAGCAGCAAAATGAAGCTCCTGTTGGTGCCGCCTGAAAATGAAAGAAAGGAGGTTCGGGGATCATTGATGGGCGTCAAGAGCGGATAGCACACATGGTCGAGCGCGTTCCAGAGCCATGATAAACCGTGCTCGATCATATCCGTTACATGATGGGGCATGGCATCCAGGCAAAGGATCGTTGGGATTTCAGCGATGGTGAAGACCATGTCATAAATGATGGTGCCTTGATTCCCTCGTGTGCTTAACCAGTAGGGCAGGTAGCCAAAAACAAAGGGCAGAGCGAAGCCGCTATGAATGAGCGTGCCAGTCATTATCCAGCGTAACCACCGTCCCCGCAGTTTTCGCAAGCACATCGGTACAGTATAAGCGAGGTAGAAGACCAAGGCTGGGAAATAAATCGCTTCAAAACCCCAATTCCACCAAACACGATGGCTAGTCAGCCAAGCGGTGATGGCTTGATCCGTGTCTTTTGAGTAACGCGACTCAGCGTGACGGATGAGGCGATTGTTGTAGAGCGCCAGCATATCATCGTCCATTATCCAATCTGCTTCGCTTAGCGCAATGTTTCGCCGCTGCAGCGCCAGAGCCCTGCGTTTTTCTAAGAAGGCGGTGTTTTGCGTCAGGCTGGGTATAAAACGTTTTTGATTGGCCAACCACCATTCCTGTGGCGAGAGCCGTGAATTTTCATCATAACCCGTCAGCGCCGCAAATTGTTGCCTATCCCATTTGTCAAAAACCAACGTATTGTTGTCAGTCTTGTGATACCCCAGCCAGTCATTGATGAATTTCCTGGTCTGCGCATCTAACGTCCTGGCGATGTCCGCTCCGGATACCTGTAAGCAGATCCATCCGTGATGCTCCTGCCAAAAGAAAAAGACGTGCTCACCCTTGCGTTCCAGTTCGCGACCCGATCCGTTTAAGAGAACTTGCCAGTAATGTTCACCCGTGGTTATTTCCGGTCCACTGAAGCGGCAAACCACCAAGATTAAAATGGCGATTAGGATGAACGATATAACCAAGCATGCCCAAAACTTTTTCATACCGTATGCGCGTCTTATTCTGTATGCAGATTGTTTATGGCGCTGACATGAATGGATGAATGGCCCGTACCAGAGCGGCTTTTACAAGGCCAAAGCAGTTCTGTCGAGATAGGGTTTGGACATAATCTGTTTAAGTAACAAAGATTTTGGACGGCGGATTGGACATTTGACTTTGATGCCGTAGTTTTAGCCGCGGTCTGACGCGTGAGCAGTAAGAGCGAAGAATCGGTTAGCGATAGGAAAGGATCGGTAGTCTGGTTGTTCGATGCGCGTCAGACCGCGATTTCTTTCTCATTGATCCCTCCACTCCCCAGACAGTTGAAAACCGCAGGTGCAGTGGCCTTGGCGCAAGGTGGGACTCTACATCCCAGCAGCAAAAGGGTATTCAGGGCAGGCCTTGTTCTGTGCGGCGTGTTCGTCCATGGCAATCAGGTGGGAGCTTTACTAACGGCTCGCGGGTACGCTCGCCCTCCCCGCCTGACACGTGCCATCTCGTATGGAATGCAATTGCCTCGTGCCGGGTTTCCCGCTATCTCTGACGCGTATTCGCAAACGGGAGACTGGGCATGATGGGACCAACAGCGGCGGGCGGCGGGGCGGGCGCGGCGGCGCGCCTCAATATGGGCTACGTCTGGCTGATCTCCAGCGTGGCGGCGATGGGTGGCCTGCTCTTCGGCTACGACTGGGTGGTCATCGGCGGCGCGGCGAAATTCTACGAGGCGTTTTTCCACCTCAAGGATACGGCGCTGAACGTCGCCGCAGATGCGTCGTTCTGGGAGAAAATCAAGGCCAACGCAATCTCGCCGGTCGGCTGGGCGCAAAGCTGTGCGCTGCTCGGCTGCCTGGGCGGCGCGCTTGTCTCCGGCTGGTTGAGTGACCGCTTTGGCCGCAAGCCGCTGTTGATCCTGGCGGCGTTCAACTTCGTCGTGTCGTCGGTCGGCATCGCGTTTGCCAACAGCTTCCTGGTCTTTGTCGCGTGGCGGATTCTCGGCGGCGTCAGCATCGGGCTGGCCTCGAATATATCGCCGCTCTATATCTCCGAGCTGGCGCCGCCCGAACGGCGCGGGTTGCTGGTGGCGATCAACCAGCTCACCATCGTGCTCGGCATCCTCGCGGCGCAATTCGTGAACTGGAAGATTGCGCAGCCGGTGCCGGCCGAGCTTTCCGCGCAGCTCGCGCAACTGGGCCAGCTCACGGGCGCGGCCCATGACCTCGCGCACGAGGCCTACCAGACCGCGCTGGCGCAGACGTGGAACGGCGCGACCGGCTGGCGCTGGATGTTCGCCGCCTGCGCAGTGCCCTCGCTGCTGTTCCTCCTTGGCTCGCTGTTTGTGCCGGAAAGCCCGCGCTGGCTGACGAAGGCCGGGCAACTCTATCGCGCCGAGCAAACGCTCGCGCGCATCGGCGGCGCGGCCTATGCCCGGGCCGAGGTCGCCGACATCTACGCGACCGTCGCGCACGAGGACAAGCATGTGAACGTCCGCGAGCTGCTCGCGCGGAAGGTCCTGGTCGTGCTGGGCCTGGGGATTTTCCTCGCCGTCTTCCAGCAGTGGTGCGGCATCAACGTCATCTTCAACTATGCCAGCGAAATCTTCACGCAGGCCGGCTTCAACATGAACGACGCGCTCACCAATATCGTCGCGACCGGCGTGGTGAACCTCGTCTTCGTGTTCGTGGCGCTCTACACGGTGGACCGCTGGGGGCGCAAGCCGCTGATGCTCATCGGCGCGGCCGGCCTCGCCGCGGTCTATATCGCCATCGGCCTGTGCTATCACCTCAAGGGTGGCGGCGGCGCGGTGCCGCCGTGGCTGTTCCTCGTCCTCGTGCTGGCGGCGATCGGCATCTACTCGATGTCGCTCGCGCCGGTGGTCTGGGTGCTGATCAGCGAGATTTTCCCGAACCGGATTCGCGGCACAGCGATGTCCATCGCTGTCGCCGCGCTGTGGATCGCGTGCTTCCTGCTCACCTATACGTTCCCGATTTTCAAGACGCTGCTGGGGGTCGCGGTCACGTTCTGGATCTATGCCGGCATCTGCGCCGTGGGCTTCCTCGTGCTGCTCGCCAAGCTGCCGGAGACCAAGGGTAAGACGCTGGAGCAAATCGAGCGCGAGCTGGCGGACTGAACCGGATACGGGATACGGGCGGCAGGCTGCGGGATGCAGACGGAAAAGAACCGGGTTTCCAGGGCTTGGAAAATAGGATGGGAAAATTTCCAAGGCTTGGAAAAGGTTGGGGATGGCTTTCCCAAGGTTTAGAAAACGGTACGGACATGAAAGTAATTTCGGCGATATGTTGCGTGGCGGTGCTTGTCGCGGCGGCTTGTCGCGGCGAGCAGGCCTTCGATTATCGCTATGAAACGCGGCCGACGAAGCAGGCGCCCGGTTTCGAGCGGCATCGGCATGTGGCGGCGCTGTTCGGGCGTACGACGGTGGGTTTGTTCGGCGGTTTTTCCGTCGGCGAGGTCGAACTGTTCGACCTCGCGACGGAGACGTTCACGAAGCTGCCCGACAAGCATCATTTCGGCGATTTCACTGGCGTCGCGCTGGCAAACGGACGGGTACTGCTGGTGGAGGGTCGCGGGGATTGCGTGTTCGATTTTGCGATCAAGAAATTCAGCGTGCTGGGGAAACAATTCACGGACTCGCAAGTGCGCTGGGCAGAGTTGGTGCCCTTGCCTGATGGAAAAGTTTTCGCCTGCGGCGGGTTCGATGGCAAGTTCAAGCCGCTGGATGATTGTGCCCTTTTCGATCCGGCAACACACCGCTTCGAACCTGTTGGGCGGTTGGTGTTGCCGCGTGCCCACCACACCGCCACGCTGATCAGCGATCACGAAATTCTGATTACAGGCGGCTGTGGTGCGGACCGCATCAAATGCGCCTATGATTCGATGGAAATCTTTGACCTGAAGACGCACACCTCTACCGCGTTGCCGGTCAAGTTGAAGCAGACGCGCGAACGGCATCTCGCCGCGCTCCTGCCCGACGGTCGCGTTTTGTTGGCGGCCGGCAGCAATCCACAGAGCCGTATGCATACCGTTGCAACTGCCGAACTGTTCGATCCCAAGACGCGGACTCTTGCCGAAGGCGGTACGATGATCAAACCTACCTGGTCGCCGCTGGCCGCGACTCTGCCGAGTGGGCGTATCGCGTTGTTTGGTGGCATTGACCATAGCCGGATGATTGAAATCTATTGCCCGGCGGAAAACCGTTTCATCATGGCGGGGCAATTGATGATCGAGCCGCGGCGCTCCGGGTTCACAGTGACGCCGCTGCCCGATGGCAGCATCCTGATCGTTGGCGGTCGCATCGGTTCAGGAGGCGAAGAACTGCGCGCGGCGGAAATTTTCCGCGAGGTACGCGTGCCCACGAGCAAGGTCAAGCGACCGACGCCGGAGCAACTCGTCGCCGCGCTGCTCGCCGCCAAGGAAGGCGAACGCGAGGCGGTGATGGGCAAGCTCATCGCAATGGGGCCTATCGCGGAGGCGGCGGTGACGCCGCTGCTTTCCAATTCCGTCGTCGAGGTGCGCCGCTGCGCGGAGCGCATTGTCGCTGATCTGGCCGCACACGAGTCTCCGCCGTGGTGTATCCAGGTGAAAAACCAGGCGGGCAAGTCCAAAACGGTCTGGTGTTCCGATTACACCGCGCCGCGCAAAACCAGCGAGCTGCTCACCACCGTCAAGGAACAGATGCAGTCGCCGGAAGATCACCTCATCGTACATTTTCCACTCTGTGTGCCGCCGGAGAAACAAGCCGAGCTGTTCAACGCCGTAGGCTTGCTGCGCACTCCCTATGTTTTTCTCGGCGAACCCTTGAAGGAGAATCCATGAAGAAAATCATGCTGATGCTGGCGCTGGCGCTGGGCGGCGCGACGCGGGCGGCGGACACGGTTTCGCTGGCGGGCGAGTGGCGGTTCCAACTCGACCGCGAGGATGCCGGCGTGGCCGCGCGCTGGTTCGAGCGCGCGCTGCCGGACAAGGTGCGCCTGCCGGGCACGCTCTCCGCGCAGGGGATCGGTGACGCGGTCACCGTGGATACCAAGTGGGTCGGCGGCATCGCCGACCGCTCCTATTTTACGCAGCCGGAGTACGCGCCCTATCGCCAGCCGGGCCACATCAAGCTGCCGTTCTGGCTGACGCCGGAGCGCTACTACGCGGGCGCGGCGTGGTATCAGCGCGAGTTCGAGGTGCCGCCGGAGTGGCAGGGGCGGCGCGTGGTGCTCACGCTGGAGCGGCCGCACTGGGAGACGCGCGTCTGGGTGGATGGGCACGCGTTCGGCTCCTGCAACAGCCTGGCGACGCCGCACGACTATGACCTGGGCCTGCTGGCGGTGGGCCGGCATACGCTCACCATCCGCGTGGATAACCGCGTGGTCGTGGACGTGGGCGAGAACTCGCACAGCATCAGCGACCATACGCAGGGGAACTGGAACGGCCTCGTCGGCAAATTGGAACTGCGCGCGACGCCGCAGGTGTGGATCGAGGAGGTCGTGCTCACGCCCGACTTCGCGAAGCACTGGCTGCGCGGCAAGGTCGTGCTGGGCAACGCGACCGGCCAGGCCGGGCACGGCCGGATGGCGTGGAGCGCGAAGCTGCCGGGCGCGGGGCCGGTCAGCTTTACGGGCCAGACCGGGCTGGGGTGGGGCGCGGGGCCGCGGACCGAGACGGGGCTCATCTGCCCCTTCGGCAATGTGCGGTGGGACGAGTTCGCGCCCAACCTGATCGAGTGCGAGGTCGTCATCGAGACGGGGCCGGGCGTGACGCATACGTGGCGGGCGCGGACCGGCGCGCGCGACTTCGCCGCGCAGGGGACGCAGTTCACGATCAACGGGCGGCCGCTGTTTATCCGCGGCACGCTCGATTGCTGCATCTTCCCGAAGACCGGCCATCCGCCGACCGACGTGGCGGAGTGGCGGCGGATCATCGGCGTCGCGAAGGCGCACGGCTTGAATTCGATCCGCTTTCACTCGTGGTGCCCGCCGGAGGCGGCGTTCGCGGCGGCGGACGAGCTGGGTTTCTATTTCCACGTCGAGGCCTCGTCGTGGGCGAACCAGTCCGTGACGATCGGCGACGGCAAGCCGGTGGACAAATGGATCTATGAGGAGACCGACCGCATCCTGAAATATTACGGCCATCATCCCTCGTTCATCCTGATGCCCTATGGCAACGAACCGGGCGGCAAGAAGCACAAGGAGTTTCTCGCGCAGTGGGTCAACCACTACAAGGCGCTCGATCCGCGGCGGCTTTGGACGAGCGGCGCGGGCTGGCCGGAGCTGCCGGAGAACCAGTGGCACTGCGTGCCGGGACCGCGTATCCAGGCGTGGGGCGGCGGGCTCAAGTCCATCATCAACGCGCAGCCGCCGCAGACGACGTTTGACTTCCGCGACTACATCCAGAAGCGCAAGGTGCCGGTCGTCAGCCACGAGATCGGCCAGTGGTGCGTCTATCCGAACTTCGATGAAATGGCCAAGTACACCGGCTACCTCAAGCCGCGGAACTTTGAAATCTTCCGCGACCGGCTCGCCGCGCGCGGGCTGGCCGGGCAGGCGCGGCAGTTCCTGCTGGCCTCCGGCAAACTGCAGGCGCTCTGCTATAAGGCCGACATCGAGGCCGCGCTGCGCACGCCCGGCATGGCCGGCTTCCAGTTGCTCGATCTGCACGATTTCCCCGGCCAGGGCAGCGCGCTGGTCGGCGTGCTCGATCCGTTCTGGGAGGAGAAGGGCTACATCACGCCGGCGGAGTACAGCCGCTTCTGCAACGCGACCGTGCCGCTGGCGCGGCTGGGCAAGCGTGTGTTCACCAGCGATGAGCAACTCACCGCCGAGCTCGAAGTGGCGCACTTCGGCCCCGCGCCGCTGGCCAACGTGACGGTGCTGTGCAGCCTGGTGGGCGATGACGGCAAGGCGGTCATCAAGAAACAACTCGCGCCGCTCAAGACCATCCCGCTTGGCAACGGCACCGCGCTGGGGCAGGTGGCGCTGGACCTGAAGGATGTCCCGGCGCCCGCCCGCTACAAACTCGTGGTCGAGCTCGGCCTGGCGGCCGGCCCGCCGGGCGGTCCCACGCTCGGCAACGACTGGGATGTCTGGGTTTATCCGCCGCGCGTCGCGACCGAACCGGCCGCCGGCGTCACGGTGGCCGCGGAGTTGGATGACGCGGCGCTGGCGGCGTTGCGCGGCGGCGGCAAGGTGCTGCTGCTCGTGCCGCCCGCGCGCGTGAAGAACACCGCCAAGGACAAGGTGGTGCTCGGCTTCTCCAGCATCTTCTGGAATACCGCGTGGACGCACCGCCAGCCACCGACGACGCTCGGCCTTCTTTGCGATCCCAAGCATCCGGCGCTCGCGGCGTTCCCGACCGACTATCACAGCAACTGGCAATGGTGGTATCTCCTTTCACGCGCCGCGCCGCTGATCCTCGATGACCTGCCGCGCGAACTCGCGCCCACCGTGCAGGTGATTGACGACTGGTTCACCGCGCACAAGCTCGCGCTCGCCTTCGAGTGCCGCCTCGGCGGCGGCAAGCTGCTGGTGAGCAGTATGGATTTGCAAAACGGCCTCGCCACGAACGCCGTCGCGCGCCAGATGCGCGCCAGCCTGCTCGCCTACATGGCCGGCCCCGACTTCAAGCCCGCCGTGGCACTCACAGCCGCCGACCTCGCCAAGCTCATCGGCCCGCCGCCGACCTCCAATCTGGTGAAACTCGGCGCGAAGGTCGTGCGCGCCGATAGCGAGGACCGCGCCCATGGCCACATGGCGGCGAACGCGCTCGATGGCGATCCGCAGACCTTCTGGCATACCGCGTGGGGCGACGCCGTGCCGCCGATGCCACACTCGCTGATCCTCGATCTGGGCCGCGATGTCACGCTGAAAGGGCTGACGTATCTGCCACGTCAGGATATGCGCAACGGCCGCATCGCCACGGCGGAAATCTTCGCCGGCTTGGATGCCAGGAAGTGGAGCGCGCCGGCCGCCAAGGTCACGTGGCCGGACTCGGCCGACTTGCAAACGGTGACGTTCCCGCAACCGGTCAAGGCCCGCTACCTCAAGCTCGTCGCCCAATCCGAAGTGCACGGCCAGCCCTTCGCCGCCATCGCGGAACTGGATGTGGTCTTGGCGCCATGAAGGCCGCGAATGTGATCGGCCGATGTGGGCGGGGCTTCCAGCCCCGCGGCTGTGTTGAGCTAGGGCTGGTTTCGCGGGGCCGCGAACGGGGCGCGTCCCGCCGGTTGTCACGTAACGTGGAGGGCCACGCGCTGTCGTGGCCGTCAATAGCGAGGGCCTGATACATGACCTCACGCGAACGCATTGTGGCCAGCATCAACCATCGGCAGCCCGACAAGCTGGCGGTGGATTTTGGCGGCGGGTTCCAGACCGGCATCCACGTCAGCATGGTCGCTCAACTGCGGCAGGCTCTCGGGCTGGACCAGCCCGGCACGCCGGTCAAGGTGGTCGAGATCTATCAGATGCTCGGCGAGATCGCGCCGGATTTGCAGGAGGCGCTCGGCCTCGACACCGCCTGCCTCTGCGGCACCGGCACGATGTTCGGATTCCCCGCGCGCGAGTTCAAGGAGTGGCGGTTGCACGACGGCACGCCCGTGCTCGTGCCGGTGGACTTCAATACGCAATTCGAGTCCAACGGCGATCTGCTCCAATGGCCGGGCAACGACCGTTCCGTTCCGCCGAGCGGCAAGATGCCCGCAGGCGGCTACTTCTTCGACGCGCTCATCCGCCAGCCGCCACTCGACGAGGACAACCTCAATCCCGCCGACAACCTCGAAGAATTCGGCTCCGTCGCCGCCGACGAACTCGCGCATTACGCGCGCATGGCGGAAAGGCTCCACCGCGAAACCAACCGCGCGCTGTTCTGCGCCTTCGGCGGACTGACGTTCGGCGACATCGCTCTCGTGCCCGCCACGTTTCTGAAGAACCCCAAGGGTATCCGCGACGTCGAGGAGTGGTACGTCAGCACCGTGACGCGCCCCGACTACATCAAGGCCGTCTTCGAGCGGCAGGCGGAGCTTGCGATTGAAAATCTCGCGCGCCTGCATGCGGCGGTCGGCGACAAAATCGCCGTCATCCAGACCAACGGCACGGACTTCGGCACGCAGAACGGCCCGTTCCTGTCGCTGGCGCAATACCGCGATTTGTTTTTGCCCTACCAGCAGAAGGTCAACGGCTGGATTCACCGGCACACGAACTGGAAGACCTTCATGCACTGCTGCGGCGGCATCGTCCCGCTGCTCGATGGCATCGTCGAGGCGGAGTTCGATATCCTCAATCCTGTCCAGTGCTCCGCCGCCGGCATGGACGCGCGCACGCTCAAGAAAAACTACGGCGACAAGCTCACGTTCTGGGGTGGTGGCGTGGATACGCAGAAGACCCTGCCATTCGGCACGCCCGCCGAGGTGCGCGAGCAGGTCAAGGAGCGCATCGAGACCTTCGCGCCCGGCGGCGGCTTTGTCTTCTGCTCGATCCACAACATCCAGGCCCGCACGCCGCTTGAAAATCTGCTGGCGCTCTTCGAGACCGTGCGCAGTTACCGGTGAGCTTGAGAAGGGCATTGAAGACGCCTCATTCAGTAGATAGAGTGCCGCCGTGAATGTTCCGCATCCCATACCCTATCAGGGGAGCAAACGGAATCTGGCCGCGGATATTCTCCGTTATTTCCCGGCCCATGTTGAAGCGCTGTACGAGCCGTTCGCCGGATCAGCGGCCATCTCGCTGGCGGCCGCGGTGCAGAATCGAGCGCAACGTTTTCATCTGAACGATCTGAATAAGCCGCTCATGGATTTGTGGAATGCCATAGTCAATTCGCCCGAGCAACTGGCCAGCCAATATGCGGCCTTATGGCACGCCCAACTTGGCGATCCCAAGGCGTTCTATAAGAAAGTGCGCGACGATTTCAATCTGACCGGTCGTCCAGATTTGTTCCTTTATCTATTGGCCCGTTGCGTCAAGGCGTCGGTGCGCTACAATGCCGATGGCGAGTTCAACCAGAGCCCCGACAACCGGCGTCGCGGCATGGCGCTCGCCACCATGCGCGAACAGCTTTTCGGCGCTTCCTACTATTTCAAAGGCAAGACCACTTTCTCCTCAAAAAATTATCGCGACGCGCTCGCGCCGGTCCGGCCGCGCGATCTGGTGTACATGGATCCGCCGTACCAGGGTGTGTGTGGCAACCGTGACACGCGTTATCTGGCCAGCGTGCAGTTCTGCGAATTCGTGGAGTTGCTGGAGCAGCTTAACGCCCGAAAAATTCGCTATATCGTCAGCTATGACGGTCGCACCGGTGACAAAGTCCACGGCCGGGTGCTGCCCGCTCATCTCGAACTGGCGCATATGGAGTTGGAGGCCGGACGCTCTTCGCAGGCGACACTGCTGGGCCGCACCGACGCCACGGTGGAGTCGCTCTATCTCTCGCCGGCGTTATCCGCTGAACTGGTACAGCCGAAAATGATTTACCATTTCACCAAGTGCGAGCAGTTGTGCCTCATGGAGTCCCGTCCATGAGCCGACCCCGGCTGTCCAAGGCGTTCATCAAACGCTGCCAGCAGGTGACCGCCAAACGTCCGCGCACCGTCATCGAGCATATTTTGAAACACGGCTTCATCACCACACAGGAACTCAAGGACACCTATGGATATAACCATCCGCCGCGCGCGGCGCGCGATGTGAAGGAAAACGGAATACCCATTGAAATGTTCCAGGTGGAAGGCGGCGCTGGACGCAAGGTTGCCGCCTATCGTTTTGGCGATCCCAGCCGGGCGCGCTTCGGAAAAGTGGCCGGGCGCACAGCCTTCACCAAGGAGCTCAAACACGCGCTCCTGCAAACACGCGGCCCCAAGTGTGCCATCTACCTCGAAACTTTTCTCGAGCGCGATTTACAGATTGATCATCGCGTTCCGTTTGAAGTTGCTGGTGACGACGCCACGCATGCGCAAAATCCTGACGACTTCATGCTGCTGTGCGGCTCGGCCAATCGCGCCAAGTCCTGGTCGTGCGAGCATTGCGCCAACTGGCAGGAGCGCAAAGACCCGGCGATTTGCCGCGCCTGCTACTGGGCTTATCCAGAAAACTATAATCACATCGCCATGCGTCCCATCCGCCGCATGGACCTGATGTGGACCGGCGATGAGGTCGCCGTCTATGACCGGCTCAAAAAGAAATCCGCCGAGCTCCAGCAGGATATGCCCGCGTTTGTGAAAAAGATTATCGAGAAAAATCTCTGATCTGTCGTGCGGCTGCCTCTTGGATTTCACCGTTTTCCAAGCCTTGGAAATAACGCGGGTTTTCGTTTCCAATGGTTGGAAGAGTCGAAAGGATGAGGCGATGAAAACGATGCTGAAGCTGGTGTTGGGTTTGCTCGCGCTGCCGGCGCTGGCGGCGGAACCGCAGTCGGTATGGCTGGCGGATTTGGATCTGAAGCTGATGTCGAGCGGGTGGGGCCACGCGGTGGCGAACCGGTCGGTGACGACGCAGGAGCTGGCGATCGTCGGGCAGAAATTCGAGCGCGGCGTCGGCACGCACGCGGAGAGCGTGCTGAATATCCAGCTCGACGGCGCGGCGGTGGAGTTCACCGCGCAGGTCGGTGTGGATGATCATGCCGGCAAAGGTAAAGGTTCAGTGGACTTTCAAATTCTCTGCGACAACCGCGAAGTGTGGCAGAGCTGGCCAATGAAGTGCGGCGACGCGGCCAAACCGGTGCGCGTGCCGCTGGCGGGCGTGAAGTCGCTGGTGCTGCTCGCGGGCGACGGCGGCGATGGCGTCAACTCCGACCACGCCGACTGGGCCGAGGCGAAAATCACGTTCACCGGCGCGAAGCCGGAAGCGGTGGCGATGCCGCGCGAGGAGGCGCGCATCCTGACGCCGCCCGCGCCGGCCGCGCCGCGCATCAATGGCCCGCGTGTCTATGGCGTGCGGCCGGGGCATCCGTTTCTCTACCGCATTCCATGCACCGGCGAGCGGCCGATCAAGTTCAGCGCGCAGCATCTGCCGGCGGGCGTTTCGTTGAATGAAAGCACAGGCATCCTGTCAGGAGATCTGACGGATCGGTCGGATCGGACCTATCAAGTTGTGTTGCGTGCGGAGAATGCTCATGGAAAGTGTGAGCGCAATTTCAAGGTCGTCATCGGCGACACGCTGGCGCTGACGCCGCCGATGGGTTGGAATCACTGGTACACGCATTATAACCGCATCACGGACGAGTTGATGCGGCAGGCGGCCGATGTGATGGTTTCCAGCGGCATGGCCGACGCGGGCTATCAGTACGTTAACATTGACGACTGCTGGATGAACGCGAAGGGCTTGAGCAAGTATCAGACGGATGAAAAACGCGTCGGACCGGAGCGTGATGCCAGCGGCAACATCGTGCCCAACGCCTATTTTCCGAACATGAAGGCGCTGACCGACTACATCCACGGCAAGGGGCTGAAGGCGGGCACCTACACCTCGCCGGGCGCGAGCACGTGCGCGGGCTTCGGCGGTGCGCTCGGTCACGAGGCGCAGGACGCGAAGCAGTTCGCCGACTGGGGCTTCGACTTCCTGAAATATGATTGGTGCTCCTATGGCCGCGTCGCGGGCAAGCAACCCGACCTCGCCGCGATGCAAAAGCCCTATCGCTTGATGGGTGACCTGCTCAAGCAGCAGAACCGCGACATCGTGTTCAACCTCTGCCAGTACGGGATGGGCGACGTGTGGAAGTGGGGCGCGGAGGTCGGCGGCCATTGCTGGCGCACGGCGGGCGACCTGGGCTTCGAACTGAACCGCGTCTTCGAGGTGGCGCTGAAGAACGCCGAGCATCGCGAGTGGTCCAAGCCCGGCGCGTGGAACGATCCCGACTACATCCAGATCGGCATGATCGGCACGCAGACGCGGCGCGGCACGTTTGAGCTGGCGCACCCGTGCCCGCTGACGCCGAGCGAGCAGTACGCGTTCATGAGCCTCTGGTGCATGAGTGCCGCGCCGCTGTTCTATAGCGGCGACATGGGCCAGCTCGATCCGTTCACACTGAACGTGCTCTGCAATCCGGAAGTGCTCGAGGTGGACCAGGACGAACTCGGCCAGTGTGGGCGCGTGGTGCCGGTCGGCAAGAAAACGTTCATCATGATCAAGGACATGGCCGATGGTTCCAAGGCGATCGGCTTGTTCAATCGCGGCGTGGTGCCGGCGCGCGTGAAGGCCGTGTGGAGCGAACTTGGTTTGCAGGGCAAGCAGCGCGTGCGTGATCTCTGGCGGCAGCAGGACCTCGGCGTTTTTGAGCAGGGCTTCGAGGCCGGCGTGCCGCGGCGGGGTGGGGTGCTCATCCGCGTCTGGCCCGCCAAACCTTGAGATGCATCACCGGATCGCGAGGTCGCGGAACGCGAACGGCAACTCGTCGGCCAGGTCACCGGCGCTCAAGCCAGCCTGTGATTTGTGGAGCGCCACTTGATCGCCGGCGCGGCCGTGGAGATAAACGGCCAGCCGTGCCGCGTCGAACGGTTTGAGCCCCTGTCCGAGCAAGGCCACCAGCAAACCAGCGAGGACATCGCCCGCGCCGCCGGTCGCCATGCCGGGATTGCCGGTCAGGTTGACCGCCAACGGCTGGTCGTTCTGGGCTACGAGCGTGCCGGCGCCCTTGAGGACCACCGTGGCATTGGTGTATTTGGCCGCGGCCACAGTGACGCCGCGCCGGTCGCCTTGCACCTGCTCGACCGTCTGGCCGAAGAGGCGCGCCATCTCGCCGGGGTGCGGCGTCAGGACCATCGGCGCGCGCGACTTGGTCAACAGATGCGGCTGGCCCTCGAGCGCGTTGAGCGCGTCGGCGTCGAGCACATAGGGCACCTCGGCGGCGCGGACCAGATTGCGGACCAGCACGAAGCTGTCCTTGTGGAAGGTGAGGCCGGGGCCGAGCAGGATGGCATCGGCTTTTTCGAGCATGGGTTCAATCGCGCGCCAGGCATTGGCCGCGATGGAGCCGTTCTCGGTTTCCTCGACACCGAAGACCATCGCCTCCAGCGCCTGGCCGGCGACCACAGGCGCGATGCCCTGTGGCACGAGGCACTGGACGAGCCCGGCGCCGCTGCGCACGGCCGCGCGGGCGGCCAGCGTGATCGCGCCGCTGAAACCGCGCGCGCCACCGATCAGCACCACGCGGCCGAAGGTGCCCTTGTGCGCGGCGCGCGACCGGCGCGGCAGCATCGGCATCAACTCGCTGCGATGGATCAACGCCAATTCCGTCTCGCTCTGCACTTCGGCGACCACGTTCGGCGGGATGCCGATATCCACGACATCGAGCGTGCCGATGTACTCCAGAGCGGCGGGGTCCAGCAGGCCGAGTTTGGGCAGGCCGATGGTCGCGGTCACGTCAGCGATGACGGACTCGCCCTCGGCCTGACCGGTATCGGCGTTGAGGCCGGAGGGCACGTCAATGGCGACGACGAGCGCCTGATGGCTGCAGCCGTTGATGTACTGAATCGCGCCGATGGCGGGGCCGCGCACCGGGCCGGTCGCGCCGATGCCGAGGATGCCATCCACGATGATGTCGGCGCCGATGGACTCGGCGGCGTCCCAATCCTCCTTCGTCGGCATTTCGTGGATCGGCACGCCGGATTGGCGGGCACGGCTCATGAACTTGAGGGCGTCGCCCTGGATGTCGCCCTTGGCGCCCGCGATCCAGACCTCGCAGTCGAAGCCCTCGACCTTGAGGTAGTGCGCGGCGGCGAACGCATCGCCACCGTTGTTGCCGCGGCCGGCGATGAGGTGGATGAACGGGGCGCGGAACCCGGCGCCGCCGGCGAGGCGCTCGACGATCTCGGCGACGCCGTCGCCGGCGCGATCCATCAGTTCCTCGCTGGGGATGTTGAATTCTTCGGCCGCGCGCCGGTCCAGTTCGCGCATCTGCGCCACGCTGACGACTTTCATGACATGTCTCCTGTTGTCGCGCCCACGAGGAGCGCCTGCGCCACGGCATAGTGCCGCGTATGGGAAAGGCTGATGAGAATCTGCCGCACGCCGCGCCGCCGCGCGAGCCGTGCGCCCGCGCCGTGCAGCGCGACCGCCGGCGCGCCGTTGGCGGCGCGCACAACCTCGATATCCAGCCAGCCAAGCGCGTCGCCGATGCCGGTGCCGAACGCCTTGCTGACGGCCTCCTTGACGGCGAACCGGCCGGCGTAATGCCGCCAGGGCTGCGAGCAGGAATCGCAATAGGCCTGCTCCTCCGGGCGGAAGACGCGGTTTTTGAAATGGCGCGACCAGCGTTTGAGCGTGGCGCGCATCCGCTCGTTCTCGGTCAGATCCACGCCGATGCCGAGCACACCCGCGGCGCGGGCCGCGACTGGGCGGCGGCGCTTCAACACGCGCCTCGCCGGTAGGGCCGCAGCGCGGCGCGCATCTCGCGGATCGCCTGCTTCAAGCCGCAGAAAATGGCGCGCGCCACAATGCTGTGGCCGATGTTCAGCGTGTCGAGCCACGGCAGTTGCAGGATGCCGCCGATGTTCTCCAGGTTGATGCCGTGGCCGGCGTTGACCTGCAGGCCGAGGCCGTGTGCGAAAGCGGCTGCGCGCAGGAGGCGGCGCAGTTCGCGTTGTTGGTGTGCGCCGCGAGCGTTGGCGTAGGCGCCGGTATGCAACTCGACCACCGGCGCGCCGAGTTGCGCGGCGGCGGCCAACTGGCGCTCGCTCGGCTCGATGAAAATGCTGACGACGATGCCGGCGTCGCGCAGGCGCGCCACCGTGCGCCGCATACTGGCGAACTGGCCCAGCACATCCAGCCCGCCCTCGGTCGTCAATTCCTGGCGGCGCTCCGGCACGAGGCAGACCTCGGCAGGTTTCACGGCGAGCGCGATGCGGACGATGGAGGGCGCGTTCGCCATTTCCAGGTTGATCGGCAACCGGCACTTGCGACGCAGCCGCCAGACATCGGCATCCTGGATGTGTCGCCGGTCCTCGCGCAGATGGATGGTGACGCCGTCCGCACCAGCGGCCTCGCAACAGTGCGCCGCCTCCAGCAGGTCGGGATAATCCGTGCCGCGCGCCTGGCGGATGGTCGCCACGTGGTCAATGTTCACGCCCAGCTTGAGTCGCTGTTGCATGTCAGAATTCGTCCGGTCCGCGGTTGAGTTGCTGGTAGGTACGCATCGAGGCCTCGAACAGCAGGCACTGATTGCGGCCCCCCTCCTGCGCCGCGCGCAGCGCCGCGTGCGCCGCGTCGTGGATGACCGCTGCGGTGCGGCCGTGGTCAGGATAGCCGGCGACGCCGCCGCTGACCGTCACCTTCAGCGTGAAGCCGCCCGAGGTGAACGTGGCGCGCTTGATCTGGTTGGCGAGGCGCTGGGCCACCTTGAGCGCATTCGCCGGCTGTGTATCCAGCAGCGCGATGAAGCCATCGCCCATCGTGCGCCCGATCAAATCGCCCTCGCGCAGGCATTGCTGCAGCAGTTTGCCGATGCCGCGCAGGATCTCATCACCCGCCTCGTGGCCATAGTGATCGTTATAGCGACCGAGATAATCCACATCGAAATAGATCATGGATACCGGTGAACCCTCGCGCCGATAGCGCGCCACGAATTTGGACATCAGGCGGTTCAGCCGTTCCGGTTTCAGTACGCCGGTCAGGTTATCCAGCCAGGCATCCTGTCCCACGGACTCCTCGTCGCGCGCCACAGCGGTGGCCTCGGTGGCGGCTGGTGCGGTCAGGCTCCAACCCAAGGCCGTGGTTGGCAGAGCGGCGCGCGCGGCGTCCAGGAGCGCCTGTGCCCGGGTGCCATTTTCCGGGCACGAGGCGCCACCGATGCGTACGCCACCCAGGTTGGTGGTTGCTGCCTGCAGGCGTTCAATCACACCCTCTGCGGAACGTCGCGGACCATCCACCAGCAGGCCGGCCGTGTCAGCATCCAGGGGCAGGAGGACATCGGTGTGGCGGGCCTGCTGCCGCAGCACCGCCAACAGTTCCTCGCGGCGCGCGGCGTCAGTGAGCGCGGGACCCTGAATCATCAGGATACAGAACGGAACAGGCAGGCGGTAGGCGGTGCCGAGCCGCGCCGCGACTTGGGCTGCAAAACGCGTGGCATCACTGATGGCCTCGGCTGGCATCAGCAACGTTGGGTGTTGCAACTGGTAGAAACGGATCAGGCTGGCCAGCAAGGTGAGCACGAGAAAGCTGATCCCCGTGACCAACGCAAACTGCCATGCAGCCTCAAAAAATGCCGAACCGTTCAAAACCGTGAATCCCCGGCCGCGGCGCGGCGCGCCGCAGACCGCTGTTAGCTAACACTCCAGCCCCCGCCAAGTCAATTTGAGAGTGCGCCTGATTTCCAGGCCTTGGAAAAAAATCACACGCCGTTTCCCAGGCTTGGAATTGCGCCTGGAGGGCCACGCTACGTCGTGTCTGCCAGCGTTCGTCCTGACGGGCGCGTCGCTCGCCCCTCGACACGCGTCCCTCGTCCCCGGCTTCAGCGGATGACGCGCGCGCCCTTGCCCTTCATCGCGGCCTCGACTTCCTTGAGCGTGGCCATGCTCGTATCGCCCGGCGTGGTCATGGCGAGCGCGCCGTGGGCTGCGCCCAGGTCCACGCACTCCTGCGGCGTCCGGCCCGCGAGGAAGCCGTAGATCAAACCGGAAGCGAAGCTATCGCCGCCGCCGACGCGGTCATAGATTTCCAGGTTCTCGCGCTTGAGCGACTCAAAGAACTGGCCGTCGGCATAGAGGATCGCCGCCCAGTCGTTGAGCGTTGCCGTCTTCGCGTTGCGCAGCGTCGTGGCGACGGCCTTGAAGTTCGGGTACATCCGCAGCACCTCGGCGATCATCTTTTTGAAATTCGCCGGGTCCATGTTCGAGAGGTGCTCATCCATGCCGGGCACGCTGAAGCCGAGCGCGGCGGTGAAGTCCTCCTCGTTGCCAATCATCACATCCACGAGGCTGGCGATGCGGCGGTTGACCTCCATCGCGCGCTGCGTGCCGCCCTGCGACTTCCAGAGCGAGGCGCGGAAGTTGAGGTCATAGGAGATGATCGTGCCCGCGGCCTGCGCCGCCTCCATCGCCTCGAGCGTCAGGTCGGCCGTGCCCGCGGCGAGCGCCGCGAAGATGCCGCCGCAATGCAGCCAGCGGACGCCCTCCTCGACGAAAATCTTTTTCCAGTCCACGTCGCCCGGCTTGAGCTGCGAGGCCGCCGAGTAGGCGCGGTCGGAGCAGCCGACCGCCGCGCGCAGACCGTAGCCTTTCTCGGTGAAGTTCAGGCCGATGCGCGCGGTGCGGCCGATGCCGTCGAACGGCAGCCACTTCACGTGGCTAAGGTCCACGCCGCCCTGCAGCATCAAATCTTCGAGCAGGCGGCCCACGTCGTTATCCACGCTCGCCGTGACCACGCTCGTGCGCAGGCCAAAGCAACGGCGCAGGCCGCGGACAACGTTGTACTCGCCGCCGCCCTCCCACACCTTGAACTCGCGCGCGGTGCGGATGCGGCCGGCGCCGGGGTCGAGCCGCAGCATGACCTCGCCCAGCGCGAGCGCGTCCCAGCGGCAACAGGCAGCGGACTTGATGTTCAGCGGCATGATGATTTTCCTCGATGAATTATATTTTCGCCGGGTCAGAGACCCGGCCTACAAAGGCTGTAGGCCGCGTGACCTCACGCGGCGTTTTCCAAGCCTTGGAAATTTCCGCGCGGACTTTTCCAAACCTTGGAAAGCACCGCAAGTCGAAAGCGCAGGCAGTCATTCGTAGCCGCATTCGTGAGAACGCGGCCAACCCCAACCGCGCCGTAGCATTGGCCGCAGTCTGACGACTGCGGCTACATTGCAGGCGAAGTCAGACCTGCCCGAACTCCCGCCAGGCGTCGCGGAAGGCGAGGATCTTCTCCCACGGCGCGTTGTAGGGCGTGTTGCAGCTCGCGGAGAGGATGAAGCGGTTCGCGTAGGGGCGCAGGCGCGCGAACAGCTCGCGGACGCAGGCGAAGATCTCCGCGCGCGTCGCCAGCCGCTCGAACTCCTTCGCGCTGATGCCGCCGGTGACGATGAACTGCTCGCCGGCGAGTTGCAGCGCCTCGTCGAGCTGCACATCGCCGAGCGGCGGGAAGGCGACGCCCTCGAGGCCATCCACGCCCAGCCCGGCGATCAGCTTGAGGTTGTCGCGTTGCCGCCCGCAGGCGTGGATGAACAGCAGCGCGCCGTGCTCGTGGCAGCGGCGCGCGGCGCGTTCGTAAAAACTGGCGGAATATTTTTCGATGTAGTGCGGCGGATGAAACGCGGCGTCGAGGTTGTCCATGCACATCACCACGCGCACGCCGCTCCGCACGAGTTGTCCGACAAGGTCGAGCATCGCCTCCTCGTGCAGCTTGAGCAGTTCGGCTGCGCGCTCGGGCTGGTCCATCAAGAAGAAGGTCGCGTTCTGCGCGCCGAGCAGGATGTGCAGCATCTTCAGCGGGCTGCACACTTCGCCGGCAACGACGACGCCGTCCGCGCCCGCGCGCTCGCGCCACTGGGCAAATCGCTCCGGCCGGAACTGCCAGCGCCGCGCGGCGAGGAAGGCGGCGAAGGCGTCGAGCTGGTTCTCGTAGTCGTCCACGAAGTGCTTCTCCTGCACGAGCGTGGACTCCGCCCAGACATAGCGCAGGCGCTCGGTCAGTGCGCCGGCCGGGGTGGGGCAGGTGTGCTCGATGACGAGGTCGCGCCCGTCGTGCCACTCGCGGGTGCTGATGCCCGACAACGGATCTTGAACTCGGTTGTTCTTGTGGGCGGGAGCTCCAGCTCCCGCGTCACCGGCGCTGGCCTGATCGCGCGGGAGCTGGAGCTCCCGCCCACCAGCGGGGGCCAGATAGGATTCCGCGAGACCGCCCCACCAGCCGCGCTGCTCATCGCAGTAGATGTTCCGGCTGAAGACGTCGAGGCCGAGGTGGCGGATCAGGTCAAGCTGCGTGCGGCAGTGTGCGATCTCGCCCGGCAGCGTGCCGTGGTTGCGGTGATGCGCGAACCATTGCCAGTAATTCGGCGCATAGGCGATGCGCGCCGGCATCTGGCGCGCGAGGATGGAATCGAGGACGGCAGACATGGTGAATGGCGGATGGTTGATGGCGGATGGAGACTGAAAGACAACGCCCGCCGGTTTCCTGGTTTGGATTTTGTCAGTCCTGTTTCGGGTTTTGGGTTTCGGATTTTGGATTTTCCGCCAGGGGCATGGGCTCCAGGCGCGGCAGCAGCAGGTGCATCAGGCCGAGCGCGAGGATGTAGGCGCTGGCGGCGATGATGAACGGCACGACGTAGTTGCTGCCGGTCGCCTGCAGGTGGCGCGAGATGACCTGCGCGAACAGCATCCCCGCCAGCGCGCCCGCCATGCCGCCGATGCCGGTGACGGAACTGACGGCCTTGCGCGGGACGGTGTCGCTGACGAGCGTGAACAGATTGGCGGCAAAGCCGCAGTGCGCGGCGGCGGCGAGCGCGACGAGGCCGACCGCGAGCCAGACGTGGTGGACCAGCGGCGTCAGGAAGACCGGCACGACGCAGAGCGCGCAGACGAGCAGCGCGGTTTTGCGCGCTGCGTTCAGGCTCCAGCCGCGGCGCAGCAGGTGCGAGGAAAGCCAGCCGCCGCCAATGCCGCCGAAACTGGAAATGAAGAAGATCAGCATCAGCGGTAACTGCGAGCCGGTCATGTCGAGTTTGAAATGCTCGGCGAAGAAATCGGGGATCCAGTAGATATAGAACCACCAGATTGGCGACGAGGCTGCCATGCCGATCATGAACGCCCACGTCTGCCGGTGGCGGATCAGCTCCAGCCATGGAATATGGGCGGGCGGATCGGGCGGGTCCTGACGGATGTAGGCCAGTTCCGCCGCGTTGACGCGCGGATGTTTGTCGGGCGAACGGTAGAGCAGCAGCCAGAAACCCAGCCAGACGAAGCCAATCGCGCCGGTGACGAAGAACGCGCCCTGCCAGCCCCAGCGCGCGGCGAGCCACGGCACGACCAGCGGGCACGCGATGGCGCCGACGTTGCTGCCCGCGTTGAACAGGCCGGTCGCCAGTGCGCGCTGCTCCTTGGGAAACCATTCGGCGATGGTCTTGATCGCCGCCGGGAAGCTGCCGCCCTCGGCGAGGCCGAGCCCGGCGCGCGCGACGCCGAAGCCAAGCACCGTCCGCATCGCCGCGTGCGCCATCGCCGCCGCGCTCCACAGCCCGACCGCGAGCGAGAAGCCCGCGCGCGTGCCGATGCGGTCAATCAGCCGGCCGGCGAAGAGGTAGCCCGCCGCGTACATCAACTGGAACGCGGTGACGATGTTGCCGTAGTCCACCTGCGTCCAGCCGAGGTCGGCGTCGAGCGTCTTCTTGAGGATGCCGAGGACCGCGCGGTCAATGTAGTTGATGGTCGTGGCGAAGAAGAGCAGCGCGCAGATGGCCCAGCGGATGTTGGTGCGACCAACGCTGGCGATGTGGTTGTCCATAATTTCCAAGGCTTGGGAAAAGCGGGCGCTATTCTTTCCAAGCCTTGGAAAAGTGCAACCTTTGTTTTTGCCGATTGGCTGGGCCGAGTTTCCGGTTGACAGCTGGCTTAGATGTGCCGCAGTGTTGCCGTGCCTTGTCAGGCGGGGACAGCAGGCGGATGGGCCAAGTATATGAGGAGCCACACATGAGCAGTCAGGCAGTCGGCACGCGGCGCGGGTTTTTGAAAAAAACTACGGCTGGGGTGGCCGGGATATGCTGCTGTGCTGGTTTCTGTGGTCGTGCCGGGGCCGCTGTGGTTGGCGGCAAGTTCCAATATGAGGGCTACTGCGGTGACTATTGTGGCGCTTGTCCCAACATGGTCGCCAGCGAGAACGCGGCCAAACATACCGAGATCAAGTGTTATGGCTGCAAGCTGCCGCGGCCCGGCGGCAAGAAACCCGGTTGCCAACTTCGCGCCTGCGCCATTCGGAAGGGTGTTCCACACTGCGCCGCCTGCAAGGACTATCCCTGTGCCAAGTTGCGGGCCTACCATACCGGCAGCAAAAGCAAGACGGACAAGAACAAGCCTGGCTACACCTGGCTGGCAGCCTACAATCTGGAAAAGATCAAGACAGCAGGCTTGGAGAAATGGCTGGCCGAGCAGCGCCAACGCTGGAGTTGTCCCAAGTGTAAAACACATTTCTCATGGAAAGATACGACCTGCCCCAAGTGCCACGAGCCCATTCTCTCGGCCGATCAAGAGGCGGAACAACTGACGCAGAAAAAACTACCCGGCATGTAATGCCGCGCTTGTGCGGTTTCCTGTGTTATGGCCTGAGTTCCTTTGGCAGTCAACCACGTCTATTTGCCGAGCGGTTTGCCGTCGAGCGTGCCCGTCAGGGCCTTGAGGAAGGCGACGAGGCTGTCGGCATCGGCCTCCGAAAGCTTCGCGCCGCTCTGGTACTTCGCCATCAGTTGCACCACCTGCTTGAGGTCGCGCGTGGCGCCGTCGTGGAGGTAGGGGAAGGTGATGGCGATGTTGCGCAGCGTCGGCACCTTGAACTTGTGGCGGTCGCCTTCGTTCTTGGTCACGCTGTAGCGGCCGAGGTCGGCATCGGTCGGCTGGCCGCGGTCGGCGATGTAGTCGGCCTCGCGGCCCATCAGCTCGAACGACTGGCCGCCGAGGATTTTGCCGGCGTGGCAGCAGGCGCAGTTGTGCGCCTTGAAGAGCGTGTAACCGCGCTGCTCATCGGCGGTGAGCGCATCGCTCTTGCCGCGCAGGAAGGCGTCGAAGCGCGAGGGCGTCAGCAGGCTGCGCTCGAACATGGCAATCGCCTCGGTGATCGTCTCCTTGCTGTAGCCCTGCGGATAGACGGCGTTGAAGGCGGCGGTGAGCTCGGCGTCCTGTTGCAGTTTCGGAATGGCCTCGCCCCAGTTCGAGGCCATCTCGATCGGGTTGTTGACCGGGCCATCGGCCTGCGCCTCGAGGTGCGGCGCGCGGCCGTCCCAGAACATGATGAATTGAAAGGCGGAGTTGAAGACCGTCGGGCTGTTGATGCCGCCGACCTTCTGGCCGACGCCGGTGGAGAATTGGACCTGGTCGGTGCCGCCCTTGGCGAGGTCGTGGCAACTGGCGCAGGAGAGCGTGTTGTCCTTCGAAAGACGCTTGTCGTGAAACAGCTTGTTGCCGAGCGCGACCTTGCGCGCGTCGAGGTCCATTTTTTCCGGCAGCGGCTGGACGGCGTCGTTGACGAACTGCGCGGCGACGCCGGCGGTGGCGTAATGCTGCGCGCGCTCGGCGCGGATCCAGTTCAGCGCGGCGGCCTTGTCCTCGGCGGAGAGGCGCGCGTTCCAGTGCAGCGCGAGGTAGGGCAGGGGCGGCATATCGCCGGCGAGCAGCTCGGCCTCGGTTTTCGCCAGCAGGACTTCGCCCGCGGGCTTGTCCGGCGCGGCGGTGAGCTCGGCCTGGTAGTCGAGCCTTTGCCGCGCCACGCGGATGTCCTGCTGAATCTGGCCGCCGATGACCGGCAGCTTCGCGTAAAACGGCAGGACGCCTTCGCCGCTGTGGCAGTCGGCGCACTTGGCGCCGAGCATGGCGAAGACCCTGGCCTTGGCCGGGTCGGCCGGTTTGACCTTGGTCAGGCTGTTTTCCGGCGCGGCGCGCAGGAGATTGGAGACCGGCAGCAGCAAGCCAAGCACCACCAGCACAACCAAAACAATAAGCCCCTTCTTCATACTGATTCCTTTCGTTGCGAACGCCCTGCCTAATGCCAAATTTCGGCCCGCAAGACAAGCCGGTTTCCAAGGCTTGGGAAAAAATCCCGTGTATTTTCCAAGCCTTGGAAAAATTGACGATGAAAGTTTCCAAGGCTTGGGAAAACCGGGGTGGAGGATTTCCAATCTCTGAAACTGTTGGGGGGTGGGTAGGGGCAGACCGTGAATGGTGAGTGAACCCGCCTGGCGGCGGGGCTACCAACGGCGTTGGGTAGAGAACAGATAGGGCGATGGGATGGCGTTGTTTGTAGCGCGCCCGCAAGGGCGCATTCCGAGGCAGACCGGGCAACCGCTGTCCGCATGAGCGGCGTCCGTATCTGTTTTCCTGATTTTGAATGAGGAAATCAGGAGGGCAGGAAAAGAGGAGAGGCAAAGGAAGGGAGACAGGGGAATGGGCGGCGAACATCGAACATCCAACATCGAAAGTGCGCACGGTGGGTGATGCTACGGGCCATGGCATGAAAGTGGACAGAAAAATGGGAGACAGAAAAAGAAGAGGGTTGAACAGGGAAGGCGGGAAGAAAACCCTGCTCGGCTTCACGGCTTCCCGTCTTCGCTGTTCCAATCCGATCACGCTCCGTCGTGGCCGAGGCAGGGGCGGCAGGCTGTGTTTGTCGCTCGGCTGTTTTCTGCGTGGTGGAAACTGTTGGCCGCGGCGGGCGGTTCGTGTAGGGTAGCCGCCCATGAAAACGAAAGCAGGCTGGGTGCTGGCAGTGGCGGCGCTCGCGCTGTCGGCGCAGGCGGCGGATTTTCCGCTGGTGGAGGCGGTGGAATGCCGGGCGCGCGAGGGGCTGCGGAATTTCATGTCGCGGGCCAGCCGGGGCGAGGACGTCCGCGTGGCCTATTTTGGCGGCAGCATCACCGCGGCGAACGGTTGGCGGCCGAAGTCATTTGCCTGGCTCAAGCAGCAGTATCCCAAGGCGCAGTTCACGGAAATCAACGCGGCGATCGGTGGCACGGGTTCCGATCTCGGCGTCTTCCGTAACCAGCACGATGTGCTACGGCACAAGCCGAATCTCGTGTTCATCGAGTTCGCCGTGAACGATGGCGGCGCGGACCCGGTGCGCATCCAGCAGACGATGGAAGGCATCGTGCGCCAGACGTGGAAGGCTGAGCCGAAGACGGACATTTGCTTCGTCTATACGCTCGCGCACAACCAGCTCGACGATCTCGCTAAGGGCAAGTTCCAGCGTTCGGCGAGCGCGATGGAGGCCATGGCCAATCATTACGGCATCCCTTCCATCCACTTCGGTGTCGAAGTCGCCAAGCAAGTGAAAGAGGGCAGGCTGGTTTTCAAGGGCGAGTTGCAGAAAGGCGCCTCGCCGATGGGCCCGCCGATGATCTTCTCGACCGATGGCGTCCATCCGCTGCCGGAGACGGGCCACGAAATTTATTTGCAGGTGATCCAGCGGTCGTGGCCCGCGCTGGCGCAGGCGTCGGGCGCGGCCGAGCCGCATCGGCTGGGCGCGCCGCTGCGCGCGGACAACTGGGAGGCAGCGAAGATGGTGCCGCTCACGCCGGCGATGATGCAGGGCCAATGGGAGAAACTTGATCCGGCCAAGAATGGACAGGCGAAGGCGTTCGCCGCGCGGATGCCGGACCTGTGGAAGGCCTGTGCACCGGGTGCGACGCTCGCGTTTGCGTTCAAAGGCAAGGCGGCGGCGGTCTATGACCTCCTCGGCCCCGATGGCGGCATCGTCACCGTGAAGCTCGATGACAAGCCGGAACGCAAAGCGACGCTGATTGACGGCTATTGCACCTACTCGCGCATCGCCAAACTCGACTGCGGCAGCGACCTGACCGAGGGCCTGCATCACGTCACGATCAAGTTGACCGACCAGGTGCCGGACAAGGAAAAGATTCTGTTCGAGAAGAACCGGCCCGAACTCAAGCAACATCCGGAGCGGTTCCGCGACAACGTCTGGTACGCCGGCGCGCTGATGCTGCTCGGCGATCTGGCGGAGTGAGAAGAACGAAGAATGGAGTATTGGAGTGATGGAGTGTTGGAGTAATGGGCGGAGCGGGGGGGGTGGCGTTCCTCTGAAGCAATTTGTGCTTGGGCAGGTACTGTCGTGCAAAGGGAATTACCGCCGCTTTGCCGTCTTCCATTACTCCAATACTCCAGTACTCCAGCACTCCATTTCCCCCGATGCTTTCTCCCATGCACGTTGATTTTCATGCTCCCCGCTGGCGGTGGCGGCTGGTTGCCGTGGTGGCCGGCGTGTTGTTGGGGCTGGCGTTTCCGCCGGTGGAGTGGGGGGCGTTGGCGTTCGTGGCCTTTGTGCCGCTGCTGCTGATCGTCCGTGGCGAGGGCGCGGGCAGCGCCTTCCGGCTCGGCTGGCTGGCGGGCGTGGCGCAGTGGCTGGGCACGGTCTTCTGGCTACATCACGTTTCGTGGTTCGCCTGGCTGGGCATGTCATGTTATTGCGCGCTCTACACCGGGCTCTTCGCGCTGATCGCCGCCCGGCTGTGGCGCACAGGCCAACTAGGTCGCTTTCTGCTTCCGCCGGTGCTCGCGGTGGCGTGGGGCGGGTTGGAGTGGATTCGCGGCACGTTTTGCACGGGTTTCGCGTGGCTGCCGCTGGCGGCGAGCCAGCACGAGAACCTGCCGCTGTTGCAACTCGCCAGTTGGGGCGGCAGCTATCTGGTTTCCGCGCTGATCATGTGGCTGAACGGCGCGCTGGCGGTGACGCTTCATGAGTATCGTCTCGCCGGCGCCGAGCGGCGGCGGCCGGCCAACACCGCGCTGCTGCTGGCGCTGCTGGTGCTCGCGCTCGTCTGGGTGCAGGGCTTGCGCGCGCTGCGTGCGCCGCAGCCGACCGGCCCGCTCCTGAAGGTGGCGCTGGTCCAGCCGGGCATTCCGCAGATGGAGAAGTGGACCCCGGAAGCCGTCGAGACCATCTACGAGCGCCTGCGCAACCTGACCCATGCCGCGCTCGCCGCGGACAAGCCCGATCTCGTCATCTGGCCGGAGACCGCGGTGCCCGACGACATCCGCACCAGCACCAACAGCTACGACGTGGTGCTCGGCCTCGTCACCAACGGCGCGCCGATTCTGCTCGGCTCGACCGATACGGAGCATCGCGACCTTGAGCGGCCGCGTTACTTCAACAGCACGTTCCTCTTCGCCACCAACGGCGTCATCGCCGGCAACTACGACAAGCAGCATCTCGTCGCTTTCGGCGAGTACATCCCGCCGCTGCTGGGCTGGCTGACGCCGATCGAGGACAGCTTTACACCCGGCACCAACAGCCGCGTCTTCCGGCTGGAGTATCCGGCCGCGGGATTCTCGACCCTGATCTGCTTCGAGGACACGGTCGCGGAGGTCGCGCGCGGTTTTGTCCGCGCCGGCGCGCAGGTGCTGGTGAACATGAGCAACGACGCGTGGTTCGATCCCTCGTCGGCCTCGCGCCAGCACATGCTGCACAGCGTGCTGCGCGCCGTGGAAAACCGCGTGCCGGTGCTGCGCAGTTGCAACACCGGCGTCTCCTGTTGCATAGACCGGTTCGGTCGTGTATATGACACCGCCACCGACGCCCAGGGCCGCGCGTCCGGGCCCGCGTTTCGGAATACGCTGGTGAGCCTGCCGCCGCCGGACGCTCCGCAAACTTTTTATACGCGGCATGGCGACTGGTTTGGCCCGGGCGCGGCGGGCATCGCGGGCTTGCTCGCGCTCGCGGCGCTGTGGCGGCGGAAGAAAACAGAAACGGATTGATCATGCTGGAAGAAATCAAAGAGCGTCTGCTCAAGCTGAAAGGTGCCCTCGCGGAAATGCGCGGGTATCTTTGACGTCGCTAACCGCCAACAACAACTCGCCGAGCTAGAGGCCCTCGCCGCCGCGCCGGAATTCTGGAACGACGCCAACAAGGCGCGTGAGACCATTGACCGGACCAACGCGCTCCGCGACGTCGTCAATCCCTTCCTCGACCTCGCCAAGCTGGCCGACGACCTCGCCGTGCTTCTTGAGATGGCCGAGGGCGAAACCGACGCCGCGCAGCGCGCGCAGTTCCTGCAAGAGGTCAATAGCGAGATGGCGCGCGCGGAAAAAATGTTCCGCCAGTTCGAGTTGCAGTCGCTGCTCGGCGGCAAGCTCGACCGCAACAACGCCTACGTGAACCTGAACGCCGGCGCCGGCGGCACCGAGGCGTGCGACTGGGCGGCGATGCTCCTGCGCATGTACGTGCGCTGGGCCGAGGCGCGCGGCTTCCGCGTGGATTTCATGGAATACACCGCCGGCGAGGAAGCCGGCGTTAAGAGCTGCACGCTGCTCGTCAGCGGCCCGTTCGCCTTCGGCTACCTCAAGGCCGAGCGTGGCGTCCACCGCCTCGTCCGCATCAGTCCGTTCGACGCCAACAAGCGCCGCCACACCTCCTTCGCCGCGCTCGATGTCGTCGCCGAGGTGGATGAAACCATCGAGATCGAGGTGCTCGACAAGGATTTGCGCGTGGACACCTACCGCTCCGGCGGCGCGGGTGGGCAGAAGGTCAACAAGACCGACTCCGCCGTCCGCCTGACGCACCTGCCCAGCGGCATCGTCGTCGCCTGCCAGGCCGAGCGCTCGCAGCACGCGAACCGCAACAAGGCGATGAAACTGCTCAAGGCCAAGCTCTACGAAATCGAGATGGACAAGAAGCGCAAGGAGCAGGAAAAGCACTACAGCGAGAAAGGCGACATCGCGTGGGGCCACCAGATCCGCTCCTACGTTTTGCAGCCCTACCAGATGGTCAAGGACCTGCGCACCGATGTCGAGACCAGCCAGACGCAGGATGTGCTCGATGGCGAGCTCGACGCGTTTATCGAGGCCTACCTCAAGCTCCGCCGCGGCCAGGAAGACTAAGCGCCGGCGTTTTCCAAGGATTGGAAAGTCGAGATCCCGCTTTTTCCAAGGATTGGAAAACTGGCCCGCCGTAGCATCTTGGCGAAGGCGGATTGCGCGAAAATATTTCCAAGCCTTGGAAATTCTTGCGTCTTTTTTTCCAAGCCTCGGAAAAGTGGACAGAAAAGCGGGAGACAGAAAAACGAGAAGGCTTTTCTGAAACCTATTCCAGTTTTTCTGTCTATTTGTTTTTCTGTCCGCAACGATCGCGTGGCGACGCGACGTTGCTGTATCCAATTATGCCGCAAGGGTGGGGCGACAATAATGTCGCGGCGGTGGTGGGCGGGCGGACAAATTTGTCGGGCGGCCGGTTCGGGTGTTATTTCTTTCCACTGGCCGGCAATGAGTTGCGTTGGAAGCGCGGAGGGCTGGAATAGTTCTAGCTAAACGCATCTGAACTATTGCCAGACAGGTGGGTTGACTTTACAGTACTGGGTCTATGAGCACCGAAAGACATGAGAGCGACGGTCCGCGCGAGCATTGCGGGCTGTTCGGATTGTTCGGCGTGCCGAATGCGGCGGGCCTGATTTATAACGGCCTGTTCGCCCAGCAACATCGCGGTCAGGAGGGCGCGGGCATTGTCGCCAGCGATGGCGAGAAGGTGCGCTCGATCAAAGGCCAGGGCCTGCTCACCGAGGTCTTCTCCAAGCGCTCGCCGTCCGAGCTCGCGGGGCATCTCGGCATCGGCCACGTGCGCTACTCAACCACCGGGTCCTCGACGCCGCAGAACGTCCAGCCGATCGTCTTCGGCTGCATTGACGGCATCTGGGCGCTGGCGCACAACGGCAACCTGACCAACGCGCGCAAGATGCGGCGCAGCTACCAGGAGGGCGGCGCGATTTTCCAGACGAGTACCGATAGCGAGGTGCTGATGCACCTGATCGCCGACCCCGCCTACCGCACACGCACGCGCCGCCTCGAACGCGCGCTCAACGATCTCGAAGGCGCGTTCGCCTTCCTGCTGATGACCAAGGATGGCGTGATGGCCGCGCGCGACCGCTACGGTTTTCGTCCGCTCTCCATCGGCCGGCTTGGCGAGGGCTATGTCTTCGCCAGCGAAACCTGCGCGCTCGACCAGGTCGGCGCGACCTACGAGCGCGATGTGCTGCCGGGCGAACTGGTCACCGTCAGTGCCAAGGGCATCCGCAGCACGACGTTCTGCGAGCCGGTGCAGGGCCCGCTCGGGCAATGTATTTTCGAGCACGTTTATTTTGCGCGGCCGGACAGCATGGTCTTCGGGCAGAACGTTCACGAGACGCGCATGAAGCTCGGCCGCCGGCTGGCCGCGGAGCATCCGGTGAACGCCGACATCGTCATCCCGGTGCCGGACTCCGGCAACGACGCTGCGCTCGGCTTCTCGTTCGCCAGCAGCGTGCCAATGGACTACGGCTTCATCCGCAACCACTACATCGGCCGCACCTTCATCATGCCGGAGATGGATCAGCGCCACGATAGCATTGACCTCAAGCTGGCGGTGGTCCCCGGCGTCGTGCGCGACCGGCGCGTGGTGGTGGTGGATGATTCCATCGTGCGCGGCTCGACGTGCAAGCGCCGCATCGCCGCGCTGCGCCGCGCGGGCGCGAAGGAGGTGCACATGCGCATCTCCTGCCCGCCGGTGCGCCACCCGTGCTTCTTCGGGATTGATTTTCCGACCCACGAGGAACTGATCGCCACGCAGCGGAGCATCCCCGAAATCTGCCAATTCATCGAGGCCGACAGCCTCGGCTACTTGAGCCTCGAGGGCATGCTCTCCGCGTTCGAGCATCCGGGCGATTTCTGCACCGGCTGCTACAGCGGGAAATATCCCTGCGAGCTTTCGGAAGAAATGAACAAGAAAGATCTGGAGAAGACGTAGGAACATGAACGATGGCCAGTCTGCGCAGCATCCGGCAACCGGATTCCAAGCCTTGGAAAAACCGGTGACGCACCTTTCCAAGCCTTGGAAAAACCAATCTTGTCGTACGGGTAGCTTCGCGGAACCCTGCGGCCTTTACTCGCCGGCGCTCGAACGCGATGCCTGCGGTGTGGGCATGATCTGCCATCTCAAGGGCGAGCCCTCGCACGCGGTGGTGAGCAACGCGCTGAAAATTCTGGAAAACCTCGCGCACCGCGGCGCGAGCGGCAGCGATGGCAAGACTGGTGACGGTGCCGGTATCCTGATGCAACTGCCCGACGCGTTCCTGCGCAAGGTCGCGGGCGTGGAACTGCCGGAGCCGAAAGCCTATGCGGCCGGTTTGGTCTTTCTGCCGCGCGACGCCGCACAGCGCCAGACGGTGACCGGGTGGTTCGAGGCGGTCGTCAAGCGCGAGGGCCAGCAGGTGCTCGGCTGGCGCGAGGTGCCGGTGAACAACACCGTGATCGGCGACATCGCACGCTCCGTCGAGCCGGTGATTAGCCAGGTCTTCGTCGGCCGCGGCGCGGGCGTCAGCGACCAGGCGGCCTTCGAGCGCAAGCTGCTCGTCATCCGCAAGAGCATCGAGCGACAGGTGCGCGAGAGCGGGCTGCCGGAGCGGAAATATTTTTATCTGCCGAGCCTCTCCAGCCGCACGCTGGTCTATAAAGGCCTGTTCCTCGCCGACCAGATCGAGCCCTTCTTCCCCGACCTGACCGATGCCGACATGGTCAGCGGCCTCGCGCTCGTCCACCAGCGCTACAGCACGAACACCTTTCCGACGTGGGACCTCGCGCAGCCGTTCCGCTTCCTCTGCCACAACGGCGAGATCAACACGCTGATGGGCAACGTCAACTGGATGAACGCGCGCCAGTCACTCTTCCGCTCGCCGCTCTTCGGCGCCGACATCGCGAAGCTGTTCCCCGTCCTGACGCCGGGCGCGTCCGACTCCGCGATCCTGGATAACGCGCTCGAACTGCTCTACCACACCGGCCGTCCGCTGCCGCACGCGGTCATGATGCTCATCCCCGAGGCGTGGCAAAATCACCAGACGATGAGCGACGAGAAGAAGGCTTTCTACGAATATCACTCGTGCCTGATGGAGCCGTGGGACGGCCCGGCCTCGATCCCGTTCAGCGATGGCGAGGTGATCGGCGCGGTGCTCGACCGCAACGGCCTGCGCCCCTCGCGCTACACGGTGACCAAGGACGGCTTCGTCGTCATGGCGTCCGAGACCGGCGTGCTGCCGATTGATCCGGCGAACGTGTTGCAGAAGGGCCGCCTCATGCCGGGCCGCATGTTCCTCGTGGATACCAAGCTCGGCCGCATCATTGATGACGAGGAGATCAAGGGCGATTTCGCGCGCCGCAAGCCGTACCGGAAATGGCTGAACGAAAACCTGGTTTTGCTGAAAAACCTAAAGGCCCCCGAAGCGCAACCAGCCGCGGCCGAGTTGCCGCTGGTTCAGCAACAGTTGCTGCACGGCTACACGATCGAGGACCAGAAGATCCACCTCGGCCCGATGGCGGCGAAGGGGCTGGAGCCGGTCGGCTCGATGGGTACCGATATCCCGCTCGCCGTGCTCTCCCGGCAGCCGCAGGCGCTCTACAATTATTTTCACCAGCTCTTCGCGCAGGTGACGAATCCGCCGCTCGACGCGATTCGCGAGGAGTGCGTCACCTCGCTCGTGACCAACCTCGGCTCGGAGCAGGACCTCTTCCAGGAGACGCCGGAGCACGCGCGCCAGTTGCGCGTGGAGCACCCGCTGCTCTCCGAGGCGGAATTCCTCGCGTTGCAGGCGCTCGACCAGCCGGGCCTCAAGGCCAGGACGATGCCGGCAGTCTTCCCGGCGGGCGGCGATGGCGCCGCGCTGGAAAAGGCGCTGAACGAGCTGTGCGCCGCCGCGGAGCAGGCGATTGACGCCGGCTACACGTTGCTAATTCTTTCTGACCGCAGCGCGGGCGAAAAACTCGCGCCGATTCCGCCGTTGCTCGCCGGCGCAGGCGTGCATCATCATCTCGTCCGCTGCGGCAAGCGCACGCGCTGCGGGCTCGTCCTCGAAAGCGGCGAGCCGCGCCACATCCACCACTTCTGCGTCCTGCTCGGCTACGGCGTGAGCGCGGTCTATCCGTACACCGCCTACGCCTCGATCAAGGACATGCTCAAGCACGGCCAGTTGCCCGACGGCCTCGACGCCTACACGGCGCTCAAGCACTACACCAAGGCCGTGAACAAGGGCGTGCTCAAGGTGATGAGCAAGATGGGCATCAGCACGCTGCACAGCTATCGCGGCGCGCAGATTTTCGAGTGTGTGGGCCTCCAGAGCGCGGTGATCGCCCGCTACTTTTCCGGCACGGCCTCGCGCGTCGAGGGCGCGGGCCTCAACGAAATCGCCCGCGACGCGAACCGTCGCCACGCGCAGGCGTTCGGCGCGCTGCCCGCCGGCACGGAGCGCGCGCTCGAGTCCGGCGGCCGCCACCAGTGGCGGCGCGATGGCGAGTATCACATCTTCAATCCGCTGACCATCGCCAAGCTCCAGCAGGCGACGCGGCTCGGCGACCAGCAGGCGTGGAACGAATACACCGCGTTGCTCCAAAGCGACGAGGGCCGTCAGTGCCAGTTGCGCGGCCTGCTTGATTTCGTCAAGGACCGGCAGCCGATCCCGCTCGACCAGGTCGAGCCGTGGACCGAGATCGTCAAGCGATTCAAGACCGGCGCGATGTCCTATGGCTCGATCAGCCAGGAGGCGCACGAGACGCTCGCCATCGCGATGAACCGCCTCGGCGGCAAGTCGAACAGCGGCGAGGGTGGGGAGGATGCCGAGCGTTTCCGGCCCGGCCCCGAGGGTAGTTGGCGGCGCAGCGCGATCAAGCAGGTCGCCTCCGGTCGCTTCGGCGTGACGAGCGCCTACCTGCTCAACGCCCGCGAACTCCAGATCAAGATGGCGCAAGGCGCGAAGCCCGGCGAGGGCGGCCAGTTGCCCGGCGACAAGGTCTATCCGTGGATCGCCCGGACGCGTCACTCGACGCCGTTCGTCCAACTCATCTCGCCGCCGCCGCACCACGACATCTATTCGATCGAGGACCTCGCGCAGCTCATCCACGACTTGAAGAACGCCAACCGCAACGCGCGCATCAGCGTCAAGCTCGTCTCCGAGGTCGGCGTCGGCACGATTGCCGCCGGCGTTTCGAAGGGCAAGGCCGATGTCGTCCTCGTTTCCGGCTGGGACGGTGGCACCGGCGCCTCGCCGGAAACCGCGCTCAAACACGCGGGCCTGCCGTGGGAACTCGGCCTGGCCGAGACCCACCAGACGCTCGTCCTGAACGATCTGCGTAGCCGCATCATCGTCGAGGTGGATGGCAAGCTGATGAATGGGCGCGATGTTGCGATTGCCGCGCTGCTCGGCGCCGAGGAATTCGGCTTCTCCACCGCGCCGCTCGTCACGCTCGGCTGCGTGATGATGCGCGTCTGCCACCTGAATACCTGCCCGGTCGGCGTCGCTACGCAGGACCCGGAGCTGCGCAAACGGTTCACCGGGAAACCGGAATACGTGGTCAATTTCTTCCGCTTCATCGCCGAGGAAATGCGGCCGATCATGGCGCAGCTCGGCTTCCGTAGCCTCACCGAGATGGTCGGCCACGCCGAGTGCCTCAAGCTGCGCGATAGCCTGACGCCGGAGCAGCACCGCGGCCTCGACCTCTCGAAGATCCTGACGCGCCCGCAGGTGCCCGCCACCGTCGGCATCGTCAAGCAGATGGAGCAGGACCACGGCCTTGCCAAGGCGCTCGACCTGACCTATCTCGCGCAAGCCAAGCCCGCGCTCGACCACGGCACGCCGGTTACGATTGACCTGCCGATCCGCAACGTCCATCGCACGGTCGGCACGATCTTGAGCAGCGAAGTCTCCCGCCGCTACGGCGAGGACGGTCTGCTCGACGACACGATCCGGCTCAACTGCACCGGCTCCTGCGGCCAGAGCTTTGCCGCCTTCGGCGCGCGCGGCCTGACCTTCCGCGTCGAGGGCGACGCGAACGATTATTTCGGCAAGGGCTTGAGCGGCGCGAAGCTGATCATCCATCCGCCGCGCAACGCCACGTTCGTGTCGGAGGAGAACATCCTGATCGGCAACGTCGCGTTTTACGGCGCGACCAGTGGCGAGGCCTATATCCGCGGTCTCGCGGGCGAGCGCTTTTGCGTCCGCAACAGCGGCGTCAAGGCGGTCGTCGAGGGTATCGGCGATCACGGCTGCGAGTACATGACCGGCGGCCGCGTCGTCGTGCTCGGCCGCACCGGCCGCAACTTCGCGGCGGGCATGTCCGGCGGCATCGCGTTTGTGTTCGACGAGGCGGGCGACTTCAAGACCGCCCGCTGCAACACCGAGATGGTCGAGTTCGAGGAGTTCACCAATCCCGCCGAGGTCGCCGAGGTGCGCGGCCTGATCGAGAAGCACGTCCAGTACACCGGCAGCGCGGTCGGCCGGCGCGTGCTGGATGACTGGAAGACGCTCCAGTCCAAATTCGTCAAGGTCATGCCGACCGATTACAAGCGCGCGCTCGGCGTGCTGGCGCAGCAGCAGGCGGCCGCCCGCAAGGGCGCCACCGCCGGGATGGCGGTCCGCTAAGGAGCTTTCGTCATGGGCAAGGTCACAGGCTTCAAGGAATTTCAACGCGAGCTGCCGAAGTACCGGCCGGTCGAGGAGCGTATCCACGACTACCGCGAGATCCCGGAGGAGTTTCCGGTGGCGAAGCTGCGCCAGCAGGCCGCGCGCTGCATGGATTGCGGCGTGCCGTTCTGCCATAGCGGCTGCCCGCTCGGCAACTTCATCCCCGACTGGAACGACCTCGCCTACAAGGGCAAATGGCGCGAGGCGTGGCAGCGGCTCTCGGCCACGAACAACTTCCCTGAGTTCACCGGCCGCCTCTGCCCCGCGCCGTGCGAGGAAGCGTGCGTCTGCAACATCCCGGAGACGCCGATCGCCATCGAGCTGATCGAGAAGACCATCATCGAGAAGGCGTTCGCCAGCGGCTGGGTCGTCCCGCAGCCGCCCGCGAAGCGCACCGGCAAGCACGTCGCCGTTGTCGGCTCCGGCCCCTCCGGCCTCGCCGCGGCGCAGCAGCTTAACCGCGCCGGCCACACCGTCACCGTGTTTGAGCGCGCCGACAAGATCGGCGGCCTGCTCCGCTACGGCATCCCCGACTTCAAGCTGGAGAAGACCATCGTCGAGCGCCGCGTCAAGCTGCTCGAGGCCGAGGGCATCGCCTTCAAGCCCAACTCCTATATCGGCAAGAACGTCTCCGTTGCGGAGCTGAAGCAGTTCGACGCCGTCGTGCTGTGTGGCGGCGCGACCAAGCCGCGCGACCTGACCATCCCCGGCCGTGAACTTGGCGGCGTCCACTTTGCGATGGAATTTCTCCAGCAGCAGAATGCTGCGGTCGCCAGGGGCGAGCCGACCACGCCCATCTCCGCCGCCGGCAAGCACGTTATCGTCATCGGTGGCGGCGATACTGGCAGCGATTGCATCGGCACCTCGCGCCGGCAGGGCGCGAAGAGCATCACCAACTTCGAACTGTTCCCAATGCCGGGGAAGGGTCGGCCCGCGCACCAGCCGTGGCCCTACTGGCCGATGCGCCTGCGCAACAGCACCTCGCACTACGAAGGCGTCGAGCGCTTCTGGTGCATCAACTCGCTCCGCTTCAACGGCGCCGATGGCCGCGTCACCAGCCTCGTCACCACGACCATCGAGTTCGGCAAAGGTCCTGATGGCCGTCCGCAGATGCAGCCTGTGCCGTTCACCGAATATGAATGGCCCGCCGACCTCGTCCTGCTCGCGATGGGTTTCGTCGGGCCGGAGCCGAACGTCATGCTCGCGCAGCTCGGCATCGAGTTGGATCGCGCCGGCAACGTCAAGACCGATGGCGCCTACCGCACGAACCTGAAGAATGTTTTTGCAGCGGGCGATATGCGGCGCGGCCAGAGCCTGATCGTCTGGGCGATCTCCGAGGGCCGCGAGGCCGCGCGCGCCTGCGATGCCTTCCTGATGGGCCAATCCGTCCTGCCCACCAAGGGCGGCGGCGACATGCTCCGCGTCTGATTTTTCCAGGGATTGGAAACCCGGCAGGTCTGTTTTTCCAAGCCTTGGGAAAGATCACTCTTTCATCACCAAACCATGAACGAGTTGGACCGCTTTCTTGCAAGATCTTGGGGTAGCCCCCAAGGAGCTGAAAAAATCTGAAAAAATAGTTGTCGGCGGGGCAGAGCTACGGTAAAAGCCCGCCCGACCTTTTGGGACGCGAAAACGGAGACGAACAGAAATCATGAACGTACCGACTGAATTGCGCTACACCAAGACCCATGAATGGGTCCGGCTCGACAAGAACGGTGTGGCCACCATTGGCATCACCGATTTTGCCCAGGAGCAGTTGGGCGATCTAACCTATGTCGAACTACCGTCTGTGGGCGATAACGTCGAGGCCCAGAACGAGGTAGCCGTTATCGAATCCGTCAAGGCGGCCGCCGATATTTACGCTCCGGTGGCCGGTACGATTACCGAGGTCAACAAGAAACTGGAAGACCAGCCGGAACTCATCAACGCTGATCCGTTTGGCGAGGGTTGGATTTTCAAGCTGCGTCCCGATGATCCTTCCGAGATAGACATGCTCCTCGACGCCGATGGCTATGAGGACATGATCCCCGAAGCCGAGGAGTAAGCGGCTCCGCGCCGCAGTCATGAAAACCTGGGCCGTCTTCCTCGACGCCCCTTTGCCCTATGCCGAGGGCGTGCGTCTGCAGGAGCGTCTGCACGCCGCCCGCTTGGCGGAGCAGATTCCCGACACCGTGCTGTTGCTGGAGCACACCCCGGTCGTAACGCTGGGTCAGCGTGGACGCAGGGATGGCGTCCGCGCTTCACCCGTGCGTCTGCGGGAACTGGGCGTGGACCTCGTGCAGGCCAGCCGCGGTGGCAACGTCACCTTCCATGGACCCGGCCAGTGCGTGATGTATCCCATCCTGCGACTGGGCAGCCACGAAGCCGATGCCCATGGTTATCTCTTCAATCTCGAAGAAGTGGCCCTCCGCACCGCGGCGGACTTTGGCGTCAAAGCTTACCGCCGGGTCGGCAAGAACGGGGCGTGGACCGACGATGGCAAACTAGCTGCGATCGGCTTTCGACTGAAAAAATGGGTGACGCTCCATGGCATGAGTTTCAATGTGAACGTGGATCTGGCCGGTTTTGATTTGATCGTACCGTGCGGCCTTGCCGGCGAAAAAGTGAGTTCGCTGGCGCGTTTGCTCGGCCCTCGTTGCCCGAGTGTGGCCGCGGTCCGTGAGCGGCTGGCCTGTCATGTTGCCGCCGTCTGTGGACGCGAACTGGAGGGCTTTGCCGGTACCGGCCTGTTGCCGCCGGTGTTGCAAAAGCTATTCCACGCGGCGGACCGTGCGCTGGCTTGACATGCCGGTCGTCGCCGCTATCATGCGCCCCGCCTTTTGCCAACGTAGCTCAGCTGGCAGAGCATCGCAATCGTAATGCGATGGTCGTCGGTTCGAATCCGACCGTTGGCTCCAGCTTTTCCCTCAATAAAACAAGCGTAATACCGTTATTTTTCAATATGTTTCGTAATTCGTGAGGTTTTACTTTGTGCGCTTCCTCGCTTTTGCGAAACCCTCCAAGCGGGGGCTGGAAAGGGTGCCATAAAGGTGCCAATGCCCTATGTCGGGGTTCAGTGTGGAATCATCGAGGGGGCAGGTTGGGGCGGTGCTTGATCGGTTTGGATCTAAATTCACCACAATCCGGCGCGGCATTTTTTTCAAATGGTGTCAGCGCGTCTGTCGGGTCGGAATACATTGAAAAATTTCTCCGCTGGTGAATCCATACGACTTGCGAGGCGCGGCGCACGAGCGCAACCCCCTCCCCCCCCCCCCTGGCATGGTGCGCGCGTGATCTTGTTGCGCGTGCGGACTCGCGTGAGACGGGCGCACGCGGGAGGGGCAAGGCGTGGCGATCTTGGGGTGGGACGGGTCTTCTATCGTTCCTCCCTGCGAAAGCGGCAGGGCGGGGCCAGCGTGTAACGCGGCGGCATGGTCAGGCGGTCGGTGTTGAAGATTTGCGGGCCGCGCGAGTGCCGCGCTTGGCGCGACGGCGGCGGCGACCATCAATCAAACGAAGCAAACGGAAGACGGCCGGGACGTGCCAGCGCGCGCAACGTGGCGAGGGAATTTCGCGCCGGTTCAACTCGTCACAGATGGCCCGCACCGTCACCGCGCCGCCCTCGCGTATCACGGCGACGATTGGGGCCAGGTCACGGGCGCGGGCGAGTGCTGGGGCCTTGATCTTCTCGATCAAACCGGGGCGATCAGTGCCGAGTTTCACGCCGCGCCGCTTGGCGGCGGCGAGCGCGGCCTTGGTGCGCTCGGAGATTGCCCGGCCTTCCTCCTGCGCGACCACGGCGCGGATGCCGATGGCGAACGTGTCGGCGTTCGGCATCTCGACGAAGACGAAGCGGACGCTGGACTCCGCCAGCAGCTTCAAGACGTACCACGCACACCGTCCGAGCCTGTCCATCTTCGCCAGAATCAGTGTTGCCCCGGTCTGTTTGGCGAGGGCGAGGGCCTTGTCGAGTTCCGGCCGGTCGTTCCGCTTGCCGCTTTCGACTTCGACATACTCGCCGATGATCTTCCACGGCCCGCCGTTCAGGTAGTCGAGCACGGCTTTCTTCTGTGCTTCAAGACCAAGACCGGACTCGCCTTGCCGCTTGGTCGAAACGCGATAATAAGCAATGAATTCGCCGCTTTTCATATCGTCTTTCCTTTCGGTGTTATCGTTCTGTCGTTGGACACTATAGTAACAAACGCGGCGAAGTCAAATTTATTTTCAGAAATTTTATCGGACCGCCCATCGTCGCAACTGGTGGAAGTCCCAGGGAGAGGGTAGCAGCGCGGTGTGTTGGTGAAGATCGGGCGGCATGGCCCCTTTGCCGAAAGTTTCCGCCGTCAGTAATCGGTTTCCAATGCTCGCCCTCTCTCGCCCTCATAGAGAGAGTGTTCTGTCCTGTCCTGTCCTGTTTCTGTCCTGTTCTGTACTGTACCGCGTCACGCGACGCCACAGCGACGGAACGGCGACGCCACGCTTGCGAGTTATGCTCCTTCTTTTCTTCCGCTACGGTTGGGCCATGATAAGCGTGCTACAACCGGCGCGGGCAGTCTTTGCGAGTATCGGACGTGGCAAACCGGGGCGCGAGGTGTGGCTTCTCCGCGAAGTCGGAAACAAAAATTTCAAAAAAAACGCGCCGCATTCTCGTTTTCCCTCCGAATTACGCCACTGGCCCGCCTTGGTGCATTTCCATGCCGGACGGTTCTTACCTGTCCTTTCCCGCAAAAGCGACGGCACGGGGCAAGTGCGTTTCACTGCGGGGCCTCAAAACCAAAGTTGACCGGCTGGCAAAAGTCGCGCAAGCGTCGCACCAAGCAGGCGGCGGTGTCGGCGAATTGGTCTTCATATCCGGCCAGCTTGCGCGCCAGTCGGTCGCCGTCCATTTGTACGGTGACGATCAGGGGCAAGCCCCGCGCGGCGCGGTGCTCAACGATGGCGAAAAGCCTCTCGGCATAATGGGGTGTCAGCTTGGTTTGCGAGAGATCGTCCACGAAGACGATTTCGGCGGCGCGCAATTTTCCTTCCACGGTTGTCGGGTTGCGTGATGGCGGACAGTAATAGCTTTCGGTCGAACAGCCTTCGTCCTCGACCTCGCCGGACAACGCGGCGGCGATAAGCTGCCGCTTCAGCTCATCGGCGGTCAGGGCAAGAAACATCGTGCCGTGTTCGCGGTGCAATGCCGCCAGCCGGTGAAACACGGCGCGCGTCTTACCCCGGCCAGTATCGCCGAAAACAATCATGCCGGGTTTCTCGCCGCCCGGTGTCCAGAGCTGCACTCTGTCGAACGCTTCCTGCGCCTTCAATCGCGCGCGGTCAATCTCGCGGCGATATTCCGGCAGGATGTTGCGCCCGATGTATTTTTCGCGCTCGGCCCGGATCAAACGATTGGACTCTGCGCACACCTCGGAAAATTTCGACTGATATTCCGCCCGGATTTCCTTGTCGCTCGCCTTGCCCTCCTCCCAGCGCCTGGCGGCATCAAAAGCCCATCCGTTGGCCGTCGCGGCGGCGTCATGGTGCAAAACGGAGGGCCACCATGATCGGAATAAACTGGAAGGCTCGGAGCAGTACTCGGTGAAACATCGCGGATACCAAACACCAGTCGTGATTTCCTCCGGCGTCTTGCCCTGTGGGGTGATGCTCAAGTGTTCCAAGTTGAATCCTCTTTAGAATTTGTGTTCGCTGTTTGGCGGGTGCGCCGCTTCGCGTTTCCCGTTGCGACGCTCAAGCGCGGATACCGCTTTCCGCAGCCATTTGAGCGTGTCGCCGACCGTGCCGACAACGCCCGAAACTTCCGACACGATCTCGCCGAAGTTCCCCGCGAGATTCGCCTGTGGAAACTCGCGGTCGAGGCGGGCCAGGTGCTCGCCCTTCAACGCGGGCAGTTTGCCCGTTGCGGCCAGTGCGTCGAAAGCCGGACGCCAGCGCGTAACCAGTTCCGGCGCGCACCCGGTGAACGGATCGGCGGCGGGCACGGACGGCGTTTCACCTTCACCGGGTGGCAAGAGTTTCCGCTGTCGCTCCCGGTATTGTGCCTGCCGCAACCGCTTCCGCTCGCGGGCGCGTGCGAGAGCTTCGACGTGTTGGTGTTTCTGCCAGCCGGTGACGCGCAGCGCGCGGCCCTCGACGGCCTCGACCATGCCGAGCTGTTGGAACGTTTCCAGCGCAAGCCGCACGATCTGCGGCGTCTTACTCCACAACATGGCAAGCGTGTCGGGGTTCATCGGCACGCTCGGCGCAATCACAATGAAACCATCCGCGTTACAGCGGCCAGCCATGCACAGCAGGCGCAGCCAACAATTCAGCAGCGCGTCGCCTTCCGGCATGGCCTCGATGATCTTGATCTTCGCCGAGTCGAAAATCCCAGTGCTCAAACAAATCCACGGCAACGGCTGGCGGTCGTGTTCGGTAATGCTCACCGCTTGCCGCCTTTCTCCTTCGCCGGGGCCGGGGCGGGTGGGGGCGCGGCTGGCGGCGTCAGCGGAGAAGCCTTGACGCCAACAAAATCGTGCAAGATATTTTCGTCGCCGGGACTGACGGCAAAGATCATGTTCCCCGTCTTGCCAATAGAGGGGCAGCCTTTGCGCGTTCCGATACACAGCACGTCTCCCGGTGAAAGATTCACAGTACAAACTTCGTTTGGAATGCGTTTTGTTTTCATCACGCCACCGCTTTTCCTTCTTCGCCCGTGGCGACCGTTGCGGACTCGACCAGCGCAGCTACGTCGTCGGCCCGCAGCCCCAGGGCGCGGGTTTGGCCGGGTAGCTTCACGCGGCGGAGCAAGCCGCGCCGGGCGAGGCTGTCCACCAGCCGGAGGCTCCGGCCGAGTTGCCGCGCAGCCTCGGCTCTGGTGACAACTCGCGGCGCGCTCGGTTTGTTGACTTGATCGGCGGACGTGCCGCCGTTCCTGATAAGTGCGAGCAAGTGCGCCTTCGTCCGGGCGTCGGCGTCTTGGTCGGCGCGGATCATCGCCATGATCCCCGCGCTCGTGGCTCGGTTCAGTTTCATCTTATGCGCTTTCTCCGCCTTTGGCGGTCTCACGAACCGCTCACCATGCATGACGTGTGGATAGGTGTGCCGTTCACGCGCATAGAAAAGCAAACAGGCGGGTGCAAACGGTGTGCAACGGGTGCAATGTCAAAACTATTTTTGCACCCGGCCTTGAAGCGTCAGGGGCCAGGTTGCCAGACAGAAAGCGCCGGAGGCGTCAGCCCTGCGGAAGATCAACGGGAAAATATCACATGTACGACCCTTGCGGTTGCGGCGGAAGACTTGTGCGGGCTTACGGTTCGCCACATGTACGGCATCACAAACGTCTTTGAAGGGTGCGGAGTTCGTGCCTTCTTTCCGCATCCGCGCATATTCCAAGACAACTGCCGCTTCTTTCACCGTCAGTGGGATTGTCTGTTGCCTGTGTATGAGCACGCGGCAAGTTTCGTCTTGGAAATAGGTCCTGCGTTTGTCAGGCGGGATAATGGACTTCTTCGCTTTCTTGATTTCATGCCGTGCGACGCGGTGGACTTCGGCGGCGGCTTTGTCGCCAGCGGCGCGAATGCTGTGCGCGAGCTTTCGCTGTACGGCGGCGGCAGTCGCGGCGGCGATCTTCTCCACATCCACGGCGGCGGGCGTGGTTGACGCGGGTGGATATTGCGCATACGTCACGTCAGCGAAATGAGCCACGATCTTCCCGGTGGCTGTGTCGCAAGCATGGAATTGAATGCGCTCCACCATCCGCGAGGCTTCGCTAATGTGGCGAGGCTGCCGCTGAACAATACGGAAAACAAGTGATGCGTCTGGCGCGTAGTCTTCTGCGGCCTCGGATTTTCTCACGGCCAATTTAGTGAGCAATTCTTGCTTGGACAACAGCGGCCAAGTTTCGCGTGCATCGGCCAGCGTTTCTGTTTTCACGCGGGCGCGTTGCGATTCCCATCGCGTGCGTTGGTCGGCTTCGGTTTCAGCGCTCCTACCCATAGGCGCGCGGCGGATGACTATATTCGCGCGCAGCGCGCTCAAGAGGGCGGTTCCAATCGTGAGCGATGCTCCATCGTCGGCGCATAGGGGATCCAATTCAAACGCGCCGTGATTGGTGACGATGCTTCGCCCGTCCGCACTCACGGAATCAACCCGATGCTTTAGGCCCTCAAAAATAATTGTATGCGGTTTCATGCTCGCGCCGTCAGCGATAAACCTCCCGGCGATGGCCGAGCTTGACGACGAGAACGATCAGCTCGCGGTCTCGGATGGCATAGACAATCCGCCAGTCGCCCACGCGGATACGCCAGAAATCCTCCGCGCCCGCCATTTTCACAACGCCGGGCGGACGGGGATTGTCGGCGAGGGCGTCAAGATGCGGCAGTAGTCGAAATTGAACAGGGCGATCCAAACGCAGGAATTGCTTGCGGGCCGCTGGCTCAAATACCACTTGGAACTTCACAGGCCGGCCTCGGCCATGATTTTAGCCAGAGGCACGGCACTGGCCGGATTCTTGCGGTAGCGGGCGAGGGCCTTGCGCGCGTCGCGCAGGTCCTCCGCGTCCTCGATGCGTTGCAAGGTTTCGAGATCGTCGGCAGAGACGAGCGCGGCGATGGGTTTGCCCCGGCGCGCAATCTGAATGCGCTCGCCGCCGTAGCAAACCCGGTTGAGCGCGTCGGCCAGACCGCTCCGCGCCTGCATAATGGTCAATGTGGTCATGTCATTTACCTTTCCGCCCAAAACGTACAGTTTGCCCGTCACGGCGTCAAGCCGCTCCGCGCGGCGTTTCCAAGCCTTGGAAAAGTCGCCGTGAGGGTTTTCCAAGGCTTGGAAAACATAAAGACACGTTTGGATGGTTGCCACACATATTCAACGGGGGAGTTTCCGTTTATGTATCCCAACGGCAAAATACAGACCTGCTGCCAGCGCAAGAATTGCCGCGATCTCTGCACCGACCATCGGTGTATCTACCGCGCCATAATACGATGGTGCGTTATCAGTCCGCAATTCTATACCACCCCTCCATATCCAGTTGTAGCCACCGAAAAACGAATGAAAAACATGAGGCATCCGCCAGGGGACATAGAGACAGGCAACGGCTATTGCGAGCGCCGCTGTGAGAACGATGACTTTCCGTGACGTATTCATTTTGAAATCTCCGAGTTGCGTACACCATGGTATCGGCTTAAACCCCAACGGTGCGTTTTTGTTTACCGGTGGATTTTGTGGGGCTTGACTGGTGTTTGTGCTCAGGTCGTGATCTTCTTGGGTGGATGTTCCAGAATGCAAAGGCGCTGTACAGAGGCCGCGGTTTCTTGCCGCTTCATGCTCATATCGCAGCTTACCAGCAGCGCGTTCAGCAATAAGGCCATAATGCTTGCCAGACTGTGCATCATGATGAGGCGCGAGCAATTCCTCGACCAGGGCAAGATTGGCCGCGACGTTTCGCTGCTGGGCCACTATCGCCACCATCTGTGCTGCCCATGCAAGCATCTGTTCCAAGTCTGCGGGTTGCGAAATCGTCTGCGGCTGTTCCGCCTGGCCCTCGCGCTGCGGTTGCGCTGGCTTGACGTCGCGTTGTTCCGGGGATGATTGCACCTGCCGATGATCTGGCTCCACAATGCGGCTGTCATGCGACAGGGACATGATTTCTGGGTTCGGATAAAACTCTTTCTCCAGCATTTCGCGTGTTTGTTCATCCCCGTTGGCCGCTCGCTCTTCCAACTGCTCTAAGAGTGGCCGATCAGGGTCTAGTTCATTCGGCAGAAAGTCTTCCGGGCTACGGCGTATTGGTAACGGTTCGCCTCTTGATTGCCTAGGCTTCCTCTGTGCTCTATCCAGCGCGTCCGTGGCCCGCCGATACAAGCCTGTGCTCGGCCGTTCAATAATCCGGCCGCGTTGTTCAATGGTAATTCGCCCTGTGGCATCGCAATGGAACAGATATGCACCGTCTCGAACGGTCTGTGCCCGTTTGATCTCTGCCGACAAGACATTTCCCTCTGGTGCTCGTTCTGCGTGTTTGTGCGTTGACATGAAGGGTTTGGGAGCGGCCTGTTGTGCAGCTTTCTCCAACAATTCCCAGCCGTCGCGCTGTTCCTGTGTCAATTGTGGAAGTATCCATTCTATAGTCTTTTGCAACACTTCGAGCTTGGTCAAGGGTCGCTTTTGTTGCGGAGAGGTCAGCGGCGTGACAGCCGGATTTTCGTCGTCATTCATAATCTCACCTCTCCATAAATTGACCCTGCAAGGCTGGCGGCCTAATAAAGAGGCGCGAACTCCAAGTTCATGCCTCCACCGGGGGACCGCGAAGCCCCACCAAAGAAACACGAAACCGGGAGCCGCGCCCATATAGGCGCGTCTCCGCGTGTTTCGCTTCTTTGGTTGAAATTCGCGGTTTCGGTGAAAGCGACCAGCGCATTAACGCAATAAAATTTTCGGCTATTTGTTCGTCGTCTTTGTTTCCTCGTTTAGCAGTTCAACTTGGCCAAGGAATGATAGTCTTTCCCCTTTCCAATGCAAGCCGGAGACCTGCGATACAGGGGGCTCATTGTGATGTTTCTGGCGACGACTCATGTATGATTCGACCTTCAATCCAAGCAAGCGCTGCGCGGATTTCATTCAACGCGGTTTTGCGTCTTGTGGCCCAAGTCTTGGCGGTCATGCCTTCGAGATGTTGTACAGCAGTTCGCAACTGAAAGGCTGGCGTTGGTGGCAATCCGTAGGCCGCTTTTGTCTCGCTTGTAATCGCGAGGGTTGGCGGAGATGTTTTCAGATTTCCAAGCACGGGCGGTAGCGCGGCCACGGCCCGCGCGGCGGCGAGTTCGGAGACGTGCGTGTAGTGGCGCGTCATGGCGGGCGAGGTGTGCCCGACAATCGCCTCGACCACGGCCAGCGGCGCGTTGGCCTCGCGGCAGAGGGAAACGAACGTATGCCGCAGACTGTGAAAGCCGACCTCGACCACGGCCCGCGCCCGGCCTTCCATCGTGCGCGTCGTCGTGATGCCGCACGCGGCGAAGTGCGCTTGAATCTTGTTGGTTACTTGCGTGACGTGCCGCGTATAGGCGGCGGCGGTTTCTGGCAGGACGTAGCCGCTCCGCTTGGCGGACGGTGTCTGTGCCAGTAGCTCGGACAAGACCGTATGCAGGGGGATGACGACCAGCGCGCGCTTCGGGTCGCGGCGGGCCATTTTGACTGGCACGCGGCGGATGATGTTCCGGCGCAAGTCCACTTCGCCCCATTGCAACGTGCAGCAGTCCACCAGCCGCAGGCCGGTATAGATGCCCAGGGCGAACAAGAGGGACAGCTCGCCGGTCGCCAACTGACAGACCTTGCGGAGTTCGTCTATCGTCAATTCCCGGTGCGATTGTGAAACGATCTTGCGGCGTTTGATCGCCACCCACGGGTTGCCCGTCAGCTTGGCGGGGGTGGCGAGCGTGCGGAAGACAAGTGCCAGCGCGTTGATCGCCTTGTTGAATGTGCTGGCGGTGATCTTCCGCTTGCCGAGGTGTGTCGCGTACTCGGCGGCGAGTTCCGGCGACACGTCGCGCAGCGACGAGGCGGTGGGGTGGTGGTGTTCCATCCACTTGCGGAACGTGGCAAAGCACGCCTCATAATCGGCGAGCGTGCGCGGCCCGGAGTCCGGCCGCTCGGTACTCGCGGCAAATATGTTCCACGTCTGCGCGATGGTCGTCGGCGGGTTGCGTTGCTCGTGAAGCTGTGAGGCCCGTTCCTTCCCGGCTTCGATGCGTGCCTTGATGGTTTGGAGCGTCTTGGTTTCGTCCTCGACCAGAAACGGCTCCATGATCCGCGCGAGTTCCTTTTCCGCCTCGCGTCGGTCGCCTGTGCTGGTGCTTTGCCGGAATTTTTTGCCCGCCACAGTCCAGCAGGCATAGAAGACCGCGCCTCGTTTCACCAAGTAACCCGTTCGCAGTTTTGCCATGTGCGCCTTGTTGCTTTTCGTGGCGTAACCGTGCCAAACCGGGGGCCGGGTGTCAACCCCATAAAGGTGCCAGATTTATAAAACAGGCTTAGAAATTCAATAATAGCGCATTCGTAATGCGATGGTCGTCGGTTCGAATCCGACCGTTGGCTCCAGCCTGCTGCCTGCCGAAATTCTTAGTTTCCTGCGGCCAAAATGCCGCTACAATCCGCCGCGCCGGTTTCCAAGGCTTGGAAAAATGGACGGCCTTTTTTCCAAGGCTGGGAACAAGGCTCGGCGCTTTTTCCAGGGGTTGGAAAATGGTTCCGCGGTTTTTCCAAGGCTTGGAAAAGCTGCGCCAGGTGGGTGCACCAGCCGGGCAGGGAATGTGGTTGTAGGCCGCGTGACCACATGCGGCGCGACGGGAAAACATGAGCGAACGTTTCGTCACCGAGACGCTGAACAAGCAGGACACGGACTTCGACATCAGTCTGCGGCCCTCGCGCTTCGCCGACTTCGTCGGGCAAAAGAAGGTGCGCGAGCGGCTGGAATTGTTCGTCGAGGCCGCGAAGGGCCGCAAGGACGTGCTCGACCATGTCCTGCTCTCCGGCCCGCCGGGACTGGGCAAGACGACGCTCGCCAACATCCTCGCCGAGGCGATGGGCGCCAACCTCAAGGCGACCAGCGGCCCGGTGATTGACAAGCCCGGCGACCTCGCCGGCCTGCTCACGAGCATGGAGCGCGGCGACGTGCTCTTCATTGACGAAATCCACCGGATGCAGAAGGCGGTCGAGGAGTATCTCTACTCGGCGATGGAGGATTTCGTCATAGACATCATGATTGACCAAGGGCCGCACGCGCGCAGCGTGCGCCTGAACCTGCCGCGCTTCACGCTCGTCGGCGCGACGACACGCAGCGGTCTGCTGACCGCGCCGCTGCGCTCGCGCTTCGGCCTGACCGCACGGCTGGATTACTACGATGCGAAGGACCTGCACGCGATCATCACGCGCTCGGCGCGCATCCTGAACGTGGACGTGGACGAGGCCGGCGCGCGCGAGATCGCCGGGCGCGCGCGCGGCACGCCGCGCATCGCGAACAATCTGCTGCGCTGGGTCCGCGACTACGCGCAGGTCAAGGCGGGCAACAAGATCACCAAGGACGTCGCCGATCGGGCGCTGGCGATGCTCGACATTGATGAGCACGGGCTCGACGAGATGGATAAGCGCATCCTGGAGGCGATCATCCAGAAATTCGGTGGCGGGCCGGTGGGCATCAACTCGCTCGCGGTCTCGGTGGGCGAGGAGGCCGACACGCTCGAAGAGGTCTATGAGCCTTATCTGATCATGGAAGGTTATCTGCACCGCACGCCGCAGGGCCGTGTGGCCACCGACCGCGCCTACGCCAAGTTCGACCTGAAGCCCGACGCGAAGCAGCAGAAGTTGCTGTAGCAATGAAGCCTGAATCGTCAGACGAATTGCAGGTGCATCTCTTGGGACCGGTGCTGCGTGTCCTGAATGCAGCGGTTCAAGCCGGCCAGCTCCAAGCTTATGCAGTGTGCGGTGGCATGGCGGCCTTGTTTTACACCGAGCCGGTGCTGACGTTTGACTTCGATGTGTTGTGCCGCTTCCCCGGCGCTTCTGGCTTGGTTGATCCTGCCCCGCTTTTCGCGTGGTTAAAACAGAGTGGCTATGTTTTTGGCGCCGAGGATCGCGTCATGATACACGGCGTGCCTGTGCAATTTCTGGCGGCAGCCCCCGGGCTCGAAGAGGAAGCGCTGGCAGCAGCCAGCACGGTGGATGTGGATGGTGTTCCGGCGCGCGTGTTGACCGCTGAATATCTGGCGGCCATCATGCTCAAGGTGGGGCGCGCCAAGGATCGAGCGCGCCTGGTGCTGATGGCGGCCATGCAACCGCCGCCTTGGAATGCGGGCCGTTTGGAGGATATTCTGCGGCGACATCAGTTGACCGCCAAATGGAAGCAGTGGCATGAAGGTTGAACAACAGCAACAGGAAGCGCTGGCCGTCAAGCGCGCGCAGCGGCGGGCGCTGGCCCAGTTGCCCTACGAACGCAAGGTGGCCATCGTCGTCCAGATGCAGCGCATGGCGCGCGAAGCTGCGCGGGCGAGTCATCGTCCGTTCAAGGGCTGTGTCTGGGGCTGATGGTCAGGAACATTCTATGACGATCATCGAACCGCATATTCACATGTATTCGCGCACGACGGATGACTACACCGCGATGTACCGCGAGGGCCTCCGCGTGACGGTCGAGCCGTCGTTCTGGCTGGGCGCGTCGCGACGCTACGCCGGGACGTTCTGGGACTATTTCCAGCTCATCCTCGACTTCGAAACCGGCCGCGCGAAACGCTACGGCATTGATCACTACGCCGCGGTCGCCGTGAACCCGAAGGAGGCCGAGGACACCGCGCTCGCGCACGAGGTGCTCGACGGGATGAAGAGCTACCTCGACCATCCGCGCTGCGTCGCGCTCGGGGAGATCGGCTTCAACAAGATCACGCCGGCGGAGGAGGAGATCTTCCAGCGCCAGCTCGAAATGGCCAAGGCGCGGCGCATGCTCGTCATCATCCACTCGCCGCACGACACGCCGGAGGTCAGCAAGCGCAAGGGCGTCGAGCGCACGCTGGACATCCTACGCGAGCTGAACTACGAGGACCATCGGATCATCGTGGACCACAACACCGAGCAGACGATGGACTTGAGCCGCAAGCGGCCGGTGTGGTGCGGGCTGACGGTCTATCCCTATTCCAAGCTCAATCCCGAGCGCGTAGTGGATATCCTCAAGAGGTGGGGGCTGGAGCAGGTGTTGGTGAACAGTTCCGCCGACTGGGGCGTCAGCGATCCGTGCAGCCTGCCGAAGGTCGCGCGCTTTATGCGGCAACAGGGTTTCACGGAACAGCAGGTGCAGAAGCTCCTGTTCGATAATCCGCTCGCCTTCTACAGCCAGTGCGAGAAGTTCAAGCCCGCGCTCGATCTGCCCTTCATGGATCCGGGTGTGTACCAGCGGTGATATGACACGCGCGCGGCTTTTCTTTTGAAGGCGTTCGCGTATAGTGCGCCGCGTTTCAACGAGGACATCATGACTGTTGTTTTGCCCAGCGCCCATCATGCCCGGCCGGAGTTGATCAAGAACGGCGTGGACTGCATCACGGAAGCCGCCGCGCGGCACCAGGACATTCGTCCGCTGCGCGTCGGCATCCTGAACATCATGCCCAAGGTCGAGGAGTACGAATTCAACCTTCTGCTCCCGCTCGGCCGCTCCATCCTGCAGATCGTCCCGGTCTGGATTCGTCTGGAATCGCACGCTTACAAGCACGCCGACCCGCACCACCTCGCCCGCTACTACGTCTCCTTCGCCGAGGCGATGCGCACGACCATCCTCGACGGCCTGATCGTCACCGGCGCGCCGGTCGAGGAGATCCCCTACGAGGAGGTCCACTACTGGGAGGAACTCACCTACATTTTGGGCGAAGCGCACAAGAAGATCCCCTCGACACTCGGCATCTGCTGGGGTGGCCTGGCGCTGGCGAAATTCGTCGGCATCGAAAAGAGCAACCTGCCGCGCAAAGTCTTTGGGGTCTTCCCGACGCGCAATCTCAAGCGCGACCATCCGATCACCGGCGGCCTCGACGATGTCTTCTGGTGTCCCCAGAGCCGTCACGCCGGCATTGCCGACAAAGTGCTGGAGCACGAGGAGCAGGCCGGCCGCCTCAATCTGCTCGCCTACGCCGAGGGCGGTGGCTACACCATCTTCGAGACGGCCGACCACAAGTTCATCATGCACCTCGGCCATCAGGAATATAATTCCCAGCGCCTGGTCTTCGAGGCCGAGCGTGACCGCAAGGCGAACCGGCCCGACGTGGATCCGCCGGTGAACTTCGACCTCAAGCATCCCATCAATAACTGGCGTGGCAACCGCAACGAGTTCTTTAGCGCCTGGATCCGCTACGTCTATCTGACCACCAAGTTCGACATGTCGGTCAAGCCCTGATCGTCCGCGGTGCGTTTCCCAAGGATGGGGATGGAAAGCCGCTGTTTTTCCGGGCCTTGGAAAGTTTTGCGGACGAAGTTCCAAACCTTGGAAAGCTGACCGCTGATCTCTAGTTTTCTCCAACGCTTGGAACTTTTCCGGCGCGGGCCGGCCAGAAGCCGGCGGGGAAGCGGAGGGCGCGACCGGTCCACACGATTTTCATTTCCTTTTTCAGGCGTGGGATCAGGCGCGAGAGCGTCTCCGGCGTGACGCCGATGGCGGCGGCGATGTCCTTCTTCGAGAGTACGGTCTGGATTTGGTCGCGCGGGCCGTACTGCTCGCGCAAAAAACCGAGCAGGCGTTCAGCGACATCCTGCGTACTCAACTGGCGGATGCGCTCGGTGAGGTAGCGCTGCTTGCGCATGAGCATCGTGATGAAGTCGCGTCGGAAGTCGGAGCGGCCAAGCAGGTTCTCGATATCCTGCTTGAGCACAATGTAGAGGCGGCAGGCGGTGAGCGCGACAGCGCTGACAGGGTAGCGGTCGGCTTCGAACAGCACGGCCTCGGCAAACGACTCACCGGGCTTGATGATCTTAATGACGATCTCCTCGCCGGCGGGCGTGGTCTTGTAGAGTTGGATGTGACCGCTGGCGACGAGGAAGACGCCCTCGCCGCGGTCGCCCTCGCGGAACAGCAGCTCGCGTTTGCGCAGGTCGCGCGGGCGGCAGATGGCGGCGAGCGCCTCGCGGCTCGGCGTCGCGAGCCCCTCGAAGAACGTCGTCTGGGCGAGCAAGGCTGTTCTATCCATGATGACTCCCGTGCTGCTGGGTGTGGCGGACTAATTCACCTTTTCTTGAGGCAAGTCAAGTTTTCCCAGCCGCACTTGCGGCATTGTCAGCGCGCGCCGCTCGTGGGAGCGGCCGTAGCAACACAACACCACAACCAAAAGGATAGGGAAACGCGATGAGCAGCATGTTCTGTTATCAGTGCGAGCAGGCAGCCCAGGGTACGGGCTGCGACCAGTTCGGCGTGTGCGGCAAGGATCCGGAAACCGCGGCGTTGCAGGATCTGTTGATCCACGCGGCGCAGGGCCTCAGCCAGTACGCGCACCGCGCGCGGCAGTTGGGCGTCAAGAATTACACCGCCGATGTCTTCGTCGTCGAGGCGTTGTTTACGACCGTGACGAACGTCAACTTTGACCCGGTGCGGCTGGAGCAGATGCTGCGGCACGCCGTCGTCGTGCGCGAGCAACTGCGCCGCCAGTACGAGGCCGCCTGCCAGAAGGCCGGTCGCGCCCCGGAACAACTCACGGGTCCCGCCGTGTGGCGTCCCGCCGCCGATCTTGCGGCGCTCGTGGATCAGGGCGAGGATTTCAGCCCCGAAAAACGTCATGCGCAGTACGGCGCCGACATCGCCGGCCTGATGGACCTGCTGCTCTTCGGCCTCAAGGGCACCGCGGCCTACGCCGACCACGCGCTGATTCTCGGCAAGGAGGATGATGCCGTCTACGCCTTCTTCCACGATGCGCTCGACTTCCTGACCAAGCCGAATCCGCAGCTCGGCGACCTGCTCGCGTGGAATCTCAAATGCGGCGAGGTGAACCTGAAGGTGATGGAACTGCTCGACGCCGCGAACACCGGCGCCTATGGCAATCCCGTCCCGACCAAGGTCCGCACCACGCCGGTCAAGGGTAAGGCGATCCTGATTTCCGGCCACGACCTCGCCGATCTCGAGGAGCTGCTCAAGCAGACCGAGGGCACGGGCATCAACATCTTTACGCACAGCGAGATGCTGCCCGCGCACGGCTATCCGGGCCTCAAGCAGTACAAGCACCTCGTCGGCAACTACGGCGGCGCGTGGCAGGATCAGCGCAAGGAGTTCGAGGCGTTCCCCGGCGCGATCCTGATGACGACCAACTGCATCCAGAAGCCGAAGGACCAGTACAAGGCCCGCATCTTCACCAGCGGCCTCGTCGCGTGGCCCGGTGTCGCGCACGTCACCGACCGCAACTTCAAGCCGGTAATTGAGGCCGCGCTCGCCGCGCCCGGTTTCGACCACGACGGCGCGGACCAGGAGATTCTCGTCGGCTTCGGCCACAACGCGATTCTCGGCGTCGCCGATCAGGTGATCGCCGCGGTCAAGGGTGGGGCGGTCAAGCGTTTCTTCCTGATTGGCGGCTGCGATGGTGCCAAGAGCGGCCGCAACTACTACACCGAGTTCGCGCAGGCCGTGCCGAAGGACTGCGTGATCCTCACGCTCGCCTGTGGCAAGTACCGCTTCAACAAGCTCGACTTCGGCACCGTCGGCGGCCTGCCGCGCCTGCTCGACTGCGGCCAGTGCAACGACGCCTACACCGCGATCAAGGTCGCCGGCGCGCTCGCGCAGGCCTTTGGTTGCGGCGTCAACGATCTGCCGCTGTCGCTCGTGTTGAGCTGGTATGAGCAGAAGGCCGTCTGCATCCTGCTGACGCTGCTCCACCTCGGCCTCAAGAACATCCGGCTCGGTCCGAGCCTGCCGGCGTTCGTTTCGCCGAACGTGCTCAAGGTGCTGGTCGAGAAGTTCAACATCAAGCCCATCACCACCGTCGCGGCGGACCTGCCCGCGGCGCTGGCCGGCCACTAAGTCTCATCGCGGTATCCCGGACGGCGGACGCGCCCCACGCGCGCCCGCCGTCCTTTTTTCCGAGGCTTGGAAACATTTCCGCGAGCTTTTCCAAGGCTTGGAACTTTCTGGGCCGACATTTTCCAATCCTTGGAAACCGGTTATACTCCCGCCGTGTTTTCCCCAAAACTCCAGGGCTGGTCGCAGCGGGGGGCGCTGTTCGCGCTCGGCGGCTTCGCGCTCGCGGCGCAGGCGCTGCTCTTCCGCGCGTTCCTGACGGCGTTCGAGGGCCACGAGTTCGCGCTCGCCCTGTTCTTCAGTTCGTGGCTGGTCTGGCTGGCGGCCGGCGCGTTGCTCGGCCGCGTGCGCGCGGCGTGGCTCGACGCGCTCGCCGCGCGCCTGCCGCTCGGCCTGCTGCTCTATCTCCCCGCGTTCGCGCTCCAGCATTGGCTGCTGCTGCACGCGCGCGGCCTGCTGGGCGTCGCCGCCTACGAAACGTTTCCGTGGCTGCCGATGTTCAGCCTCGGCGCGCTCGCGAACGCGCCGGTCAGCGCCGTCACCGGCTTCCTCTTCACGCTCGCCTGCCGCGCGCCGGGCCTGACCGTCGCGCGCGTCTATATCTGGGAGGCGCTCGGCAGCGCCGCGGGCGGCGTCGGCATCACGCTCTGGCTCGCGGCGGGCTGGGCGGAGGAGGCCGCGTGCCTGGTCTGCGCCGCGCTGCTGCTCGGCTGCGCGGCGCTCCACGTCGCGGCGGGCTGGCGCTCCGCGCTCGCGCTGGCCGGCGGCGTGCTCGCCGTGCTGGCCGCGCTGGACTTCGGCGGCGACTGGCAGCGCGCGAACGATCTCGCGCGCTGGTCGCGCCTGCTGCCGGCGGACCAGTTCCGCGGCGCGTTCGCCACGCCGCAGACGCGCTATCTGCATGGCTGGAGCAAGGGCCAGTTCATCTGTGTTGCGGGCGCGGGCGTGGTGGAAACCTATCCCAACGACGAGCCGGCGGCGGAACGCGTCGCGCTGCTGCTCGCGCAGAAAACCACCGCGCGCCGCATCCTGCTGATCGGCCCCGACAGCCTCGCGCTCGCGCGCCGCCTGCTGCTGGTGCCGCAAATCGAGCGCGTCGTCTGGCTGCATCCCGACCCCGCCTATCCGCCGCGCGCGCTCGCCGCGCTGCCGGAGCACATGCTGCCCGACCCGGCGCGCTTCGTTGTGCCGCGCGAGGATGTCCGCTCCTATCTGCTGCACGGCACGGAGAAATTCGACGCCGCGCTGCTGAACCTCGCCGACGCCACGACGCTGATCGCCAACCGCTGCCTGACGCGCGAGTTTTTTCAACTGCTCAAGACGCGGCTCGACGAGAAGAGCGTCGTCGCCGTGCGGCTGGCGAGCGGCGAGAATTTCGTCGGCGGCGAACTCGCCGCGCTCGGCGCCTCGGTGTTCGCCACGGTCAACTCCGTCTTCCCGCGGCTCGCGCTCAAGCCGGGCGACGAGAGCTGGCTCTATGCTTCCGCCGCGGGCATCCTGACCGAGGACGCGCTCGAACTCGGCTGGCGCTGGCGCTCGATTGCGGGCACGCGCGAGCTGTTCCCGGTCGAGGGCCTCTACGCGGCGATGCCCGCCGACCGCATCCAGTTCCAGTGGCGCGCCTATCGCCGCGCGCTCGAACGCACGGCCAGCCCGCAGACCAACTCGCCGGCGCTGTTGCAGTCCAATCTGCATCCGCTGGTCAATACCGACGGGCGGCCGCTGGCGTTGCTCTTCAACCTGCTGTTGCTCGGCAAGGAGCAGGGCTGGTCACCGCCCGCGTCGTTCCTCGCCGGCCTCGCGCGGCAGTGGCTCGCGCCGGCGCTGCTCGGCGCACTGGGGCTCTACGCGCTGCTGCGCATCGCCTTCATCCGCTGCACGCGGCGCGGGCGCGGCGGCGCGGCAACGGAAGGTACGCTGCCCGCCAAGCTCGACCAGTTCATGCTGCTGTTCACCACGGGTTTCGCCGGCATGGCCGCGAGCCTGCTGCTGATGGCGCTCTATCAGCTCCGCTTCGGTACGCTCTTTCTGCACGTCGGGCTGGTCGGCGCGCTCTTCATGCTCGGCCTGACCTTGGGCGGGCAGACGGGTGCGGCACTGGCGGAGCGCTGGCCCCAGCGTACCCGCGTGATTTTGCTGGTGACGCTGCTGGCGCATCTCGTGTTGCTGTGCGCCATCGCCGCGCGCGGCGAGCAGTTCGACATGGTCGCGTTCTGGGCGCTCTTCCTCGGCGCGGGTTGCTTCCAGGGCGTCTATGTCCCGCTGGCCACCACGCGCCTGCAGGGCGAGGGCGCGAGCGCCCTCGCGGCCGGCGCGGCGGTCGAGTCGTTCGATAATCTCGGCGGCGCGCTCGGCGGTCTGCTCGCCGGCGTGTTGCTGCTGCCGGTGCTCGGCGCGGGCGGGACCATCCTGATTTTGTTCGGCTTCGTGGCGGTGAACGTACTCGCGGCCGCGCGCTGGCCCGCCACGTGGACGCGCCCGGAGCGCGGCGACTTCGCCGACCGCTGGGCGCGGCGGCTCGGCTATGTCCTCGCCGGGACGTTGCTCTGGCTGTTCGCGGCGACGTGGTACGCGCGCCAGCTGCAGGAGTGGCGCGCGCGGCTGACCGCCGTCGAGGCGCCGGAACTGGTCGAACTCGCGCGCGAGCTGCGGCCGGAGGCGGAGGTCAGCAAGGAATTGATCACCGCGCACGACGGCCGGACCCTCACCTACCTGAAACTCCAGCAGGGTGCCGAGCCGCTGTACCTGATCAACTCCGAGGCGCTGACGCCGCCGGTCAGCGGCCACGGCGGACCGCTGAAGCTCGCGCTGCTGCTCGATGGCCGGGGTGCGCTCGTGGACTTCCGGCTGGTCCGGCACTACGAAACCTCCTCCTATGTGCAACGCATCAAGCGGTGGCTGGCGAGTTTGAAGCAGCAGCCGCTCGCCACCGCCGACCCGCTGCCCAAGGTGGATGTCGTCAGCGGCGCGACCTACACGAGCTATGCCGTGTTGCAGACGCTGCGCGAGGCCGGGCCGGTCTTTGCCGAAAAAGTGCTGCACCAGGAAGTGGGCGCGCGCGCCGCGGCCAAGGCGCGACCGGTTGCGGCGCGTGACCTGGTCTTCCTGGCGATCCTGCTGCTGCCGCTCGGCCTGCGCTGGCTGCCGCCGCGCGGCCTGCGGGTGGCGCGCTGGGTCTGGCCCGTGGTGCTCGTGGGCGGGGCGGGCTGGTGGCTCAACGCGCAGTTCTCGACGCAGGAAATTTCCGCGCTCACAAAGGGTCTGCTGCCCGCGCCGTCGTGGACCATCCCGTTCCTGCTGACCGTGGGCGTGCCGGTGCTCGTGGCGCTCATCGGGAATTATTATTGCGGCTGGCTCTGCCCGTTCGGCGCGGCGCAGGAAATCGCCGGCTGGTTCTGGCCGCGCCGCTGGCGGCTGCAACCGCGCAAACACCTCTGGCGCTGGTCGCGCTGGGTCAAGGTCGCGCTGCTCGGCGCGGTGCTGCTCGCGCTGCTCGGCGGCTGGCACGAGCGCGTGCTGCACGCCGATGTACTGGTGACCTTCTACAGCGGCTTCGCCGAGCGCCCGGTGCTGCTGCTGGCCTGCGCCGTGCTCGCGCTCTCGCTCTTTTCCGGCCGCTTCTGGTGCCGCAACCTGTGCCCGACCGGCTCGTTCCTCGGCTGGCTCGGCGCGTTCCGTCCGCTGCACCGCCTCGCGCCCTACATCACACCCGCCAACTGCGGCTACGGTGTCCGCCGCTACGACGACCTCGACTGCCTCCAGTGCGACAACTGCCGCAAGGCTGGCGCGCTGCCCGTCGAGGAATCCGCCGTGCCGCGGCCCACGGCGCGCGAGGTCGCCTACCTCGCGGCGGCGCTCGCACTCGCGGCGCTGCTCGTGCGGCTGGTCGTCGCGCCGTTCGAGCTTTCCAAGGCTTGGAAAACCGAGACCCCGGAAGTTCCCAGCCTTGGAAAAACCAACGCGGCCGCTCTCCAAGGCTTGGAAAAGCCGCCGCCCCGGCCGCCGCCGCGCACGCTGCCCGCCGCCGAGACGCAGAAAATTCGCGATCAGGTCCAGAAGAAGAAACTTTCCGACCACGAGGCGAAATACTACAAAGTGCTCGACCAGCAGCCGCGGGGCCGCGAGGCGACACAGTGATGAAAATACAACCGGAAGGGAATGTTGGAGTGCTGGAGTACTGGAGTGTTGGGAAGAGGGAAGAAAACTGCCCGGAAGCGTTTTTCCGGCTCGCCACCATCAATGGTGTGGAGTTATCCCTGCGCTCCAGTACTCCATTGCTCCAACACTCCATCACTCCACTCTGGTTTCTTTCTCCAAGGTTACCGCTATGAACTGGAATGCTCTTGCCGACAACGTGCTCGCTGGTCAGCAGGTTTCGCGCGCCGAGGCGCTGGCGATGCTGGGCGCGCCGGACGACGACCTGCTGGCGCTGCTCGACGCGGCGTTCCGCATCCGCCGGAACCATTTTGGCCGCAAGGTCAACCTGCACGTCATTCGCAACGCGCAGAGCGGCAACTGTAGCGAGGACTGCTCGTTTTGCAGCCAGTCGGCCCGTTCGCAGGCGGAGATTGAGCGCTACGCGATGGAGTCGGCCGACGCGCTGATCGTTGGCGCGCAGGAGGCGGCCGAGGTCGGCGCGGTCAAGTACTGCATGGTGACCAGCGGCCGGCGTCCGTCGGAGCAGGTGCTCACCGCCGTGTGTGCGGCCGCCGGCCGGATTTCGGGGGACATGAAGATCAAGCTGTGCGTCTCGCTGGGCTCGCTGACCGACGAGCAGGCGCGGCGGCTGAAGGCCGCCGGCGTCACGCGCTATAACCACAACCTCGAAACCTCGCGCCGGTTTTTTCCGCAGATTTGCTCGACGCACACGTGGGACGAGCGCGTCGCCACCGTCCGGCGCGCGCGCGCCGCCGGGCTGGAGGCCTGTTGCGGCGGCATCATCGGCATGGGCGAAACGCTGGAGGATCGCGTGGACCTCGCGCTCGCGTTGCGCGACCTGGAGGTCGAGGCGATTCCGGTCAACCTGTTCAACCCGCGCGCCGGTACGCCGCTGGCCGGCCGCCCGGTGCTGGGTGCCATCGAGGCGCTCAAGGTGCTGGCGATGTTCCGGCTGGTCAATCCGCGCGCCGAGCTGCGCGCCGCCGGCGGCCGCGAGGCGATCCTCGGCCTGATGCAGCCGCTCGCGCTCTATGCGGTGAACTCCATCTTCACGCAGGGTTACCTGACCACGGCAGGGCAGGGCACCAACCGCGACCTCGAGATGCTCACGCAGGCGGGCTTCGAGATGGGTCAAGTTGAAGGCTGACGGCGAAGATCACGGGCGGCGTAAGCCTGACCGCAGATTTTCTTATGGGCCTCTCTCTTTATCCCAGAACTGACGGGGTGTCAGGATTTGCAACGATCCGACACATTTCAGAGCCAAGACTTCCTTATCTCCCGTGACAAGGACATCCGCGCCGCCATTGAGCGCCGAGGAGACGATGGCGATATCCGCGGGATCCTTGAGCGCAAGGTCGGCCAACGGCAGGGCTTCTGCCTCAAGGGTGTCCTGCTGCAGGAGCGCAACCACCTCGGTGACCATTTCGGTGGACGCGCCGAACTTGTCCTTCAGAATCCGCCGCAGTTCTCCGATGAGCTGTTCGGATACCACCAAGTCATGGAACTCAATCACGGTGCGCAACACGTCAGCGCACAACCCACGCGTTGCTGTGGCGCTGGCGATGACATTCGTGTCCAGGAAGACTTTCATGAGACTTGGGAGAAGACATCCTCGTCGGTGAGAAAGCCCCGCGCCTCGGCAAAGGGCATCATCCGCCGCCGGATGGCCTCGAATTGCGTCAGCCTCAATTGGCGGCGCAACGCCTCTCGGGCCACTTCACTGCGGCTCCTACCGATTTGCTTGCTGGCCTTGCCCAGCAGGCGATCCAGATCAGCATCCAACCGAATACTTAACGTTGCTGTTTTCATGTCCGACAGTGTATGACGCGGCCCTGTTTCTGTCAAACCTGCGCTCGCCAACGGGGGCGGCTGACTTTGCGCGAGTCTTCGAGCGTAAAGTCCAGCCGATTGTTGGCATTTCTAATCCTATTTGGGTGGCGGACCGAGTGTCTTCTCCAATGCCTTCTTCGCCTCGTCATCAACAGCAATCGGAACCGCAATCACATTACTGATCTTCGTATCCGACTCTTTCGACTGTTTGAGATAGGACCTGATTTCTCCACTACCAGAGTAAGTGCCCTTGCCGAAGGGGTCTTCGTACCAGAGCTTTATTTGCCCTCGAGCGTTTGTGAGGGCTACGTCGAAACTCATCTTGTATGTTGCAAGTTTCCCGTCCTTGTCCTTCGCGTCGAGTTCGATGACCTGTATCGCATTGGTGCCCTGAAAAGTCGTTCGTTTCCAGTTCATATAGGCAATCGGCGTGCTCCAGTATGCTCCGCCGAAGAAACCACTCCCGCCACTTTTTAACGGCAACCAGAGTTTCTCTTTGACTGTGATAACGACCGGGGGCGTTGTCTTGGACTCCGGTACTATATCGCCTGCATCTGCATAGTGCATTGTGGCAAGACTTGCACAAACAACTATTACCGATATTCCGATTCTCATATGCTGATTCCTTTCGTTCTTATATGCCAACGAATAGCTCATGGACGCCGCCACTCAACGCACCGACCGCGCCCTGGACGCTCAAGCGGCGTTCCATGCAGCGTCTTGTTCAGTGTCCGGTCGAACTGTCCTATCGCTGTTCGACTACTCTGGAAACTGGTCGCTGCCATATGAGGAAGCGGGCGCGAACGTGGTGCGGATAGACATCAAGCATGGCGTGGACGTGACGGCCATCAACGCAACCTGGCTCATGGAAAACGTGATGGACGCCTACGGCACGGTGGACGCGATACTCGCCGCGCCTCCATGCACCGACTTCGCTGTGTCAGGCGCGCAATACTGGCCCGCCAAAGACAAGAGCGGCCAGACGGAAAAGAGCCTGGAACTCGTGCGCCAAGTCCTGCGGTGTGTCGAGTTTTGCAAGCCGGACTGGTGGGCGATGGAAAACCCGGTCGGCAGACTCAATACGCTGATGCCGGAACTCAAGAAACTCGGCCCGTGGTATTTCGACCCGTGCGACTTCGGCGATCCATACACGAAACGCACCGGCCTGTGGGGAAACTATGTGCCGCCGCTCCCGCTGTTCGTGGGCGGCGACCGCAGCGTGAAGCCGATACGAGCCTGCTCGCAAGGCTCATGGCTGCAAAAGCTCGGCGGCAAATCCGAGAAAACCAAAACGCTGCGAAGCACAACGCCGATGGGCTTCGCCTACTCGTTCTTCCTGGCGAACTGCTGGGGTAGCGCGAGGACACTGAACAGTATTATTGAACGAACTAAAAGTTGTCTTTATACAGCCTTTGGTTTTTTGTCACGACGGCACGATAAGAAGGTCGCACGGGCTTGGCAAGCGGAAAAACAAATTGCTTTGGAAGCAATTAGGCGAGCGGTAGGTTTTCCGCTTGCGGGCGAAGTTGTCTTTATGCAGACTCGCCGCGGGCTGACAAAGACAACTTGTATAAAGACAACTTCGGAGGCTCGGCATGGACACTGTGGTGGTGCAATTTAAGGGCTGGGAGCAGGCCCTGCGGGATACCGTTCCGGCGGCTCTTCAGGCGGATTATCGTGAGGCGATTGCCAAATTTCTGTATTGGCTGCGGGAGCAAGGGAAGCCCGCCGGTGTGGAGGCGTTCAAGGAGCATCTGGCGTGGAAAAAGTCCTACTTGTCGCCAGAGCGTTACGAGATTCGGCGTCAAGCGTTGCGTTGGTACTACCATCATGGCCGCAAGGCGCCGTCCGCGCCGGTGGTTGGTGGCAGCAGCGCTGCGCCACAAGGACAGCCCACACACGCAGGCGCGGGAGCAGCCGCGCAGCCGGCACCGGCTGACTACCGCGTCTTCGGCATGAACGATGTGCCGACCCGCGGTGCGGCGGATCTGGGCGGCCCGCCGTGGGAGCGCGCGCTGGTGGCGCGTATCCGGGAACTGCATCTGGCTTGGACCACGGAAAAGACGTATCGGCATTGGGCCTGGCGCTTGGTGCGCTTTTCCGCGCCGAAACCCGCCGAAGAATTGACGCACACAGAAGTGCGCACCTGGCTCTCGCACCTGTCGGTCTCGGAGCGGGTTTCCGTCTCCACGCAAAAGCAGGCGCTGAATGCGGCTGTTTTCTTTCTCCGTGAGGCTTTGCGCCGCGAGCCAGGCGATTTCGGCGACTTCGTGCGCTCGCACAAGCATCGGAATGTGCCCTCGGTATTGACGCGGGAGGAGTGCGCGCGGCTGTTCGCCGAGTTGCCGGGCACGACGCGCTTGATGGCGGAGTTGATGTATGGGGCGGGCTTGCGTCTGACTGAACTGCTGCGGTTGCGGGTCAAGGATATGGATCTGGAGCGTCTGCAATTGGCGGTGCGCGCGGGCAAGGGCAACAAGGATCGTTTGACGATGATTCCGCGTTCGCTGGCAACGCGCTTGCGCGCGCATCGGGAGCGCCTGCGGGATCTCCATCGGCAGGATCGGGAGGCACGCTTGCCGGGCGTCGAGTTGCCGGAGGCGCTGGAGCGCAAGTGGCCCAAGGCAGGCGAGAAGTTCGAGTGGTTCTGGTTTTTTCCCTCGCGCAATCTCTTGCGGGATCACCGCAGCGGCATCATGCGCCGCCATCATGTGTTGGATGCCACATTTCAAAAGGCGATCCGCGAAGTGACGGCGCGTTGCCGTTTCGATAAACGCGTCACGCCGCATACCCTACGGCACAGCTTTGCCACACATTTGTTGGAACAAGGCACCGGCATCCGCGACTTACAAGACCTGCTCGGTCATGCGGATATTTCCACCACGCAGATATATCTGCATACCGCCACCCAAACCGGCGTGGGCATCCGCAGTCCACTGGATTAAACATGGGTACCCTGCGCCAATACGATGCATGGCTGCTGGCTGGCGGCGCGCTGCTGTTCTATGGCACGACGGTGTCGCCGCATCTGCTGCTGCCGGATTCAGCCATCCTGATTGACGCGATGCGCCAGCCGGAGATCAGCAGCAACGTCTGTGCGCACAACCTGACCAATCTGCTCGGCTGGCTTTTCCAACATCTGCCCGGGGCGAACCTCGCGCTCAAGGGCAATCTGGTTTCGGTGTTCTGCGGCGCAGCGGTGATTGGTTTGTTCCATGCGTTGCTGCGTGCGCTGGCGCTGCCGCGCAGCGTCGCTGTGCTGGGCGCGCTGGTGCTGATGGTCTCGCACTCGCTGTGGTGGCACAGCACGATCGTCGAGAACTACGCCTTGAGCAACATCTTCCTCGTCGCCTGTCTGCTGCTGGCCGTGCGCGCGGCGGAGGAGCCGTGGCACTGGTATCTGATGTCTTTTCTCGCCGGGCTGGCGCTGTTCAACCACCTGCAGAACGGCGCGCTCGCCATCGGGCTGGCGGCGTTCTATCTCGCCGGCGCCTCGCGGTGGCAAGGTCAGCGTTGGCGGCTGCTGTGGGGCGGCGTCACCTGCTATCTGCTCGGCACCGTGCCGTTCTTCTTTGTCCTTCTGCGCGATCTGATGCGCAGCGACGATGTGCAGAACACCTTGCACTGGGCGGTCGGCGGCGGGTTCACGGGCAGCATGTTCCACTATGACTGGGTGCGCGCGCTGGCGCGGCTCGGCGACTGGCTTTTCCAGCAGTTCCCTTCGCCTTTCCTGCTGCTGATCCCGTTGGGCATTGTGCCCCTGTTGCGACTGCGGCCGTTCGCCGCGTTCCTGCTTGGCGCGCTGCTCACCAACCTCGCCTTTTTCCTCGGTTACGAAACATGGGACCAGTTCGCGTTCTATCTGGAGGCGTTCGTCTGCCTCGCGGTCATCGGCTCGCTCGGCGCGGCGTGGTGTTGGCAGCAATTTGAGCGCACAGGGCGCGCGGTCACCGGCGTTTTGCTGGGCGCGAGCGTGCTCCTGCCGCCGCTGGTCTATCCGCAGATACCGCGCTGGGCGGCAGCCGAGTCCGGCTACTGGAGCCGCCGCTATCACGCGGCCGGCGTCGCCTATGCCGGGCGCTATGACCTCGTCGGCCTCTATGCCGACCCGCTGCGCCACGACCGCGGCACGGTCGCGGCCTTCATCAACCAGCTCTTCGCGAAGCTGCCGCCGCGCGCGTTGCTGGTGGACGATGTTTCGATCTTCTACCAGGCGCAATTCATCCAACAGCATTACGGCCAGCGGCCCGACGTGCGCCTGATGCTGCTGCGTCCGCTGAACTTCGCGGGGTGGGGGATGCCGGTGGATGAGATCGCCGCCGCGTGTAATGCCGGGACCAACCGCGTCTTCGTCACCGCCACCAACGGCCCCGCGGCGGGGCTGGTCACCGCGCTCAAGTTCGGCGGCTGGCGCGCCGAAAAATTTCCGCTCGGTGACGCGTTCTGGATTTACGAGCTGCTGCCACCGCCGCGCCGGACGTGACAGGCGCCCTTGGGCGGACAGAAAAACGAGCGACAGAAAAAGCAAAGCAGCCTTGGGACAGAAAGACGGTGGAGGGTAGCGCGGGCTTCCAGCCCGCCCAACGCGGCCTCTGGCCGCGTTGTCCTCCGCACAAAAAAAACCGGCGCCCTGCGGCCGGCAAGATGCCGGCCGCCGCAGGCCGGAGGCCTGCGCTCCCCTGAAGAAATAGAAAAACTCAACCGAGATTTTCAGGAGGCTTGGAACGCGCGCGAAAAAGTTCCAAGCCTTGGAAAAACGGCCGGTTGATTTTCCAAGGCTTGGAAAACCGCCGCCGCGCCGCTAAGCTCCGCGCCCGACGTGCATGACATGTTTCCACTGATTTTCGTCGCCGTGGCGCTGCTGGTGATCGGCCTGGCGATTTATGGCGTGGTGCAGGCGCGGAAGCGGCGCGAGGCGCTCGCCGCGTGGGCCGCGCAGCAGGGACTGGACTTTGCGCCGGGCCAGGTGCGCGGGCTGGACGGGCGGTTCCCGGCCTTCGACTGCCTGCAGAGCGGCGACAACCGCTATGCCTACAACATCGCGCGCGGCCTCTGGCATCAGCGCCCGGCGCTCGCGTTCGATTATCACTACGCGACCCACTCGACCGATTCCAAGGGCCACCGGCAGACGCACCATCACTATTTTTCCGCGGTCATCGTCGGCAGCACGATGCCGCTCAAGCCGCTGCTGATCCGGCCGGAAGGTTTCTTTGACCGCATGAAGGGGTTCTTCGGCTTCGAGGACATCAATTTCGAGTCGGCGGAGTTCAGCCGGAAATTCCATGTGCAGGCGCCGGACCGCAAGTGGGCCTATGACGTGCTGCACCAGCGGGCGCTGGAGTTCCTGCTGGTCTCGCCGGTGTTCTCGCTCAAGTTCGATGAGCGGCATGTGATCGCGTGGCGTGCCGGGACCTTTGCGCCGGAGGAATTCACGCAGGCGCTGACGCTGGTGCGCGGCCTGCTTGACCAACTCCCGGACTATCTCATCAAGGAACAAACGAGCACAAGAATATGAGCCACACACAGGTCATCGTGCCTCTAATGGTGTTGGCGACTGGCGTAGTGGTGGTGGCGATCGTGTTTTATTTCACATGCTTTGCCCGGCGGCGGCGCATGCTCGCCTTGATGGAATGGGCCAACAATGAGAATCTTGATTTCGATCCGGATGGTGATGGCACGGAAGCCAGTCTCTTCCCGGAATTGAATTCCCTGCCGCCAACGGCTGAATGCGCGGAGAATGTGTTCACGGGTTTGTGGCGGGGCTATGCGATCCATGCTTTCGATTATCACTTCTCCAAACAAACTGATCCCACGAGTTCTGAAGGAGTCTTGTCTGTTCTGATTGTCGAGGCTCCCTGCCCCTTGAAGCCACTGTTCCTGCGCCCGAAGCAACTCAAAGACAGCGTGGCACAGGTCATGGGGGCCGTTGCTATTCAATTTGAAACTGCGGCGTTCAATCGGCGTTTCCTGGTTCAGGCCGCCGACCGCAAATGGGCCTATGATGTTCTGCAGCCCCGGGCGCTGGAATTATTATTGCAAGCAGCACCCTTCAATATCGAGTTTAGTGAGCGCTATGTGGCGGCAAGTCGCGGTGGTTTGTTCAGCCTGCGCGCTTATGCGCAGGCGCTCACCTTGGTGGTGGGATTGTTGCCGGAGTTTGTGCGGCAAGAGGAGTATGCGAGAGGGACAACATGAATAATGGCTTTATTCCTTTAATCGTCATCGGCTTGCTGGTGTTCATCCCGCTACTCTGGGTGATCGGCACGTTCAACGGGCTGATCCGGTTGCGCAACACATGCCGCGAATCGTGGGCGGGAATTGATACCGAGCTCAAGCGCCGCTACGACCTGATCCCGCGCCTCGTCGAGGTGGTCAAGGGTTACGCGCAGCATGAGCGCGACGTGCTCGAACGCGTCGTCGCGGCGCGTGCCGCGGCGGTCGCCTCGACCGGTTCACCCGCGAGCCAGGCGCGGGACGAGACGCAACTCGTCGGCGCGATGCGGACTTTCTTCGGGGTGGTGGAGCGCTATCCCGACCTGAAGGCGAACCAGAACTTCCTCGCCTTGCAGGAAGAGCTGGTGAACACCGAGGACCGGATCGCCGCCGCGCGCCGCTTCTATAACGCCAACGTCCGCGACTTCAACACGCGCACCCAAGTCTTCCCGGCCAACCTGATCGCCGGCGCCTTCGGGTTTGCGGCGGCGGAATTCTTCGAGGTGGATGACCACACCATCCGCGCCGCCCCGGCGGTGAACCTGGCGCCTCAACCACGGCCCGCCCAGTAACCGGGCCTGCGTTTGCAGTGCGCGACAGCCAGAACCCAAACTTGTTCGTCCCGGTAGGCGTACACGACGATAAAAGGGAAGTGGCGGGTGAAACACCGTCGGGTTCCATCCTCCCGCAAAGGCCAACGTTCAGGAGCTTCGCAGAGCGCTTGGATGGTACGCTCAATCTCGACTGCAAAATCGCGCCCCAGTCCGGTGGTCTTTTCCTCGTAATAGGCCACGGTTTCCCACAGTTCAATCTCTGCCTCGTGCAGGATGATGGCGGGGATCATGAATACTTGGCCTTGAGGTCGGCAAAGACTTCGGCGGCGGGGCGGCCGGTGGCTGATCCTTCGCGGACCATCTGGAGCCGCCGCTGGATTTCGGATTCTTGGGCGGGACTCAACTCATAGCCGGCGGGATCGTCGAGGCTCAAAATCAGGTCATGGGCCAGACTGGCGCGTTCACTGGCCGACAGGGCCAGCACTGCGCTCCGGACTTCTTGGATGGTGCTCATGGCTGGATAGTAGTGCGCCCCATGGATGCTGTCAATTTAGCGCCTGTCCTATGGCTGGGTAGTGGCGGGCGCGCCGGTTTTCTCCGCCCGGTCGGCCAAGGCTTGCAGGTGGGCGGCGACGGAAGCGCCCAGTGCGGTCAGGTTATAGCCGCCTTCCAGCACCGCGACGACGCGGCCGTGGGCGTGGCGCTCCGCGAGGTCGCAGACCAGATGGGTCAGGCGCGCGTAGTCGGCGGTCGTCAATTTCAGGCCGCCGAGTGGATCGGCTTCGTGCGCGTCGAAGCCCGCCGAGATCAGGATGAACTGCGGCTTGAAGCTCGCCATCGCGGGGAGCAGTTTTTCTTTGAACAGCGGCAGGATTTCCTTGAGCCCCGCGCCGGCCGGCAGCGGGTTGTTGATGGTGAAGCCTTTCCCCGGCCCTTCGCCTTGTTCCTCGCGCCGGCCGGTGCCGGGATAGAGCGGCGACTGGTGCAGATGAAACTGAAAGACGTGCGGGTCCTGCTTGAAGATGTCGTAGGTGCCGTTGCCGTGATGCACGTCCCAGTCCACGATCAGGATGCGCTCGAGGCCGTGCTGCTGCCGCAGGTAGCGTGCGGCGATGGCCACGTTATTGAACACGCAGAAGCCCATGCCGCGGTTGGCCGTCGCGTGATGCCCCGGCGGACGCACCGCGCAAAAGGCGCTCTGGACCCGTCCAGAAATGACCGCGTCGCAGGCGGCGAGCACGCCGCCTGCGGCCAGGCGCGCCGCGTCGAGACTGCCCGCCGAGATCGGAGTATCGCCGGTGGGCAGACTGGAGCGCCCTTGGGCCACGGCCTCCTTGACGAGCTGGAGATAGTCCGCACCGTGCGCCGCCAGAATCCACTTTTCCTCGCACACGCGCGGCGGAAGCAACTGGAGCCGCGGCTTCAGACCGGCGGCGGCGAGCGCGCGGTCAATGGCGTCGAGCCGCGCCGCGCTTTCGGGATGGCCCGGCCCGGTGTCGTGCTGCTGGTAGCGCGCGTCGCAGACCAGCCCCACGCGACCGGTTGAGGGCGGGGTCGCGCCGGCCAGCAGGCCGCAACAGAGGGCGCTCATGATGAACCTGCCTTTCATAATGCGTCGCGCGGCCAATCTATGACGGACGGGCCAGACGGTCAATGCGGCGTAGCTTTCCGCTCGCTGTCCAGCAGCCGCGGGTTGACTTCCGGGAAAAATTTGCGACCTTAGCGGCCACATCCACGGAAAGCTGAACTATGAACTCGCTCGTGCTGCTGGTGATCGCGTTGTGCGTCTTCGCGCTGGCCTACCGCTTCTACGCCGCGTTCATCGCCGCCAGGGTGCTGATGCTGAACGACGCGCACGTGACGCCGGCCCACCGCCTCCAGAACGGCCACGATTATGTGCCGACGAACAAGTGGGTGGTCTTCGGCCATCACTTCGCCGCCATCGCCGGCGCGGGGCCGCTGATCGGGCCGACGCTCGCCGCACAATATGGCTGGGGGCCGGGCTTCATGTGGATTCTGCTCGGCTCCGTCTTCGCCGGTTGCGTCCACGACATGATCATCCTCTTCGGCTCCATCCGCCACGACGGCCACTCCATCTCCGTCATCGCCAAGCGCGACGTGGGCCGGGTGACCGGCTTCCTGACGGCGTTGAGCATTCTCTTCATCATCATCGTGGCGCTGGCCGGCCTCGCGGAGGCGGTGAAGAACGCGCTCTATCACAATCCGTGGGGCGTCTTCTCCATCGGCATGACGATTCCGATTGCGATGGGAGTGGGCTGGTACATGTTCAAGTGGCGGCCGGGCGCGATTCTCTCCGGCTCGCTGGTCGGGGTGGGGTTGGTGGTGCTCGCCGTCTTCGTCGGTCCGCAGGTGGCGGAGTCGGGCATCGCCAGTTGGTTCACGCTGGAGAAGAAGACGCTCGCGTGGGTGCTGCCGCTCTACGGCTTCTGCGCCGCCGCCCTGCCGGTCTGGCTGCTGCTGGCGCCGCGCGACTACTTGAGCACCTACATGAAGATCGGCGTCGTCGGCGCGCTGGCGCTCGGCCTGATCATCGTGCATCCCGACATCAAGATGGATTTCCTCACCAAGTTCTGCGCCGGTGGCGGTCCGATCATCAGCGGCCCGTGGTGGCCCTACGTCTTCATCACCATCGCCTGCGGCGCGATCAGCGGCTTCCACGCCCTGATCGGCTCCGGCACGACGCCCAAGATGGTCGAGCGCGAAAGCCAGATCCCGATGATCAGCTATGGCGCGATGCTGACCGAGGCCTTCGTCTCGCTCATGGCCCTCTTCGCCGCCACCACGCTCATGCCCGCCGACTACTTCGCCATCAACGCCAGCGCCGAGTCCTTCGCCAAGCTCGGCATGCAGCCGGTGGACCTGGCCAAGTTGAGCGAGTGGGTCGGCCTCGACGTGGCGCACCGGCCCGGCGGCGCGGTCTCGCTCGCCGTCGGCATGGCGCATATCTTCGCCGGCCTCGGCGAAACCCTGCGTGCCTCGATGAAATACATGTTCCAGTTCCTGATCCTCTTCGAGGCCCTCTTCATCTTGACCACGATTGACGCCGGCACGCGCGTCGGCCGCTACATTCTGCAGGACCTGCTCGGCTACGCGCACCCGCGCTTCCGCGATGTGGGGTGGAAGCCCGGCCTGATCCTCACCAGCGCGGCCGTCTCGCTCGCGTGGGGCTATCTCCTCTGGACCGGCGACATTTCCAGCATCTGGCCGATGTTCGGCGCGGCGAACCAGACCCTCTCCGCGCTCGCGCTCGCCATCGGCACCACGCTCATCCTGCGCATCGCGCGCAAAAAGAGCTACGCGCTCGTCACGCTCATCCCCTGCCTCTTCCTGGTCGCCGTCACCTTCTGCGCCGATGTACTGAACATCAAGATGTTCTGGGCCAAGGAAAATTGGGTCAACGTCAGCTTGAGCATCATGATCCTCGTGCTCGTCGCGGTGGTCATCGCCGACAATGTCCGCGTGTGGCTCAAGCTCCTGAAGACCCGCGAGCCGGAAGGGCTGAACAACGGCCCGGAGAAAGCCGAGACCAGCGTGGATGTCACCGACTGAACCGGCGGCCGGCGCCGGTTTTCAAGGATTGGAAAGGCACGCGGATTCTTTTCCGAGGATTGGAAAACCGCAATCTCTGACTGGTATTTTTCAGGCACGCTTGCTGGCGGTGTCTGCAAAAGCGGGAGCACATGCGGTCCATCCCGGTGCATGGATTTCTGCGTACGTTGCTTCACCGCAGGTGGTCGCTCACCGGTTGCAGGCGCTGGATGAGGGGCGCGGTTTTGGTTTTGACGGGGACGGGGAAGTGGCTGGCGACTTGCGGCGGGGGATCGGGTATCTGCCGGACTTCTTCATCGCCGCGGTAGACGCAGTTGCAATCCACCCACGCGATCAGGCGTTGCAAATCCTCGCCCGCCACCTTCACGTTGTGATGCTGGCCGCTGGTGACGAGGTCAATCAGGCGGCTGGTGCCGGAGAGCATGGTCAGCGGCGCGAGCGGGCCGTAGGTGTGCTGCACTTCCACGTTGAGGCAGCCGGCGAGGCCGAGCGCGGCGCCCTGGCCCTCCGGTTTCGGCCCGGCCCACGCGTTGCCGACGAGCGTCATGTAAGGCTCCTTGAACGGCCACAGCTTGGGATCCGTGATACCTATTTCCGGCACGCCGCCGCGCAGGGTCATATCGAACTTGGCGCGGGCCTTGCCGTTGCCTTGGTGGCACGCGCCGCAATGCTTGTCGAGGATCGGCTGGCAAAAGCGCTCGTAGCTGACCGAGGTGCCTGCGCCCCACGGCGGCGGCGTGAGTGCGGCGGGCGCGCTGCGGAGTGCGAGCGCGGTGGAGCGTGCCTCCGGTGTCGCCGTGTGCAGCGCATGGCAGCCGAGGCAGCCGCGCGTCTCGCCGGGCATGACGCCGGTGAACGAGCGCATGAGCTGGATACAGCGGCCGCGCTCGTCGAGCAGTTGGAAATGCAGCGCGCGGCCGGCGGGGACCTTGAACGCCACGGAGCCATCGCGCTGGACCGGCACGGTGCCGAGGATGCGCTTGACGCCGTCCTCCTGGATGACGGAGATCGCGGGGCCGGAGTGCCGCCACGACTTGAAGCCCATGCTGTAAGTCTTCGCATCCATCTCGATCACACGCAAGAATTTCACGGAGCCGGGCGGAAGGCCGGAGCCGCCGGAGTACACATTCGGGCTGAACAGCACGCCGGGCTGCGGCAGTTCGCCGGCCGCGGGCCACGCGGTGCGGTTGGGGATCACCGGCGGCGGCGTGCGCGGCCGGACCGGCTGCGCATACCAGACGGTCTGCCGTCCGGCGTAGAGCAGTTCGCGATTGCCGTGGATGTCCATCAGGTAGAGCGCGAAGTCGTCGCCCGCGCGGCGCGCGGCGCTGACGAGAAAATCCTCCGGGCCGAGCGGGTAGGGGGAGCGGACGGAGTGCAGGCCACCGCTGGTGTGATAGCGCGGTGAGGCGAGCGGGCTGCCGCCTTCGGGTTCGCCGACCTCCGGCCACGGAATTTCCTTGGTGATCTTCGTGATGCCGTCGGGCCATTGCAGGCCGCGGGTCACATCCAGCAGGCCGGCGCAGCCGCTGATCACATCGTGATGCCCCACGCCGACGAACATCACCTGCTGGCTGCCGGGCACCGGCCGCGCTTCCCAGAGCACGTCGGGATGCGCGCTGCCGTTGCCCCAGAAGACCGCCTCGCCGGTGCCATCGGGATTCATCGTCCATAGCTTTTGCAGCCGCCACAGCGGGCGCTCGGTGTATTCCCAGCGCGTGTAGAGGATGCGGCCATCGGGCAAAAGCTGCGGAGTGTAATCGGGTTCGTTGTTACGCGAGAGCATCACGATGTTGCGGCCATCGCCGTTGCAGCGCGCGATGACGGTCGAGGCCGACTGCGGCAGGCAGCGGACGTAGGAGTTGCAGCGCGAGGTGGAAAAGACGATGTGGCCGTCGGGTAGATAGATCGGGTCCATGTCGTCGTAGGCGCTCTTGGTGAGCTGGCGGCGGTGCGCGCCATCAAGCCCGATTTCATAGAGGTGGAAACTTTTCTCATCCTTCGGGCGCAGGCTGAAGACCACCTTGCGCGCGTCGAACGCCAGGTCCATGCGCATGATGTAGCCCTCGGCGCCGGGCACCAGCTCGCGCTCGACGCCGTCGGGCCGCAGCCCATCGAGGACGAGCAGGCGGCTGCCGGAGAGGTTGCCGTAGTGATAGCCATTGCGGTGCGCCGACTCGTGCCGGCCCGCATACATCGGGCCATCCACGAGCAGCACCTGGTTGAAGTTCAGCAGGGGATTGCGCAGCATCAAGCCGCGCTTGAGGCGGCGGATGGCGAGATAAAGGCCGCGCGTCTGGTCGTCGTCCCGCGTCGGCGGCAATTTCTGCAACGCGGCTTCGAGCACGGCGAGCCTGGCCAACTCCGGTGCGCAGTCGGGCGCGGGCGTCTGCTGCGCGAGGCGCGCGGCGAGGTCGCGCGTCCAGCCGGCCTCGTCGAGCGCGCGCTGCGCGGTGGTGAGGTCGCTGGCCTGGAAGAGCCAGTCCTCCTCGATCAACTCCTGCGCCTGCGCGGCGGAGAGGGGCTGCTCGCCGCGCGGCTTGGCGAGTGCCATCAGCGGGACGATGTCGTACCGCATCTTGCCGCCCCACGGCGCCATCGTCACATCGCCGAGGACCTTGGCCGCCGGCCAGGCCGCGTCATTGAACTGCGGCTGTTCCCAACCCTGCACATGCTTGTCGAAGGTCTTCCACGAGGCATCGGTCACGGCGCGCACACGCTTCGCCCGGCCCTCGCGCACGATCAGCCAGCCGATGACGCCCGCGGAGGAGGCGTGGTTATCGGCCTCGATGGCGAGGACATTACGGCCGGGCCGGAGCAGGCTCGTCACGTCGAAGGTGTCTATCGTCGGCCAGCCGCCGTCCTTGGGCTTGAGACGCTGACCATTGACGAGCGCGCGGCCGATGTCGTCGGCGTTGAAGACGAAGTGCGCGCACGAGATCGTGTGGTTCGTCGGCAGGTCGAGCGCTGTGCGGAAGTAGCGCGTGCCGGCGGGCGGCGTGTGGCCGGCCGCGGTCTCCGGGAACCAGAGCCAGCGCGCCTGCGCCGGAACGCCGGTGAGCTCCGCACCCGCAATCGCGGAGGACATCGCCCCGGCCACCATGAGGATGCGAAAAAGTTTCATCGCCCGCATAGAAAGCAGGCACGCGTCGGGGAGTCAAGTCCGGGGAGAAAAAAGCATCGGGCTGATCGCTCTGATCGTCAACTGTGCCATCCAAGGATTGGAAAAGTAAAATGTGGCTTTTCCGGGGCTTGGAAGAATCAAGCCACGAACTTGAAACGGGTTTCTGTCTCGCTGATTTCGCGAGTGCAGCGGGCGGCGTCCCAGCCGAGTTCGTGCGCCATAAGGCCGGCGCAGGCGGCGAGCGCGGCGGGGCTGGGCTGGCCTTGCGCGCCGAGGTCGGTGCGGCGCAGCACCACATCCTCCAGCTTGCGCGCGCTTTCGGCGCGGACCGCGTACAGCACCTCGGCGGCGATCACTTCGCTGCTCCCGGGCAGCAGCGCCACGGTGCCGGGCTCCTTGTGGACAAGGTCGAGGACAAGCTTGTAGTCGGCACCGTAGCTGTGGGCGAGGTGACGCATGGTGGTGGCGCTGAGGCCGGCGGGCGCGGCGGCGAGCGCGGCCCGCTCGAAGCCGGCCCACACGCCGGTTTTGCCGCCGGCGAGCGGTGTGTGGAGCGTGACACAGGGCGGCGAAGTCCTGCCGAGTTTCTGGAAGACGGCGTCCGTCACCTGCTCACCGAGGAAGCGCGCAGTGGTGTACTTGACGCCGATGACGCTCAACAGGCCGGCAAGCCTCAAATCCTGTGCATGGTCGTAGATCTCGTATTTGCGCGCGACGGTCGAGCCGGTGTCTATGTTCTTCTCGGTGATCGGCCGCAGGCCGCCAAACGCGAAGGGCACCTGCTCGCACGCGAGGTGGGCGCAGGGCAGCGACTGGTTGATCTCGGCGACGAAGTCGCGGATGTCGCGGTCGGTGATGCGGAAGTTGTCGGGGTCGCCGCGATAGACCGTGTCGGTGGTGCCGATCAGCGACGTGCCGCGCCAGGGCGTGATGAAGAAGTTGCGCGTGCCGCGCGCGAGGACGGCGTCGGGATCCGTGTAGGCACTCGGCACAGCCACGGCGACCTTGCCATAGAGCAGCGGCGCGACGATCTGGATGCCCTTCGAGCGCACGACCTGCCGCGGCGGGTCGGGCCGCTCCAGCAGGCCGAGCACGATATCGGACCAAGGGCCGCTCATGTTCGCCGTGACGGTCGCGCGCACGTCGAATTCCGCGCCGGTTTCCAGGTCGCGGCAGCGCGCGCCCGTCACGCGGTCGCCTGCGCGCAGGAGGCGGATGGCGCCGACGTAATTGGCGAGCTGCGCGCCGGCCGCGGTCGCGGCGAGGCCGAAGGCGAGCGAAAGCCGCTCGGAGTTGAACATCTGGCCGTCATAAAAAATCACGCCGCCGGTCAGGCCCTTTTCGGAAATGCCGGGCCCGAGGTCGAGCGTCGCACGTTTGGAAAGAAATTGGCCAGAGGGTAGTTGCCGGTCGGGATCGGGCTGGCCGCGGTTGCGGTCGCAACTGATGAGGTCGTTCATCAGCATCGCCGCGGCCATGACTTCCATACCCTGCATCAGGTGGCCATAGGTGGGGACGAGGAACGGCATCGGGCTGGCGAGATGCGGGGCGAGGCGCAGCAACGCGCTGCGCTCGCGGATGCTCTCGCGCATCCGGCGGAAATCGAGATGTTGAAGATAGCGCAGCCCGCCGTGGATGATCTTGAGCGTCGCCGACGAGGTCTGCCCGCCGAAGTCGGCCTTCTCCACCAGCGCCACCTTCAGGCCACGCAGTGTGGCGTCCCATGCGGTCGCGAGGCCGTTGACGCCGCCGCCGATGATCAGCAGGTCAAAAGTCTCGTCCGCCAGTGGCTTCAGGTTACGTTGCACGGGAGTCGGAATAAACGCTGGCCCCGGAAATTGCAACGCGGAAGTGGGGCGACCAGAGGAGGTGCTCAAGCTTCGCAGGCGTGACGCAGCAACAGCTCGGCGATGTGCGGCAGGGGGGCGACCTCCGTGGCGGCGCCCAGCTTGATGGCCTCGGCGGGCATGCCGAAGACGACCGAGGTCGCCTGATCCTGGGCGAGGGTGTAGGCGCCCTTCTGGCGCAGCGCGAGCAGCCCTTGCGCTCCATCGCTACCCATGCCGGTCAACAAGGCCGCCGCGGCCTTGACCCCGCCGCAGCAGGCGACGGATTGGAAGAACACCTCCACGCTCGGCCGCTGGTGGTGGACCATCGGGCCATCCTTGATCTCGACGGCGAGCGCTTCGCCACGCTGGCGCAGCAGCATGTGCTTGTTGCCGGGCGCGATCAGTGCGAGGCCGGGCTGGACCTGGTCACGGTCGGCGGCCTCGCGGACTTCCATGGCGCAGAGTTTGTTCAGGCGCTCGGCGAAGGAGGCGGTGAAGTAGGCGGGCATATGCTGGACGATCAGGGTCGCCGGGCCGTTCTCCGGGAAGCGCGATAGAATCTGCTCGATGGCCTGCGTGCCGCCGGTGGAGGCGCCGATGGCGACGATACGGCGTGGCGCGGTCGCCAACGGCAACGGTTCAAGCGGCCCATGGTTGACGCCGTTGAGCGCGCGCATCCGCTCCAGTTGCGCGGCGGCCGCGGCCTTGATCTTGGTCGTCAGCATCTCGGTCATCTCGGCGAGCGGCAGGCCGGGGCCGGGCTTGCAGGCCACGTCCACCGCGCCTGCGGCGATGGCCTCGAGCGCCAATCGGCCGCCGGGCTGCGTCAGCGAGGAGACGATGATCACCGGGAGCGGGCGGTAGTGCATCAGGCGGCGCAAAAAGGTCAGGCCATCCATGCGCGGCATCTCGATATCGAGCAGGACCACGTCGGGCGCGAGCTTGATGATCTTGTCGCGGGCGATGAAAGCGTCGGGCGCGGTGCCGATCATGACGAGTTGCGGGTCACGCGCCAGCTCGGCGGCCAGCACTTCGCGCACGACTGCGGAATCATCCACCAGCAGGACCTTGATCTTCTCGGTCATCCTTAGTCCCCGAGGAATACGAACAGCGGCTGGCCTTCCACGTTCAACGCGTACTGCTCACGGCCGGCCAGGCGCGCCATCAGCGCGGCGCGGTCGGCCGGGACGACGACGGGTGCCGAGAGGTCATAAAGCGGCTCGTTGCCCTCCAGTTCGTGGAGGTAATCGCCGCAGGCGACGTTGAGAAATTCCTTGAGCGCGTCGGCGGCCTCCTCGTCGGTGACCTCGCCGGGCTCGCGGCCGAAGAGGTTGGCAGCCATCGTGCGGGCCAGCGCAGCGGTGGTGGCGAGGCCGAGCGTGCCGCGCCGCGGGCCGGTGAAGGTCATCGTGGTAAGCCAGGCGGCTGCGGGCGGCGCGGGCGCGGCGCCCGCCGCCGCGGGATCGCCGAGCAGGAATGCGAAGCGTTCCAGAATCTCAATGGTGACTTCGCCGAGGAGGGTGATGTTATCGTTGCTCATGCGTGCTCCTAGGCGGCTGGCTGCAGGAACCGTTCGACGGTGTTCTTGAGTTCCTCCGGCGTGATGGGCTTGGTCAGGTAGGCCTGAACACCCGCGGCTTTAAGTTCGCTCATGCGTTGCGCGCTGCGGTCGGTGGAAACCACGATCACCGGGACGGCCTTGAGCAGGTCGGTCGCGCGCATCTTGCGGACGAGCTCGACGCCGTTCATCACGGGCATATTGATGTCCACGAAGACCATGTCCACCCACTCGCGCTGGAGCAGGTCGAGCGCCTCCTGGCCATGGCGGGCCTGATAGACCTGCTGGAGCTCGAGGCCGGAGATTTCGAGTGTGCGCGCGATGAAGGTGCGCGCGGTCAGCGAATCGTCCACGATCAGGATGTTATAGCCCATGATGAATCCTCCAGCAGCCGGCGTCCCGGGGAAATTCCCAGGCTTGGAAAGGGAACGGAGTGGTTGTTCCAAGGCTTGGACAAACGCGCGGAAAAATTTCCAGGATGGGGGAAGGCCTCTTCACAGTTCCCACTCCATGCCGGCGCTGCGGACGATCAACTGGCCGGTGGCGATGTGCAGGCGCAGGGTGCGCGATTTTTCGCCGCCGATGTCTTCGCGCTTGATCAACAGGCCGTTTTTCCACATCACCTTGCGGAAGACGGCGTAGTTGCGCTCGCCGATGCGGAAGAGGTTGCTGTTATCCATCACGCGCGCCGCGCCGGCGGCGCGGACGAGGATATCTTTCTTGCGGCTGCCGCGCTTGAACATCAGGTCCAGCAGTTGCGTCACGCCGGTGTCCACGAACATGAACGGCTTGTCGGCGGCCTTCTGCGTGTCAATTTGCGAAAGGGGCAACATGCAGTGGCACATGCCGCCGATGTGCAAGACGGGGTCATAGAGCGTGACCCCAAGGCAGGAACCGAGCGAGTAGGTGACGAGTACGTCCTCGGGCGAATCCGCGACGGCCGCCCCGGCAATGTCCACGATGACGTTATGAGCCATGGTTCCGTTTCAATCTGTCAGGGGTTGGTGTAGATCGAAGGCTCCACCGGTCGGAAGTGGCCGAGGATGCCGGAGAGACTTTCCGAGTGGCCGACGACAAGGAAGCCCTCGGGCCGCAGCAGGCGGTGGCATTCGTCGAGCAGGCGGCGGCGCACGTCGTTGTCAAAATAGATCATCACGTTGCGGCAGAAGATCACGTCGAACGGCCCGCGCATGGGGTAGGGCGGGTGGGCGAGGTTGAGCCGCGCGAACTTGATGAGCCCCGTCAGCGCGGGCAGGGCGGTGTAGCGCTGGTCCGGGCCACGCGAGAAATAACGCGCCAGCAGTTCGCGGGGAATGGGCGCGACATCCTCGGCGGAGTAAACGCCGGCGCTGGCCTCGGCGAGCGCGCGCGTCGAGAGATCGGTGGCGAGGATACGCACGTCGGCGCTGGACGGCAGATGCTCGCGCGCCAGCATGGCGAGGCAGTAGGGCTCCTCGCCGGTCGAGGCCGCCGCGCACCAGAGGCGGAAGCGCGTCTGGCCGGCGGCGTGCCAGCGCTGGAGCCAGCCGGCGAGGCGGTCGAAATGCGCCGGCTCGCGGAAGAACTGCGTCACGTTGGTCGAGATGGCGTTGAGCATCTCGATCGGCTCGCCATCCTCCGGGGCTTTCTCCAGCAGCGCAAGGTAATCGCGGTAACGCGTCAAGCCCAGCTTGCGCATCCGTTTGCCGATGCGCGCGGCGACCAGCGCCTCCTTCTTCTCGCCCAGCACGATGCCGGCCCTGGCGTAGACGAGTTCCGCGATCCGGTGGAAGGTGCGCGGATCAATCTCCGTTTCGAGCTGCATCGGATGTTCGGCGGTGGCCAGCATGGCGGTTAGAAGTGTTTCAGTTCATGATCTTCCAGCGGAATGACCTTTTCCGCATGCGTACCGGCGCGCGCGGCGGCGGCCTGGCGTTGCGCCCGGATGCGATCGCTCAACGCGGTCTGGTGCGGCGCGGACATCGGCGCGGTGGGCTTGCGCACCGGCGCTTGCGCCACGGCGGCGCTGCCATTGACCAGCGCGGTCAGCTCGGCGACCAGCGCGTAAAGCTCCTGTGCCTGCGAGGAGAGTTCCTCCGCCGCGCTCGCCGACTCCTCGGCGTTCGCCGCGTTTTGCTGGATAACCTTGTCCATCTCGCCGACCGCGATGTTGACCTGGTCAATGCCCTGCGACTGCTGGCGCGAGGCGGCGGTGATCTCCGCGACGAGGCCGGCGACCTTGAGCGCGCCATCCTGCATGCGGGTGAGCGAGTCGGAGACCTTGCCCGAGGCCTGTACGCCAGCCTCGGAGTTCTTCTGCGCGCCCTCGATCAGCGCGGCGGTGGTCTTGGCCGCCTCGGCGCTGCGGCGCGCGAGGTTGCGGACCTCCTCGGCGACGACCGCGAAGCCCTTGCCCGCCTCGCCGGCGCGCGCGGCCTCGACCGCCGCGTTAAGCGCGAGCAGGTTGGTCTGGAAGGCGATCTCGTCAATCGTCTTGATGATCTTCGCCATCTCCTGCGCCGACTGGCGGATTTCGCCGATCGCGCTACTCATCCCCTTCATCTGATTGACGCCTTCGAGGACCATGCCCTTGGTCTCGCCCATCAGCGAGTCGGTCTTGATGGCGTTATCGGCGTTCTGTCGAGTCATTGAGGCCATCTCCTCAAGCGAGGATGAAGTCTCTTCCAAGCTGCTGGCCTGCTGGCTGGAGCCCTGCGCCATCTGCTGGCTGGCGCTGGCAACCTGGTTGGAGGCGCTGGCGACCTGTTCCGCGCCGGAGGAGAGGCTGCCGATCACGCGGTTGAGCGGCCGGGTGATCGAGCGCGAGAGCAGCGTGGCGAAAACCACGCCGATGATGATGGCGAGCACGATGCCGCCGCCGACCATCCAGAACGCGCTGTTGACCGTCTCGATGCTGATCTTGCTGGTCTTCTTGACCTGGTTGACGCCCAGCTCTGCCGTGTTCTCCGCGCGCTGCAGCAGATCGGCCGAGGCACGCACGCCATCGGCCTGCGCCGCATAGAGCGCCTGCCAGCCGGCCACGATACCCTCGATGGCCTCGCGGAAATCCTGCGCGGCCTTGCGACTCTCCTCAAAGGCCTGCGCGTTTTGCGCGTCCACGGTCGGCTTCAGTTCATCGAACCTGGCCTTGATCTCGTCAAACTGACCCAAGGCCTTGGTGGCCAGTTCGGGCTTGCGCTCGATCTCGGCGCGCTCGGTGGCGATGAAAATCTCATGGCCGGCGTCAATCAGGTCGCGGTAGGCGGCAATCTCCTTGAGGTGTTCGCCCACCACCGCGCCGATGGTGCGCCCGCTATCGGCACCCGCCGTGATCTGGTTGGTCACGGTCGCGGAGAGTTGTTTGGCGCTTTGCATCTCGGCCGAGGCGATGGCCACACAGGCGCGGTTATAGCGGTCTTCGCTCGCATAGAGCTGCTTTTTGAGCTGCGCGATCTTGTCCATCTGCTCGATGGCGGTGGTCAACGCGGCATCATATTTCCTGGCCATGGTGTCCGACTGTTTGGCGGCCTGGCCCACGTCCTCCAACTGGTGCTGCTGGGCGAGGGCGATGGTCTCCTTGATCGAGTCGCGTGCCTCGCCCATGTTGGTGGTGATCAGATGGCGCTGCTGCGCGGTCGGGCTCTCATGGTAGCGCAGGTCCTCCGCAATGGTCAGCAGCGTGTGCCGCTCGATGTTGTTGGCCGCGATGACGGTGGGCACCGCCTCCTCGGCCAGGTCCTGCGAGGTGACCTGGATGGTGCGCAGTTGCCAGACGGCGTAGGCGCCCACCAGCAGCAACAAAAGAATCAGCGTGGCAAACCCCAGCCCGATCTTCACCGCGAGACGCATTTGCTTATTCATGGCTCTGCTCCTTTTCCGTGGCCGCGCTCGCGGCCTGTTCCACCGCTGTCCAATCCCGGCGATCCAAAATCCGTTCCACGTCCAGCAGGATGATCACGCGCGACGCGAACTGGCCGATGCCGGCGATGAAGGCCGTATCCACGCTCGCGCCAAACTCCGGCGCCTTCTCGATATGGCCCGTGGCCAGGTCCACGACATCCGTGACCGTGTCCACCACCGCCCCGCAGAGCAGCCGGCCCTGCTCCTGTTCCAGTTGCAGCACGACGATGCAGGTGCGCGCGGTCGCTGCCTGCGCGCCCAGGCCGAAGCGCTGGCGGAGGTTGAGCACCGGGATCACCTTGCCGCGCAGGTTGATCACGCCCTGGATGAACGCCGGCGTCCGCGGCACGCGGGTCACGTCGGTCCACTGGATGATCTCCTGCACGGCGAGAATCGGGAAGCCGTACTCCTCGCCGGCGAGCTGGAAGGAGAGGTATTTCTCCGTCTGTTGTGCCACACCATTGCGCGTTTCCACCAAGGCCATAGGTCGCTCCCTTCACCGCTTGCGTTCATGCGCCAGCCGGATCAGCCCCGGCACATCCAGGATCAGGCGCACCCGGCCGTCTGCCAGGATGCTCGCGCCTGTGACGCCCGGCAACCGGCCGAGCGCTTCGCCCAGACTCTTGACCACCACGCGCTGCTGGCCGAGGAGTTCATCGAGCAGCAGCGCCACGCGCCGCTCGCCATCCTCGACAATCGTCACCACGCCCTCCTCCGGCCGCGCCGCGCTGCCGGGGAGCATAAACAAATCCGCGAGCCGGAAAAGCGGAATCGTGGTGCCGCGCAGGACGATCAGCTCGCCCTCGCCCTGAACGCGGTGGACCTCCGCGGCCGTCGGTCGCAGCGATTCGCAGATGCCCGGCATCGGCAGCACGAACTGCTCCGGGCCGACGCCGACGATCATGCCCTGGATCACCGCCAGCGTCAGCGGCAGGCGGATCGTCAGGGTCGTGCTCAAGCCCGGCGTGCTGTGCGCCTCGATGCGGCCGCGTAGGCGCTCGATGTTGCGCTTGACCACATCCAGCCCGACGCCGCGCCCGGAGACCTCGGTGACGACCTCGGCCGTGGAAAAGCCCGGCTCGAAGATCAGCGGAAACAGTTCCTCGTCGGTCGGGTTGGCCTCGGCGGGCAACAGGCCACGCTCGCGCGCCCGCGCCAGGATTTTCTCGCGTTGCAGGCCGCGGCCGTCGTCGCTGATGTTGATCCAGACCTCGCCGGAGCGGTGCAGCGCCTCGATACGGATGGTGCCCGTGGCCGGCTTGCCGCGCTTGCGCCGCTCATCGGGCGGCTCCAGCCCGTGGTCCACCGCGTTGCGCACCATGTGGACCAGCGGGTCGGCAATCAGCTCCGTCACGCGGCGGTCCACCTCCGTCTCCGCGCCGACGAGTTGGAGGTCCAGCGGCTTGCCGGTCTTCGCCGCCAGCTCGCGCGCGAGCCGCGGCAAACGCCGGAAGGCCGACTCGATCGGCACCATGCGGATCGCCATCGCGAGATCCTGTACGGTCGAGGTGATGAGGTTCAGTTGGTGGCACGCGCGATTGTAACGTTCCAGGTCCACGTCGGTGCGGGCGGCGCTCAAGTGCTGCACGACCGCCGAGGCGATCACCAGTTCACCGGCGAGATCGTTGAGTTGGTCGAGCCGCTCGACGTTGACGCGCACGCCGCCACGCGCCGCCGGCAGGGCGGGGGCGGCTGCTTCCGGCGCGGCAGGGGCGGGCGCTTCCTCTACCGGCGGCGCGGCCGGTGTTTCTTCCGCGCTCCCGAACACCGCCAGTTTGGCCGTCCACAAACCCAGGTTGATCGTCTGCCCGTGCCCGCCCTTGGCCAGATCGGCCACCGCGCGGCGCAACTGGTCCACCGCCTCCAGGAACAGCGTGATCCATTCCGGCGGCGGCCGGAGTTTTTGATCGCGGATGCCTTGCAGCACACTCTCCAGGTGATGACTGAACTGCTGCAGCGTGTCATAGCCCATCAGGCCGCTGTTGCCCTTGAGCGTGTGGAATTGACGGAGCAGGTCGTGCAGCTTCTCCGGGTCACGATCGAGCGCGAGCAGGTCCTGCTCGGCGTGGTCGAGGATTTCCTCGGCATCCTGCACGAAGACGTTGAGCATGTCGGCCGATGCGGCGGTGCGCGTGGCCGCGGGTGCCGGGGCGGGCGCTGTCGGCACGGGGCCATCGGCAAGCAGGTCGGCCACCTTCTGGCTATCGGAGCTTGCGCCCGCCATGACCGCGTGGCCGCCTTCGGAAAATTCCCACGGCAGGTTGAGTGTGCGGGCGTTGGTTGCGAACCGCGCCAGTTCCGCGTCGAGGCGCGGCTCCGCGCCCGCGGCGGCGATGCCCTCCACCAGGCGCGCCGTCAACTGCAAGCCATCGAGCAGCAACTGCGTCTGGGATGGTGTCAACTTGGGCGTGCCCTCCGCGCCCTGCGCGCGCAATAACTCGAACAGGGGCCGGGCCACAGCCGCGAGTTGCGGGAAATTCAGGAAAAGACCGGCATCGCGCAGGACATGTGTCAGTTGACTCAACAGGGAGAAATCCTTGAGATCCAATCCCCAGGTGGTCGCCTTGGACCGGGCCGCCTCTCCAAACACCGGTTCAATCGCTGTAGCAAGCTGGTGATATTCCGTCAGGAACGCCTGCACCATCCCTTGAGTGTTCGTATCCATACCGTGTAGAAAACGTAGCATATTGCTAAAACCGCACCAACCAGATTCTTGTCACCGGGTCATTCGACTGCGAAAAGCCTTCGCCCAACCGACTTCCTGTAGTATTTTCCCGCCATGCGTTGGTGGCAGAAATGGGTCGTGCGCGATATCTGGCTGGCGATGATCTTTCTCGTCATTTGCGGGGTCGGCGCTGGGGTGACGCTCTGGAAACTGGCACCGCACCAGCCGCGACTGGATAAGCGCTTGAATTATTGTCTGCCCGGTTCTTGGGGGCATCTGCGCTATACCGAAATGGTGATTGAACCACCGCCGGGCGTGGTCAACGTGATGGCGCTGCCAACCAATGCCACCTGTTGGTATCTCGAAGCCCTGTCCCCTCTGGTGTTGAAGCAACGTCTGCTGGGTTGTGGACTTTCCGAGAGCCTGGCCGTCGCACTCCAGACCAACGCCACGCCCGTGGCTGGCGGCAATGGCTTTCTGTTGCATCCCCCGGATGATCTTGTGGTCAACCTCGGCACGGGTGACCGCGCGAATCTCTACGGGCTGCTCGCCACCCACACCCAAAATGTTGCGCACACCACGCCATTCCGTTTCGAACTGAACACGCAAAGGGATTGGTTCGAGGGCACGCAACTGACGCCGGCGGTCGAGACCCTGTTACGCAAGCTGGTTTATCGCGAAGGCAACATGCAGCTCTTTTCCGATCTTCCACTCGTGCTCCGCCGACATCCTGAGCACGCGTTATATGCCCGCCTCTTCCGGGCCCTCTCGCGCGAGGTGGCGCTGGATGTGCGTTTACATCTGCTGCCGGGCGACAGCACGAAAGATCTGGCGCATTACTGGGGGTGGCCCGACCGCGAGGCGGAAGTCGCCGCCCGTATGACGGCTGCGCAGGAACCCGGCGGCAACCACACCGTGCCCCTGCAGGAACTGCTGCCGCCCTTCCCACGCGAGCGCCTCAACCTCTATCCCGGACCGGATGACCCCAGTTTCAGCGGTTGCCATTACACGACGCTGAATTTCTTCAGCCGGCAGCCCGATCTCCGCTTCACCAGCCTCTCCGAAGTCAGCCTGACGTTGCAACGCGACTATCTGGAGGTGCCGGGCAAGGAATATCAGTTGGGCGATGTCCTGCTCTTCGTGAAAAAAGGCGAGGGCGTGGTCCATTCCTGCAATTTCCTCGCCGCCAACCTGGTCTTTACGAAAAACGGCGGCTCGCTGGTCCGCCCGTGGCGCATCGCGCGGCTCGATGACCTCATGGATTTCTACTCCTACCCAAAACCCGTCACGTTGCGCGTCATGCGCCGCCGGGATTTGCTGAAGAATTGAATCGCCGCTTTTCCAAGGTTTGGAAAAACACCGTTCCCGGTTTCCAAGGTTCGGAAAGTGGTCAGGTGACGATGCCGAGCGGCGGCGTGGTCTGCCAGTGGCCGCGCGTGAAGTCCGGCACATCCTGCGACGAGCTGCGGGTGGCGATGGATTTCTCGCTCAACGGGCCGATCACCGACCACGCGGCGGCGTCATAAACATCCTGGTCGAGCGGCAGGCCCTCGCGCAGGCAGGTGACCATGCGCCAGAGCATCAGCCAGTCCATGCCACCGTGCCCGCCGCCCTTCTTCGCCAGCTCGCCCATCTTCACGAACAGTGGGTGCTCGTATTTCTTCATGACCTCTTCGAGCTTGTCCTTTTCGATCCATGCATGCGTATTCGGCGTGAGCCCTTCGCAGGCCAGGCGTTCGGGATAGCCGGCATAGGTGCCCTTCGTGCCCTGGATGAGGTTGATGCGCGAGTAGGGCCGCGGCGAGGTCTCGTCCCACTGCACCATCAGCGAGCGGCCGCGCGCGGTCTTGATGATCGTCGTGATCATGTCGCCGCAATTCCACTCCTTGATCTGGTTCCATTTGTGGTTCGGCGGGAACTTGGCCTTCGCAAACAGCGGGCGACCGAATGCCGGCGACGCCACCGCCGAGAGATAATCGAACTTGTCGCTGCGATTGATGCCGAGATATTGCGCCACCGGGCCAAGCCCGTGCGTCGGGTAGAGATTCCCGTTGCGCTTGGCGTAGTGCAGCGTCCGCCACGAACCGGTGCCGTGCTCGACCTGCATCATCTGGCCGCGCAGTTCGTGAATGTAGGCGGCCTCGGCGTGGAGCAGTTCGCCCAGCAAACCCTGGCGGACGATGTTGAGGCAGAACAATTCCTCCCGCCCGTAGCAGCAGTTCTCCATCATCATGCAATGCTTGCCGGTCCGCTCGGAGGTGTCCACCAGTTGCCAGCATTCCTCCACCGTCAGCGCCGCGGGCACTTCCGTGAACGCGTGCTTGCCGGCGTTCATCGCATCCACGCACATCTTCGCGTGCCATTCCCACGGCGTTGCAACGATGACGATGTCAATGTCCTTGCGTTCCAGCATCCGCTTATAATCCTCGTCGCCGTTCCCAAACTCGGCGGGTTTCGGCCGGCCCTTCTTGACGACCTTCTCGATCGCCTTGGCCAAGGTGGGCGGATGGTTGTCGCAGATCGCGGTCACCTCCACGCCATCGAGCGTCATCATCTGGGAAAGGTGCCCGCCACCGCGCGCGCCGACGCCGATGAAGCCGACCCTGACCCGGTCCAGTTTGGGCGCGGCAAAGCCGGTCATATACTGCCCCTTCGCTGCTGGTTCCGCCGAGACGCCGAGCCGCGCGACGGCCAGCCCCGCGCCGACCCCGGCGAGGTTGCGCATGAAATCCCGACGAGAAACCGTGGACGCTGCTGTTGCTGTCATATTCCTACTCCTAGTCTGCGTCACCGCCTGATGCAGTGGCGATAAAAAATGCCTAATCAAATAATTCGCCACTTGCAAGCCCAATTTCTGGCGTCGCAGGATCGTGTCGTTGATGACGCGTGAACAGCTTCTGCATGGTGCGGTCATTGGACGGCGGGCGGTGGCACGGGCGTGGGCAACCGCAAGGCCTCGCGGAGTTCCTTCTGCGCGGCGAGCAGCGCCTGTTCCTCCGCCGTCACGATCGCCGTGTATTTCTCCAACAGCGGCCGCCGCTGCTGCTCGCTCTCCATCAGCTGCGCGCACCAACCCGGCGCACCCTACTTGAAAAGAAAAGCAGACCTGTCCCCCACATACGTTGCCCGCTGCAAATCAATTCTTGAATCTGGAGACGTAACCCTGTGCCCCCCCCATTTGTATAAATATACAGACCTGACCCCGTACCCGCCCATTCACGGTCTGACCCTCACCGCCCCCCTCATGGTTCGACTAGCTTTTGACCAAGGCGGAAAGGCGGCTCGACGCGCGCTGGTGGAGCCGGACGCTTCCTTATTTCGAGCACCTGATCTCTCAACGGAGCTAACTGCGGATTTTCCACAATGAATTTCTCAATCAAATCGGCGTGGCGGGAGTCGGCAAAGGTCAGTAGCGGTTCAAATATCTCGCGGTATGTAATTACGTTCGAGCCTCGGTACACCTCTGGTGAACGGACATCACGTTTATAGTAGAAGGTGTAACGATCGAGCAGTGCAGGCATTGTCTCGGCATCCTTGATCTTCAACAAGTCCCAATAGAACTCCACATTCTCGCGGTCGGCAAGAGCCGGGTCGTACTTCATGACGTTCCCCCATAAAACTGGAGCATGTTCAAAGCGAGTTCTCTGGTCTACAACAGCAACGAAACGGAGGACAAGCGATGAAAGGAAAGCGGTTCAGCGAAGAACAGATTATCGGGGTATTGAAGGAAGCCGAAGCAGG
>CAISWQ010000015.1 GCA_903889245.1 uncultured Lentisphaerota bacterium | reverse complement strand
GCCGGCGGCGCTGCTCCGTTCGCTCCGCTCACTACGCACTGCCGCCTCTGTCATTCCTGTTTCCGTCTGCATCCGCTAGCCTTTTCCCGCCCTCTATATTCCTGTCAACAAAGTGTCTCACTTTCATAGGCACAGAGGGGGTTTGGAACTTTTCCCCGGATGTTTTCCAAGCCTTGGAAAAAAATCCGCGGCGGCTACACTGCGGCCATGAAATCACTCTTGCTGCCGTTGTGGCTCTGCTGCGGGGCCGTGCTGGTTCGGGCGGAGCTGCCGCCGCTGCGGCATCTGTTTCTGGACCCGGCGACGCTGCCGGTGCTGGAACAGGTCGCGCTGCGCGTCAATCCGCCGGAGCGGCGCGAGCTGGTCATCCAGCCGGACCAGCCGTGGGAGCAGCTGATGATCAGCTTCTACCTCACGGTCCTCGACGATGGCGGCAAGCTGCGGATGTGGTACATCTGCCGCGACAAGGCGAACAAGGCGAACGTGGCCTACGCGGAGTCGGGCGATGGCACCCACTGGACCAAGCCCAACCTCGGCATCGTCAAGTATGAGGGCAGCACCTCGAACAACCTCGTCGGGCTGACCTCGCTGGAGGGCGTTGTCTGCCGCGATCCGCACGGGCCGCCGGAGGCGCGCTACGTCTATGTGACGCATCTGCCATCGAAGGGCCTGGTGCGCTTCTATTCACCCGATGGCCTGCGCTGGCGGCACGACGCGGCGCCGCTGCTGCGCCTCGGCGCAGATACGCAGAACGTCACGTTCTGGGACGAGCGGCTCCAGAAATACGTCCTCTACCTGCGCGGCTGGGAGCGTGGACCGGACAAAAAACTGTATCGCAAGGTGGTGCGCGCGGAGCTGCCCGACCTGACGACGCCGCTGGCTATCGGACCCACCTCCAAGAGCCTCCGCATGTGGGGCAAGGACAAGGTCGCCGTCATCGGCACCGAGTTCCCGACCGTCTTTGCCGCGGACGCGAGCGATCCGCCGGACACCGATGTCTATAACCTCTCCGCCCTGCCGTATCCGCCCGACCCGCGCTGGTACGTGGGCTTCCCCTCCATCTTCCAGCGCGACCGGCACATGAGCGACGGCCGGCTGCACATCCAGTTCACCGGCAGCCGCGATGGCGTCGCGTGGCAGCGCTACGACCGCGCGGCCTACGTCGCGCTGCGCACGAACGAGAACATGGTCTTCATGGGCACCGGCCTCGTCGTCCGCGGCGACGAGCTCTGGCAGTTCGGCACCAGCTTCGCGTCGCGCCACGGCGACCGCGAGGCGCGGCAGAAGAAGACCGATGGCGCCATCTACCGCTACGTCCAGCGGCTCGATGGTTTCATCTCCGCTGACTTCGGCGCCGCACCCGGCCGGTGCGTCACCGCGCCGGTGACCGTGGACGGCGGGCGGCTGCTGCTCAACGTGGATACCGGCGCGCAGGGCGAACTGCGCGTCGGCTTGCAGGACGCGGAGGGCAAGGTTCTCGCCGGCTGCGCCGCCGAGGAATGCGCCGTCGTGCGCACCAACTCGACGCACGCCGAAGTTATCTGGAAAGACCACAACATGGCCGCGCTCAAAGGACAAAAGGTGAAGCTGGTGTTCACCGGCATGCACACCAAGCTCTACAGCTTCCGGTTTGAATGAAAACACTGCCGAAAATAATTCTGCTCGCCTGTTGCGGCTTGGCGCAGGCCCGCGACCTCGTGCTCGGCGAGCTGCCGCTGCTGTTTGCCGATGATGGCGGCGTCGCGGCGCGCACGAACGTCACGCGCACGCTGCACCCGGCGCGCACGCGCAGCACGCCCGTGCTCGAGGCCGACCAGCCGTGGGAAGGCTCGCGCGTCTACGTTTATGGCTCGGTCTATTTCGACGAAACCACACGACTGCTGCGCCTCTGGTATATGACGCGCCCGCAGGCGTTCAAAGGCGACGCCGTGCTCTACGCCACCAGCTCCGACGGCGTGCGCTGGCAGAAACCCGCGCTCGGCGTGCATGGCAGCAACAACATCGTCTTCAACATCCACAGCCCGAGCGTCCTCCTCGACAAACGCGAACCCGATCCGGCGCGGCACTACAAGATGCTTGGCTCGGGTTCGGGCGGCTATCGCGCCGCTTATTCCGCCGACGGGCTGAACTGGACCGCCTATCCGAAAAATCCCGTGCTGAAATCCGGCGACACGATCACGCTCGCGCAGGACCCGGCGACGGGCGAGTTCCTCGCCTATCACAAAGTCCCGACGAAAATCCGCGGCTTCAGCCGCCGCGTCGTGTGGCTCGCGCGCAGCCGCGACATGCAGACGTGGACAGAGCCGGGGCTGGTCTTCGCGCCCGACGCCGCCGACGATGCGTGGGCGACCGGCCCGCAGCAGCGGACCGAGGTCTATAACATGTCCGTCTTCCCGCACGCCGGCGGCTTCCTCGGCCTGCCGACGATGTTCCGCGTCACCACGGCGCGCCGGCCGAAGGACCAGCTCACGCCCGGCCAGAGCCCCGACGATGGCCCGATTGACGTCCAGCTCGCGACCAGCGCCGATGGCCGCGCGTGGCAGCGGACCGAACCGCGCACGATCATGATCCCGCGCGGCGCGCCCGGCACGTTCGATGGCGGCGCGATCCTCGGCGTCAGCAGCACGAGCGTGGATGTCGGCGACGAGACGTGGGTCTATTACACCGCGCTGACGACGCCGCACGGCGGCGCGCTGCCGGAGAAAAAGCTATCCATCGGCCGCGCCGAATGGCGGCGTCACGGCTTCGCCTCGCTCGATGCCGGCGCCGCCACCGGCCGCCTCGAAACCAAGCCGCTGCAGTTCGGCGCGCCGCTGCTGCTCATCAACGCCGATGCAAAGGGCGGCAGCCTGCGCGTCGCGCTGCTCGAAGCCGATGGCCGCGCGCTCCCCGGCTTTGGACTCGACGATAGCCTGCCCCTGACCACCGACGCGACGCGCTGGACCGTGCGCTGGAAAAATGCAGAGAAAGTTCCGGTGGATCGCCCGCTGCGCGTCGTTATCGAGCTGACCAACGCCAAACTCTTCAGCCTGTCTGCGCCTTTATTTGCAAGTGTTGTGCCGCCTTAAAGCCAGGAGGTTGGGGTACGGTTGAGTCACGATATCGCCACCATTGCGGGTGACGAACGCCCGCTGGCTTCACCCGGCCTCCCGCAGCCCGTACTCGTTGAGCTTGCGGTGGAAGGTGCGGCGGCTGATGCCGAGCTGCTTGGCGGCGAGGGTGCGGTTGCCCTCGTGCTGCTTGAGCGCCTGGATCATGAGCTGCCTTTCCGCCGCCTCGAGCGTCAGGTGGCCGCCGAGCGCAACGCCCGCGGGCTTGCCGCCGGCGAGGTCGCGGATATTTTGTGGCAGATCGCGCACGGTCAGCTTGTCGCCGCGCGCGAGCACGACCATTCGTTCCATGACGTTGCGCAGTTCGCGCACGTTACCGGGCCAGCGGTAGGCGGCGAGCAGGTCGAGCGTGTCGGGCGTGAGGCTGGTGACGGGTTTCTGGTTTTCCCGCGCGAACTCGTGCAGGAAATGCTGGGCGAGCATCGGGATATCGCTGCCGCGTTCGCGCAGCGGCGGCAGGCGGAGGTTGACGACGTAGAGGCGATAAAAAAGATCTTCGCGGAACTTACCCTCGGCGACCATCTGCTTGAGGTCGCGGTTGGTCGCGGCGAGCAGACGGACATCCACTTCGAGCGTTTCGGAGCCGCCGACGCGCTCAAACTTGTGCTCCTCGAGCACGCGCAGGATTTTCACCTGCATGGCGGAATCAATCTCGCCGATCTCGTCGAGGAACAGCGTGCCGCCATCGGCCAGCTCGAAGCGGCCCTGCCGGCGCTCGGTGGCGCCGGTGTAGGCGCCCTTCTCGTGGCCAAACAGCTCGCTTTCGAGCAGCGTCTTGGAGAGCGCGGCGCAGTGGACCGGGATGAACGGCCCCTTGACACGCGGGCTCAACTGGTGGATGGCGCGCGCGACCAGCTCCTTGCCGGTGCCGCTCTCGCCCTCGACCAGCACGGTCACGCGCGCCGGCGCGACCTGCCGGAGCGTGTCGAAAACCTCCTGCATCGGCGCGGAGTTTCCGAGGATGTTTTCCAGGCCGAACTTCGCATCGAGCTGTTCGCGCAGCGTACGGTTCTCCACCTCGACCTCGCGGCTGCGCAGCGCCTGCTTCAGCTTCAGGTCGAGCTGGTCGAGATTGACCGGCTTGGTCAGGAAATCATAAGCACCGCGCTTCATCGCCTCGACGGCGGTTTCGACCGTGCCGTAGGCCGTCAGCAGGATTACCAACGGCTGCGGCTGGCGGGCCAGCGCGCGGGAGAGCAGCGTCAGGCCATCCATGCCCGGCATCCGTACATCGGAGAGGATGATGTCCACCGGCTGTTGTTCGAGCAGCTCAAGCGCGCGCCGGCCATCCTCGGCCAGCAGCACGCTATAGTGCCGCTGCAGGGCGCGGGCCAGGCCCTCGCGCGTGTTTTTCTCATCATCGGCAATCAGGATCACGGGTTTGTTCATGGGTTCAGCATCCGTATTTCAAGGCTGAAAATCTTGTGGGCGGGGTTTCCAACCCCGCGAATAGGCTGTGGTTGGGCTCGCGGGGTTGGAAACCCCGCCCACAGGGGAGCGATACAGATC
>CAISWQ010000014.1 GCA_903889245.1 uncultured Lentisphaerota bacterium | reverse complement strand
GGCGTTCTTTTTCAGTCAACTGCGTGTACTCTCGCTTCATGGACGGGTCTCCTTGCGGGGGTTGTTAGGTCCAACAACCGTTAGGTGTACCCGTCCGCTTTCGGTGGTGCACTTATTATGTGCATGCGGGACCTTGGAAAAAACACGCGTGGCTTTTCCAAGCCTTGGAAAAGGCGTAGGCTCGCGCCATGAAAATTCTCGCCGTACTGCTGCTCTCGCTCTCCGCCGCCACGGCGGCCACCAATACCAACTTCCGCGGGCTGCCGGGACTGATTTTCGAGGCCGAGGACTGGAGCACGCCGCGCGATGCGTGGCTGACCAACAAGGTTACCGCGAACCAGTGGCGGCTGTGGACTACCGAGGGCGCGGGCAAGCGCTCGCGCGATGCCGCGCTGACCACGCCCAAGGTCGAGCGCGACCGCGCGACGCCGGAGGCGGGCGCGCCGCCGCTGCATACGCGCATCACCGGCATCGCGCCGGGCCTCTACCGCGCGTGGCTCGGCCCGACGACGCGTCCGCTGGCTTACTCGTTCGACGCCGGTCGCACGTGGCTGAAATCCGGCGGCGGCGAGACTGATCTCGGCGTTCATGAAATCCGTGACGGCGTGTTCGAGCTGATGGTGGACGACCGCTTCGCCAATCCCGCCAGCCTTGGCTCCGCCTACTACGATTACATCCGGCTGGAACTCCTGACGCCGCCCAAACTCACCGACGTTGCCGCGTTCACGCGCCCCGATGGCGTGACGGAAATTTCGTGGATCACCGATGTGCCCACGCCGCCGGCCACGATCGAGTGCGCCGGGAAGAAGTTCGAGGAATCCATCGGCGATACACGCAACCACCGCGTTGCGCTGGCCGGACTGCCGACGAACCAGGCGTGCGAAGCGGTCATTCATAGTTTGGGTGCGACGGCGTCCGTGAAATTTGTCGCGGGCCAGCGGCCGCGTATCGCAAGTTCGAAGAGGCAGGACATCACTCTTACCGTAACCGAACCGACGGAATTTTGGCGGCACCAGTGGCCGGTGACGTGCGGGATTCCATTCGCGCAGGGCACGCTCGCATCCAGTTCCGATGTCGGGCTGTCCGATAAGCGGCGCCGTCAGCTACCGGCGCAATTCGAAGCGACGGCGTTCTGGCCCGATGGTTCCGTCAAATGGTTGCAGGTGAGTTTCCTCGCCGACACCGCGCCGATACCGGTGCACTATCACATCGTCTGTGGCACAGCTCGTCGGTCGTGGCCGTTGGGAAAGCTGGGGCTCATACCTGACGATGATGGAGGTCTGACGGTCACGAACGGCTGGTTGACTGTTCCCATCAGTCGGAAACATTTTGCGCTGCCTGCCGGCGGCACGGCACAGATCACCGACGGCAACGGGAAGCCATTTTTTGCCGCCGCACCTGATGTGGTGGCTGTTGAAGAGAGTGGCGATATCCGCGCAGTCGTGCGCGCGGAGGGCGACTTCGTCGCCCAGAATGGTGCGAAATTGTTCCGCTGGCGGGCGCGCTACTTTGTCAGCGACGGGCAGGATTGGGTGCGTGTGCAGTGGACGATTCTCAACAACCAGACCAACGCCGTGCTGACCAACCTGCGCAGCGCGGAAGTGAATTTCCCGCTGGCCGCCGGCCATTCCGCGCGCGGTGCCTTCGCGTCTGGCGTGGCCACAGCGTTCACCTCGCCCGCGACGTTGTTGCAGGACAAGGACGATCATTTCTCGGCCACGCTGGCCGGTCAGACGAATAGTGGACAGCACGCAGCGGGTTACGCCTATCTTAGCGACTACCAACGCGGCCTCACGGTCGCCGTGCCGGATTTCTGGCAGCTCTATCCGAAAGGTTTCGAGCTGCGGCCCGATGGGCTCACCGTGAAAATCCTGCCGGCGCTGCCGGCTGACGCCTTCGAGAAGGAATCGAAAAATTCCGAGGATCTCATCCGTCTCTACTACTGCTATGACCGCGGCCAGTATCGCATCAAACGCGGCTTGGAATTCAGCACCGACCTCTACATCCGCGTCAATCCGCTGAATGACGCGCGCTTCGCCGAGTGGGCGGGCCAGCCGCTCGTGGCTGCCGCGCCGCCGAAGCACTACTGCGCGAGCGGCGTGTTCGGCATCGTCGAGCCGCGGCAGGCCGGGCTGTTCGACGCCTACGAGAAGATGGCGGACGAGGGGCTGGCGCAGATGGAGAAGAACCGCCAGAAGAAACACGAGTATGGCTGGATGAATTTCGGCGACTGGCACGGCGAGCGGCACTTCAACTGGGGCAACCACGAATACGACATGATGGGCGCGCTCGCACTCCAGTTCATCCGCACCGGCGACGCGCGCTGGCTGCGCTGGGCGGAGGACTGCGCGCGGCATAGCACGACGATAGACACGGTCCATTATCCGTGGCAGGACCGGATGCCGGGCCGCGTCTACGCGCACTCGATCGGCCACGTCGGCGGATTTTTCGACATGACCGACCCGCGCTTCCGCGCGCTCGGCAACGTCTTCGGCCTCGCTGATCCCAGCAAGCCGAACCAGTTCATCGTTGGCGCGATTGATCCGGGTGGCCACATTTTCCAGCCCGGTAACTTTCGCGTCGGCTTCCTGACCGGCGAGCGGCGCTACCGCGAAGTCGCCGAGATGGTCTGCGCCGCGCAGGCCGTCTATATGACCCGCAACTTCGACTTCGGCATCGAGCGCGCCGCCGGCTGGCCGCTGATGAACGCCGTCGCCGCGTTCGAGGGCACGGGCAATCCGTTTTTCCTGAACGCCGCGAAACTCTACGTCGCCAAAATCACAAGCAAGCAGACCGAGCGCGGTGACTGGGGGCTGAAGCACGGCCCGCCGGAGTGCCTGCACCAGCCCTCGCATCCCGGCGGCAAGGCGTTCGCTGCCGGCGTGCTGCTCAACGGCCTGATGATGTTCGACCTCGACGCGCCCTCGGCGGAGGTCAAGCAGTGCATCGTGCGCAACGCGCATTGGCTGGAGAAATATGCGTGGAATCACGAGACGCACAGCTTCCGCTACCTTGACACCTGCCCGACTTTCGAGAAAGGCGGACGTAACGGCGGCACCGACCTGCTCGTCTCCAGCGGCCTCGCCTATGCCTGCACGCTCGACCGCGACGGCGCCCTGCGCGCGCTGCTGCTCGACTCGCTCGGCCGCGCGCTGAACGCCAAGGCCGGCGTTGGCAAGGACTTCATCCAGGACATCCGCCAGACCCCGCACGCGCTCGCCATCCTCCACCGGCGCCTCGGCGTCAGCGAACTCCCGGCCGTGGCGCCGAAGAAAAAGTAGCCGCGCGGCATTTTCCAGACATTGGAAACCGGACCCGTCGCTTTTTCCAAGGCTTGGAAAATCTCGCGGAAATTTTTCCGGGCCTTGGAAAAATCACGCGCGACTTTTCCAAGCCTTGGAAAAAGCGTAGGCTCGCGCCGTGAAAAAAATCATGTGGTTGGTCTTGGCGGGCTGGTGGATGGCGGCGGGCGCGGCGGAACAGCCGGTGACGCTCGGCGTCGAGTGCGAGGACTTCCAGTTTCCCGGCGACTGGAACATCGGGTTCAAGCCCGTACATCATTCCGGCAAGGGGATGATCTCGAACGGAGAGTTGGGCGCGAAGCTGCCGGCGGTCACTGCCATCGAAGTTCCGCGCGCGGGCCGCTACACGCTCTGGGTGCGCGCGGTGGATTTCCCCAACGACCGGCCCGGCACGCGCTGTTTCAAGGTGTCGGTCGCCGGCCAGCGCGCCAAGGGAAGCTTCGGCCGCTCGCATAAGGCGGGCTATGCGTGGGAAAACGGTGGAGTCTTCGACCTCGCCGCCGGGCCGGTGCTGCTCGGCATCCACGACATGGGCCAGCGTTTTGCCCGCGCCGATGCCATCCTGCTGACGACCGATCCCAAGTTCACGCCGACCGCGGCGTTGGGTACGCCCAAGCATACGCGCGTGAAGCCGCTCGCGCTGCCGGTGCCGGGTGCGGCCGATCCGTTCGCCGCCGCACCGGTCAAACCGGGCGCGGACGCCGCGCTCGCGTCGCTGGAGAACGAGCACCTGCGCATTGAGTTTCTGCCGGCGCAACGCGCCGACCAGCCGACCGTGACGCCGCGCGTCGCGTTCAAACAGGACGGCCGCTGGGTGGATGTAGGCGCCGACGCCGATGCGGAAGCCTATGCGGTGATCACGTGTGGCGATGCGAAGCTGAAGTTCGGCAACTTCTATCCCTCGTGGACCGGCGGGCGCGTGCGGCCGTTCATGGTCAAGGCCGGCGGCGCGGAGCTGGAGACGCGCGCCGGCGCGGGCATGGCGGTGTGGGATGCGGGCGAGGTGTTGCGCTGGACGCCGTCCACCGCGACGCGCGTGGGTAACGCGGTACGGCTGGATTTCCATCCGCAGGCGGCGGGGAAATTTTCGGCGACATGGGAGCTGCGGTCCGGCGAGCGCACGGCGCGCGTGACGCTCGACTTCCTGCCGGCGCGCGCGGGCATGTACGCGCTCGGCTACCATCTCTTCTGCCGCAAGCCGCTCGCGGAGGTCGGGGAAGTGCTGCTGCCGATGATGTGGCACGGCCTGCGGTTCCCGTCGCAGCCGGTGACGCTGATGCAGACGCATACGCCGACGCCGGTCGCGCTGATGCAGCTTGGCGGCGCGCGCGTGCTCGGCATCTGCGGCACGCCGGAGGAAATCCCGTTCGAGTGGCCCGACCGCCAGCAACCGCTGTTCGGCCTGCTGCTGCGCAGCGCGACGGGCGCGGTCCAGCCGGCGATCTACGGCCCGATCCCCGGCACCGAGCGCGCGCGCGCCAAGCCGGGCGTGCCCATGCGCTTCTCGCTGCGCGTGCTGGTCCAGCCCGGCGACTGGTACGCGGGCTACCGCACGGCGGCCGACGAGGTCTTCGGCTGGCGCGACTACCGCACGAACGTGGGCACCTCGCTGACCGACGCGGCGCTGAACATGATCGACCTGGTCATGGACGACAACTTTGGCGGCTGGTGGGAACGCGGCAAGGGCCCGTACCAGATCGAGACGCTCAATGGCGTGACGCACTCCTCGCCGCAGACGGCGCTGTCGCTTTACCGCCTGACCGGCAACGAGGAAATCTACCGCCGCCGCGCGCTGCCGACGCTGGAGTACGCGCTCTCGCGCAGCAACCCGCACTTCTCGCCGGAACCCGCGCACACCGGCACGCAATATCCCGCTGGCAGCATGAGCGGGCCGATCAGCATCTTTGGTACGACGACCTATGGCGGACTCTGGGAACTGACGCAGCGCCGCACGTCCGCGTTCGGCGCGATCGCCCTGCCGACCAACGGCGTGAAACGCACCGCCGGTTACGGTCACGGGCAGGAGTTCGAGGAATGGCTCGCGCGTCATCTGCTGACCGGCGACGCGGCCGCGCTTGCGAAGGCGCGCGAGCTGGCCGATCTCTACCTCCAGAAAAACATCCTCGCGCCGCCCACGGCGGAGCTTTCGCCGGAGCCGTTCTTCAACGTCGCCTTCGTGCCCGACTGGGAGGGACTGCTGCGGATGTGGGAGGAGACCGGCGAGAAGAAGTATCTCGATGGCGCCGCGCTCGGCGCGCGCCGGCTGATGACCAGCGTGTGGACGCAGCCGGTGCCGCCCGCGGGCGAGATGACGGTGCATCCCGGCGGCGAATACACCGTGAGCTTGACGAAACACATCTGGTGGAAGGGGCCGGACACCTTCCGCCTCGGCTTCCCGCGCAAGCCCGGCGACACACCCGAGCATCGCGCGCCGGCGTGGGTGTCCTCGAACGTCGGCCTCGGCTTCGAGCAGCCGTGTACCTACTCGCGGATGGATAGTGGCGGCGCGCTGATCTATCAATCGGCGTGGGCGCCGAATTTCCTGCGCCTCGCCGCCGCCACCGGCGACAGGGAATTCGAGACCTACGCGCGCAACGCCACGCTCGGCCGCTGGGGCAACTATCCCGGCTACTACGTCGTCGGCTACACCGACCTGCCGCTCAACCCGCGTTTTCCCTACACGGGACCGGATGTCTCGTGCATCTACTATCACCACATCCTGCCGCACCTCGCGTGGACGATTGACTGGCTGGTGGCCGAGGCAGCGCTGCGTTCCGGTGGGAAGATTTCCTTCCCGGCGCAGCGCCAGCACGGCTACGTCTGGTTCGATAGCCGCGAGTACGGCGCCGCACCCGGCCGCGTGCTCGACGTGAATGATGCCTGGTTGTGGTTTGACCGCGGCGTCGCCAAGCTCGATAACCCCGCGCTCAACTACCTGCTCGCGCACACCGCCGACAAACTCTGCGTCGTGCTGATGAACGAAAATGCCACCGCCGAAAAAGTCGGTGTGGACTTCCTGCCCGCCAAGCTCGGCCTGGCCGCCGACGCAACACCGAAACTGACGGCGGTCGCCGCCGATGGCGCGAGCGTGCCGGTGACCTTCGACAAACTGCACGCGGCGCTGGAGGTTCCGGCGCGCGGTCTGGTGGTGCTGCAACTCGCCGGCGTCAACGTACACATCGCCGCGCACCAGCTCGCGCCCGCGCCGCAGGCCGCACCCGCGCCGGTGCTCGTGGTGCCCAGTGTGATGCCGGAGATCGAAGTGCGCGCCACCGCGATTCAGGTGCGGCCCGGTCCGTGGAACGCCTACCTCTGGTGTACCGCGAAACCCGACCAGGTGAAACGCGTGCTCTTTTTCTACCAGCTCGGCGGCGCATGGAAGAAAGTTGAAGACGGGGAATATCCTTTTGAAACTTCGATCCCCGTCACCGATGCCGACCAGCCGATCCGTTTCCGCACCGAAATTATCGGCGTCAACGGCCAGACCAGCACGACGCCGGAAGCCACCCTCGCCGCAGCCCGATGAAGTGGATGCAGGGGCTGGCGGGCAAGGCCATCACTAGGCGGGAGTGCATGGGGCTGCTATAGTGCGCGCATGAAAAAGCATCTCCTCCTCCGGCCCGGCGCAATAGCGCTGGCTGCGGGCTTCCTGCTGCTCGGTACCGTCTGCGGTGCGGAAGCCACCAAGAAACCCGTCCGGGCCAAGGCGCCCGATCCGGCGCTGCAGCCGGTCACCGACATCGCCGGCTTGCCGCGCGTCTTGCTGATTGGCGACTCCATTTCGCTGGGCTACACCCTGCCTGTGCGCGAATTGCTCAAGGGCCAGGCCAACGTCCACCGCGTCCTTACCAACTGTGGCGACACCACCCGCGGTCTGCAGCAGGTGGACGCGTGGCTCGGCACCGGCAAGTGGGAGGTGATCCACTTCAACTTCGGCCTGCACGACCTCAAGTGGCTCGATGCCGCCGGCAAATACGTGGCGCCCGCCCAAGGCAAGCAGGTCAACCCCGTGCCGGCCTATGCGGAAAATCTGCGCAAGCTGGTAGCGCGGCTGAAGGCCAGCGGCGCCAAGCTCATCTGGTGCAGCACGACGCCCGTCCCGGAGGGCAGCGCCGGCCGCGTCAAGGATGCCGAGCTCGACTATAACCGTGCCGCAGAGAAGATCATGAAAGAAAACGGTGTGGCGATTGATGATCTGCACGCCCTCGCCTTGGCGCATCTGTCCAAGTGGCAACGGCCCAACAACGTCCATTTTACAACCGAAGGTTCCGCCGGCCTCGCGGCACAGGTGGCCTCCAGCATCAAAACCCAACTCGCCAAATAGTCTTTCCTGACCGGGGTTTTTCCAAACCCGGAAAAACCGCAGGTAACTTTTCCAATGTTCGGGAAGCCGGCTTGTCCCGAAGCCGCGAAGTTTCTGGCCGGGTCAATGAGGGTGGGGGCGGACTTGTTGTGGGGTGGCTTGGCGTCTGTAGTGCATCCCGCGAGCGGTATGGGAAGACTGGTCGGGGCGAGGAGATTTGAACTCCTGACCTTTTGCACCCCAAGCAAACGCGCTACCAGTCTGCGCTACGCCCCGAAAAAGTGCGGGCGGACACTAACACGCACCGCCGCGCCGGTCAACGCCCTGCAAGGTTAGTGTCGTTTCCCATGCGGAAGCCATCTCACATTCTTCGCGCCTTTCCACCTTCCCTGTTCTTTTCCTGCCGCATAATAACACCCGGTCAAACAACAAGGCGGCGTCACGGGCCGGGGCGGAGCAGAAAGCCGGCCCAGTTGAAGTTGCGGTTGAAGTGGTTGACCAGCCGGACCACGATTTCGTTTTTTCCCAGGCGCAGCGGCAGGTTGATGGTGCGCGCTTCAAAGCCATTGGGAAACGCGCCGGCCTGATAGACGACCGCGCCATTGACCGCGATCTCGATGGGATCATCGTGGGCGAGCACATAGGACGCGGTGATCATCACCGGTGACTCGATGAAGCGGCGCGCGAGGAAGGCGTGACCCATGCCACCGAGCTCGACCTCGCCCTTGATCTTCGTGCCGTGCCGGCCGATGTAGGTCAGGTTCAGCGCCGGCCCCACGCTCCACTCCCGCATCCAGCCCGCCTCGAATTTCTCGTCCACGAGGCGGCACTCCCATTTTCCGCCGGCGTCGAGTTCCGCGACCGTCGGCAGCACCGCGGTCCAGTTGGTCGCGGAGATGCCGCGTGTGTCGTGTGGAATGGGCACCGGGCCGAACACATCCCACGCGACCGCTTCGGCGCGCGCGCCATCGGGCAGCGTGGTGTCGCGTGGCGTGTCCTGATACCAGACGGCCACGCTCTCCGGCCGCAGCCCTGGATAGGCGCCCCACTCGAGCGCGAAGGAGGTCCTGAACGGATACGGATTTTCAAAATGATGGCGATAGCGGCCCTCGTCGTTGGCGTGCGCCACCGCGTAGGGGTGATGCGCGCCGCGGCCGAACCACGCGAAGGTGAAGTAGTCCTCGCCGTTGATGCCGTGCAGAAACGCCGGGTCCGCGCCCTCGCCATCTACGATGGCAAAGTCGCCGCCGCCATGGTCGTGACCGGTCCCAAAGAGCGACATGCCCAGCCAGTGACCGCGGCCGCGCAGATAGAGCACCTGGAACAGCCGGTGCCCGTCGGTGTTCTCCGCGCGGTTGTACCGTGCGTGGAAATAACCCCAGTCATCGCCGAACTGCTTCACCCGCTCGATCTGGAGGCGCGCGGCTACGCGGACGGTGTTGGTGCCCTCGTTCTTCAGGCTCACGCGGAGGTTGCGCCGGAACGGCATCGGCAAATAGGAGGTGGTGGCCGTCGGACTGTGCCGCTCGAACGACGCGCCCTGGAACGGCCCGAAGAACCGTTGCACCGGCGCGTTCACCGCCGCATCCGGCGCATCGTCGTAGCTGACGAGTAGCCGCACCGTGTCCGGCTGCGAACACTCGATGAACAGCTCGCGCGCGATGCCCGGCCCCTGGTCCGCGGCCAAGGTGACGCTCCGGCCCGGCGGCACCTCCACGCTCTCCAGCGTCGCATGCGATAGCTCGCCGCGGTGGCGCACCCGCGCCGGCGGCCAGTCGCGCGCGACGAGTACCAGGTTCGTGCCCTCGCGTTGGCCGAGCAGGCGCGCACCGGCCAGCGACGCATCCTGCAGCCGGTAATCGAGCTGGCAGAACCAGAGCCAGAACGAGGGCACGCGCTGGACCACGTCCACGCGCAGGGCGCGCTCGAATGGGATCGGCACGAACAGGTTGAAGTCGCGCCGCGCCAGCGGCACGGTCGGCGCGGCGACGCCCGCGAGCGGCTGCGTCAGGGCCTGCGCGGCGCGGACTAGTTCCTCGTCGGTCCCGCGGAGGCTCGGCGTCGCCTCGCCATCCACATAAAATTCCCAATCGAAATACGGCGCGCCCGCGCCGCGCGTCGTCCAGATATGCCGCAGCGAACCCTGTCCCTGAAGGTCGAGGAGGGTGTGGCGGAAGCCCACCGCATTCCACGCGCCCGCGTGGCGCTGCGGACTCTCCACAAAGCTGTTCTTGCCCGGCCGGTACGCCCGCAGCACGAACACATCCTCCATCACGCGCTCGCGCAGCGCCGCCAGGTCGTCGCCCGCCTGCGCCGCGCACGCCAAGCCCGCCAGCAGTGCCACACACAGTACTTTGCCCCGCTGCGTCATCATGCTGTCGCGGATTATACCGCACCCGCGCGCCAATGCCGCCGCCCTTTTCCAAGACTTTCCAAGGATTGGAAGCGGCGCCGGATGCTTTTCCCGGGGATTGGAAAAATTCACGGGAAAATTTCCCGGCCCTGGAAAAAACGGCCCCGGCTTTTCCCGGCCTTGGAAAATGCGTATAGTCCGCCCGTGCCGCTCACGGAAAAAATCCAGAGGAAACTGCAGGGCCTGCCGGACAAGCCGGGCGTTTACATCATGCGCGACCGGCGCGGCAAGATCATCTACGTCGGCAAGGCCGCCAGCCTGCGCGACCGCGTCCGCTCCTACTTCCGCCAGGGCGCGCTGCGCAGCGCCGACCCGAAGACGCGCAGCCTTGTCAACACGGTCGAGGATTTCGAGACGCTCGTCTGCCGCACCGAGGCCGAGGCCGTGCTGAACGAGGGCCGGCTGATCAAGGACTACCGCCCGCGCTTCAACGTCCTGCTCAAGGACGACAAGCGCTTCCTGCTGCTGCGCGTCAACCGCCGCGAGGAACTGCCGCGCTTCGACGCGGTGCGGCTGCACAAGGAGGATCACGCGGATTATTTCGGCCCCTATGTCTCGAGCGCGGCGGCGTGGGCGGCGCTGGAGTTCGTCGAGCGCCGCTTCGGGCTGCGGCCGTGCCGCCAGCAGCAGCCGGGCGAGGCCGAGCACAAGCACTGCCTCAAGGACATCATCCGCTTTTGCAGCGCGCCGTGCGTCGGCAAGGTGACGCCGGAGCAGTACCGCGCCAGGGTGGACGAGGCTTGTGCGTTCCTGCGCGGCGAGAAGCCGGAGCTTCTGAAGGAGATCGAGGAGGCGATGGCGCAGCAAGCCGCCGCGCATAAGTTCGAGAAGGCCGCCGCGCTGCGCGACTCGCTCCTGCTGCTGCGCCGCGCCATCAAGGAGCGCGCGCTCAATCTGCGTTCGCTGGCGATGAAGGCCGAGGACGCCGCCGCCGGCGTGACGGAAATCCAGCAGGCGCTCGGCCTGCCGCAGCCGCCGCGCGTCATCGAGACCTACGACATCTCCAACATCGCCGGCACGCTCGCGGTCGGCAGCCTTGTCTGCGCCGTGGATGGCCTGCCGCAAAAGCAGCGCTACCGCCGCTTCCGCATCCGCACCGTCGCGGGCAGCGATGATCCCGCGATGATGGCCGAGCTGATCCGCCGCCGCTACGCGCGGCTGCTCGCCGAGCGCGGCGAGCGGCCCGACCTCGTCCTCGTGGATGGCGGCCTGACGCAACTGCGCGCCGCGCGCCGCGAGCTCGAGGGCCTCGGCCTGCGCGACCTCCCGGTCGCCGGGCTGGCCAAAAAATTCGAGGAAGTTTATTTCGAGGGCGAGGTCACGCGGCTCGCCCCGGAGCCGGTCATCCGGCTGCCGGAAAACTCACACGGCCTGCACGTCCTCCAGCGCATTCGCGACGAGGCGCACCGCTTCGCGCTCGACTATCACCGTGCCCTGCGCCGCCGCAAGATCCTGGAGTCGCAACTCGACGACATCGAGGGCATCGGCACGCGGCGCAAGGAGGATTTGCTCAAGCACTTTGGCTCCCTCGCGCGCCTGCGCCGCGCCAGCGTTGAACAAATCGCCGCCGCCCCCGGCGTCGGCCCGGAACTCGCGCAGAAGATTCACCAGTTTTTGAAAATGAATTCCGTGAAAGAAGTCCCCGGACAAGGAGATGACCATGCCCCTGATGCAGATCAAGACGAACGTGATGCTGCCGGAGAAACAGCGTGAGGTGCGGCTGGCGGCGTTGAGCCGGATACTCGCGGACATCACCAACAAGCCGGAGAAGTATTGCCTCGTGGCCTACGAGCACGCCGCGATGCTGTTCGGCGGCGAGACCGGCCCCGCGGCCTTTGTGGATGTCCGCGGCATCGGCGGTTTACAGCGCGAGCGCAACACCCAGCTTGCCGCAGCGCTGGCCCCGGAGCTTAAGAAGGCGCTCGGCGTGCCACCCGACCGGCTCTATATCACCTTCACGGAAGTTGCGGCCGATCACTGGTCCTGGAACGGCCAGCTCTTTGGCTGACGCCGTGGTTATGGCAGGCCGGCTTGGGCGGCGGCCTGGCGGGCGGCGGCGGCGCTGGCGGCGCGGCCGGCATCCGGCACGGCGATCCACAGCAGCGGCTCCGGCGTGGCGGTCCACGCGTCGCCCGGTTTCAGAAGCACGTCGGCCGGCTCGCGCATGTCGGAGTGGAACGCGGTGGGCGCGTCCTTCCAGAAGAAGCCGGTCAGCTTGCCGCCGCGCGGCGCCCAGCAGGCGATGGCGCGGTTGTGCGCGCGGTCGGCCCAGCCGGCGAGCGCCTGGTAGTACTGCGGCGCATCGCACAGCGGCTCGATCTGCGCGGGATCGCCGGCGACGTGCGGCGTACAGGAGTGGAACAGCGCGCCGAGCCGCCACGGTTGCGCGGAGGTGTTCACCACGCCGAGGCCCTCGCTCGCCAGCCACTCGCCGGTCTTCGGAATCCAGTAGCGCATCGCGATGCGCGCCGACTGTGCGCCGGAGAGCGTGAACTCCATCTCGACGGCGGTCATCAGCTCGTTCTCGCGGAGTGCGGTGATGCGCGCGGTTTGCGGATGCGACCAGAGATTTTTGCCGCCCACCTCCTGGTGCAGCAGCGGCAGCAGGTCGGCGATGGGCTGCCCGGCGAGCACAACCTGCCACGCGTGGCCGCCGTGTGGGCCGGAGAGCGTCATGTGACCGGCGGCCAGCTTGAGCTGCGCGGGGATAGCGGCGGCGTCCTTGAGTTTCTTGCTCCACGCCTGCGGGACCACCGGCTCGGCGACGCGCGCGGGCTCGAAGCCGCCCTCGCGATGGCGCTGATAGACCTCGGCGTTCAGCTTGGCCGCGGCGGCGGTGAGCAGCGGATAGGGCTCGTCGTTGCCGTTGATCAGCCCGTAGTTGCTGTCCTCGGGGAAGGTCGAGCTGATGCCGAGCGCGGGCTCATCGAGCCACATGAAGTAGCTGGAGCCGACCATGAACGGGAGCCGGAACAGGAAATCCTGGTAGTGCGTGAAGCATTGCGCGCGCTGCGCCTGGCTATCCACGCGCATTCCCGCGCCGTGGCGCGAGGGCAGTTCCGTGTCGAGCGCCGGGAAGCTCCACTCCGTCACCGCGAGCGGCTTGCCGGCCCGCTTCTGCCAGTCGCGTACCTTGGCGAATTCCTTCTCCGGCACGCCGCGCTCGACATCAATGAACGGATAGATGTTCACGGTGACCACGTCGCAGTATTGCCCAGCGATGTCCCAGATGTCCGGCGCGCTGCCGGCGAAGCGGCAGCCGAAGAGCAGGTGGTGGGGATCGTGCCGGCGGATGGCGGCGGCGCAGGTGGCGAAATATTTCTCGGCGACCAGCCGCGCCCATGCGCGCGCCAGCTCCGCGCCGTGCGCGCCGCGCGCCGGGCGCGGCGTCACATCGGCGGCGAGCGCGGCGAAGTCGGCAAACGCGGTGCCGAACTCGGCGTTGAACTTGGCGAGGGTTGTCTCCTTTTGCAGCAGCGCGACCCACGCCTGCTTGCCGGTGTGGCCGGCCGGCTTCTTCCAGGCTTCCGGGAAGAGGCCGTCGGGCTTCCACGTCTTGCCGAGCCATTCGAGCTCGTTGTCGAAGAAGTAGCCCAGCAGCCACGGGTCGTTCGCGTTCGGCGCGCACTGGCGGCGCGCGACGAGGTCGCAGTGCCGTGCCCAGTCGGGGCTGAACACGTTCGGGAAACCGGTCCATGTGGTGCGCGGGCAGAGGTCGTCGCGCCCGGCGAATACGCTGCCGAGCGACAGGAACTCGATGTGCGGCAGGCCTTGATGGCGCAGCGAGGGCGAGTGGCCGGCGGCAAGCGTGTTGAAGCCCCAGTCCTTCAGCCGCCGCAGCGTCGCGGCGGCCCAGTTGGTTTCGCTGCCATACTTCTGCTTTGCGACGCGGCCATAGGGCGCGTAGCCGAGCTTCTCGCACCAGTGGCCGTGATAGCTGACGTGGTCGGTGCCAACCCAGTAGAACGCGCGGCCGTTGGGATCCACCAGCCACCAGCGGCCGCGAATCTTGTCGGTGTGGAAGAAACCGGTCGCCTTGCCGCGCGCCACGTCGGAGCCGGCGGCGTCATACTTCGGGAACACCGGCGCGGCCTTGGCGACCGGCGGCAGCAGTTGCGCGGTCGTGGCGCGGAAGGCGGTGAAGCGCGCGGCGAAACCCGCCACCGCGAGCGCGGGCGCACCGGCGGTCACCGCGCGGCGGTCGAACTTGTAACTGATCTTCTCACGGACATCGCCGCTCTCCTCACTGATGAGGCCCACGATGCCGTCGGGTTTCAGCGTCAGGCTCAAGCGATAGTTGTGGTCAAAGAGCCAGGTGCCGTGGCCGGGCAACCGCACCGGCGTCAGGCGCGTCTCCGGGTTGTTCTGCGCCAGCCATTGGCCGTCGAGGCCTTCGCCCAGCTCGAAGAAGTGGCGGTTGCCCTGCTCCGGCGGTGTCTCGCACAGGCCAAGCTGCCAGTAATTCTTGTCGTCGAGCCGGATGATCAACGCCGCCACCGCCCAGCCGGTTTTGCTCACACGCCCGTCCACCCGGAGCGTCACCTCGGCCGTCACTTCCGCGCCCGCCGCCAGATTGGTCGGAAACGCGAGCGACTTCTCCATGCCCGCTTGCGCGTGCAGTGCACCCAGCCGGACCGACCAATCCACGGACTGCGCCTCCCAACCCGGCGCGAACCCGCTCTCATCCACCTTGGTAAATTTCTCGTCCAGCGTCTGCGCATAACCGCCCAGACCCGCCGCCAAAAGAAGCGTCGCAAAAATTTTCATCCGCCTTTCCTTCGATGTTCGGTGTTCACTTGGGATTCTTCTCCGCCCACACCGCGAAGCCAGCGAACGTCGCGCCCGCGCCGCTGACGCCGACTCCGACAGGCCCGGCTTCCAGCTTCACCTTGTCGCTGCCGAACAACAGCTCGCAGTTCACGAGGCACTCGACACCATTGGTTCCGGCACGCAGGCCGAGGCGATAGTCCTGGCCCTGCCGCACCGGCCAGCCGCGCGCGGCGAGCGTGGCGAATTTACCGTCACGGACTTGCGCCAGCGTCCACGCGCTGGCCTCGCCGATCAGCCCGAAGAAATCGAAATGCTTTTCGTCGCGGACGTTGAAGACCAGCCCGGCACGCGCGGCCTTGGTCAGCGAGGCGTTAGCCGGCGTCAGCGTGACGGCGAGTTCGCGCGCCGCGGCCGGCGCGGCGATGAGCGCGCCGTCGTTGGTGGTGCTGAAAACCACCGCGCCGGCCAGCGCGGTCAGCTCCAGTTTTCCAAGGCTTGGAAAATTCGTCGGGAAATTTTCCAAGCCTTGGAAACCGCCTGCGCCAAGGCTGCGTTGGACCGCGCCCGACGGCTCCGGCGGCGGCGCGACGCGCAGAATTTCAAACGCGACCGGCTCGCCGCGGCTGGGCGGGCCCTCCGCATACCACGCGATCGCCTGCACCTCGACCGGGCCCGCGCCGAGCCGCGCGGGATCGAGCGTGAGGTTGCGCTCCGGACCGCGGGCGAGCAGCCGCTCGTTCTGCACGAGGCCGACTTCGCGCGCGGTGGCGGGCGCGGTGATCCGCAAGTTCAGCGCTGCATCGCCGGCGACGCGCGCGCCGGCGGCGACGCCGGATAGCGCCGGCATGTTGCCGCCGGTGTTCACCACGACGCCATCGCCCGCCTGCGCCGTGAAGCGGATGCTATCGCCGATGGTCGCCACGCCGAGGAGGCGGTGGTAGCCATCGGGCAGCTTCGCCAGCTCGAACTGGATGCCGGGCTTCGCGGAGAGGTGCTCCACCTCGCGGCCGTCAATGAAGAAGGAGTAGCGCGGCGTGGCGTTGGTGGCTGCGCCGGAAAGTTTGAGCAGCGCGGTGAGGCGCGGCCCCTCGGCGCGCATGACGAGCCGCGCGGCCAGCGGCGGCGCGCCGGGCGCGGCGAGCGGATCGCCGACCGGCAGCAGTTGGAACGGACAGCGGACGCTCAAGGCAAAACATTCGAGCGCCGAGCAGCCGCGGACCTGGTGCGCGAAGTAGCGCGCGTTGGGGAATTTCGTCCAGATGGAATAGGGCTCGACGACCGTGCCGGAGCTGGCGGCCGCGCCGCCGCGCAGCCAGGCGGTCAGCTTGATCTGGTCGCTGCCATCGAAGCGGCCGGCGAAGCTGGTGCAGTGGTCGGCATAGGCGCCGGACGCGAACGCGCAGACCGGCGGCGCGGGATGGGCCGCGCCGGTCATGAAGCCGAGCACGTTCGCGCCGGCGGCGGGCGGCGCGTTGGTGATGAACGCCTGCGCGCCGAGCGAGACGAGCTCGGCGGCGGCATCGGCGAACTGCCAGCCGCGCATCTTGCTGCGCAGGTCGCTATTGGTGTGTAGGAGGAACGCGCCATTTTTCCAAGGGTTGGAAACCGGGAGGGCCGCTTTTTCCAAGCATTGGAAAGCCTCGTCGGGCTCGAGGCCGCGCGCGCCGGTGTGGGCCAGCAGCATCGCCGGCAGCGGCAGCAGCTTGGCCGGCGGGGCGGCATCGCGGAACCAGCCGAGCGAGCGGCTGGGTGCGCTGGCGCCATCGGCCCGTGAGGGGCCCGCGAAAAAGGCCGAGGCGTAGAGGCCGGTGGAGACCAGCCCCGGTGGCGGCAGCGCGCCGCGGCCAAACGTCGCGCCGGTCAGCGAGAGCGCGGGCGCGCCGCTGACGCGCGTGGGGAAGTCGCACGAGTAGGCGAGGCCGAGGATGCGGCCGGGCAGGCGGCGCTCGCGCAGGGCGGCCTCGAGCGGCTGCCAGATCTGGCGCAGGAAATCGTTGGTGGAAATTTCGCTGGCCGCCGGGGACACATCGAGATAGACGACGTTCTCCGGCGGCAGGCCGCGGAGGGCGAGGTAGCGGTTGGCGAGTTCGAGCGAGCGCGGCGATTGCTGGTTGACCGCGAGCAGCAGCTCGTGCGGCGCGAGCGCGGCGGCGCGCGGCAGCCAGCCCAGCAGCAACAGGAGCAGAGCGCAACGCGATGTCATCGGCATGGCGCGAGCCTAGCAACTGCCCCCACCCGTGTCCATGCGCGAACCGGACAGCCTGTGCCCGAAACGCCGCCCGGCGCAAACGGCTCCGAACCACCGGTCTTGCAGGCAAGAAAACAAAATCATGACGACAAAATCAGCGCGTGCGCCCGCCGCGCGTTGCCCCGCGCCGTCACGTGATACCAACCGCCTTCGATGTCTATCCGCAAAGCTCGCGCCATGCCGCCACGCTGCACGCGCCGCCATGCGTCAACTCAAATGTGGAATGTGAAGACGTGACCCCTATGCCGCCCCCAATCAATTCTTGAATCTGGAGACGTGACCCTGTGCCCGTACCTATTCATCATTCAAGGTCTGACCCTACCGGGCTCGGTGGTACGGGCTGGTTCGCGGCGGTCGCAATTACAGCGCCTATTCATCATTCAAAATCTGACCCTACCGCGCCCTTCCAGTCTGTCCCTCACCGCCCGCTCACCGTCCCCCACCCCCAGCCCCCAGCATTCTATTGTCACTTTTCATTCCGCAGTGCCAGTCTGCGTACGGAACCAATGTCAGTTCCGCTGTGTTCTCCGGAAGGCCACATGCAACCATTTTGTAGAGGTGTTGGTATGCCAGACATGCCCTCAATGCCCGGGATCACGCTTGAGGCCTCATTTCTCTTGTTTGCGGCCAGACCTTCATAGAGATAGTCTTGATCGGCTGTTCTAGCCTTTGCCTTCTCCATGACGACGAGGACATCGGCACCCTTCAGCAATACGTATGTTGTGTCAACGCAACTCCAGCGATTACTGCCAGCAGGACTGGAGTAGCTGCAGACCGCAATGTTGACGTTCCCCCATAAAACTGGAGCATGTTCAAAGCGAGTTCTCTGGTCTACAACAGCAACGAAACGGAGGACAAGCGATGAAAGGAAAGCGGTTCAGCGAAGAACAGATTATCGGGGTATTGAAGGAAGCCGAAGCAGG
>CAISWQ010000013.1 GCA_903889245.1 uncultured Lentisphaerota bacterium | reverse complement strand
CCATCGCCTGTGTTTCGGCGGTCACAAAATCCGTACCCGGTTCATAGGTGCCGTTGTTGTTGACGTCCTTGGTCGCCTGCGCGCAGACCAGCACGAGCCAGTAGTTCTGCCGTGGATACAGCAGGCCGAGGCTGTTGCGCAGGATGCCCTTCTTCTGCCAGAAATCGGCGCCCGCGGTGATGTCGCTGGCCTGCAAACGGCAGACATCCGAGATGTTCGTGTAGGCCTTGGTGTAACCGGAACCTTTCATGCCCAGCGAAATCAGGCGGTTGGCCAGGGTGCTGGATTCCGCCTGGGTCATGCGCGTACCCGTGGCCTCGCCGGGGTAGCGCTCCTTGCGCGCGCCGAGGAAGGCGCACAGGAGCGAGCCGGCATCCTGCGAATTGGGATTGACGAAACCCTGGTAGATTTTGTTCGTCGGCAGGAGGGAAAGCATGTCGAACAAGCGCCGGGTGTTCTTGGGGTCCGCCGCATCGGGGCCCATCATGCGCACCGTGTGCCACGGCTTGCTCGCGTCGTAGAGCAGATAACCCAGATCCCCGATGCTGCTCAGGCCGATGTTGATGTTGTTGGTCTGCCGCTGGACGAACATGAAGGTGGAGCCATCGCCGTTGGCGGAGGTGGTGTCGCACAGGTCGTTGGTCCGCCCCAGTTGTGTCTTGACGGGGTCCGCCGCCTTGTTGGCCACCCAGTCCGAGGTGCGCCAGTTGATGCGCGGATCGTTGACGCCCCAACCCTTGGAGACCACCGGCACTCCGGGGGCGGCCACAAACGTCATGGTCTGGGCCGTGGTCGGTACGGGCGCTTGGTCCACCGGTGAACCACCGGTGTTGACCGTGATGTTCCCCGACCACTTGATGGTCGTGGTGACAGAGGACAGCATGTTGGTGTCCGCATTGCGATAGACGGCAATGAATTTGTTGGTCCAGAAGGAATTGGTGGCCGTCGCGATGGAGTTGGGCGTGGCGATATTGTTGGAACCCGCCACGGGCAACCAAGGCAAGGTCATGGGCGGCACCGACGAGAGCGAAATCTGCGGGGCCGGCATGTTGATGGAGAAGGTTTTGTTGTCCGTCACGGGGAAGGGGAACCAGGTCTCGACCAGGCAACGGGTTTCCACGTCCCAGTAGAGCTTCCCACCAATATTGACCCGGCGCAGGCCATTGGTGACGATGATTTCGTAGAGCATCGGCACCAGTTTGCCGCCGCCCATCTGGTTGGGATTCGAGGGCACCACGGTGGTACGATTGGCAAAATCATAGAGGTTGTCATAGAAGGAGGTGTCCAGCCCAAGGGTGGAGGCGACATTCTGGATTCTGGCCTTTTGTGCCAAAATAGAGGGGGCATTGGTCCCGATGACCACCCGGCCATTCTGCTGGTTGTTGCCCCAATAGGTGTCAATCGGACAATAGGAATAGGTGAGCAGGTGGCGGGGTTGATACTGATAACCCGTGTTGAACATGGGTGCGGAGCGATTGCGCAGATTGGCCTCGGTCAGGCTCTCGAAGAGATGCTGCTGCCGCATGGCGATGAGGTTGGCGCCGTTCTGGATGTCATCGGGCGGCATGGCGACCTCTTCCGGCCGGATCCCGTTGCCGCGTTGCGCCACGTTGCTGATGGTGTTGATATTGAGGAAGTGCGAGCAGTCGAGGAAGATGACGCTATAGCGGCCGGCGAGGACGTTGTTCCCGCCGATCCCCTGATAGGTCATGTTGGTCCACTTGCATTTGCCCAGATGCTCGGAGTCGTTGAGGAGGGTGTTGATGGTTCCGTAGTTGGGGATGTAGTGGTCCAGAAAGGCGAAGCCGGCGATCATCCAGTTGGAACAAATCTCGCCCGAACCCGTCGTATAGAAACCGCCGCCATAATAGAACTGGTTGGATTGGTTCATGTGCTGCTGGGCCTGCACCAGCGCGCGCGAGATACCGGCCAGGGCCACGTTGCGGGCCCGGACGGAATCCGCGTAGTCGCGGCTGGCGGAACGCTCGGCGCGCATGAAGGTGACGAACGACACCGCCATGATCACGAGCATCGCCAGCAGGGCCAACACCACGACAAGGGCGATGCCCCGCCGGCCGGCCGCGTATGTCTTGCTGAAGGTTCGCATGAACACGCCTTTCGGTTCAGGGTACCGGTATGTAACCGGTCCGGTTCGGCAAATAGACGCGCCGGGTAAAGCGCTTCTCCACCTTCGCGGTGTAATTGGTCTGCATCGCCGGCGGCAGGAAGCTGGCCTTGCGCGCATCGTCCTCGCTCAAAAGACCGATGACAATATCCACATATTCTGGCAGGTGCTGGTTGGCCGGTGTGTACGAGCGGTAATTCGCATAGCTGGTCCCGCGCCGGTAAGCCACCACATAGAATTGCGTGATGTTGTCCACAAAGATGGAGGAACTCCAGCCGGCCCCGGTTTTTTGCGCGACCCACGCGCGGGTGGTGCTTTGATAGGCCTGATTGATCGCGCTCCGGTCCGTACACTGGCCGCGCATCAGTTGGTAGGGCCGGAAGCCATCGCTGGTGCCCACGGGGTCGCGCCGCACATAGTAGTGGATCAGGCGGGCCTCATCAGGCGTGTTTTCGGCGTTACAGCCGCGCGCCGCGACAAAGTGGAGGGCGGAGTTCGCCTGGTTATAGGAACGCTCGGAGAAGGCCCCGCCGGTGTCGTAGTCCACCTGGAACACCACGCTGTTGGTGTTCATGATGGACTGCGCAATCTCCTTGCTCATGAATTCCAGCACGGCGCGGCCATTCATGTTCTGCTCGGTGCGCCGTGTGCCGGAGGTCCAGGCCTTGCCGCTGCTGGCAAAGATGTTGGCGAACATCAACAGCATGAGCGACAGCACCGCCATCGCCGCCAGCAATTCCACCAGCGTGAAGGCCGCCCTGCGTTGTCTCTTCTGGCTCATGCTCATGGCTCCGTCTTCCGCTTTACCTGACGAACTGGAACAGTTCCGTGTAGAAACTCTGCGTGGTGGCCGCGCCGTAGAGGCCGTTGATCACGTCCAACTTCACGGCGGCCACCTGGTCCACCAGATTGCCCGACTGGCCCGGATACTGGGTGATGTCCAGGCGGTACCGGCAGGCAAAATCCACATTGGTCTGGTAGGAATTGAAGTAGCGCGTATAGGTGGTGTAGCGCTTGATGATCTGGGCCTGCGTGTCGCTGTCAAAGATCCCCGCAGCCACAGGCTTGAGGGCCAGACTGCTCTGCAGATTCTGCCAGAACTTGGAGGCGCCGTTGGTCGGGCTGCCGTTGTAGGCCGTGTGGCGCACACCCTCCAGCACATCGCTGGCGAAGATGGAGGTCTGCGTGTAGTCCACCGCCGTCTTGCTCATATCGAGGCCGCCGCTCATCAGGCCGATCATGGTCAGCACGCCGATGCTCAAGATGAGCAGCGCGAGTGCGACCTCGACCATCGAGAAGCCCGCCCGGCCGGCTGGAAGATGAGTTTTCATGTGCCTCACAAGCGTTTGACCTGCACGATGCCCGCCGGGAACAGCACGTCAATCTGGTTGGTGCCGCCGGCCTTGGCCCTGGCCTGGATGGAGCCACCGCTGACAAAACCCTCCATCAACCACACCTGCGCGGCGGTGGCGCTGGAGCGCTCGCCGAGCCGGTTGAACATCAGGGCCTTCATGGTCGCCGTGGCGCCATCCACGGGCGCGGTGGCGGAATCACCCGAACCAAAATTGTTGAGCTTGAAGACAATGCCCTGCGGCAGGAATTCCCAGTTGGCCGCATACCACTTGCCGGTGTAGGTCGAGGCATACACGGCACAGGCCCGGAAGTTCTTGGCATTGCCGCTGGGCAGCGTCTCGGGGAAGAGCACGCTGACATCCGCGCGCCGGCTGATGGCATTCTGCCGGGCCTGTACCAGCGTCGCGCGTACCTGCATGGTCGCGCCGCGCAGGCTCGCGCCGCGCGTCAGGCCGGTGACGCCGGGGATCACCACCGCCGCCAGGATGGCCATGATGATGATCACCGCCAGCAGTTCCGCCAGCGTAAAGCCGCCGCGGCCGGGGTTGCGCTGCCGATGGAGAAGGGAGGGCGTCATCGTTGGCTCACTTCCAGGAACGAATGTGGGTGGGATCGCCGGCCGTGGCAATCCCCTTGGGTCCGCGGGACCACACGGCCACGCCGCGCCCCGAGATGCGGGCGCCATCGGCCAGGGGATTATCAATCTTGTTGTCGAAATTCCAATCCGCAATGGCTTCATAGCGGTTGCCCCACGGATCGGACCACATGCCCACCGAGGCCGTGCCTGAGGCGTTGGAAGCCACGATGCTCTTCTCATCCACACTCAAGAACACATGCCCGCGGGGATTGGCATAGCCACCTCCCCACGAGATGTTCGTCCCGCGCAGGGTATCCACCAGATTGCGATATTCGGAAGCACCGTATTGATGGTCGCCGCTGCTGCCTGTGGACTGGCCCGGGTACTTGCTGTATTCAATCTGATATTGCTCGATCGCCGTGGCAAGGGCATTGACCTCGGCCTGCGCCTTGGCCTTCTCCGCCTTGCCGATGGCGCCGATAATCACCGGCAGGAGCAGGCCCGCCAGCAGGGCGATGATGGTGATGACCACCAGCAACTCCACGAGCGTGAACCCGCGGAACCATCCCGGCTGCTGCCGGTTGCCGACAGACCGCTGACCGTTGCTTACGGATAGCTTTTTCATGACTCATCTCCACGAGCGAATGTGCGAGGTGTTGGTCGAACTGAATACGCCCACAGCCTTCGTGTCCGGGCCCCACGACCAGACCGCCACCTTACGCATCAGGGTTTCACCATCGGCCTGAATCTGTCCGTCCCCGCTCCAGTCGGCCATCACCACATAGCGGTTGCCCCACGGGTCGGCCAGATCGCCCAACGTGGCCGGGATGGCGTAGCCGAGTGTGACCGAGCCGTTGGTGGCTATGCTCTTTTCATTGACTTGCAAATACACCTTTTGGCCGGGATTCTGGTTGTACCAGTTGTTGCCGCTGATCCCCAGCAAGGTCTGTGCGTTGCCGCCGGGAAGATTGGAGCCGCGCAGGGTGGCAATCATGCGCGGATAGTGCTCGTACTTGTGGTCCACGATGCCGCCACCGGAGATGTTGATGGCCTGGCCCGGGAACTTGCCGAAGTCGTTCCAATAGGACATCAAGGCGGACTCCAGCAGTTTGGTCTCCGTCTGGGCCTGGGTGATATCGGCCTTCTTGAGGCCGCCGATCACCGCCGGCAGCAACAGCCCCGCGAGGATGGCGATGATGACGATCACCACCAGCAGTTCGATCATCGTGAACGCCTGCCGGGCCTGCACCGGAACCAGCTTGGAGTCGAGTCTCATGTCCGCACGCGCCAAAATTAATGACCTGACGACCAGTTGTTGAGATCGTCAGAACCGGTGGAACTGCCACTCTCGTCCTTCCCATTGGGGCCAAAGGACCAGAGATCATAGGCCTCTTTGTTGCGCGCTCCCGGCGCCTGGTAACGGAAGTAGTTGCCCCATGGGTCCACGAACTGCTTGCTGGTGTTCAGGAAATTCGTATCGCTGATATAGGGCTTGCGTTCGCCACCGGGCCGGCCACTGCTCAAGGGCTTGCTGAACAACTCCGTGTACAACAAGGTGTAACTGCCCTGCGGGACTTTCCCGTAATCCAGCTTGTATTCATCCAGCGCGTTTTTGAGCAGTTGCATGCGCCCCTGACAGCGGGCCAGGTCTCCCTTCCGGCTGGCCCACGCCGCCGCGCCGAGCACCAACCCCGCCAGAATCATGATGATGGTGATGACTGCTAAAAGCTCCACCATGGTGAATCCACGGCGCTCGCCACCCGCCGGTCGCTGTCCGTTGGCTTCTATCTTCATAACCATGTTCCTGACCGCCGGGGCACTATACACCAACGACCTCTGCCGTCTATGCCAAAGATAGGTCAAGCAGGACTTATACCCGTCAGTTGCGCCACGAGCGGATATGGGTGGTGTTGGTCGGGTTCTCCAGCGTGCCGCCGGAGCCGGGGGTGGGGTTGGGGCCCCAGGACCAGACCGCCACGTTGGCCCGGATGGACGTTTCGCCATCCGCCCCCCGGATTTCGCCATCCATGTTCCAATCGGGCAGGACCACATAGCGGTTGCCCCACGGGTCGGCCAACATGCCGGACGAGGCCGCATAGGGCTGGTTGTTGGCCGCTGTCGTGCCGGAATAGGTTCCGGCTGTGCCGGAGGTGTTGGTGACGATGCTTTTCTCCGACACTTGGAGATAGACCTTCCGTTTGGGATTCTGGTTGGCCCAATGATTGCCGCTCAAGCCCAGTTGGTCTTGGACCGTGCCCGTGATATTGCTGCCCCGCAGGGTGTTGATCAGGTCGGCATAATCCCAATAGGCCTGGGTGGAGGTGTCACGGCCGGGATATTCCGCCGGCCATTTGCCATAATCCTGACGAAAGGCCTCCATCGCCATGGCGATCAGCTTGGTTTCGGACTGGGCCTGGGTGATATCGGCCTTTTTCAGGCCGCCGATCACGGCCGGCAACAACAGCCCCGCCAGAATGGCGATGATGACGATGACCACGAGCAATTCGATCATCGTGAACGCCTGCCGGCGTTGACCCGACACGCTCTCTAGGCGGACTTGCATGGCGGCTCACTTTCCTGCCCCGGCCGCCGTACCACCGGCGGCCTATTTGGCGCGGGCGACTATACCGAAACGGCCCGTGGCGTCCACGCCAAATGCGGCCCCGGCCAAGGTTGGACTTGTCTTTCCGGCGGCCGCGCGATCACAATGGGGCCATGAAAAAGCTCCCTGTTTTTCTGGCGGCGCTGGGTTGCGCGGCTGCGGCCGTGGCCAGCGAGCTGACCGACTGGCCGCGCTGGCGCGGGCCGCATGACGATGGCTGCGCGCCGGCGGGCGCCTATCCAGCCGCGTGGGGCACGGACTCGAACGTTCTCTGGAAAGTACCGCTGCCCGGCCGCGGCTGCTCGACGCCGATCGTCTGGAAGCAGCGCATCTATGTGACCGCGCCGCTGGAGGGTAAGGATGCCCTGCTCGCGCTCGATGCCGCTGGCCGGACCGTGTGGCAGGCCACCTTTGGCGCGGAGAAACCCGGCAAGCACCGCGCCGGTTCCGGCAGCAATCCCTCGCCGGTGACAGCGGGCGACGGCCTCTTCGTCTACTTCAAGAGCGGCACGCTCGCCGCCGTCGAGTTCGACGGCAAAATCCGCTGGCAGACCAACCTGCAGGACCGCTGGGGCAAGGTTGTCCTCTACTGGGACATCGGCAATTCGCCCGCGCTGACGGAAAAGGACGTCGTCATTGCCGTGATGCACGGCGGCGATTCCTTTCTCGTCGCGTTCGACCAGCACACCGGCGCGGTGCACTGGAAGGTGCCGCGCAACTACAAGACCGCGCTGGAGGGCGACCACAGCTATACCACGCCGCTCGTCATCCGCCACCACGGCGCCGAGGCGCTGCTCGTCCTCGGCGGCGAGCGCCTGACCATCCACTCCGCCGCCGATGGCCGCGTACTCTGGACCTGCGGCGACTTCAATCCCGACGCCAAGAAGAACTGGCCGCCTGTCGCCTCGCCCGTGCTCGCCGGCGATCTCGCGCTCGTCCCCTACGGCCGCGGCCTGTTCCTCCACGCCATCCGCCTTGCCGGCGCGGGCGACGTGACGAAGACGCAGCGCGTTTGGAAACGCGAGGTGCCCGCCTCGTTCTGTCCGACGCCCGTCCTCGCCGCCGGCCGCGCCTACAGCTTGAGCGACCGCGGCGATGTCACCTGCGTTGCCGCCGCCACCGGCCAGACCGAGTGGAGCGGCCAGCTCGCCACCAACATGCACCGCTACTATGCCTCGCCGCTGCTCGCCGACGGCAAGCTCTACTGCGCCCGCGAGGATGGCCTCGTCTCGGTCGTGCGCGCCGACGGGAAATTTGAAGTGCTCGCGGAACTCCCGCTCGGCGAACGCATGATCGCCTCGCCCGTCCCGACCGGCCAGCGCCTGCTCTTCCGCGGCGAGAAGCACCTGCTCTGCGTCGGTTTCAAATAAGGACCCGGCCGCGTCAGGCCCGGTTTTCCAGGCCTTGGAAAATCCGCGTATTTATTTTCCAAGGCTTGGGAAAAACGGCCTCCACTTTTCCAAGCCTTGGAAAAACGCCCCGCGCTTTATCTCCGCGCCCGATTTTGCTACGGTGCGCCGCCGTGCGACACGAAACGCCCGGTCGAAACGTTTGACGGAGCACATGCACTCGGACGCGGACAAGAAAGTCAGCCGACGCGGTTTCCTGAACGCGGGGCTGGTCGCCGCCGGCGGTGCGGCCGGGTGGCTCGCCGGCTGCGACCAGGCGCAACCGCCCGCGCCCACGAACCGCCAGCCGCTCGGCAAGCGCTTTACCTACGACGTCAGCGAATATGAGAAGGTCGAGCCGGGCCAGTTGCTTTTCGCCGCGGCCGGCCAAATCCCGACCGGCCTGCAGGCGGCAAGCTGTCTCGCGGTCGGCGCCGATGACGCGCTCTACGTTGGCGGCGATCAGGTCATCAAGATTTTCGAGAAGGACGGCCGGCCGCGGTCGGCGCTGGCGCTGCCGGAGCCGCCGCAGGCCCTCGCGCTCGACAAGGACCGCGTGCTCGTGGCCTTCAAGGATCACTTCGCGATCTTCGATGGCGCGGGCCAGACGCTGCTCAAGGGCGAAGCGCTGGGGCCCAGGGCGCACCTGACCGCCATCGCCGCGACGGGCGAGGTGCTCTTCGTCGCCGACGCGGGCAATCGCGAGGTCGTGCGCTTTGACGCCGCCGGCAAGGTGCTCGGCCGCTTCGGCAAGCTCGGCAGCAAAGACGGCAACCCCGGCTTCGTGGTGCCCAGCCCCTATTTTCATTTGATGATCGGCAGCGATGGGTTGCTGTGGGTGGCCAATCCCGGCCGCCACCAGATTCAGGCGCATACACTCGAAGGCCGGTTTGAGCTGGGCTGGGGCCAACCGGCGATGTGCGTGGAAGGTTTTTGCGGCTGCTGCAATCCGTCGTTTTTCGCGCGCCTGCCGGACGACCGGTTCATCACCAGCGAGAGAGGCCTCGTCCGCATCAAGGTCTATGACGCCAAGGGTAAGTTCCTCGGCCTCGTCGCCGGCCACTCGCAACTGGCGCAGAACGACCAGAACCTGCCGGTTTATCGCGTCGCCTGCGACTCCGCCGGCCGCGTGCTCGCGCTCGACCCGATCACGGGCGTCATCAGGATTTTTGTGCCGAAAGCAGATGAGCCACAGAAAACACCGGCGCAACAGAAATGAAAATGAAGAGGTTTGAACAGAAGTTAACAAAGCGAACGAAGGGTTTCCTCGCATTGGAAAATTCCCAAGCCCGCCTTCGTTGCCTTTGTTTCCTTCTGTAAAAAGTCCGATGAAATTTAATTCTCAAACCCGACGCTCGTTTGCTCGCGCGGTGCTCGCGGGGCTGCTCGCGTTGCTGGGCGTGACGCTGGTGCGGCGCTCGCAGGTGTGCGTACGCGGCGGCGCGTGTGAGGGCTGCGCGCTGTTCGCCAGGTGCACGTTGCCGCAGAAGCAGGAGCGGCCATGAAGCGGCGCGCGTTCTTCAACGGCCTTGCGCGCGTGGCGGCGCTGTTCGGGCTGGGCGGACTGGCGGGCAGCCTGGCGCGGCGCGCGCAGGCGGGGCATACGGTCTGGCAGATTGACCCGTGGAAATGCACGTGGTGTGGCAAGTGCGCCACCGAGTGCGTGCTGGAGCTTTCCGCGGTCAAGTGCGTCCAGTTCTACGACATCTGCGGCTACTGCGATTTCTGCACCGGCTACTTCGAGCCGCAACCGAACAAGCTCAACACCGGCGCGGAAAACCAGCTCTGCCCGACCGGCGCGATCATCCGCAAGTTCATCGAGGACCCTTACTACGAGTATTCGATCAACGAGCCGCTCTGCGTCGGCTGCGGCAAGTGCGTGAAAGGCTGCACGCTGTTCGGCAACGGCTCGTTCCACCTGCAAATCCGCCACGACCGCTGCCTGAACTGCAACGAGTGTTCGATCGCGAAGGCCTGCCCCGTGCAGGCGATCAGCCGCGTGCCGGCCGACAAGCCCTACCGCTTCAAGACGCTTGAGGGCAAAAAGTGATCGCGGCGCAGATCAACCAGCGCTTCCCGCCGCCGCAGTTCACCGAGACCGGCCACCAGCTCCCGCACCTGACCGCGCCGCCGCCGCGGCTCGGCGCGCTCGACTGGCTTGATATGGGCGTGCTGCTCGCCTGCCTCGCGCTGGCGACGTGGCTGGTGCTGCGCCGCCGGCAGCGGCGCGAGTTGATGCTGCTCGGCCTCTTTTCGCTGCTCTACTTCGGCTTCTGGCGCAACGGCTGCGTCTGCGCGATCGGCAGCATCCAGAACATCACGCAGGCGCTGTTCGATTCCTCCTATGCGCTGCCCCTGACCGTGCTCGTATTCGGTGTGCTGCCGCTGGCGTTCGCGCTCGTCGTCGGCCGCGTCTTTTGCGCGGCGGTCTGTCCGCACGGCGCGTTTCAGGATCTGATGCTGCTGAAGCCCGTGACTCTGCCGGTCTGGCTTGAGCACGGCCTGCGCCTGCTGGCCTACGTCTATCTCGGCCTCGCGGTCGTCTTCGCCGCGACCGGCGGCGGCTACATCATCTGCCGCTTCGATCCCTTCGTGCAGATTTTCCGGCTGACCGGCAGCCTGACGATGATCCTGACCGGCGTGATCTTCCTGCTGATGAGCATCTTCATCGGCCGGCCCTACTGCCGGTTCCTGTGTCCTTACGGCGTGCTGCTCGGCCTCGCCGGCAGCGTCTCGCGCTGGCGCGCGCGCATCACGCCCGACAAATGCACGCTCTGCCGCCGCTGCCAGAACGAGTGCCCGTTCAACGCCATCAACAAGGCGACGCCCCGGACATTGCAGATTGACCCGACGCCGGAGGACAAGCGCCGTCTCGTCATCCGCTGCGCGTTGCTGCCGACCGTGATCGTCGCCGGCCTGTGGCTCGGCGGGCTCTCCGGTGATTCGCTCGCGAAGGCGCACCACACCGTCGCGCTCGCCGAGCGCATTCACCTGGAGGACGCCGGCGCGGTCACCGGCGCCACCGATGCCTCGAACGGCTTCCGCGCCGAGGGCACGCCGCCGGAAAAACTTTTTGCCGAGGCGCACGCGCTGGTGCACCGCTACGTCCTCGCCGGCCGCCTGTGCGGCGCGTGGGTCGGCCTTATCGTGGGGCTGAAATTGATCGTGCTCGCGTGGCGGCCGCGGCGGCCGGAATTCGAGACCGATGCCGTGCGCTGCGTCGCCTGTGCGCGCTGCTTCGAGCATTGTCCGCAGGAGCACAAGCGGCGGCAGCAGAAGGCCGAGATAAACGGAGTGTTGGCGTCATGAAGCGCGGGGAAAGAGAAGCAGGGAGTGTTGGAGTGATGGAGTGCTGGAGTATTGGACCGTTCAGCCGTGGTCCACAAATCCGTGCCACGGATGCTCTGAAACTGGCCATGACGGCGGTTGCTTCCCATCACTCCAACACTCCAGTACTCCAGCACTCCAAGTGTTTCTCCTCCGAGGTTGTGGATGCAAGAACATCGTAAAGTTTTACTTCGCCAGGTTTCGTTCGCGGTCATGCTGGCGGCGGCGCTGTTCAGCGTGGCGGCCGGCGGGCTGCTGGCGTGGGTCGAGTCGCAGGGCAAGGTGGCCGCGCTGGTCAACGCGCCGGAAATCGCCAAGCTGCACGAGCAACTGCGCAAGCAGCCGAAGGACGAGGCGCTGAAGCAGCAAATCCGCGCGCTCGACCATCAGCTCCGTCACGACACCTTCCGCCGCCTCAACCTCTCGCATGGCGCCGCCCGCGCGCTGCTCTTCGGCGGGCTGGTTCTGTTTTTGCTCGGCGCGCACGGCTACCTGGTTTTCCGTCCGCGGCCCGCACCGCAGCACCACCCACGGCCCGCCCACCACGATGAGGAAATGCATATGCGCCAGACCACCGCCCTCGCCGTCGTCGCCATGCTGGCGATCATCGTCGCGTTCGTCGCGCTGCTGACGCGCCACCCGGCGCAACTGCCCGCGCCGCCTGCGCCCGCGCCGGCGGCCGGTGGCGGGCAGACGGCCGCCGCGCTGCCGCCGTTCCCGACCCCGGAAGAAATCCAGAAGAACTGGCCGAGTTTCCGCGGCCCGGATGGCTCCGGCGTCGCCAAGGGCGCGAGCCTGCCGCTGTCCTTCGACGCCAAGACCGGCGCGAACGTCCGCTGGAAAACCCCGATTCCGCTGCCGGGCATGAGCTCGCCAATCATCTGGGGCGGCTCGGTTTTCCTGACCGGCGCCGACGAGTCTTCCAACTGCGTCTATCGCTTTGACGCCGACACCGGCCAGCTGCTCTGGAGCGCCCTGCTCAAGGTGCCCGGCGGCGCGCGGCCCGCGCCGGCCAAGGTCGCCGACGACACCAGCCTGGCCGCGCCGACGGCGGTGAGCGACGGCCGCCGCGTCTATGCGCTCTTCCCGAACGGCGAGATCGCCGCGTTCGACTTCGCCGGCAAGCAGGTCTGGGCGCGCAACATCGGCCCGCTGGAAAACAACTATGGCTTCGCGGCCTCGCTCGCGCTCCATCAGGATCGCCTGCTGATCCAGATTGACCGCGGCGTGGTCGAGGACAACCTCTCGAAGCTCGTCGCGCTCGACGCCGTGACCGGCAAGGACCTGTGGCAGAAACCGCGCCCCGTCGCCGGCTCGTGGAGCTCGCCGATCCTGATCACCGTGGAGGGCAAGCCGCAACTGCTGACCTCGGCCGCGCCGCTGCTCTGCGCCTACAACCCGCTCGACGGCGCGGAGCTGTGGCGTGTGAACTGCCTGGAGAGCGACGTGGCGCCGTCACCGATTTTCGCCGCAGGCATGATCATCGCCGTCGCGCCGAACACCTCGATCTTCGGCGTGAAGCCCGGCGACACGAAGATCACCTGGAAGCTGGAGAACAACGTGCCCGATGCCACCAGCCCGGTCAGCGATGGCGTGAACTTTTATATCGTGGACAGCGAGGGCATGGTGATGTGCGCCGACCTCCAGACCGGCCAGACCAAGTGGCAGCACGAGATTGACGACCGTTTCTACGCCTCGCCGACCCTCGTCGGCGACAAGCTCCTGCTCGTCAGCCGCAAGGGCCACGCCTATATGCTCAAGCCCGGCGATAAGTTTGAGCAGATCGGCAAGGGCGAACTCGGCGAGGAGTGCAACGCCAGCCCCGCCCCACTCGGCAGCCGGCTGTATGTCCGCTGCAAGGACCATCTGTTCTGTGTGGAGGCGAAGGAGAGCAAGTGAACGTCCTGAAGCCCATCGTGACCGGCTCGTTGTGCCTATCCCTGATTTCATCGCTCGCCGCCGACTGGCCGACGTTCTTCGGCGGCAACACGCGCAATGGCGTCTCGCCGGAGACCAACCTGCCCGTCACGTTCAATCCCGGAACCATGCGCCTCGACACCGCCAGCACCGGTCAGGTGAGCAACCTGAAATGGCGCGTGCGCTTCTACACGCACGCCTATGGCGGACCGGTCATCGCCGCTGGCCGCCTCTTCCTCGGCACCACCAACGGCAAGAAGGGCGGGCTCGTCACCGCGCTCGACGAGGCCACCGGGAAAACGCTCTGGCAATTCGACCTCCCGCAGTTCATCACCAAGCGGAAAGAATATAACTACGATATCCTCGACCTCGGCGTCTGCTCCACGCCGACACTGGATGGCGGCCGTCTCTACTTCGTCTCCAACCGCGACGAGGTCTTCTGCCTCGACGCCGCCGGAAAAAACCAGGCGGCGAATGCCGGCCTGACCAACATCACGTGGAGCACCGAGGGCTCCGCGCAGAAACCGCCGTTCTTCCGCACCGCCGTGGGCGGCTTCCACTGGGTCTTCTCCATGCTCTCGGAAAAATTCGTGGACGCGTGGGTGCAGGACGCCTCGTCGGGTTCGCCGCTGGTGGATGGCGACTACGTCTACGTCAGCCCCTGCAACGGCGTGGACAAATCGCACCGGCGCGTGCCGCGCCCGCATACGCCGAGCCTCATCGTGCTCGACAAGCACACCGGCCAGCTCGTCGCGCGCGACTTCGAGGAAGTCGGCACGCGACTCTGGCACGGCGAGTGGTCGTCGCCCGCCATGGGCGTCGTCAACGGCCGGAAGCAGCTCTACTGGGGCGCGGGCGATGGCGTCTGCTACGCCTTTGATCCCACGCCGGTGCCAGGCACCAACGCGGAGATCAAGACGCTCAAGGTCATCTGGAAATTCGACATCAACGCCGCCGGCGGCCGCACCGGCCCCTACTGGAACAATCCCGCCGGCCGCGTCGGTCCGAGCGAGTGCATCGCCACGCCGGTCTTCCACAACAACCGCGTCTATATCGCCGTCGGCCAGGACCCGCGCCACAAGGAAGGCCGCGGCGCGCTCGCCTGCATTGACGCGACGCAGACCGGCGACATCACGAAAACCGGTTGCGTCTGGGTCAACACCAACGTGGACCGCAGCCTGACGACCGTGGTGGTCAAGGACGGCCTGCTCTTCACTGCCGACTTCACCGGCCGCGTCCATTGCTTGGACGCCGACAACGGCAAGACCCATTGGGTCCACGAAACCGGCCGCCCGATCTGGAGTTCGCCGCTGGTCGCCGATGGCAAGGTCTATCTCGGCACCGACGCCGGCGACCTCTACGTCTATGCCGCCGCGAAGGAGCTGAAGATTCTCGGCAAGACCAAGCTCGAATCGCCGCTCTCCGCGACGCCCATCGCGCACAACGGCGTGCTCTTTATCTTGAGCCAGAAGTGGCTCTACGCCGTCGCGGCCGGCGCCAACACCGGCGCCGAGTGACCCTTTTTCCAAGGCCTGGAAAATTTTCCGTGAGATTTTCCAAGGCTTGGAAAAACCACCTCTTCAGCTTTCCAAGGCTTGGAAATGCGCGACGCGCTCCAGCGCGCCGGCGAGGAAGATCAGCGGGTAGAGCCGCTCGAAATACCACAGCCGCGCAAAGTAGAGCCCGATCGGCGCGGCGGGCGTGACGCGCCCGGCCTCGGTCCTGGCGATCAGCCAATCCACGCCGCGCTCCACCGCCGCGCGCGCTTCCGCCACGCCGGCCAGCGCCGCCACCGCCAACGACGTTTCCTCAACCGAACCGCTGACGCGAGACGCGGGACCCGAGACCCGAGACAGTTCCTTGCCGCCGCCCCAGCCGCCGTCGGGCTTTTGCGCCGCGAGCAGCCACGCCACGGCGCGCTGCTGCAGCGGCGCGGTCTGCGGGTCGTCGAGCGCCTGCAAACCGCGCAGCACCTGCGCCGTGCCGTAGGTCAGATTCTCCTCGTTAGGCGCATCCTGGTTCCCGAACCACAGCGGTGACCACGCGCCATCGCTGCGCTGCGTACCGGCGAGATAGCGGAGCGCGCGCTGCGTGGCCTTTCGTGTGCGCGCTTGCTGCCCGGCGGGCAGTTCAGTGCGCCACGCGGCAAAGGCGCGCAGCGCATGCGCCGTCAGGTCCGGCGTGCTGCGGTCGAACGGCAGCGCGCCCCAACCGCGGCAGAACGTAGGCATCCCGCCATCGCCGTTCTGCAAATCCAGCAGCCACTGGATGCCTGCGATGGCTGCTTCTTCACTTCGATGTTCGATGTTCGCTTCTGGTTCCGGGATACAGATGGCAGGCTTCAGATTTTTTAGCGCCAGCAGCGCCCCGGCGGTGTCATCGGCATCCGGTACGCCGCCGGAAAGATCAGTCCACGCCCAACCGCCCGGTGCCGCGTGCGTGAACGGATGCGCGTCGCGATACTGCTGGTTCAGTATCCAGTTGCGGACGGACGCCTGCTCATGTGCAGGCACGGTCGGTCCCAGCGCGTTGACCGCGAGCGTCGTCAGCCACGTGGCGAGGTTGGTGTCAATCGGCCAACTGCCGTCGGGACGCACCGACTCGACGAGGAACTGCACCCCGCGCTGCGCCACCGGATGCGCGCCCAGGCCCATGCCGGCGAGCGCCATCGTCACGAAGCTCGTCAGCGGCGCGGCCTCCAGGAAGCCGCCGCTCGCCGGCTGGATTTTTTCCAGTACGCGCAGCGACCGCGCACGCGCCGCGTTGCGCACCGCGCGCGTCAGCGGATTGCGCGGCGGCCGGTGATGATGACGCACCTGCCCGATGGCGATCAGCGCGGGCAGCGCGTAGCTGACCACCGGCAACCGCAGCCACTTGAACAACTGATGCGGCAGCACCGCCAACTCGAACGGCAGCGGCATAACTTCGTCCCAGGGAATTTTCCCCGCCAGCGCGCACGCCGTCAGGATTGGCACCGAGAATGTGCGGTCTTTCCCATAACGGGCGGCAATGGTCGCGACAAGCGATGGCGGAGAAATAGCGGATAGCGGATAGCGGATAGCAGATGGCGGATGGTTGATGGTCGATGGCTGTTCGTTCGATGTTCGATGTTCGCTTTCTCTCTGCTGACCACTGACCACTGACCACTGACTACTGACTGCTTTCTCTAGCCATCGTTCCGCTTCATGGTTGGGTTCATTTAGGAGGCCAAATGCGGCCCATGCGAGGGTCGTCGTGCTGATGTTGCTCTTGCTCTGGATCGTATCGCCCCAGCCGCCGTCGGGGTTGGCGTGGGCCGCGAGCCAGTCGAGGCCGCGGCGGAGCAGCGGCGCGTGCCGCTCGCGATCCACCAGCGCGAGCGCGATGACCGCCGTCGCCGTCGCAAGCGCGCTCGACGAAAGCTCGCCCTCCCAATGCCCATGTGCCCCGCGCTTCGCCAGCAACCGCCCGCGGACGCGCTGCCTCGTTTCCTGGAACGCGGGATTCATGCGAGATGCCCCAGCGCGAGCAGCGCGTAGAAGGTGTATTCCACGTCGAGGGCGTCATCGGCCCAGTGGCCGTGGAAGCCGCCGGTATTGTCCCAGAGCGAATCCACGAAGGAGAGGCAGCTTTCGCGGATGCCGTCCAAGGGCGTGCCGAGCGCGGCGAGGGCATGGAGCGCGGTGGCGGTGGAGAGCAGATCGGGCATGGGCGTCTGCGGCGTGGCGCAGAAGCCACCGCGCGCATGGCAGCGCGCGAGCAGCCACGGCGCAAGCTCTGCGGGCACCGGCGCTCCGACTTCCGCCAGCAGCGCGACCGCCGCGGCCGTCGCCGGCACCGCGCCGAACTCATAGCCGGGCTCGTTGGCAAACGCGCCATCGGCGGAGCGAAAGCGCTCCAGGAACCGCTGCAAGGTAAGATGGAAGATGTGAGATGTAAGATTTGCGGTAGGGGAACGATTCGAATTCACAGCCGGGACGGCTGTGCCACTTTTCCCCGGATTCCTGATTTCCTGCTTTCCTAATTCACTATCTTCTGATCCTTGGAAGGTTTTTCCAAGGCTTGGAAAAACCGAGGCCAATATTTTCCAAGGCTTGGAAAGTTCGAGCGGGTTGATTTCCAAGGCTTGGAAAGCTTCGCCAGCGAGGAGGCAGGCGTAGGCGGTGGAGTGCGCGGCGCCGGGCGTCGGCGCGAAGCCGCCGTCGTGGGCGCGGAAGGTCAGCAGGCGCTCGAGCAGGGCGGCGCGCGGAATTTTTCCCGGCGGCAGTTCGCTCCAGCAGCGCGCGAGGCAGGTGAGGTGGACGAAGTCGAGTTGGTGGCCATCGCCGAACGGGCGCAGAAAATTCTCCAGTGCGGCGGCATCGCACGGCAGGTCGAGGGCGGCGAGGGCGTCGAGGCCGAAGACGGTGTAGTAGAGATCGCTCTGGCCGGCGCGGTCTTGGAAGCCGCCGTCGGGGTTCTGCCGGCTGCGGACGAAGCGCCGGACGAGCTCGGTGGACTCACCCAGCAGCCGCGGCGCGCGGCGCGCGGTCTGCCGCATGGCGAGCTTCAAACTCATGGCACCAGCCCTTGATTTGCACGTCGTTGAAAATTTTGCCGATGACCCGGCGAAGCAGGCCCTTGAGATTGGCGTTGTCGAGTTCGCGCAGGACGCGGATGGCGGCGTCCTTGTGCGTTTCGAGCAATTGCTGGGCGCGCGTATCGGCCTGTAGCTCGGCGAAGCGCGCCTGCAATTGCGCCACGTTCAGGCCGGCGGGCGGCTGGCGGTGCCAGAGCGCGTCGAGCAGCGTCTGCTGTCCGCCCTTCGCGCCCTCGTAGGCGAGCGCGAGCAGCAGGCTCGGCCGCAGCCCCTGCAAATCGTTGGCCTCGGCGCCGGCGCCGTAGTCTTCGAGGTCGTCGCGAATCTGGTAGGCGACGCCGAGCGCCTCACTGTAGGCGCCGAGCGCGGCGCTGACCGCGGCGTAGTCACCGCCGGAGCAGAGCGCGCCGAGGCGCAGCGCGACCTCGAAGGCGGGCGCGGTTTTTTCGCGGAAGATGTCCAGCACTTCGGCGGGCGTCAGCGGCGCGGGGTGGCGCGCCCACGCAAGCTCGCGGCCCTGTCCGCGGCAGAGGCGGCGGTGGCCGGCGACGGCGACGCGCATCAGCTCGTCCTTCACCGCCGGAGCGAGCGCGCATTCCTGGATCATGCGGTAGCCTTCGCCGATCAGGTAGTCGCCGACGTTGAGCGCGACGGGGATACCGTGCTGCGCGTGGAGCGTCTTGGCGCCGTAGCGGGTTTCGTCGCCATCCTCAATATCGTCGTGGACCAGCGAGGCCTTGTGGAAGCATTCGACGGAGATCGCGAGCTTGCGGATGGCCTCCGGCAGCGCGGCCTCCGGCTCCGTGCGCAGCGCCTGGAAGGCGGCGACGGCGAGGAACGGCCGCCAGCGTTTGCCGGCGCGCGCGAGCCACTCGCGCGCCAGCTGCTCGGTCTCGCCCTCGGCCGCGCCCATCTGCTGCTCCAGCGCGGCGGGTGCGAACCACGTCTCGACCTCGTGCTGGAGCGCGGTCAAATCAAGCCGGCGCGTCCGGTCGGCGCTGGTCAAATGAATCGCGTCCCAGACCCAGTCGAGATCCACGCCGGTGTTCGCGCAGTCGCATTGCAACAGCGGGATCGCGAGGCCGGGGATCGCCGCGGCCTCCATGTAGGGGAATGCGCGTTCGAGCACGTTGAGGCACGAGACGCCGACGATCGCATCCACGCGGCCGGTCTGGATGAGCTGCATGACGACGCCCGCGCCCTCGGCGACGAGCACCGCGTAGCCGAGCCGCTGCGCCTCGCTCTGCAAATCCTGGATCGAGCAGCAGCCACACGACTGGCAGAGCAGGCCGAATTCATCAAGCGGCGCGGTGCAGACCGCGTGATTGCGCAGGCACTTGGGCAGCAGGAGCAGCCGGCGCTCGTAGGGCACGGCGGCGAGCGCCTCGCGCCACAGCTCGTTGTTGATGAGGATCGCGATGTAGTCGCGGTAGACCGGCGCGACCTGCGTCAGCTCGATCACCTTGTCGGCGAGCTGCAGCAGCTCGCTGACCGGCAGCGGCGGGACGGGCGCCCATTCCTTGACGAAGCCGCTGATGAACTGCGCGAACAGCTCGCGCTCGGCGCGGGTCTGGGGGATTTTCTCGTGCGGCGCGCGGAAATGGGGCGGAACGCTGACGGTGGAGGCCAGGCTGGCAGGCGTTGCGCTCATGTCGGTTTTTCTCGCTCACCGCCCGGCGCGGCGCCGGGACGCGGCAGAGAGTGCAGCACGGAGGGCGGAATGTCCAGATCGCGCTGCAACTGCTCCAGGCATTGCTGCCGCTCCGCGCGCGCCTGCTCGGCGTCGCGGTCGGGCGCGAAGCGCTGGCACGTGCAGCCGCTGCGCTGGCGCAACGCTGCATAGACATCGCCGCCAAGCAACGCCGAGACATTCACCTTGACCGGCTCGCGCGCGGCGTCGGCTGCGGTGATCTCGCCGCCGTTGATCGGGCTTTCCTTGTAGCGTGGAAAGATGATCGCCAGTTCCGGGCAGACGCGCGCGCAGGCGGGACAGTCGGGTTTGCAGTTTTCGGGATGCTGCACTTCCAGCCTGCCGTCGGCGTCCTTGCCGTAAACGCCGAACAGGCAGAAGCTGCGGCACTGCATGCAGTGCGTACAGCGCGCAAAATCCACCACGGGGAACCAGACCGGCTTCGCCCCGGCCTGCGTATCGAGTTCAGCCGCGAGCTGCGCGGCGTCGCGCGCACCGCCGCCGGCCGGCGGCAGCGCCGCGAGAATTTCCTCCGCCGGCTGCGCGCGCAGATCGAGCAGTTTCACGTTCTGCTCCGGCAGCGTGGCGCCCGCGGCGGCGAAGAGGCCGCGCACCGCGCGCGCGTGGCAGGCGATGACGATCAGTTCCGACGCGCGCGCCAGTTTTTGCAGCAGCACCTCGCGTCGCATCGCCAGCGTGCACAAATCCGGCACAGCCTCGAAGTCCGCGCCCGACGCGCACAGCCGCTCCAGCACCGCCCGCCGCCCGTCGCCGGACAGCAGCCGCGCCTGGGCGCAGTGACAATAAAGAATATGCGGTTGAAGGCTCATGATGACACAAGGGGCTCTGGAGTGTTGGAGTCCTGGAGTATTGGAGTGATGAGAGGAATGTGGATTCTTGTGGGCGGGAACTCCAGCTCCCGCGTAGGTGTGGCTTGGGTGGTGCGGGAGCTGGAGCTCCCACCCACAAATCTGCTTTCGTGGCAGCGGATCATATCCCCCGGGGGCGACCGCAGGCTGCCGCTACTGCGAACGCGCCGGAGGCCAGCGTTCCACCCTATGGATTTTCTTATCAACACTCCAGTACTCCAATTCTCCATCACTCCAACTTCTTCAGCCGGTGGGTCGGGTTCGGCTGGCCGGGGCGGAAACTGGCGAGCTTGGTGACGTCGAGCTTGAGGCCGAGCCAGCCGGCGGCGACGCGGCGGACGACCTGTTCGAGCAGTTCCGGCGCGGCTTCGGCGCGCAGGTTCACGATCAACTCGCCGGCAGTGAGCGGATCGAGCAGTGTATGCGTCAGTTCCGGCTTCTGGTCGTGGCGGACCAAGCTGACCGAGCCGATGGCGAGCGCGTCGGCGCCGCTGGCGAGCGTCATCTTGAGGTGCGCGATTTCGGCGTGGGCGTTTTGCAGTTGCGCGCGCAGCCGCGCGGCGAGGTCGGTCAGCAGCAGGTTGCCGTCGAACGGTTGCGGCGCGGAAACCTTGATGGTGGCGTTGAGCCAGCCCATCAGCGCCTCGCCCTGCCCGTAGAGCTGGTAATCCACCTCCATCGCGGTGTGCGGGCGGATTTCCGCGCTCGTGATACGCGCGAACCACGCGTCGAGGCCCGCGCCGGTGCGCGCGGAACACTCGAAGATTTCCGCGCGCGGAAATTCCCTGGCGAGCGCAGCCCGCAGCGCGGCGCGGCCCGTGGCGTCGAGCAGATCGCATTTGTTGATGACGATGAGGTCGGCCTCCTCGAGCTGCTTGCGGTAGATATAGACGACCTTCCCCGAGAACTGCGCGCCGTTCGCGAGGCCGAGCACGTGCGCCGCGCGGACCGGGTCCACCAGCACGCTGAACGGCGCGATGCGGTACTGCTCGCCGAACATCTGCCGCAGCGGGAAGGCGACCGTGGCGACCAGATCGGTGCAACTGCCGACCGGCTCGGCGAGGAAGACCTCGGGCCGCGCCGTGGCCGCGAGCTTCTGCGAGGCCTCGACCAGCGAATTGAAGCGGCAGCAGAAGCAGCCGCCGGCGATCTCCTCGACTGGATAGGCGGCGGCGCGCACGCGCGAGGTATCCACCAGCCCGCCGGCCTGGTCGTTGGTGATCAGCCCGACGCGTTTCCCTTGCGCCTTGAGATGCTCCGCCAGCTTGAGGATCGCGGTCGTCTTGCCCGCGCCGAGAAATCCCCCGATGAGGATATAGCCAGCCTTGCTCATGTAGTCTCCTTTTCGTCCGTTTGCATGTAGCCGGGTTGGAAAAATAATTTGTAAAGACCACCGCCCAGCAATCCGCCGAGCAGCGGCGCAACGATGTAGACGGTCAGCCAGCCCCAGCCGTTCGCCGTGAAAGGCCCCGCGCCCCAGCCGGCGAGCGCGGAGAAAACGCGTGGTGCAAGGTCACGCGCCGGGTTGAAACACGCCTGCGTCAGCGGACCGAGCAGCGAAATCAGCAGCGTCACCGTCAGGCCGATCGTCAGCGCCGTGAGCACCTGCGGCCGCGCCTTGTTGCGCGCGTCGGTGACGCAGAAAATCACGAGCAGCAGGATGGCGGTACCAATGACTTCCGCGCCGAACGCGGCGAGGTGGCTCATGCGGGCGCGCGCGGCGTCGGTCAGCGGCGCACCGCCGGGGTTCGGGAAGAATTCGCCGAAGACCATCGCACTTGCCTCGCCGCCCGGCTGGCCGCGCACGATGCTGTGCGCCTGCTCGTAGGTTTGCAGCGCGCCGCCGAACAAGAAGTAGAGCGCCGCCGCGGCGGCGAAGGCGCCGCAGAACTGGGTGATGACGTAGGGCACGACGCGCGCCTTCGGGAAGTCCGACCAGACCGCCAGGCTCACCGTCACCGCCGGATTCAGGTGCGCGCCGCTCAACGCGCCGGTCAGGTAGATCGCCGTCGCGATGCCGAGTCCCCACACGATGGCGACCTGGAACACGCCGACCTGCGCGCCGGTCAGCACCGCGGCGCAGACGCTGCCGCAACCGAAGAACACCAGCAGGAACGTGCCGAAGAATTCGCCGACCAGCCAGGCGGGGACTTTCACGGGCAGCCGCAGCCTTTCTTGCGGGTGCGGCCGGCGGCGCGACGCGTCAGGTTCAGCAAAGCCTCGAGCGCGCGGTGATAGTCGCTCAGGGTGGCAACCCACGACGCGAGGCAGTCGCGACCGGCGGGGGTGAGGTGATAGCAACGCTTCGCCGGACCTTTCTCGGAGGCGTCCCACGAGGCGGCGAGCAGGCCGCGGCGCGCCATCGCGCGCAGCAGGCGATAGACGCCGGTCGGGTCGGGCCGGCTGCCGCGCAGTGTCGGCAGGTCGGCGGCACGCTGGACGATCTCGTAGCCGTGCAGGCCGCCCTCCGCGAGCAGCGCGAGGATCGCGGGCTGCACGAGCTTGGCGAGCGTCGCGCCCCGGCAGGGGCAGGCGCCGCGCATTTTCCCGATGGTCTTGCTAGTGGACATGGTCTATTAGCGCAGGTGTTGTAGCCGAGGGCGACATTCGCTGCAAGCCCAATCACGTCTCGCTGGCTTGGTACGAATAGCGAAGGGGCAGGGTTCCCATTCCAGCGAAACGCCGTGGTTATCACTCGGTGATGCGCAGTTCGCCGGGTAAATGCACCGCCTTGATCTTGATCGGGTGCGGGCTGGAAGCAACGCGCAGGCGGTCGAGGGTGTCGAGGTAATAAAGACCCGTGCGGATGGTGTACGCGCCGGGTGCAGCGGTGACGGGCACCGTGAGGGTTTGCCGCCATACCGCCGGCGAAGCCAGCCGCGCCGTCTTCAGGGACAACAACTCCGCCAGGCAGTAATCACCTTGGAACACGGTGGCGCCCGCCGCGTTGACGACGTGCACATAGACCACCAGGTTGAAGAGATCCAGATCGGGCCGTTCAAACTGAAAATCAAAGTTCAACCCCAGGCTCCCGCCCCGCCGGATGCTCGTGGCGCTGGTCCGGAGAGCCGTATAGCGCAGGCCGTCCTTCAGCACTGTGTCCACCTTGTGCAACACGCCGGGCGCAGCGGCGGCTACCGGTGTTGCCGCCACCGGTGTTTGCAACAACCAGTGCGCAGTCGCGGGCACGTCGGGTTGGATGGCCAGCCCGTCGAAACGGTAGGGGCTTGGTGTGCTCGGGCGCACATCCAAGCGCAACTCCGGCAGACCGGGCGCTACGTGGAAGTCCACCGGCACGGAGTTGAAATCGCGGTTGCCGGCGGACACCGGCGCGCTCTCGGCGGTGAACCAGACGTTGCTGGCCCGGTCGAGCGCGGTCACGCGCCAACGCACCGTTGTGTGGGTCTGGTCGGTAGGCAGCACACGAAGGTTCAGGGTATAGGCACCGGCCTCGAAGTGGGTGAACGGCGTGCGAATGTGGGGTGAGAGGTTGGTGGCGGCGTCGCCACAGCACGCGGCGGCGGAGAACGTGAGGAAGTCGAGCGCGTTCAGGTAGGCGGGTGTGATGCCAAACCGGTTCAGGAAATCGGCCTCCGTGCGCAAGCCGGCCAGCGGCCCGGCCAGCGGCGCCAGCCGGTCGCGCTCTGGCGCGCCGGCGCGCAGGGCGAGGGCGGCCAGCGCCGGGTTGCGCGTCGCCAGCGCCGCTGGCGTGAGCAGTGGCGCGGCCGCGGCAGGCTGGCCGGCGCTGTACAGAAACGCACCCAGCTCTTCGGGCTTGGTTGCGAGCACGGCGGTCGCCGGGCCATAGCAGGCGCGGGCGCTCCACTCATACCAGTGATGGCCGGGCTCACGTACCCAGTTGGCGCGCGGGTTTTCGACCGGCCACCACGCCACGGCATGTGGCGCAAGCGCCTGCCTGAACCGTTGACCGCCCAAGCTGCACTCGACCCAGTTGGGGGCGCTGCCGTTACGCACGGCGAGCCACGCCTGCGGCAGCACGGCAGGCCGCACCAGCCAGCGCCGGGCGGGCTGTGGGGAAGGTGCCAATTCCATCCGTTTCTCGCTGCGCAGGAATTCCGCTCCGTTGTCGCAGATCACCGTGTTGCCATTCCGCGACGCCGCGCGCTGGAAGAGCGGCATCTGAAAATGCGGTCGCAGCCACGCGTTGCTGTTCAGGTAGAGACGGATCGGGATATTGCGGAAAACCGCCATCCGGTCCTGTTCGAGCGAAAAGGTTTTGATCTGTTGAAAGGTGGCGGGCGGCTCCCCATCGCGCGTCACCGCCCACGCCAGACCGACGGCTTGGGTCTCCTGGGTGCTGAACTTTTGCGATTCGAAGGCATAGTGCTCGGCGATCAGGCCAAACTGCGCCGGGATATTTTCCTCGGCCCACGCCCGTGCCAGGCGGCTGACATCCTGCCGGTGAAAATAAAAAGTTTCCCGGGCGGCGGTGGTGGACAGCATGAACACCGCGGCGGCGAGCGCGCCCAACCGCAGCACGCCCAGCCAGCGCCGTTCGTTGGCCGGCCGGCCCAAGGGCCGCGTGAAGACAACCGCGGCGATGATGAACACCAGCGGCGTCATCAACGTGTGATAAATCGGGTGCGCCATCGGGCGCAGGCTGACGCCGATGAAGAAATAGCACAACGGCAGCGCGAAGAGGATCGCAGCGCGCGGGTCGGGACGGCGGCGCAACACATCCTTCAGGCCCAGCAGCGCGGCGAGCGCGACGAACGGCGAAAGAATCCACGCCAGGATCGGCAGGTTGCGCGCCATGGCGAACTTCAGCTTGACGGCCCAGCCGCCGAACCGCGTGCTCTCCTCCACGCCGCGGTAGCTGGAAATCTGCGAGAAGAAAGCCCAGATGTTCTGCACCGTTTCGGAAAAGTGATGGATCAACGTCGGCGTGCTCAAAAACGTGGCCGGAAGGCCGATTAAGGCCAGCCAGCCGAGCCGCACCAGCGAGGGGCCTTGGAACAGCGCACGCCAGGCGCCGGTGCGCAGGCCATGGGCCGCCAGCACCGGCAACAGCGCCATGCCGGCGTGATACTTCGTCGAAAAACCGAAAGCCACGCAGACGGCGGCCAGCGCGTAATCACGCCAGCGGCCGAGCCGGTAGATGCGCAAGGCAAAAAATACCGCGCACGTGGCAAAGAAACCGGCGGTGGTGTCGGCGCCGGCGAAATGCGCACAGGTGACATCGGTGGGCGACACGGCCAGCAGCAGCGCGGCGGCGAACCCGGCGCGCTGGTCCCAGTTCTCCCGCCCGAGCTGGAACACCACCAGGACCAGCAGGGTCGCCAGCAGCGCATTCCAGACACGCGTCAACCAGAACAGTGCATAAAAATCCGGCCGCAACGGTTTCTCCGGCAGGCCGAGCACCTGCTGGCCGGCGTCGTGGACCACCGCGGCGGCGCGAACGAGGTACTCGATCAGGTGCGAGTTGAAGTAGGGATAGGCATCGTAATCGAGGTTGCCATAGTGGATGTAATAGTGTCCGTCGAGGAAGCGCTCCACCGCGCGAATCTGCTTGGGCGTGTCGGGATGATAAATCTGGCCTTCGTGCAAATCGTGACTCAAGCCGCCGAAGCGGAGGACGAACGCCAGCAGGAAGATCAGCAGCAGCGCAAACCGTTGCCAGCGGGACAATGGGGCTTCGGGGGTCATGGTCAGGTTCCTGGTACGGTCGCGCGCGGCGCGAGCCAGCCGCGGTCGGCCAGCTCGCGCGCGAGATGCTCCGCGATGACCCGGTGCCCCGCGGGCGCCGGGTGCATGAAGTGAATCGCGTATTCGTCGGGATATTTCCCGCCGGGGATTTTCTCCGCCGTGTTATAGGTGTCCAGGCCCAGTTCCTGGCAGAGCTGCCGGATCGGCGCGCCGAGCGGACCCACAAGCAGCACTTTGAACCCGTGGGTCTGGCTCAACGTTTTCAGGTCCTGCAACGCGCGCCGGACGCCGCCGACATCCACGCCACCCATGATCTCCGGCAGTACGTCCTGCTGGTTGAACTTGCGCAGCTCGGTGAACCGGACACCTGACGCATCGGCGAGATAGTTCTGGCGGTCAAAGAGCAACCGGTAGAGGAAGGAGATGTCGCGTCGCCGGAAGTTGACGTGCTCCAGCATGAAGAACGGCAGGCCGAAATCGTTCTCGCACCAGCCGACCAGCACCACGTCGGGCTGGTAGGCCAGCGCCTTGCGCCGCAGTGTCTCGACCTCGAGCTGGGTGTTGTAGCCGGGCACGGCAAAGTTCAGCACCTCATAAGTCACGCCATCGCCGCGCTGGCCCAGCAGTTTTTCCAGCACCGCCAGATAGGGCTCGTTTTGCTCCACGTCCCAGCCGAACATGCCGCTGTCGCCGATGCCGACCAGGCGCACGCTGTGGGGGGCGCGCGCCACCGCGTAGTCCTTGTCGGAACGCAGGCCGATGCTGTTCGTGCGCAGCTTGCGATGGCCGAACTCCATTTCAAGCTTGGGCTGCAGGTCATAGACAATCGCCGGGTCATCCGACGGCCGGATGATGACCGACATCGGATGCGTGGTGTGGACCTCCGGCTTCTTGCCCTCGCGGTACAGCTTCTTCAGCCGGTCGAGTGAGTTGACCTCCAGTTTCGAGACCAGATACATGCGCAGGCCGATTTCGCCGGCGATCAGCGTCAGCGCGATGCTGAAACCCAGCAGCACCAGTTTGCCGGCGCACTGCGCCCAGTCGCGGGCCGTGTTGCGCCGCAGCCGGAGCAGCACCCAGCCGGCCAGCAGTGCGGCGGTGCCGACGCCGAGATATTTCAGCGGGTGCCCGGCATAAAGGCCCTTGCCGTGCCAGATGATCCACGCCGTCTCGCCACCTTTCACCAGCATCAGCACCAGCTTCAACGCCATCAACGCCGCGAGCAGACAGAGAGCCGTGGCCGCCAGCAGGCGGAGCGTCCGCAGCAGGGGCGTTTCAGGGGTTGGCATGCTGGTCCTCCGGTGGAGTGGCCTGACGTTTGAAGAGCCGCTCTGAGAACAGAAACTTCAAAATACCGAACACGGCCACGTTACCGCACTGGATCAGCAGGTACTGTGTCGGCCAGAGCCACGTCATCGCTGTGTAGAGCACCCAGTCGCCGCAGCGGAACGCCATGATGCCGGCGAAGAACGCGCTGAACTCCTTCCACAGCGCGTGCTGGTCGCGCCGCCCGAAGACCCACGCGCGGCAGATGAAAAAATTGATCGTCACCTGCACCGCCATGATCAGCGCGTAGGCGAGGCTCTTGTTCCAGTGCGCCCACTCCACCAGCAGGTAGTTCGCCGGCACCGCCAGCAGGAACGAGGGCAGGCCCGACGCCATGAACTTGAACAGCACGAGACCGCGCCGCCAGAGCGGCGTCGGGGCGGCGGCGTTGACGGGCGGTGCGTTCATCAATCCTCGAAGGTATAAATTGTTTCGGCGCGGAACGCCGCGCCCTCGCGCCGCGCGGCGCGCTCCCTCTTGACGCCGTGCGCCAGCGCGAGGTCCTCGCGGTGGAAACCATCGGCGCTGGAGACGTGCCGCTTCGAGGCGCGCGGCGCCGGCAGAATGTCCATGTGCGGGCGCAGCCCGCGGAGCTCGTCGCGCACCACGATGCGCCGGCCGGCGAACCGGATGGAGCGCTCGAACGCGAGCGGGCTCTGGCGCTTCTTGAAAATCAGGACCGACTTCAACCAGGGCGCCATCTTCTCGCCAAGCAGCAGGCTCGCCGCGCGTAGCGCGACATGCTTCAGCGGTGTGCTGATGGTCTCGCTATGCGGCACGAGGTGGCCGGTGATGTTCCAGCCGCCGTCCGCCACCTGACGCCAAGCCCAGTCGCCGCCCCACCAGTGCGTGACGAATTGCGTTGCGCCGCAGCGGACGATCCAGCCGAAATCGGCGCAACGCCTGTCGCCAAGCCGGGCACTGAAAACGCCGCCCTTCTTCAGCGCGAGCAGCGCCGAAATTTCCGTAGCGCCGCCGAGCCGCAGCAGTTGACCCGCGCCGGCGAGCAGCCGCTCGCCGGCCGGCGGCGCGACGGGCGCGGGCAGCGCGGCCGCGTCGAGCTGCCGCACCAGCTGCCACGCGCGCACCAGCGAGTGGCCGGTGTAGTGGCAGAGATAACGGTCGTCCACCGCGTGCAGAAAATGGTCCGGCGCGTCGAGGTGGCCGTAGAGCGTCGTGAACAACCACGCCGCCAGACCGCGCTCCTCGGCGCTGCCGTCGCGCAGAAACCGCACGATGCCGTAGGGCAGGAGGTAATCGCTGTTGCGCGCGTTCAGCATGCCAACGCTCGCGCCGAGCACGCCGACCTGTTGATGCAGGAAGCGCAAAGCCCGCGCCACCGCCTCGCGGTAGCGCGACTCGCCGCTGGCGTCGGCCAGGTCCCACAGCGCATCGAGCGTCACGGAGAGATAGGCGAGGTCCGGCCCGCCGTATTCCATGAACCAGCCCTCGTCGTGCTGCAGCGCCAGCGTGCGCGCCGCCTGCGCGGCGAGTTCCGCGGCGGGGACGAATTCGGGATAGAACTTGCGGATCAGCGCCAGCGCCGCGAGACCGGCGACCTGCTGGTTGGCGGCCTCGTCCTCGAACCGCGCGAGCAGTTGTTCCGCCGCGACGGCGACGCCCGCGCGCACGTCGTCGGCCGGCACGACGCCAGCCTCGACCAGCTTGAGCACCGCGCGGGTCGAAAAGGCGGCGACGGGGTAGCCGCGTTCCCACGGATAATATTCCTCGAACGCGCCATGGCGGAGCGCGCGCGTGTTCCAGAACCGCGCGCCGGCCGCCGCCAGCTGCGTCAGCGCCGCGCGGTCGGCGGCGAAGGCCGGATGGTCGGCCGTGAGGAAGACCGTCCACGCCGCCTGCTGCAAAATTGCCGACGGGAAATCGCGGATGCGGTAGTGCCACCAGTCGCGGTCAAACGCGCCGGCGGTCGCCGAGTTGGGATCGCGGCTGGCCTGCGTCAGGATACGCGGCAGCAGCCGCGCCAGCGCCGCGCCCAGCCGCTCGTTCGCTTGCAGGATAACGTTCATCATTTCCAAGGATTGGAACCAGCCATGACCGCCTTTTCCAGGGATGGGGACCAACAATCCCTGAACATTCCAAGCCTTGGAAAAATCCAACCCTGCTTTTCCAAGCCTGGGAACTTGTCCCGCCAGAGGCGGGAAACCGCTGCGCGGCGGCGCCCTTATAGCGGCGGCGGGGCCTCAAGTCGAGCCTGTGCCCGGGTTCGGAGGCCAGCAGATTCGTCGGCAACCCGCCGTGGCGTTCAGAACGCGCCCCACTGTGGGCGCCGGCCGTGCAGCGCGGTTTGCGGCTGGGGTTGCCGGCCGGCGCGGAGCGCGGCCCAGGCCACGCGATGGCGCTCGTGATACTGGAAGGTGGACTCGAAGCCGAACTCCTGCTGGAGCGCGCGCACGGTGAGCGCGGGGTCCACCGGCTCGACGAGGAAGTGGCTGCTGCCGAGGTTCGGCCGGCGCACGTCCACCCGGTCGCCATACTGCGCCTTGATCTTGTCGGGGATCGAGCGGTTCCAGTCGAGGTGCGCGACGAGGTAGTCGAGGTTCACCTCGCGCACGATGACGCCGTCATTGGGTTGCGTCTCGGCGAGCACCGCGCCGCACGGGTCCACGAGCCGCGACTGGCCGCCGCGGACGCTGGTCAGGATGTAGTAGTGATGCAGGTAGGCATAGGACCACAGCGGCGTGCCGCCGTCGTAGGCCGAGGGCCAGAGCACGAGTTGCGCGCCCTTGCGCCGCAGCAGGTCCCAGTTCTCCGGGAAGCCGAGGTCGTAGCAAATCTGGATACCGACGCGGCCGAAGTCGAGGTCGAAGACCGGGATGTCCGGCGTGCCCGGCGTCACGCCATCCTCGAACGAGGTGTAGTCGGCCGACGTCGTCACCGGGCAGGCTTTGTTGTAGAGGCCGAGCACCTGCCCGGCGCGGTCGAAGAGGACCGCGGAGTTGAACAGCCTGCCGCCCTCCAGGCGCATGACCGGGCAGACGATATAGCAGCGGTGCTGCTGTGCCCGTTGCGCAACGGCGGTCAGCGTGGGGCCATCGAACGCCTCGGCGCGCTCGCGCGGCGGCGCTTTGCCCATGCTGGCCGTGGCGAAATTTTCCGGCAGGCAAACGAGGTCGGGCTTTTGCGCGAGCGCGCGGTCGCACAGCTCCATGACCAGCGGCAACGTCTCGGCGACGCTCTTGCGCATACGCCCGACCTGGCAGACCGTCGCCAGCCGCGCCCGCTTGCCCTGCGGCGGCGGCGCCAACGCCGCCGCCCCGCCCACCCCTTGCGGCGACCGGCACCCCGCCGCGAGCGAACCCGCCGCCACCGTGCCCAAAAACGACCGACGATTGAGTGTGTTCATTATCGTCTCCTATGCTCCATCAACCTTGTTCCCCCAGCCGCCGCCCGGATGCTGCCACGGCGCACGGTAGGGGCGCTTGAGGAGCGCGGCGGCGGCGGGGTTGTCAGGAATTTTTTCGGTCTGCGCGTCCCACGTGACTTTCGCGCCGGTATCGTAGGAGATCATGGCGAGTTTGACGGCGGTGGTGGAGAGGTGGGCGTCGGCGGTGGAACAGCCGGGCTGGCGGCGCGCGCGGACGGCGGCGAGGAACTCGGCCATGTGCAGCGTGCCCATATCGGCCTTGACCTCGTGGACCTGCCGCTCGGCGTTCCTGCCTTTTGGAATCACGACCCACTTGGCGTCGGTGGCGAACACGGTCGCCTGCTCGCCATACAGGCAGACGCCGTTGTTGATCTCCGGCGTGTATTCCTCCGCGCCCCAGAGGCGGTGCCGCCACGTCACCGGGCACTGTTCGAACTCGAAGTGCGCGGTGAGCACATCAGGTGTCGTGATCTTGTCCTTGAAGAAGTAGATGCCGCCGGCCGCGGTCACCGCGCGCGGCGCGCCAAGGCCGAGCATGACGCGCGTGGCATCCATCAGGTGGATACCCCAGTCCACAAGGTGGCCCTGGCCGCTGGTTTTTTCGAGCCGCCAGTTTTTGTGGCCGACCTGCGGGCTGTAGGGAATTTTCGGGCCGGGCCCGCACCAGAGGTCCCAGTCGAGCGCAGGCGGCGGCGGCTGCGGCGTGGCGTCCAGCACGCCGGCGGAGTAGTGGATCTGCACGTCGGCGTGGACGATGCGCCCGGCGTTGCCCGCCTGCACGAACCGCCGGACCTGCTGGAACGCCGCGCTCTGCCGGCGCTGGAAGCCGACCTGGATGATGCGCCCGCTCTTCGCGGCGGCCTCGGCCATCGCCCGGCTCTCGCGGATGTCAAAGGCGAGCGGCTTCTCGCAGTAGACATCGAGCCCACGCTCGAGCGCGGCGATGAACTGCAGCGCGTGCCACTGCGGCGGCGTGGCGATGATGACCGCTTCCAGCTCCGCCACCTTGAGCAAGTCCTCGTAGAGCTTGAACGTCTGCGGCTTCTTGCCCTGTAACTTCTCGATCTCGGCGGCGGCTTGCGCGAGGTGGTCGGAATCCACATCGCAGAGCGCCAGCACCTCGACGCGGCCGGCCTTGAATGCGGCCTTTATATCCACCAGCCCGTACCAGCCGCAGCCGATCAGCCCGAGCTTGAGTTTCTTCCCCTGCGTTTCCGCCGCGTGCACCCCAAGCGCGAGCGCGCCCGCCGACATCGTCTCCAAAAAAGTCCGCCGATTCATCGCCAGTTCCTTTCAGTTTCGACAACGCCGCGATGATGCCAGAAAACCCGTACGCGCCAAGCCGGAAGACGATGTGGGTTTGCGTTTGCGCGTGGCGGATGCCACTATCCCGTGCATGAAAAAATTCCTGCTGCTGTTGCTGGTTTCGGCGGCGCCGCTCGCGGCCGCGCCGGTGGCGGAGTGGCGGTTCGACCAGCCGGGCAACCTGCGCGGCTGGGCGCCCAACGCACACCTGAAAAACGTCGCGGTGACCAATGGCGCGCTGACCTGCCGCACGGATGGCTCCGACCCGATCTTCGAGTTTCGCGGCCCGCTCGGCTTCAAGGCCACGCCGTTCCAGCAGCTCGAAATCCGGCTCAAGTCCGACCGCGAGGGCGACGCGGAATTTTTCTGGACCGGCACCACCAAGGGCAAATTCGGCGGCTTCGACCAGAAAAAGACGACGGACTTCAAGGTGATCGGCGATGGCCAGTGGCACACCTACCGCCTCATGCCGTTCTGGCAGGCGGAAGGCCAGATCGTCCGGCTGCGTTTCGATCCCTTTGATGGCGCGCACCTCGCGGTGGAATTCATCCGCATCAGCGAGTTGCCCGCGCCGCCGGCGGCCGCGCCGGAGTTCGATTTTGCCAGGGGCGCGCAAGACTGGCAGGCGACCGGCGAGGCCGCCGTGCAAGCCGACGCCGGGCTGCTGCGCATCACTACGACGGCCGATGGCTTCGCGCTCGCGCCGCCGGTGCGCTTCGCCAGCGAGGAGCGGACGATCGTCGCCATCCGCATGGCGGTGGACAAGGGCCGGCGCGCGTCGCTCTGCTATGCCTCCGACGCGCTGCCCGGCCTGCAACGCCACTCGTTCTCCATCGAGGGCGATGGACAGGAGCACACCTATAACGTGGACCTGCTCGCCGCCAAGAACTGGCGCGGCCACATCGTCGCGCTCGGCCTCGCGCCAAGCGAGGTTGCCGGCGCGGCGGCGCGCGTGCGCTGGCTGAAGGCCGGCGACGCTCCGCAAGGCCCAGCGCAGTTCAAGGTGCTCTCGTTCGCGCCGCGGGAGGCGCTGCCGCGCGCGGGCCTGCCCGCGACGCTCGCGGCGCGGCTGCTCAACACCGGCGGCGCGCCGGCGCAGAAGCTGCGCGCGACGCTGACGTTGCCCGCTGGCGTCAAGGCGGTGGCCGGCGCGCAGCCGGACACGCTCGGCGTCGGCGAGGAGGCGGACTTTTCGTGGCAGCTCGCGGTGCCGCAGCCGGTGTCCGGCGAGGCGGCGCTCGCGGTTGCCGCCGACGGCGCCGATGGCGCGACGGCGCGGACGCAACTCGCCTTCACGCCGCGGCTGGCCGTGCCGCAGACCGGCTACGTGCCGGAGCCCAAGCCGGTACGCGGGCCGTACGAGATCGGCGTCTATTATTTCCCCGGCTGGCACACGGCGGAACGCTGGCAGCCGTTGCAGGGGTTCCCCGAGCGGCGGCCGGTGCTCGGCTGGTATCGCGAGGGCGATCCCGAAGTCGCCGACTGGCAGATCAAGTGGGCGGTGGAACACGGCATCACCTACTTCGTCTATGACTGGTACTGGTCGCAGGGCGCGCGGCACCTGGAGCACGGGCTGCACGACGCCTACTTCAAGGCCCGCTACCGCCACCTGCTCAAGTTCTGCCTGCTCTGGGCCAATCACAATCCGCCGAAGACCTCGTCGCTCGAGGACTGCCGCGCCGTCACGCGCTACTGGATCGAAAATTATTTCCGCCGCCCGGAGCACCTGACGGTGGAGGGCCAGCCGGTGATGATCATCTTCAGTCCGCACCGGTTGAGCGACGACCTCGGCACCGGCAAGGTCCGGGAGGCGCTCGACGCGATGCGCGCCGAGTGCCGCGCCGCCGGGCTGCCGGGCCTGCACCTCGTCGCCTGCGTCGGCACGTCGGGACAGGCGAAGCAGTGCGCGGCCGAGGGCTACGACGCCGTCAGCGCCTACAACTGGCCCGGCCTCGGCCGGACCACGGCCGACCTGTACGCGCCGTTCGAGACGCTCGTGCCCGCCTTTCGGAAACAGTGGGAACACCTCCGCGAGCTCTCGCCCATCCCGCTCGCGCCGCTGCCGGTCTGCGGCGGCTGGGACAGCCGGCCGTGGCACGGCGACAACAACCTCGTCCGCTACGGCCGCACGCCGGAACTGTTCAAGCAACACCTGCAGGACGCGAAAAAATTTCTGGAAGCCCTCCCCGCGACACCCGCCACTCGTCCCTCGATTCTCGTCGAGGCGTGGAACGAGTGGGGCGAAGGTTCCTACATCGAGCCGCATCGCGAGTTCGGCTTCGGCTTTCTCGACGCCATCCGCGAGGTCTTCACCACCGCGTCCGCGCCGCACGACGACGTGACGCCCGCCGACGCCGGGCTGGGCCCCTACGATGTGCCGCCGCCCGCGCCGCCGAAAACCGCGTGGGATTTTGCGCGCGACGACGCGGCGTGGAAGCACACGATGGGCCTGGCCGAGAGCGGCCTCCGCAACGGTGCGCTCTGCGGCCGGACGAACAGCCGCGACCCGGCGTTCTTCAGCCCGGCGATGCAGGCGAAGGCCGATAAATTCAGCGCCGTCACCGTGCGGATGAAGCTCACGGCCGCGGCGGACGCGCAGCCCGGCGACCGCGCGCAACTCTTCTGGCGCACCAGCCGCACGCCGGAATCCGAGGCGACCAGCGAAACCTTTGCCGTCACCGGCGATGGCCAGTGGCACGACTACACCATCGCCGTCGGCCGGAACAAGCGCTGGCGTGGGATCATCACCGGCCTGCGCCTCGACCCGTGCAGCCAGCCCGGCGTGAACGTGGAAATCGCCGCCATCCGCCTGCACTAGCGCGGCTGGGTGGACAGAAAAAGAGCAGACAGAAAAACAAGAACCGGCAACAGCAGGGTGCGCGTCGGTGCGGGAAGTTTTTCTGTCCACCATTCCAAAGCTTGGAACGTGGCGCGGGTGGTTTTTCCAAGGCTTGGAAAAAAGCTCGAAAAAATTTCCAAACCTTGGAAAATGCCGCCGCCTTTTTTCCAAGCCTTGGAAACCTATGGACTACGCCGCCAAAGCCCGCGAGGTGATAGACATCGAACTGGCCGGCCTGCAGAAGCTGCGGGATGGGCTCGATGGCGGCTTCTCCCGGGCCGTCGAGATCATCCTGGCGCGGCTGAAGCAGCGCGGCAAAATCATCGTCACCGGCGTCGGCAAGAACGCGCCGATCGGCCAGAAAATCGCGGCGACGCTGACGAGCACCGGCTGCCCGGCGGTCTTTCTCCACCCGTCCGACGCGATGCACGGCGACCTCGGCCTCGTGGCGGCCGGCGACGTGGTGCTGGCGTTGAGTTATTCGGGCGCATCGGAGGAAATGCTGACGCTGATCCAGGCGCTCAAGCGGCAGGCGGTGCCGATCATCGCCATCACCGGCGAGCCGGAGAGCGAACTCGGCCGCGACGCCGATGTGATCATCCCGGTGACAGTCGAGCGTGAGGCCGGCGCGTTCAACCTCGCGCCGACGACGAGCACGACCGTGACCCTCGTGGTCGGCGACGCGCTGGCGATGGTGCTGCTGGAGGCGCGCGGCTTCCAGCGCGAGGATTACGCCAAGCTCCATCCCGGCGGCGCGATCGGCCGGACGCTGTTGCTGCGCGTCGCCGACATCATGCGCACCGGCGAGCGGCTGGCCAAGGTGCGCGATGATCAGTTGGTGCGCGACGCCGTGCTGGCGATGACCAGCGCGCGCGCCGGCGCCGTGGCGGTGGTGGATGCGGCGGACAAGGTGGTGGGCATCTTCACCGATGGCGACCTGCGGCGGCACCTGGACGACGGCCCCTCGCTGGCGGACCTGCCGGTGGCGCGGGTGATGACGCCGCGGCCGGTCAGCGTCCGCGCCGACCATCTTGCGGTGGACGTGCTGGCGATCTACGAAAAGCGCAACATTGACGACTTGGTGGTGGTGGACGAACAGGGCCGGCTGGCGGGCATGGTGGACATCGTGGACCTGCCCAAGTTCAAGATTTTCTAGACCCTACTCCTGTATTGACCCACAGGGCGACACTGGCTATTGTGCCGCCCGCTTTTTTTCACGGAAGGAAGCACGTTATGGTAATGATGATTTCCAAGTTTCACCGGATGATCCAGTCACGCGCCGTCTGGGGGGTGCTGCTCGTCCTCATCATCATCGCCTTCGTTTACTGGGGCTCCCAGACGGGCAAGAGCGTCAGCGAGAACGAGCAGGACCGTGCCGCGGGTCTGCTGAATGGCAAACCGGTGCCGCCCGAGGAGTTCCAGCGCTCCTATATCAACAGTCGCGTGGCCATCGGCCTGATGATCGGCCGGATGCCGCAGCAGTCCGCCGAGTTTGAGAAGGAGCTGCGCAAGACCACCTGGCAGCGCGTCTCCGCCGAGCACCAGGCGCTGGCCCTCGGCCTGCCGCTGACGACCGATGGCGAAATCCGCAACGCCATTGAGGGCCAGCCCGCCTTCCAGCACGAGGGCCGCTTCAACGAGCAGCGCTTCGCCATGTTTGTCCGCAGCACGCTGGGCGAATTAGGCATCAACCTGCTGCAATTCGAGGATTATCTGCGCCAGGAAATCCTGCTGGAGAAGTTGCGCGTCGCGATCTCCAGCACGCTGCAGGTGGCGCCCAGCGAGGTGCAGCAGACCGTCGCCTCCTTGAGTGATTTCTTCCGGCTCGACTACGCCAGCATCCCCGCCGACACCAACGCCGCCAGGAGTGTGACGGTCAAGGAGGCGCAGGCGCTGTTCGACCGCGACCCGAAGGCCTTCACCGTTCCGGAAAAGGTGCAGGTCAGTTATGTGGTCTTTCCGTTCTCCAACTACGTCGCCAGTGTGACCTCCACAGTGGAGGAGGCGATGGCCTACTATAACGAGAACATGCAGCGCTTCACCCGCCTCGTCAGCGTGACCAACCCGCCGCCGCTGGGCGTGACGAACGCCGCGCCGGCCATCAGCCAGCAGCAGGAGCGGCTGCCGTTCGATACCGTCAAGACCAACATCTTCGCCCTGCTCCAGCAGGAGGGCGCGCGGAACCGCGCCGCCGACCTCGCCTCCGAGTTTGCCAACCTGCTCGCACCGGACCGCAAAGGCAAGTGCCTGACCCTGGCCGAGGCGGCGACGAAATCGAACCTGGCCATCCGCACCGCCGGCCCGTTCACCGCGGGCGAAGCGCTGCCCGCCCTCGAGGATGTGCCCACCTTCACCCGCACCGCGTTCGCGCTCGGCACCAACGCCGACGAGCGGTTCAGCGACGGCATCCGCGGGGCCGATGGCATGTACGTGCTCTATCTGGACCAGCGCCTGCCCGCGCGCGTGCCCCAGTTCACCGAGGTCGCGCAGGACGCGCTCCAGGCCGCGCGCCAGGAGGCCAACACCAAGGCGCAGGAGACCAAGGCCAACCTGGTGCGCGAGGCGCTGGCCAAGGCCGCGCCCGCGCAGTCCGTGGCCGCGATCGTGCAGCCGCTTGGCGTGACGACGCTGACGCTGACCGGCAACGTGATGACGGCGCGCTCCCAGACGAATGAAAACGCCGAGGTCCTGCTGCGGTCCGCCATGCTGCACAACGCGGGCGAAGTCTGCGATATACAGCGCGGCAACGACGGCAGCCTGCTCGTCGCCCGCGTCATCGAGCGCAAGGGCGCCGACGAGGCGACCCTCAAGGGCCTCCTGCCGCAGGTGCAGGCCTCCGTGCAGCGCCAGAAGCTGCGCGCGCTGGACGAATCCTTCTCCGCCTACCTGCTCAAGGCCGAGCGCTTCACCGACCGCCGCGCCCGCGTCGCCAGCGAGGATGAGCCGGCCGAGCCCGAGCGCCGCGCGCCCGACCGCCGCGAAGTGCCGGCCAACATCTATTGAGCGCCGCCATGCTCGCGCCCGCCCAGCTAGCCGCCTTGATGGATCACACGCTCCTCAAGCCCGAGGCCACCGAGGCCGACCTGCTTCGTCTCTGCCACGAGGCGCGCGAAAATTCCTTCTGCTCCGTCTGCGTCAATCCCACGTGGGTGCCGCTGGCGGCGCGTGAACTTTCCGGCTCCGGCGTCAAGGTCTGCACCGTCGTCGGCTTCCCGCTCGGCGCGACGCTGACCACCGTCAAGGCCCACGAGACCGCCCGCGTCATCGAACTCGGCGCGCAGGAGGTGGACATGGTGCTCAACGTCGGCGCGCTCAAGGGCGGCCAGCGGCCGCTCGCCAGCTACGACATCTTCGCCGTCACGCAGCTCTGCCGCGCGCACGGCGTCATCAGCAAGGTCATCCTCGAAACCTGCCTGCTCACGCCGGAGGAAAAAAGCCTCGCCTGCCAGCTCTGTGTGGAGGCGGGCGCGGATTTCGTCAAGACCTCGACCGGCTTCAGTACCGGCGGCGCGACGGTCGCCGACGTCCGGCTGCTGGCGGAGCAGGTCAAGGCCGCCGGCCTCGGCGTCAAGGCCTCCGGCGGCATCCGCACCCTCGCCGACGCGCTGGCGATGATCGCGGCCGGCGCCACGCGCCTCGGCGTCTCCGCCGGCGTCAAGATCCTCGCCGAGGCCCGCGTCTCCGCCGTTTAAGCAGACCGGTCCCGGTTGCAGGAGCGGCGCGCACGCTGGGCCAGGAAAGCGCTTGGCTCCTGTGAACGACCGGGTGCCGGGCGCGGCGATGCTTGCAGCATCTGGAGATTTCCCTTAGAGTCGCCAGCGTGAACGACGCAGCCAACCATACTCCGGCCACGCCGCCCAAACCGGCGATCCTTAGCGAACGCTGGCGGCTGGCGGTGCTGGAGCGCGAACAGGTACTCCAACTTGGCTTCATGTCGGCGATCATCGGGCTGATTTTCGTGCTGTTCCACCTGCTGGGCAACGCGGTGGAACATAACGTGGACAGCCGGTCGGCGTTCTCCTGGATGATGTCGCGCTGGACGGACAGCATCTCGTATGGCGGCGCGGACTATTCGCATGGCAAGCTGATCCCGTTGTTGAGCTTGGCGGTGCTGTGGTACCGGCGGCGCGAGCTGATTGCGGCGCCCAAGCAAATCTGCCAGTGGGGTCTGGCGGTGATCGTGCTGGCGCTGCTGATCCACTGGCTGGGTGTCAAGATCCAGCAGACGCGCCTCTCGTTGTTCGCGTTGATCATGCTGCTGTGGGGGGTGCCGTTTTACTTCTTCGGCTGGCAGGTGGCGCGGCAACTGATTTTCCCGGCGGCCTACCTGATCTTTTGCATCCCGCTGACGTTTCTGGACACACTGTCGTTCCCGCTGCGCATCTTCGCCACGTCGTTCTCGACGCATGTGGCCAACGCGCTGGGCATCGGGGTCTATAGTTCCGGCTCGCAGATTCTCTCGGATGTCTCCGGCGGCCTGAAGTTCGATGTGGCCGACCCCTGCAGCGGGTTGCGCTCGTTGCTGGCCATGCTGGCGGTGACGGCGGGCTATGCCTATTTCACCCAGAAGACCCTGCTCAAGCAGTGGACCCTGTTCCTCGTGGGCATCCCGCTGGCGCTGGCGGGCAACTCGGCGCGCATCATCAGCATCATCATCGTCTCGGCGGCGTTTGGCGAGAAGGCGGCGCTGAAGATCTACCACGACTATTCCGGCTACATCATGTTCATCGTGGCGGTGAGCCTGATGGTGGGCGTGGGCGCGTTGCTGAACATGGATTACCGGAAGCAGTGGCGGCGGGCCCGCGGCTGGCTGCTGGCGCGGGAGGGGGCGGCGGAAGGCCGGTGAGCATGAAATATCGGCCGTTCATCATCGTTATTGTGCTGCTGCTGCTGGCTGTGCTGGCGTTGCAGTTCACCGTGGACGTGCAGGTGGCGGATCAGGCGGGCATCCGCATGCTGCTGCCGGTGAAGCTCGGCCCATGGACAGGTACCGAGCTGCGGTTTTGCCACAACGCCGCGTGCCTGAAGGAGTTCGCGCGGGAGCAGTTGAAGGATGCCGGGAAATGCCCGGCCTGCGGCGCGGAGCTGTTCACCATGACGCTGGTGGAATACGAAAGCCTGCCCAAGGATACGGAGTTCCTGAAGGGCAAGTACACCAACTCGGTGGGCGAGGACGTGTTTGTGTCCATCGTGTTGAGCGGGCGCGAGCGCGAAAGCATCCACCGGCCCGAGCGTTGCCTGGTGGGCCAGGGCAACAGCATCCAGAAGAGCTATGTCCTGGAAGCGCCGCTGAAGGACCAGGCCCGGCTGGATGTCATGGTACTGGAAACCGTGCGGCCGCTGGATGTGCGTTCCGGGCGCCGCGCCCTGACTGGCTATTACGCCTACTGGTTCGCCGGGCAGGGCCGCGAGACGCCGCATCACTGGGAACGCATGTTCTGGCTGGCGTGGGACCGGATCATCCATAGTGTGGCGCACCGCTGGGCCTACATCGCGATTGCCGGCCGGCGCGAGGCCGATTCGAACGGGTTCCAAAAACAGATCGAGGATTTTGCCAGCCGGCTCTATCCCCAGCTCAAGCTGGCGGCGCCCCAACCCGGAAAAGCATGAGCCAGCCGCAGCCAGATCCCGTGCAGGCGACGCTGCTGGAACGCGGCCGCGACCGGGCCGTGCCGCCGGGCTTCCCCACAGCGCCACTGAACGATTCCTTCGTGGATGCGTTCCAGATTTCGCGGCCGGCGACGGACTACGCCTATTATCTCCGCGTCCTGCTCAATAGTGTGCTCCTGATGCTGGCCGACGCGCTCGCCTTGCTGACCGCCCTGCTGCTCGGCGGTTTGATCCGCATGCTCTGGCGCGGTGAATTCATGCTGGCGGATGTCGGGGCCATGTTGATTCCCGCCTGGTGGCTTGGCGCCATGTTGCTGCGGCTGACGCCGGGCTGGGGCATCAGCGCCGTCGAAAGCGTCCGGCGCATGGTGCTGTTAACCGGCTTGGTCCTGGCCGTCCTGTCCTTCGTCATGTTCCTCACGCACACCACGGATCTGGCCAGCCGTATCGCGCTCACGAGCACCTGCCTGGTGGCGGCGCCCCTGGTGGGATTATTCCGCAGTCTGATCAAAAACTATCTGATCCGTATCCACCGCTGGGGCATCCCCGCGGTGCTCTATGGCTGGGGCCCCGTCCTCGAACACGTGGCGCGCGTGTTGCAACAGGAACGCGGCCTCGGCTATTACGCCGTCGGCGTGTTCGACGACGCCGCGCCGCGCGGGTCCAAAATCGCCGGCCTGCCGGTCTTCGGCCCGATGCAGGAGAGCACGCCGCTGGCACCCTGTGCCTTCCTCGCTTCCGGAGAACTGCCGCGCGAGCAGGTGGCAGGCTTGATCGAGGGCCCGCTGGCCGCCTACCGCCACGTCATCATCGTTCCCGACCTGCTGGACGCGCCCTCGCTCTGGGTGCGGCCGCGCGAGTTCATCGGCGTCATCGGGTTGGAAATCTCCAACAACCTGGTCAAGCCCACCGACCGGTTTCTCAAGCGCACCTTCGAGCTCGCGCTGTTGCTGGTGACCGCGCCGCTCTGGCTGCCCCTGATCGCCCTGTTTTCCTTCCTCGTCTGGGTGGAGGATCGCGGTTCGCCCTTTTACGTCCAGAAACGCATCGGCTTCCGCGGCCGGGTCATCAACACCTTCAAGCTGCGCACCATGGTCCATAACGCCGAGGAGGTGCTCGCCCGCCACCTCGCCGCCGATGAAAAACTGCGCCACGAATGGGAAGCGCACTGCAAGCTCAAGCGCGATCCGCGCATCACGTGGGTTGGCCGTTTCCTGCGCCGGACATCGCTCGATGAGCTCCCGCAGATTTTCAACGTCCTGGCGGGCAGCATGGCGCTCGTCGGCCCGCGCCCCTTGCCGCCCTATCACGAGGACAAGCTGCCGGCGCGCCTGCGCGAGATTCGCCGCCGCGTCCGGCCTGGCATCACCGGCCTCTGGCAGGTGTCCGGCCGCAGCGACTCCGGCAACGCCGGCCTCGAACGCTGGGACCAGTACTATGTCCGCAACTGGTCCGTCTGGCTGGACATGGTCATCCTGGTGCGTACTTTCCGCGCCGTGTTCAAGGCCGAGGGTGCGTATTGAGGTGACCCATGAGGAGCTGTGCCACGCGCTTCCAGCTCCTGTACCTGCTGATCTGCTGCGCGTGGTTCTGCCAGCCGCCGGCGCGTGCGGTGCTGTTCTACGCCACCGGCGATCCCGCGTATAACTCCACCGCGCCCGCCGGCAGCCTCACCAACAGCGGCTGGCAATGGCAGGGCCTGTTGGAAAACAGCTACAAGAAGTATCTCGGTACCGCCATCGCGCCCAACTATTTCCTCACGGCCCAACATCTGGCCGTGGACACCAATTGGACCTTCCGCTACGAGGACCAGACCTTCTCCGTCGTGGCCGTCACCAACGATCCCTTGAGCGATCTGACCGTATGCCGCGTGAACGGCGCCTTGGCCAGCTATGCCCCGCTCTATACCAGCAGTGACGAGGCCGGTCAGGCCGGCGTCGTCTTCGGCCGCGGCACCGACCGCGGGGCGGCCGTCACCAATCTCGACCTCCACTTGAGCGGCTGGAAGTGGGGTGCCTACAACTATACGCAACGCTGGGGCGTCAATACCGTCACCGAAACGGGCGTGGCCGATGGCAATCCCTATCTCGCCGCCGCCTTCGACGCGGACGGCTCGACCAACGAATGCATGTTGTCCGACAAGGATTCCGGCGGTGGTTTCTTCCTGCAGGACGGCGGCCTATGGAAGCTGGCCGGGATCAACTGGGCCGTGGACCCGGTGCAGTTCAACACGGTCGCCAGCGACGCGGGTAGCTATTATGCCGCGCTGTTCGACTATGGCGGGCTCTATTATAAAACCGCCTCGGGCTGGCAATTCGCCACTAATACCACCCAGGACCTGCCGCAGAATTTTTACGTGACGCGTGTCTCCGAGCGGGCCGATTGGGTCATGAGCGTCATCCCGGAGCCCAGCGGCGTGCTGGTGGTGGGTCTGGCCACGTTGTTTGTCCTGCATCGCTTCCGGCGGTGGAGCCGCTGAAAAGCCGTCAGGGGAGCCGCCAGGTTACCGCGGGTGGCAGCTTGGCGGCAAAAGCCTGGAGACGCTGTCGCAAAGGCTCATCCTCTCCCTCCGCCACGGCATAGAACACCACGGTAGCATGGGCACAAATCATGTTGTCGGGGATGGTCCACGAGCCCACCCGGCGCCAAGCAGATGGCACGCCGCCCCATTTGCGCTCCAACCACTCGGGGTAAATCACGGCGACCCGTACGCCGTGCTGGCGGGCGAGTTGCTCCAGCGTGACCGGGCCATAACTTTGTTCCCGCTTCGCGTTAAACACCGCCAGGGTGCCCATGCCGTGGGTATCGAGCAGGCGCAGGTCGGTGAAAAAATTCATGGCGCCAATGTCGTTGGCTGCAATCGCCTGCCCGGCATAATGCTCGCGGAGGAACAGCGCCATTTGCACCTGCTGTTCGTAAATGTTCCGGGCGGCGCGCGGCACATCGCGGAACGCGTGCCAGGCTCGCTGGGCCAGCGGACACAGGGCCAGCACCAGCAGCGCCAGCCACGCCCGGCGCGTCCAGCCGCCCCGTGTCGCGAGGCCCTGCTGCCACGCGAGGGTCACGGCGACCAGGCCCAGCAGGAGCAGATAATTTTCATAGCGATAGAACCAGCCCACCTGCGCCAGTTGCATATGCAGCAGCGTACCCACCAGCGCCACCACCACCACGTCGCGGGCCAGGGCCGTGGCCGGTGTGGCGGGGCGCGCGCGGAGGGCGAGCCACGCGGTGAGCAGCACTACACACAACGCCAGCATATGGGGGGTGGTGAGGATGCCCAGCAGGCCCACGGCGCCCTTGGGCGTGTCGCCCACCAGGAAACGCAACAGTCCGGCGAGGCTGAACTCCGGCCGCGCCGCCTTCATGAGAATCGAGGTGGGCACGAGGGGCCAGCCGTGGCTGGCGCACCACAGGCCGTACCCGAGCAGCGGCAGCGCTGCCGCGCAGCCCAGCCAGAACGCCGCCAGGAACTTCCGCCGCCCCACGGCCAGCCACATCAGGGCCGCCACCAGGAAGGCGCTCTCATAACGCGTCAACACGGCGGGCACGATCAGCGCGCAGCAGATGATCAGCGCACCGCGGCGCGGCGCGGGCGCCAGCGCCAACGCGCCGGCATAGACCAGCCCCACGACCAGCAGCATGTGCAGCGGATGTTCCGAACCGCAGAACAGCAGGGGGATCAGCGGCACCGCAAACATCGCCACCAGCAGCACCAGTACGAGCGGTAGCGGCTGGACGCCTTCGCGGCGCAGCAGCCAGCCCAGGGTCAGCAGCAACGCCACCGCCGTGGCGCTGCTCAATACCAGCGGCGCGGCTTCGCGCGGCCCCAGCAACCGGTAACAGCCGGCGAGCAACGCCACCCACAGCGGCGTGGAGGTGGTCGAGCTGAATTCATGCGGCGTCACGCCCCAGACCCCGGCGGCGGCGTGCTTGGCCATCGCCATGGTGATGTAGGTGTCGTCCAGCACATAGGGACAGAAGCCGCCGGTATCCCGCCCCGCCTGCCACCACAGCCCGCCACAGCCCGCCAGCAGCACACCAACGGCGAGCACAGCCGGCAGCCACACCACGCACCGCGCGCGCGGTGTCGGCCGGGTGTTTGCCGGTCCGATCGGTTGGTCTTCCATCCACAGCATCGCGCCGCAAACTAGCACATTTTATGGTTTAGCCCTACGGCTGATTTTCCTGCTACACTTGTCCCGCGCGTGGACGGAGTTTCTAACGCCACCGCCCTCAAGAAAGGATCACATAAGATGTACGGGACCTGTTGGGACTGGGCCGATGCCAGACGCCGAAACCTGCCTGCGGGAGCACAGCCCGCCCCCCAACGGTGCAACAAGAGAAGGAGTAGAGAATGCCACTACGCTCTATTCACCGTTCAAGGTCTGACCCTACCGTCACTACCGTTATACAACAGGCTCATGATGACAGCCAGCTTCTGCCTTCTGGTTGCGCAGCTCTCTTCGGTTTTGGCCGCACCCGCACCAGACCAAGAAAGCAAATTCAAGATCGACGACTTTGCGATGTATGTTCAAGGTGCCATGAACGCCGACATTCTGACTGACATATCATCTAACGAAACCAGCCACATCGTTGAGCATCCGCACTGGACCGGACGGCCTGTCTCGGTCGGGGTGCCCACGCGAAATGGGTTTCTTCGTGTACGTCTCGAGTCGGATTTTCTGGTGATATGGCTTCGCAGAACCAAAGCAGCGTCTGCACAACACAATGATCTTGGTGCTGTAGTAAAGCAGGCTACGGCGACACTTCTTAGGCAATCATTCGTGATTGATGAATTTGCAGTCAAGAGCGGACCACGCCTGATAGGCAGACCTCAGAAAGTGGTGGGGACTGACATTGACCTTCCCCCGCGGACTGGAACAGATTCAGAGTGAGTCCCGGTCGGTGTTTGACTGCATTGTTATCACACTGATTTCTTCATTCAAGGAGTTATCCATAGCCGCACAGGAGGGCGTCCCACAGCCCGAACGTGCGGCT
>CAISWQ010000012.1 GCA_903889245.1 uncultured Lentisphaerota bacterium | reverse complement strand
CAGGTCACCGAGTGGCCGCTGGCGGACTGGTCGGCGCTGAACAGCTACCGCCCGCCCGATCCGCTCAATCCTTTCTACTACGAGCGGCTCGAGCCGCTGCTCGCCGCGGCGGGCGACCGCTACGTGGCGCTGACCGCGCACAACCTGCTCTTCTCGCGCTTGCACAAGCTGCGCGGGTTCGCCGCGACGATGGAGGATTTCTACGCCGAGCCCGAAAACGTCCATCGGCTGCTCGACCTGATCGTGGATTTCAAGGTGCGCCAGGTGCACGAACTGCACCGGCGTTTCGGCGGACGCATCCATGGCCTGTTCGTAGCCGACGACTGGGGCACGCAGTCCGGCCCGTTTATCGGCCCGGACTTGTTCAACGAATTCTTCGCGCCGCGCTACCGGAAAATTTTCGACGCGATCCACGCGTGCGGCTGGCACGTGATCCTGCATAGCTGCGGGAAGATCAACATGCTCGTGCCGCACCTGCTCGCGACCGGCGTGGATGTGCTGAACATGCAGCAGTCGCGCAACTATGGGCTGGTCGAATTCGGCGAGCAGTTCAGCGGGCGGGTCTGCTTTCTTGCGACCGTGGATATCCAGACGACGCTGCCGCGCGGCCTCGAGGCGGAGATCCGCGAGGAGGCGCGGCTGCTGGCGCAGCACTGGCGCACGCCGGAGGGCGGCCTGATCGTGTTCGACTACGGCGCGTGGGAGGCCATCGGCGTCAGCGCCGAGGCGCCGCGCATCATGTTCGATGAATTCATGCGGCTGCAGGCCGCGAAGGAGCAACCATGAGACAGTCACGTCGTCAGTTTCTGCAGAGCACGCTGGCCGGTGCCGGCGCGCTGGCGTTCCCCACGATCATCCCCGCGCGCGTGCTCGGTGCGGATGCGCCCAGCAAGAAGATCAACCTGCTCCAGATCGGCTGCGGCCGCATCGCGCGCACGCTCGATCTGCCGGGCTTCCTGAAACACGACGTGGCCCGCGTGGTCGGGCTCTGCGATTTCGACTCCATCCGCCTTGCCGACACGAAGACGTTCGTCGAGCAGTATTACGCGAAGAAGGGCCTCACCCTGACAGCCGCGACCTTTGGCGACTACCGCGAGGCGCTGCAGCGCAAGGATTTTGACGCCGTCGCCATCAGCACGCCCGACCACTGGCACGCGCAGCCGGTGATCGAGGCCGCGCTCGCCGGCAAGGATGTCTACGTGCAGAAGCCGCTGACGATGACGATGGCCGAGGGCCGCGCCGTCAGCAACGTGCTGCGCAAGCAGCCGTGCATCTTCCAGGTCGGCAGCCAGCGGCGCGCAGCCGTGGGCGTGCGCCTGACGTGCGAGGCGGTCCGCAACGGCCGCATCGGCAAGGTACACACGGTCAAGGTCGGGATGCCCTCGGACCCCGCGGGCGGCAGCACCAGCACGCTGCCCGTGCCGCCCAACCTCAACTATGATGCGTGGCTCGGCCCGACGCCGCTCGCGCCCTACAACGAGGACCGCGTCCACACGCAGGAGCCCGACCCGAAGAAACGCTTCGGTCTGCGGCCCGGCTGGCTGCGCATCGAGTCCTATTGCCTCGGCATGATCACCGGCCACGGCGCGCACTGGAACGACATCGTGCAGTGGGGGCTGGGCACCGAGGAGACCGGCCCGGTGGAGATCACCGGCCGCGCCGACTTCCCCAAGGGCGGGCTGTGGAATGTCCACGGCGATTATCACGTGGAGGCCACCTACGCCAGCGGCGCGAAGCTGATCATCAGCAACAAATTCCCTATCGGCGTGCGGTTCGAGGGCAGCGACGGCTGGATTTTTGTCGGCGCCGGCTCGGAGAAGGTCACGCCGAGCGACCCCACCGGCAAAGCGGGGAAGGGCGGCAAAGCGCTCGACGCGAGCAACCCCGACATCCTCAAGACACCGCTGGGCGCGAACGAAATCCACCTGCACGAAAGCCCGCAGGGCGATCATCACCTCGACTGGCTCACCGCCATCCAGACGCGCAAGCCCGCCGCGACGACGGTGGAGCAGGCGCACCGCTCGACCAGCGTCTGCATCGTCGGGTGGATCGCGATGAAGCTCGGCCGCAAGCTGCGCTGGGACCCGCAGGCCGAGCAGTTCCTCGGCGACGAGGCCGCCAACGCGATGCTCACGCGCACCGAGCGCGCGCCCTACGGCGCGCTCGCGTTCCTCAAGAAAACCTGACGCCGCGTTTTCCAAGGATTGGAAACGGGAACCGGTGGTTTTTCCAAGCATTGGAAAATCTCGCGTGAATTTTCCTAAATCTTGGAAAATTCCGCATATCCCCCCCCAAGGCTTGGAAAAAATCGTGCTTTCTTTTCCAAGGTCTGGAAAAGTGCGCGCGGGAATTTACTGCTATGTTGATGCGCGGAATTTTTGGCGCGGTGGTGCTGCTCGCGGGAATCGCGGGCGCGGAGGGGATTGCGTGGGACAAGCTGAAGTCGCCGGTGATCTTCCGCGGCGACAAGCAGACGGCCTACCGCGACCCGGCGGCGGTGTTCCACAACGGCTGGTTCTACCTCTTCTTCTCCAAGGTGGTGATCGAGGGCGATGGCCGGCCGTGCCATTACACGGCATGGAGCAAGAGCCGCGACCTCGTCACGTGGACGGCGCCGGTGGTTTTCACACCGCGCGACCGCAACCTGAACTTTTGCAGCCCCGGCGGCGTGGTGCGGTTCGGCGATGAGTGGGTGCTGTGCGTGTGCAGCTATCCGCGGCCGAACGGCGAGTTCTACGGCAACAAGACGGCGCGGGTCTGGACGCTGCGCAGCAAGGACCTCGAACACTGGGGGCCGGCGGAACTGATCAAGGTGAAAGGACCGGAGGTGCCGCAGGAGGAGATGGGCCGGATGATTGATCCGTTCATCTTCCCCGACAAAGACACACCGGGCAAATGGTGGTGTTCCTACAAACAGAACGGCATGAGCCTTTCGTGGTCCAGCGACCTGAAGGTCTGGCATCCGGCGGGCAACATCGCCGCGGGCGAGAACACCTGCCTGATCGTGGATGGCGCTGACTATGTGCTGTTCCACTCGCCCTCGAACGGCATCGGCATAAAGCGCACGCGTGACCTGAAGACGTGGCGCGACCTCGGCGTGACCCATCTCGGTCAGGAGCAGTGGCCGTGGGCGCAGGGCCGGCTGACGGCGGGGTTCGTGCTCGACCTGCGTCGCGACCCGGCGGTCGGTCAAGCGCTGATGTTTTTCCATGGCTCGGAATTCCCGGAGAAGGACCCGCGCGGTGGCTTCGACAATTTCGCCAGCCTCGGCCTCGCATGGAGCAGCGACCTGCAACACTGGTCCTGGCCCGGCGAAATAACGAAAGACAAACAACCGTGAAGAAAATCATATTGTTGGCGCTGACGACAGCAGGGTGGGGCGCGGCGTCGAAGGACTGGCCGGAGTATGCCGGGTCGCCGTGCAAGAACCTCGTCGCCGAGGCGCGCAACCTGCCGGACTCGTTCGCGCCGGGCGAGAAGGATTCGATGAAGGGCGTGATCGTGCCCGGCAGCGGCTCGAATGTGCTGTGGGGTGTGCGGACGAGTTCGCTGACCTATCCCTCGCCGACGATTGTGGGCGGAAAAATTTTCACCGGCGGCAAGGAGGCCGGGCTGGGCGTCCTCAAGTGCCTCGATGCGCGCGATGGCCGGCTGCTGTGGCAGTACGCGGAGCCGTTCCACAAGTTCCCGAACGAAATCCAGAAAGGCGTGCGGTATAACTTCAACATCGTCACGGTCAATCTCGGCGTGTGCGCGACGGCCACCTGGTCCGAGGGCCGCGTGCTGTTCGTCAATAACCGTTGCGAGGTGGTGTGTCTGGATGCCGAGGGCGGCGCGGAGCCTTACGTGGCGCCGGCGCCGGGCGTGAGCCCGCCGAAGAAGGGCGACGGGCCGCCGCCCGCGACGCCGTCGGGCGTGCGCGGCGCGAAGGTGCTGTGGAAATTCGACCTCTGGGCGCAGGGCGTCCGCCCCTGCGATGGGTGCAACGGCTCGCCGCTGGTGGATGGCGACTTCGTCTATGTCGTCACCTCCAACGGCACCGACCGTGAGCCGGGTGTCGCCTTCTATGACGACCGGCCCACGCCCGCGCCGGACGCGCCGAATCTGGTGGTGCTCGATAAGCAGACCGGGCGGCTGCTCGCCACCGATGACGCCGCGCACATCGGGCCCAACATCCTCCACGGCCAGTGGTGCACGCCGTCGCTCGGTGTGGTCAACGGGCGGAAGCTGGTGTTCTATGGCGGCGGCGACGGGCGCTGTTATGCCTTCGAGGCGCTCATCGCCAAGCCGGAGCAGCCCGCGAAACTCAAGACGGTCTGGTGGGCCGACTGCATCCCGCCGGAGTACCGCGTCAATACCAGCAACCTGAACTGGGCGGCGCTCTACTCGCTCGGCGACAAGCGGCTTAAGCGGTCGTTCAACAAGAAGAACGAGAGCAGCTTTGTCGGCACCAGCGAGATCATCGGCTGCCCGGTGTTTCTGGACAACCGCGTCTATGTGGCGATTGGCCGCGACCCAGAGCACGGCCACGGCCGCGGCGCGCTCTGGTGCCTCGACGCGACCAAGACCGGCGACATCACGCAGGCCGGCAAAATCTGGTGCTACCAGGGGCTCGACCGCACGCTCGCGACGCCCGCGATCCGCGAGGGCCTGCTCTACATTGCCGACGTCGCCGGGCGCGTACATTGTCTCGAAGCCGACAGCGGCAAGGTGGTCTGGATTCACGAGACCGGTTCCGACGCGTGGTCCTCGACGCTGCTGGCCGACGGCAAATTATTTTTCCCAACGCTCAAACACCTCTGGGTCCTCGCTGCCGGGCGCGAGAAAAAAGTGCTGGCGCAGATCAACCTCGGCGCGCCGATGTACGCGACGCCTGTCGCGGTGGACGACACGCTTTTTATCAACTCGCGGAACTATCTGTGGGCGGTGCGGAAATGATGCCGCGGGTGCGGCAATAGGCGGCGGACTCGTTCGTTATGCGCCTGTCGCTGCCCACGTGGAACTGACGAAGGAACGCCATGCTGCAACACAAAACAAGTTGGCCGTGCGCCGCCCTCATCGCGCTCGCGCTCACTTTTCCAATGCTTGGAAAAACCGCCCCCGCCGGTTTCCAAGCCTTGGAAAAATCCGCGGCGGGCAAGCCGAACATCCTCTATATCCTCGCCGACGACATGGGCTATGCCGACGCCGGGTTCATGGGCGGGCGCGAGATCCAGACGCCGCAGCTCGACAAGCTGGCGCGCGCCGGCGCGATCCTGAAAGCGTTCTACGTCCAGCCGGTCTGCTCGCCGACGCGCGCCTCGCTGATGACCGGCCGCTACGTGGCGCACACCGGCGTCTATACGATTATGCGCCCGAACGCGCCGTGGGGCCTGCCGCTCGGCGAGCGGACGCTGGCGCAGGCGCTGCGCGAGGCCGGCTACGCGACGGCGCTTACCGGCAAGTGGCACCTCGGCGAGTTCCAGCCCGGCTACCGGCCGACGCAGCGCGGCTTCGATCATCAGTACGGGCTGTGGTTCGGCATGATTGATTACTTCACGCACAAGCGCGGCGACCAGCTCGACTGGCACCGCGACGATCAGCCGTGCCAGGACCAGGGCTACTCGACGCACCTGATCGCGAAGGAAGCGTGCCGGATCGTCCGCGAAACGCCGGCGGACAAGCCGCTGTTCCTCTACCTGCCGTTCAACGCGGTCCACAGTCCGTTTCAGGTGTCGGATGATTACCTCAAGCCCTACGGCAAGCTGACCGGTGTGCGCCGCACCTACGCGGGGATGCTCTCTGCGATGGACGAGGCCATCGGGCAGGTCGTCGCCGCGCTGCAGGAAACCGGGCGGATCGAGAACACGCTGATCGCGTTCTCCAGCGACAACGGCGGGCCGGGGCCGGGCAAGGTCACCGACAACGGGCCGTTGCGCGCGGGCAAGGGTACGATCTATGAGGGCGGCATGCGCGTCTGCGCGTTCGCCTCTTGGCCGGGCCGCATCCCCGGCGGCAAGGTGATTGATGAACCGCTGCACGCGGTGGATTGGTATCCGACGCTCGTCAAACTCGCCGGCGGCTCGCTGGAGCAGAAGCTGCCGCTCGATGGCCGCGACATCTGGCCGGTGCTGACCGCGGGCGCGAAGTCGCCGCACGACGCCATCCTGCTGTGCGGTACGATCCCCGAACGCCGCGCCATCCGCATGGGCGACTGGAAGCTGCTGCTCAACGCCAACGATAAGGATGCCGAGGAGTCCGGCGAAGCCCGCTTCGATGGCGCGAAGGTCGAGCTCTACAACCTCGCGGCCGACATCGGCGAAAAGAAAAACCTCGCCGCCGAGCAGCCCGACAAGGTCAAGGAACTGCGCACCCGGCTCGAGGCCCTGATGGCCACCGCGGTCGCCTCCGGCGCTGTCGCGGACGAGACCGTGGCCCAACCCAAGCGCAACAGGAAGAAACGGTAAACGATGCGGTCAATTATTTGACGCGCATGAGGGTCGCATCACGCCTCGCTTCCCAAGGATTGGAAACGGAAACACGGGTTTCCCAAGCCTTGGAAAATCTCGCAGAATTTTTTCCAAGGCTCGGAAATTTTCGCATGGATTTTTCCAGGCCTTGGAAAAGTTGAGGCGTTTGCGCCACGAGTATCGCCCATCCGCCCGGTGAGGTCGCCGGGCCGACAACGCTGTAGGCCGCGTGACCTCACGCGGCGTTTTCCGCATTTTCCGGCTTGCACTTGGCCGCTGGATTGCCATCCAATGCCGCCATGACGAAACATTTGGTTCTGCTTCTGGTTGCGCTGCTTGCTACCGCCGCCCAAGCCGCTCCGGAAAATGGCGTGGTCCTCAATATCGAGCCGGACAAGGCGCATCCGCGCAATTCGGAGGGCGCGTTCGTCACGCTG
>CAISWQ010000011.1 GCA_903889245.1 uncultured Lentisphaerota bacterium | reverse complement strand
CCTCCAATCAACCCATGGAGGGCGAGGCTTGCCGAGCCGTTTTCCAAACATTGGAAAGTGAACCCACCAGTTTTTCCAAGCATTGGAAAATCTCGCGGAAATTTTTCCAAGGTTTGGAACTTTTCGGGCGGATTTTCCCCCTCGACTGCGCTCGGGGCAGGCAGGGCCTGGAAAAAAGAGCGCGACTTTTTCCAAGGCTTGGAAAATACTGCGGCACTATGAAAATTCTCACGCCTGTCGTGCTGGTGTCCGGGCTGGCCGTGGCGGCGCTCGCCGTCAGCGAGCCGTGGCAGCAGCCCTATGCCGGGGCCGATGCCACCGGCAAGCACGTGCTCGGCCTGTGGCAGTTCGCGCCCGCCGCGCCGACGAACGATACCTCCACGCACAAGCACAGTCTGAAGCTGCAGGGCGCAGTCGCGGGCACTAACGGTCCGTTCGGCGGCTGCCTCGAATCGTTCCGCGGCTATCCCATCGAGGACAAGCGCCACGCCGCCGTGACGGCCGCGAATGCCGCGCTCTCGCCGGCCGGTGCGTTCACGCTGGAGCTGTGGATGCAGCCGAAGCCGGACCTCGCGGGCTATCCCGAGGCGTTCCTGCTCGACAAGAAGTATGTGGCCCACACCGATTACCAGCTCACCTTGAGCGCCGCCGATAAGGGCGGCCAGCGGCGGCTGCACGCGCACCTGGGTTTCGGCGATGGTTCGGAGTCGTTCAGCTCCGAGCCCGCGCGCTATGAGCCGGGCACGTGGTATCACGTCGCGTTCACCTACGATGGCGCGGGCGCGGGTCGCTTCTTCCGCGACGGCGCGACGTTCGGCGGCACGGATCATCCCGGCCGGCAGGGGATCGCCGCCGGCAAGCACCCGCTCTCCATCGGCGACCGTATCGGCAGCCTCTTCCACGGTTTCCCTGGCCGCATCGCGCAGGTGCGTATCTGCGAAGGCGTGCTGGAATTCCGCCCGGCCGCGCTGGCGCTGGTCTCCGAGCGCACGAGTTTTGTGCGCATGGAAAAGCCGCCGCTGCTGCGTATCGCGCTGACGAATACGCAGCGCGGCGCGTTGCACGGCGCGCAGATCACGCTCGCGCTCGAAGGCGCCGACGCCAAGACCTACGCGGTCCCCGATCTCGCCAGCGGCCAGACACATCAGGTGGAGTATCCGTTCGACACCACGCTACGGCCCGATACCTACAAGCTGACCGCGCGGCTCGAGCTCGGCGGCGCCAAGCCGTTCGTCAGCGAGGAGAAGTTCGAGGTGGTCCTCGTGCCGCGTCCGCTGCCGCAGCGTATGCCGGTGGTGATGTGGGGCGTCTATAGCCCGGAGAGCGTCCTGCGCGAGCTGCCGCGGCTGAAGGCGATCGGCTTCACGCACTGCCTCGGTCTGCACGCGAACTGCGAAAGCATCTGGTCGGCGGGCCACCCGACCGCGCCCGACAAGCCGGAGAACATCGCCACCGCGCAGCGCATGCTGAACGCGGCGCTGGCCGGCGACCTCGGCATCATCGCCAGCCTCTCGCCCGGCCACGAGCTGCGCGACCACAAAGACCTCTGGCGCGTCGGCCGCGATGGCAAGCCGCGCGACGCGAAGAAGCCCGACATCTGCGCGCTGACGCCGGGCGTCAGCAACTTCTGCTTTAACGTCGGCGCGTCGGTCGCGCAAGCCTACGGCGACTTCCCCGCGTTCCAGTCGGCGCTGCTGCACACGGAGGTGCGCGATGGCGCGAACCTCTGCTTCCACGAGCACGACCGCGCCGCCTATCGCGCCGCGACCGGCCTCGACATCCCCGCCGACGCCGCGAGCAAGAGCGGCGTCCGTTGGGACAAGCTGAAGGATTTCCCCGCCAACCGCGTCATTGCCGATGACCATCCGCTCTATCGCTATCTCCAGTGGTACTGGAAGGCCGGCGACGGCTATAACCAGCTCAACACCGCGCTGGCGCGGGGCCTGAAGTCCACCGGCCGCGCCGATCTCTGGACGTTCCACGATCCGGCCGTGCGCGTCGCGAGCACCTACGGCAGCGGCGGCGACGTGGACGTGATCTCGCAGTGGACCTATTCCTATCCCGACCCGATCCGCATCGGCCTGGCGACCGACGAACTCTTCGCGATGGCGCGCGGCGCGGCGCAGCCGCAGCGCGTGATGAAGATGACGCAGATCATCTGGTACCGCTCGCAGACCGCGCCGATGGCGAAGGGCGACGAGGTGAAGAAGGCCACCAAGTCGCCGTGGGAGGATACCGATGCCGACGCTGCCTTCCCGACCATCGCGCCGATGCAGTTGCGCGAGGCGTTCTGGTCGAAGCTCTCCCGCCCGGTGCAGGGCATCATGTATCACGGTTGGCAGTCGCTCGTGCCCACGGGCGGCGGCGAGGGCAGCTACCGCTACACGAACCCGCAGACGCAGCACGAACTGCGGCGGCTCGTGAAGGAAGTCATCGAGCCGCTCGGCCCGGCGCTGATGCAGGTGCCCGACCGCCGCAGCGACGTCGCCTTCCTCGAAAGCTTCGCCTCCGAGATGTTCGCCGGGCGCGGCTCCTACGGCTGGAGCCGCGGCTGGGCCGGTGACGCCTACCACATCCTGCAATACGCCGGCTTGCAGCCGGAGGTCGTCTACGACGAAACCATCGCCGCGCGCGGGCTCGAAGGTTTCCGCGTCCTCGTGATGATGGATTGCGACGTGCTCACCGCAACCGTCGCGAAGAAAGTGAAAGAGTTTCAGCAGCGCGGCGGACTCGTCATCGGCGATGACCGCCTCTGCCCGGCCATCAAGCCGGACCTCGCCATCGAAGTCTTTGAGCGCACGCGCAAGGCCGATCTCGACCGCGCTGCGCTGCAGGCGCGCGCCGCCAAGTTGCGCGCCGCGCTCGACGCGCGCTACCGCCGCTATGCCGACTCCGCGAACCCCGACGTCGTCGTCCGCTGCCGCAGCGCCGGCACGAGCGACTATCTCTTTGCCGTCAATGACCGCCGTGAATTCGGCGACTACGTGGGCCAGCACGGGCTCGTCATGGAAAACGGGCTGCCGTCGGAGGCCACGCTCTCGCTGGCGAGGGTGGGGGGCTTCGTCTATGACCTCGTCGCCGGGCAGCCGGTGAAAGCGAGCGCGGCCGCCGGCCAGCTCTCGTTCGCGCGCAACTTCGGCCCGTGTGAAGGCGGCGTCTTCCTCGTCACCGACCGTGCGATTGAGGGCGTCACCATCAGCGTGCCAGCGACCGCCGCGCAGGGCGCGAGTGTGAAGGTGAAGCTCGCCGTCGTGGATACGGCGGGCCAGCCGATCAGCGCCATCGTGCCGCTGCGCGTGGATATCCGCGACAGCGCCGGACGCGACGCCGAGTTCACCGGCTTCTACGGCGCGGTCAACGGACAGCTCGAAATTCCGCTGCGGCTCGCGCGCAACGACGCGCCCGGCGTCTGGCAGGTCCGGGTCCGCGAACTCGCCTCCGGCCGCGCCGCCGCCGCCTACTTCCGCGTCCAACCCGCGCCGTAGTTTCCAAGGCTTGGAAAATCTCACGCGGATTTTTCCAGGCCTGGGAAAAAACAACGGGCGGTTTCCCAAGCTTTGGAAAACCGCCCGTGCGCGACCGCTGCGAGCGCGTCAGGCTTTCGCTTTTTGCCCGATCGCCTGGCAGGCGACGATCGCGGCGATGCCGACGATGTCATCGGCGCTGCAACCGCGCGAGAGGTCGCTCGCGGGTTTCTTCAGGCCCATGAACACCGGGCCGAGTGCGACCGCACCGGCGAGGCGCTCGGTCAGTTTGTAGCAGGTGTTGCCGCAGTTGAGGTCGGGGAAGACGAGCACGTTGGCCTTGCCCTCGATGGGGCTGCCCTTGGCCTTGCTCGCGCAGATGGCGGGGATGAGCGCGGCGTCGCCCTGCATCTCGCCATCGAGGTCGGCCTCGATCTTCAGCTCGGCGATGCGGGCCTTGGCGAGCGCGGTGGCCTGCACCACCTTGTCAATGCTCGGATCCTTCGCGCTGCCCTTGGTGGAGCAGGAGATCAGCGCGATCTTCGGGCGGACGCCGAGCAGCGCCCACGCGACAGAGGCGGTCGCGACGGCGATATCGGCGAGCTGCTCGGCGTTCGGATTGATGACCGTGCCGGTATCGGCGTAGATCAGCGCGCCGCCGACGCCGAAGTCGAAAGCCGGGAGCTGCATCAGGCTGAAGCTCGACGCGATTTTCACCTGCGGCGAGATGCCGATGACGCGGAAGACCGCGCGGCAGACGTCGGCCGTGGCGTGCGCGGCGCCGGAGACGAAGCCATCGCACAGGCCCTTGTGCACCAGCATCGCGCCGAAGTGCATTTCCTCGGAGATGATCTTGCGCGCGTCGTCGAGCGAAAGCTCCTGCTTGCCTTTGCGCATGGCGACGAAGTCGGCGGCGAACTGGTCGGTCAGCGGCGAGGTGCGCGGGTCCACGAGCGCCCAGCCGGCGGTGCTGACGCCCTGCTGCTGCGCGAGCTTGGCGACGGTCTCCGGCTGGCCGACAACCGTGACGCGGGCGAGCTGCTCGGCGACGATCTTCGCGGCGGCCTTGATGGTCCGCGGATCACCGCCTTCGGGCAGGACGATATGCTGCGGCTGGGACCGGGCGCGTTCCCAGATGGCTTCGGTGGCTTTCTTCATGGAATCCTTTGGGTAAGGGTGAATGGTTCAGGAAAGCAGGCGCATGGTTTCGCGGGCGATCATCAGCTCCTCGTTGGTCGGTACGGCCATCGCCTTCGGGCCGGCGGCGTTGCGCGAGATGATGATTTCGTTGGCGCGGTTCTTCGCGGCATCGAGTTCGAGGCCGAGGTAGGTGAGCTTCTCGCAGACCATCCCACGGATGCGGCCGGAATTTTCGCCAATGCCGCCGGTGAAGATGAGCGCGTCGAAACCGTTGAGCACCGCGGCGTAGGCGCCGATGTATTTCTGCAGGCGATGCACAAACACATCGAGGGCGAGTTTCGCCGCGGCGTTGCCGCCATCGGCGGCGGCGATGATGTCGCGCATGTCGCCGGAGCCGATGCCGGCGAGGCCGAGCAGGCCGCTCGACTTGTTGAGCATCTTGTCCACGTCCTCGGCGCTGTAGCCGGCGCGGCACAGGAACAACACCAGCGCCGGATCAATGTCGCCGCTGCGCGTGCCCATCACGAGGCCCTCGAGCGGGGTGACGCCCATGCTGGTATCGGCCACGCGGCCCTGGTTGATCGCGGTGATGCTGCAGCCGTTGCCGAGGTGCACGGTGATCAGCTTCACATCTTTGACGTCGCGGCCGAGCGCCTTCGCGCCGGCGAGCGCCACGTAGTTGTGCGATGTGCCGTGGAAGCCATAGCGCCGCAGCTTGTGCTGCGCGGCGACGTTCGCTGGGATCGCGTAGGTGTAGGAGGCGGCCGGCATGGTCTGGTGGAACGCGGTGTCGAACACGGCGACCATCGGCACCTCCGGGAACAAAAACTCGCAGGCCTCGATGCCCTCGTAGTTCGGCGGGTTGTGCAGCGGGGCGACCTCGTAGCAGTCGAGAATGGTCTGCTTGACTTCCTCGGAAATCCGCAACGAACCGGTGACCTCCGCGCCGCCGTGCACCACGCGGTGACCGATGCCCTTGATCACGTCGAGGCTGCCGATCACGCCGTGCTCGTTATCGCAGAGCGCGAGGCAGGCGGCGGAGATGGCGGCCTCGTAGGAGTTGGCAACCACGTTCTTCTCGAATTTCTGGCCGCGGTGATTGCTGTATTTGAGTATGGCCGCCGGCGTCTTCATGCGCTCGATCTGGCCCTTGGCCAGCCACACGTCCTGATCCATGTCGAACAAGGTGAATTTGACAGACGAACTCCCGGCGTTGATGACCAATATTTTCATTTTTCCTCGGAATTGAAAGCGTTGCTACCACTTGTGGCGGCGGCGACGGACTGCGTCCATGTAGCAGGGAAGCCGGCGGTTGACAAGTCGGATTCGCGCCCCGAAGATGCCGCCGCATGGCCCCCATGACGCGCAAGGCAGTTTTCGTGCTGGCAGCAGCTTTGTCCCTGCTGCTGGGATTTTATACGCTGACCAATCCGCGCAACCACTCCGAGGCCAACGACGCGCTGGGCTACGCGCTCACCATCGAGCGTGCGCCCGCCGACCAGCTCTGGCACGGCCAGCATCTGCTCTATTTCCCGGCGGCCAAACTGCTGTACGCCGCCGCACAAAAAACCGGGATGGCCGACCGCGCTTATCCGGTGCTGATCTGCATCAGCCGTGTCTGCGGCGCGCTGGCGGTGCTCGCGGTGTTCCTGCTGCTGCGCCGCCGCGGCCTGGCGCCCGCGGCGGCGCTCGCCGGCGCGGGCGCGCTCGCGCTGTCCTACGGCTTCTGGCGTTACAGCAACGAGGCGGAAATCTACGCGCCCGCCGTCCTGCTGATCCTGCTCGCGTGGCTGGCCGCCGCCGGTGCGCCCACACCCAGGAACGTGATGCTCGGCGCGGTGCTGGCCGCGCTCGCCGGCCTGATGCACCTGCTCAACATCGTCCCCGCGCTCGCCGCGCTGCCGCTGTTCTATGTGCTCCAGCGCCGCGGTCGCGACGCCGCGCTGCACGCACTGCTCGCCGGCGCGTTGACCGGCGCGGTCTATCTTGCGGTCTTCGGCGCATCCTTCGTGAGCGAGATTTTCAAGGCCGGCGCCGACCAGCCCGAGGGCGGCTGGCACCTCGCCAGCCTGGCCAAGGGCGCCCTCGCCCTCGCGCAGAACATCACCGCCGGCAACTTCCTGTTTGCCTCCGAAGCCGTCCAGCGCGCGCTGACGGAGTTGTTCCCCTACCGCGCGTTGGCCCGCCAGATTTTCACCGGCCAGCACGCCGATGCGCTGTCGCGCACGCTACCCTACGTCACACTTGCGTTGCTCGCGCTCACCGGCCTCGCGCTGCTCGTCGCGCGCTGGCGCGTACGCGCAGCCGCGCCGGATGCGGCCTTCAAGTTTTCCGTCGCGGCCTGGCTCGGCCTCTACGCCGCCGTCGTGCTCGTCACCGAACCTGGTGGCCCGGAGAATTGGGTGATGGCCCTGCCGCCGTTGATGCTGCTGGTGGCCGTCACGCTGTTCGCCCCGCTCGCCGCCGCCGGGCGCGTGGCGCTGCCGCTGGCGTGCGTGGCGCTGCTCGGCCTGCACAATTATTTTGGCGCGTTCCGCCTGCTCGCCAACGAGCAGGGCGACCTCGCCGCCGGCAAGTCCGCGTGGCTGGTGCAAAACGCAAGAGTTGGTGAGCTGATTTTGAACGCCGACACCTTCGAGGTTGCGCGCTACCTCGCCTACTACAGCCGCGCCGAGGTCACGCACCTGATCTATGCCGTGACGCCCGCCAACGAAAATGAGTTCCTCGCCGGCCTGTCCAAGCGCAACGGCCGCGTCTGGGCGACGGCCGAGGTCTTTGATCTGCCGGCCTCGCTGCGCCGACGCTTCCCGCAGCGCGCGGAATTTCTGGCCGCGTTGGGGAAAAAGCTCGCGCCCCGTTTCGCCCCGGCGGTGACCAACGAGTTCGGCGTGGTCTTCGCGCTCCGGCCACCGCCGTGATTTCCAAGCCTTGGAAAAATCCACCCGAAAATTTCCAAGCCTTGGGGAAAATGGATCCGGAGGCTTCCAATGCCTGGAAAACCCGGCGAAAAATTTTCCAATCCTTGGACAACTCCGGCTGACTGGGAACGGCGGCTTTCCAGCCGCCGTCTTTTGACGGGCGACGAGTCGTCGCTCTGCACCAGTTAGAATGACAAAACCCTCCTGTGGGCGGGAGCTACAGCTCCCGCGAAAATAAACCCACACGCTGAAGAACTCGGGAGCTGTAGCTCCCGCCCACAGGAAGGTAGCCGTTGAGATGGGTCTGGAAAATCTGCGCCGCTTTTCCCCGGACCTTGGACAACGCGCCCCTTGACGCCCGGCAGGCGGGCGGCTATGGTGCGCCGCGCTTCGCGCCCCTATCGTCTAGAGGCCTAGGACACCAGGTTCTCATCCTGGGAACATCGGTTCGAATCCGGTTAGGGGCGCCATTCCTTTTCCACCGCCGGGTCCTCACCTCTGCTGCCGCGACAACCACCACTGCATGGCGGCCCGGACGGAGGGGAAGGCGATGGCGTCGAGGCGGATTTCCTCCGGCGCAAGCCAGCAAAAGCTCTCGGCCTCTTCCAGCACGGTCAGCGTCTCGAGCGCGCGCGGGCGCGCCGTGAAGTAGAGGTCGAGCACGGGATAGACAACCCCGCGGTAGGCGTAGGGATTCGGATGGGAGCAAAGGTAGGTCAGCGCCTCCAGTTCGAGGTTGATCTCCTCGCGCACCTCGCGGCGCACGGCTTCCTCGGCGGTCTCGCCGATTTCCACGAAGCCGCCCGGCAGACCAAGCTGACCCTTGCCGGGATCCCTGGCGCGGCGCAGGAACAACACGCGGCCGCGGTCATCCGTGATGATCGCGCCGGCGGCGATGACCGCGTTCAGGAAATAGTGCAGGCCGCACGCGCTGCACTCGACAAGGTTGCCTTGCGTGCGCTCCAGGATCGGCTGGCCGCAACGCGGGCAATAGTGGAACAGCTCGCTGGGTTTGTTCATGGTTTTCAGTAACCGCCCGCGCCGAGCTTGCCACCCTGGCCGGCGACTTGTTGCCCCGCTTTTTCCGCGGCCTCGCGGCGGCGATAGTCATCGAGCATCGCGGCGGTGGCCGTCGCGCCGCAGCGCGTCGCGCCGAGGTCGCGGACCCTGATGAGGCCATCGAGGTCGCGCACACCGCCCGCCGCCTTGACCTGCACCTTCGCCGAGACGTTTGCGCGCATCAGCGCCAGATCGTGTTCGGTCGCGCCCTTGTAGTTGTAGCCGCCGTCCTTCTGCTTCACGAAGCCGTAGCCGCTCGAGGTCTTCACCCAGTCGGCGCCGGCGCGCTCGCAAAGCTGGCAGAGCTTGATCTTGATCGCGTCGTCCGGCAGGTAGTCGTTCTCGAAGATCACCTTCACCTTCGCGCCATGCCGGTGCGCCTCGTCGCAGACGGCGCGCACGTCGCGCTCCACATAGTCCCAATCGCCGCCGAGCGCCTTGCCGATGTTGATGACCATGTCGATCTCGACCGCGCCATCGCGGCAGGCCAGCTCGGTCTCGTAACGCTTGGACTCGGTGCAGGCGTTGCCGTGCGGAAAGCCGATGACGCAGCCGACGTTGACGCCGGTGCCCTTGAGCAGTTCGGCGGCGCGCCGGGCGGCGTAGGGCTTGATACAGACGGAAGCGACGCCGTATTTGGCGGCGAGCTTGCAGCCCTCCTCCAGCTCGCGATCCGTCATCGTCGGATGCAGGAGCGAGTGGTCAATCATCTTGGCGAGTTCTTCGTAGGTGTATTTCATAAGAGTTCTTCGCGCCTTCCCTGTTCAACCGCTTAACCGAAATAGGGCGCGAGCACGTTGCGCGCGACGCGGACGGCGGCTTGGCGGCCTGCGAGGGTGTTGCCGAAGGTGCCGTCCTCGACCTCGATGCAGACGGGGCCGTTGTAGCCGATGTCCATCAGCGCGGCCATGAAGCGCGCCCAGTTGATGTCGCCATAACCAGGCAGGCGCGGCTGGTGCCACTCCAGCGGCGTGGCGAAAACACCGACGTCGTTGATGCGCTCGCGCCGGATGCGGACATCCTTCGCGTGCAGGTGGAAGAGCTTGTCCTTGAACTCGCGCAGCGGCGAGAGCGGATCCATCTGTTGCAGGATGAAGTGCGAGGGATCGTAGTTGAGCCCGAAGTTCTTGCTCGGGATGTCGCTGAAGGCACGCCGCCAGATGACCGGCGTGGTCAGCAGGTTCTTGCCGCCCGGCCACTCGTCGCGGGTGAACAGCATCGGGCAGTTCTCGATGCCGATCTTGACGCCGTGGTCCTCGGCGAAGGCGATGATGGGTTTCCACGTCTTGAGGAAGCGCGGCCAGTTCTCGTCCACCGACTTCGTCCAGTCGCGGCCGATGAAGGAGTTCATGTTCTTCAGGCCGAGCAACGCCGTGGCGCGGATGACCTTCTTGATATGGTCGGTCGCCTTCTTCGCCACGACGGGGTCGGGATCGAGGGCGTTCGGATAAAAGCCCAGGCCGGAAATGCCAACGCCATGCTTGGCACAGAGCGCGTTGACATCATCGGCCTGCGCCTGCGTGAAGCCGGTGACATCAATGTGGGTGACACCGGCATACTTGCGCTCGGCCTTGCCGACCGGCCAGCACATGACCTCGACGCACGCGAGGCACTCGGCGGCGGCAAACTGCAACACGTCCTCCAATGACAGCTCCGGCAGAATCGCACTGACCAGTCCCAGCTTCATGTTCGTCTTCCTTTCTTGGTTGTCCAAAATCACACCGGCTGCAAGCCGCCGCAGCGGGCGAGGGCGATGCCGCCCATCAGGCCGGCCTTGTCGCCGAGCGCCGAGCGTTCGATGCGGATGTCCTGCGTCGGGATCATGCCCACGCGGCGCGCGAGCGTCTCGCGCATTGGGCCGGTCAGCAATTCGCCCAGTTCGGCCACACCGCCGCCGAGCACAATCAAATCGGGATGCAGGGCCACCACGAGATTGGCAGCGCCGGTACCGAGCCACTCGGCAGCGCGCCGGATGGCGGCGGCCACGTGCGTATCACCGGCCCGCGCGGCCGCGCCCATCGTCACCGGCGAAACCTGCGCCACCTCGCCGCCGCACAGCTCGTGCAGCTTGGGCGCGTTGCCGCTCAACAGCAGGCGGACGCCCTCGGCGGTAAGCGCCGGCCCGCTGGCCAGCGTCTCGAGGCAGCCGCGATTACCGCAGCCGCAGAGCGGGCCGTCAGGGAGAATCGTCTGGTGCCCGATCTCGCCGGCCGCGCCCAGCGGACCGAGCCGTAATTGGCGATCAATCACCACCCCGCCGCCGATGCCCGTACCCAGCGTGAAGAAGATCATCGTCCGCGCCTCGCGCCCGCGCCCGAAGGTCAGCTCGCCCAGCGCGGCGGCGCGCGCGTCGTTGAGCAGATAGACGGGGCAGCCGATCTTCGGCTCCAGCGTCGCGCGCACCGGCACCTCGCGCCACTGCGTCGGCAGGTTCGGCAGGAACTTGGTGACGCCGTTGGCGAGATCGGCCAGCCCCGGCACGCCCATGCCGAGCGCGGCCGGCCTCACGCCACTCTTCGCCGCGAGCGCATTGATCAGTCCCGCGATACGCTCCAAGACGGCCGGCGGTCCTTTGTGGGAGAGCGTCGGTTGCTTGGCCTCGGCGATGATCCTGCCCGTCTCGTCCGCGAACGCCACGCTGACGTTCGTACCGCCGAGATCCACGCCGGCAAATAAGTGCGCCATGGTCAGACCTTGGTCCACGCCTGCGTCTTGTTGCTCCGCATGATCGCCTCACAGACGGCGACCTCCTGGTGGCCATCTGCGGCGGTGGCGAAGAGCCGCTCGCCCTGGCCGCCGGCGATGGCGGCATAGATGTTGCGGAACAGCATCTTGAACGTGTCGGGGAAACCCTCGACGTGGCCCGGCGGATAATCCATCGAGCCCGCCGCACCATCGCCGAACGCGGGCGTCGCGCGCACCGCGGTCTCGTTGGCGCCATCGCGCTGGCCAAAGTGGAGCAGCTCCGGGTTTTCCGAGCACCACCACGCGGACTTTTTCGAGCCGTAGATTTCAATGCGGATGCAGTTCTTCCGGCCGGCGGCCACCTGCGAGACGCCGAGGTTGCCGCGCGCGCCGTTGACGAACTGGAGCAGCACGCTGGCGAAATCCTCCGTCGCGACCTTGTAGGTGGCGTAGCGCATCTTCGTGTCCGCCTTCGCGAACGTCTGCACCTCGCCGAGCGGGCGCTTGCGCTGCTTGTGCCACGTCTGCAGGTCGGCGAACACCGCCGCGATCTTCGCGCCGAGGATGAAAGAAACGGTGTCCATCCAGTGCGTGCCGATATCGGCGACCGCGCGCAGCTTGCCGCCCTCCTGCGGCAGCAGCCGCCAGTTATAGTCGGTGTCCTTGAACAGCCAGTCCTGCATGTAGGAGCCGTTGACGTGGATGATCTCGCCGAGCTCGCCGCGCGCGACCATCCGGCGCAGCGCCAGCACGGCCGGGTAGAAGCGGACGTTGTAGTTCACCGCGAAAATTTTCCCGCTGCCGCGCGCCAGCTTGAGGATCTGCGCCGTCTCGCGCGTGTTCATCGCCAGCGGCTTCTCGCAAATCACGTGCTTGCCCGCCCGCAGCGCCGCCAGCGCCATCGCGCAGTGGAACCGGTTTGGCGACGTGATATGCACCACGTCCACCGCCGGCGAGCGCAGCAGTTCGCGGTAATCGCCGAACGCCTCCGGGATGCCGAACCTGTCGGCCGCCGCGCGCACGCGGTCCGGCAGATCGCACAGCGCCGTCACGGGCAGGCCGAGCCGCCGCAACGCTTCCAGATGAACCGGCCCGATGAAACCGGTGCCGATGACGCCAACGTTGATCTTGTTCATGGATGTCTCCGTGGTTCTAGTTCTGTTTCAAGTCCAACAGCACGCCCGCCGCCGGCCGCGCGGTCTGGATCGGGCCGAGCCGGTTGTGAAACTCGTAGGCATCGCCGCGGTAGAGCGTCTGCTCGCGCCACAGCGGCACGCCGCCGCTCAAGTAGCCGACCGACGTGACCAGCAAGCCCGCCGCGCCTTCGCCCACGCGCAGCCGCCGCGCATCCGCGCCGCGGATCGTCACCGCGCGGATGACCTGATCGGCACCCGAGATTTCCAGTTTCATCCGCTCCGTCCAGACCGCATAGAGCGAACCCTTGCTCGCTTTCCGGTCCAGACCGGGGCAAAACCGCGCCACGACATGGCGGCGCTCCAGGATCACCGGCACGCCATCGGCCAGCCGCAGACGCTCGATATGAAAAAGTTTGTCGTGTGGCTGGACGCGCAGCGCACCGAGCACTTCCGTCCCGGCCTGTGCCGCCGGCAGCGACGCGAACGTGAGCACCTGCGTCGCCGGTTTCTTGCCGGCGGCCTCCGCCTTGCCGGTAAAACTCACCAGCGCCGCCAGGTCATAGTCGAGCGCGCCGCCGCGGACGAACGTGCCGACGCCTTTCTTGAATTCCAGCACGCCTTCCGCGACGAGGTTGGACAGCGCCTTGTTGGCCGTGACGCGGCTGACGCCGAACCGCTCGCCGACCTCGCGCTCGGCGAGGAACTTGTCGCCCGCCTTGAACTCGCCGCCGCGGATGAGTTCGCGCAGCTTGTCGTTGAGCTGGCAGTAAATCGGATTCTGGGGCCGTGTCATGGTAGTGGCCTAGCCACGCGTGGTTGATAGCATGGGGCGCTTTGGAACGTCAAGTATCCCGTTGACAGCCGGCGGGCGAAAAGCTAGAAGCCGCGTGGCTATGCCACGTCTCCACAACAGGTCGAGGCGGCTTTTCCAAGGCTTGGAAAACTTGGGCCGGAATTTTCCAAGGCTTGGAAAATTTTCCGCGAAAGTTTCCAATCCTTGGAAAAAAGCCGGAAAACTTTTCCAAGCCTTGGAACTTCCCGCCATCGCGCTGGCCATCCTGCTGGTGCTGACGGCAGCCGCGGCGGTGGAAAAGCCCAACCTCATCCTGATCAACTGCGACGATCTCGGCTACGGCGACCTGGGCTGCTACGGCGCGCAGGACATCCGGACACCGCGGCTGGATCAGATGGCGGCGGAAGGGACACGGCTCACGGATTTCTCCGTCACGTCGGCGCTCTGCACGCCGTCGCGCGCGGCGCTGATGACGGGGAAATATCCGGGGCGCGTTGGGCTGGCGACCGGCGTGCTGCGGCCGGACGCGACGAACGGCCTCGCGAGCAGCGAGGTGACGCTCGCGGAGGTGCTCAAGCCGGCGGGCTACGCGACGGGTTGCATCGGCAAGTGGCATCTGGGTTTCGTGAAAGGCATGAGGCCGATGGACCAGGGTTTCGACAGTTACTACGGCGTGCTGCACAACCTCGACCACTGGGAGACGAAGCACTTTGAGAGGGAAGGCGGCATGCCGGTGCTGCGTGGCGATGTCGTGGAGAAACGCCCGGCGGTGCCGGCGGAGATGACCGGACTCTACACGGCGGAGGCGCTGAAGTTCATCGAGGCCAACCGCGCGCGGTCATTCTTCCTCTACCTTGGCCATGCGATGCCGCACATTCCGTTCGACGCCTCGCCGAGGTTCAAGGGTAAGTCAAAGCGCGGACTCTATGGCGACGCGGTGGAGGAACTCGACGACAGTACGGGGCAGATTCTCGACAAGCTGCGCGCGCTCGGCCTGGCGGAGCGCACGCTGGTCATCTTCACCAGCGACAACGGCCCGGAGCGCAACACGCCCGGCAGCGCGGCGCCGCTGCGCGGGACAAAGCACACGGTCTTCGAGGGAGGCTTGCGCGTGCCGTGCATCGTGTGGTGGCCCGGCCATGTGCCGTCGGGTCGCGTCTATGATGAGTTCATCAGCACGCTCGATCTGCTGCCGACGTTTGCCCACCTGGCCGGAACGCCTCCGCCCGCACAACTGGACGGCCACGATATCCTGCCGGTGCTGCTTGGGGAGAAGAGCGCGCATTCGCCGCGCACGCGGCTCTACTCGCTCTACGGCTACGGCAAGAACCGCTTCGAGTCACTGCGCGAGAACAACTGGAAGCTGCACCTCGGCCCGCCGCCGAAACTCTTCGACCTCCGCCGCGACCGCGGCGAAACCACCGATGTTGCCGCGCAGCATCCCGAAGTTGTACAAAAGCTGCAGGCACTCGCGGATGGCATTCGCAAAGACCTTGGCAAGCAGACGGCAGCGGGAGTGACAAAATGAAGGGTAGCGTCAACTTTTCGCGGCGTGAATTTCTGGCGGCCAGCGGGCTGGCCGCAGGTGGGCTGGCGTTCTTCGGCCGGACGCGGCGCGCGTTCGCTGCGGCGCAGACGCCAAACGCCGACATGGCGGCGCTGCGCACAGCGATGCTGGCCTCGCCGGTTGCCGTGGCCTTGCACCGGGCCAAGGTCTTCACCAGGATTTTCCAGCAGCACGAGGCCGAGCCGTGGATTGTCCGCAAGGCGCTCGCGCTGCGGACATATTTCGAGACGGTGCCGCTCTACCTGCGCGAACACGACGGCATCGCCGGCGCGATCAGCGAGACGCCGGGCGCGATGCCGTTGCTGGTCGAGCTGGGCATCGCGGAGAACAACATCTACACCAGCGAGCGCCCCGACCGCGAACACTACCTCGCGGGGCAAGTGCCGGCCGACATCCTCGACTACTGGGCCAACCGGAACATGTGGGGCCTGTTCCGCACGCAACTCGCCGGGCAGCCGCCGGTCAAGAGCCACGCCGAGCTGAAACAGAATCCCGGCTACAAATTCATCTCGAACCAGGGCCACCTCGCACCCAGTTATGCGGAGCTGCTGCGCGTCGGTATCGGCGGCCTGCGGCAGAAGGTCGCCGCGCGGCGGCAGGGCGAGGGCGACGCCGCCAAGCTCGCGTTCCTGACAGCGGCCGACCACACGCTCGCCGGCCTCGCGACGTGGGCGCGGCGGTACGGCGAATTTCTCGCGCAAGAGGGCCAGCCGGAGCTGGCGCGGATTTGCACGAAGATCGCGACGCAGCCGCCGGAGACGTTCCGCGAGGCGTTGCAACTGGTCTGGCTCGCGCACCAGGCGATTCACCTTGAGGGCCACGGCTACTCCTGCACGCCCGACCGGCTCGACCAGTTGCTGCTCCCGTTCTTCGAGGCCGACCGCAAGGCGGGGCGGCTCACCGAGGCCGAGGTCCTCCGCCTCGCGGAAAATTTCACGCTCAAGCTGTTCGACAACACGTTCTGGGGTCCGGAGCATCACCTGACGCAGGGCTTCGTCGTCGGCGGCTCGACGCCCGACGGCCGCGACCAGACGAACCGGTTGAGCTGGCTGCTGCTCGAGGGTGCGACGAACATGGCGCTGCCGGAGCCGCTCATCTGGGTCCGCTGGCATCCGGCGCTGGACCAGAAATTCTTCGACTTCTGCCTGACGCGCCTCCCGCGCACCACCTGCTTCCCGATGCTCTGGAGCGACCGCGCCATCCCGGCGGCGCTGATGGAACTGGGCGTCAGCCGGGAGGACGCGTTCGATTATGTGCCGGTGGGCTGTAACGAGCTAGCCGTCCCCGGCCGCTGCTATTACAACCCCGGCGCAAGCGTCAATTATCTCGCCGCGCTCGAGGCGGCGCTGACCAGCGGCAAGGGCTACCGCCAGCAGTGGAAATGGAAAAACATCGCGCCGTCGGCGCCGGAGTTGCAGACCTTCGACCAGTTCGCCGCCGCCGTCGGCGCCTACATGCGCAAGCAGCTTGAGCAATCCTACGCCGCCGACATGAAGGTGCTGCAGGCACAGATGGCGTGGGGCGTGACGCCGCTGACCTCCTGCTTCTTCCACGGCTGCATCGAGCATGCGCGCGACATGGCGCAGGGCACCAAATATAACCTCCTCTCCTGTGGCGGCATCGGCTTCGCCAACGCGGTGGATGGCCTCGCCGCGGTGCGCGAGGTCGTGTTCGAGAAAAAGGCCGCCACGCTCGGCGAGGTCGCCGCCGCCTGCGCCGCGAACTTTGCCGGCCACGAGAGGCTGCGCGCCAAGCTCCGCGCCGCGCCGAAGCAGGGTAACGATGAGCCGCGGCTCGATACCATCATCGCGCTGGCCGAGCGCCTGCGCGATGAACCGGTGAAGGCGCTCTGCCGCGACCCGCGCGACGGCACACCGTTCGGCAACAGCCACGTCGTCCGCAGCGGCGCGGTCAAGCAGGGCCGCGTCACCCCCGCCACGCCCGATGGCCGCCTCGCCGGCACGCCACTGGCCAGTTCCGTCGCGGCCTCCGTCGGCTGCGAGCGCAGCGGCCCGACCGCCGTGCTCAACTCCGTCTGCAAGCTGAATTCCCGGAAGAGCTGGCAGTGCGGCTATCAGGTCAACATCCGTTTCCACGCCGGCATGATCGGCGACGACAGCCAGCGCGAGAAGCTGCGCGCCATGCTGAACGTCTATTTCCAGAACGGCGGCCAGGAGTTGCAGATCAACGTCGTGGACTCCGCCGCCCTGCGTGCCGCGCAGCAGAATCCCGACCAGTATCGCGACCTCGTCGTCCGCGTCGCCGGCTTCAGCGAGTTCTTCATCAACCTGACGCCGGACATGCAGGAGGAAATCATCGCCCGCACGGAGCACATGTGAGCACCGGCCGCGTCTTCGATATCCAGCGCTTCTCGATCCACGATGGGCCGGGGATTCGTACCACGGTTTTCCTCAAGGGCTGTCCGCTGCGCTGCCTCTGGTGCAGCAACCCGGAGAGCCTTGACCCGAAGCCGCAGCTCTCCTATCTCGCCGCCACGTGCATTGCCTGCGGCGCGTGCTTCCCGGTTTGCAAGCCGGGCGCGCTGACGAAGGACGCCGCCGGCAAGGCCGTGGTGGATCGCGCGCGCTGCACGAACTGCGGCGACTGCGTGGCCGTCTGCGACGCGCAGGCGCTGGAGCTGGTCGGCCGCGACATGACGGTCAGCGAAGTGATGGACGTTGTGCTGCGCGACCGCGACTACTATGCCCAGTCCGGCGGCGGCCTGACGCTCTCCGGCGGCGAGCCGCTACTCCAGCCGGAGTTCGTCGAGGAGCTGCTGCACGCCGCGCACAACCAGGGCCTGCACTGCTGCGTCGAGACCGCCGGTTACGCGGGCTGTGAAGTTTTTGAGCGCCTCAAGCGCGGCGTGGACCTGTGGCTCTTCGACTACAAGGAAAGCGATCCCCACCTGCACACCAAGTTCACCGGCCGCGAGCGCGAGACGATCGTCGCGCGCCTCTCCCAACTGCACGATAGCGGCGCGAAAATTCTGCTCCGCTGCCCGATGATCCCGCAGTGCAACACGCGGCCCGACCACCTCGATGGCATTGCCGCGCTCGCCCGGCAACTGCCGAAGCTGGTCGGCGTCGAGCTGCTGCCCTACTTTGACCTCTGGCGTGCCAAGCTGCCGCGCTTCGGCCTGACCACCGCGCTGCCCGACACCGTCAAGCCGCCCACGCGCGAGCAGATGAAGACCTGGAACGACCATCTGCGCGGCCGCGGCGTCCGCCTCGCCGGCTGACCGCGGCACATTTTCCAAGGCTTGGAAAAAAGACGGACTGCTTTCCCAACCCTTGGAAAGTTGCAGCGCGGGCGGCTTCTTGACAAAGCTGGGTTTTCGCGGAGATTCCCGCCGGTTCAACAACCCAAAGGAAAACACATGAAAAAGATCCTCGCAGTTCTCGCGGTGGCGCTGGTCGCCACCGTGACGCAGGCCGCCGAATCGTCCGACATCTCCATCGCCGACCTCAAGGCCGCCCTTGCGGCCAAGACGGTTACGGTGCTGGATGCCAATGGTACGGACTCGTGGCAGGCCGGGCACATTCCGGGTGCGATAGATTTCGCGACCCAGACGGCCAAGCTCGCCTCGCTGCTTCCGCAGGACAAGGGCGCGTTGGTCGTCGCCTACTGCGGCGGCCCCAAGTGCGGCGCCTACAAGTCCGCCGCGGCCGCGGCCAAGAAGCTGGGCTATACGAACGTCAAGCATCTCTCGGCCGGCATCAGCGGCTGGAAGAAGGCGGGCGAGACGGTGGAGAAGGCCAACTAAACCCAACCCACCGCCAGACACACCGCGCCGTGTAGTTCACGGCGCGGTTTTTTTGCCCTTCTGTATCCTCCCAATCGCACACTTGTACAAGTGTGCGATTGGATGACTGGGCAGGGCAGAGGGGGAAATGTCGAAGACAGGCGCTTGAGAAAACGAGGAAAACCGTTGGGGCGCAAGGGGAATATGACGTCTCGTGACCGCGGTCTTGCAGGCTGTGGATAGATCAGCCGTATGGTATGACTAGGCGGATGGCAGGGTGTAATCGCACACTTGTACAAGTGTGCGATTGGGTCGGCGCTACAGCAGAATCTGGAACAGGCTGGCGAAGTCGTCGGTCCAAAGCGGCACGCTGACGGCGTTGGTGGAGAGGAAGGTGGCGGCGTGCTCGAAGGCAGGCGTGTGCAGCCGCGCGCGGTCGCGCGAGAGCAGGATCCACGTCGAGGAATTGTCCCACCATTCCTCCGTGTTCTCGTCATGCGTGATCATGGCGAACTCAAAGTTGAACTGCCGCGCGAGGTTGATGACCACCGGTTCGAGGTTCAGATGCTGGTTGGAGATGTGGACGGCGATGAGGCCGTTGGTCTGCATGTGCCGCGCGTAAATCTCAAAGGCTTCCTTCGTCAGCAGGTGCACGGGGATGGCGTCGCTGCTGAAGGCGTCGAGCACGAGCAGGTCGAAGTGCTGCGAGGGCTCGTTCTCCAGCGAGAGGCGGGCGTCGCCGAGCACGACCTCGACCTTCGCCAGGCAGTTGGGCAGATAGGAGAAGTAGGAGCGCGCGAGCCGTTGTACGTCAGGGTTGATCTCGTAGATGCGCAACCGGTCGCCGGCCTGCGCATAGGCCGCCACCGTACCGACACCCAGCCCGACCAGACCGAGGCGTCGGCGGCCGGCCGGCAGCGAGTCGAGGGCCAGCCCGATGCCGCTCTGCTTGCCATAATAGGTTGTCGGCCAGGACGAGCGCGGCAGCTCGGCGAACTGCAAGCCGTGCATGGTGACGCCGTGTTGCAACATGAAATGGTGTTCTTCCGGGTCGTCCTTGCTGTACTCGAACACCGTCAGCACGCCATAGAAATTGCGCGTCTTGCAGACCGATTGCAGCCGCTCGTCACTCACGTGCGTCCACAACGCGTGCGCGAAAATCAGCGTGCTGATGAGCAGGGTGACGCCGACCAGCAGTCGCCACGGCCACTGGGCAAACCAGCGCGCCGGCTGGTCGCCGGCGGGCCGGGGCTCGCTTGCCAGCACAACGGTGAGCAAGGCCCAGCACAGCACAAGGCCGAGATGCAGCTCGTAGAAGTCGCTAAAGAGCAACGGCGCGGCCACCGCCACGAACAGTCCGCCGAGCGCGCCGCCGGTGGCAATCATCAGGTAGTAACTCGTCAGGTGGCGCGGCGCCGGCTTGAGCCGGTAGAGCTCGCCGTGGCAGATCATGCAGCCGACGAACAGCGTGCCGGAGTAGATGACCACCTGCTTGAATAGCGCCAGCTCGATGCCCTGCGCCAGCGCCCAGCACACGCCATAACCGGAGGCGAGCAGCGCGACGAGAAACGGCGGGCGCACATACCAGCGCGGACTGTCGAAGCAGATGATGAACGACAGCAGATAGAGACCCAGCGGCACCACCCACAGGAAGGGCATCACGGCCACGTCCTGGCAGATTTTGTTCGTCGTCGCCAGCAGCAGCACGGAGGCGCACGCGGGCAGCAGCAGCCAGAGCAGCCGGCTGCGCAGGGTGGGGCGTTGCCCGACCTCCTCGCTGGGCGCTTGTTCGGCGGGTGTCTGCCCGGCGCGGCCGGTCGCGCGCCAGAGCGACCACGCGCAACAGCCGCAGCAGAGCACGAACACCGCCAGCCCCCAGCCCCACAGGGCAGCCTGCGTCTGGCGGGTGAAGTGCGT
>CAISWQ010000010.1 GCA_903889245.1 uncultured Lentisphaerota bacterium | reverse complement strand
TGGCAAAGAAAATACGGCGGCGGGCGCTGTTCTACACGGCGAGCGTGGCGGCGGTGGCGGGCGGGACGGTGGCGACGCCCCAGAAGGCGCTGCTGCGCCGCGGCGAGGTGATGCAGCTTTTGGGCGTCAGCAGCGCGGCGGTTACGCAGCTGGTGCAGGATGGCATTTTGCGCACGGTACCGCAAAGAATGTAGACGCAGATGGACGCAGATGAAGAATGATTTTCAGAAAGGAAAAACGATGAAGGGAAAAGGCGCGGTGGTGGTGCAACGCGGGCGGGCGGCGGTCCGCGTGGAGTTCATGAGCAACGACGAGATCGTGGAGGCGGTCCAGCGGGCGACGGAGTATCCCGAGGTGCTGGACGCGGTGACGATGCTGCACCAGGCGCGGCGCGAGGACGCCATCGCGCGCGGCAAGCGGGCGGCGGAGGATGGCGACGCGCAGGGCTGCCTGGTAGCGCTCGCGCGGATCGGCGCGATCGACGAGATGATGGCCGAGGTGCAGGCGCGCAAGAAGGACGCCATGAACCCGGACGGGGAGACGGACGGGCAGGAGGGGCCAACATGAAGCGGACAAAACGTGCCAAGCGGACGGAACGGAAGAAAAGAACACCGCTGCACGGCGGGCTGGCGGAAATTTTCCGCAGCGGGAAGGCGCCGGGCGGGCCGTCGAGCAGGGTGCAGCGGTAAAGGTGGAACTGGAAAGCCGGTCGGAAAGTTGAGCGGATTAGGGATGATTCGGGCGGGTTGGGGTTGATTCGGATGGATTAGGAATCAGGAAAATAGACGCGGGCTCGAAGCCGCGTAAGGATTGAGCCGTCAAGAGAGAACTCTTGGCGGCTCAAGTTCTTTTCGCACCTGTTGTGCGGAATGGTGATCGAGCCACTTGTCAGGCATGTGACATGAAAACACAAACAGGCAACACGGCACCGGCAGAGACCACGCCTCCCACGGGCGCGGAAGGGTCTGCAAAGGCCGCGGTGAAGGCTGGCGAAGAGCCAGGGTTTATGCGGCAGGTCGAAACCGACTTGCTGGGCGCGGCGACCAAGGCACCCAAGGCGGCGACGCCAAAGGTCGAGGAAGTCGAGCAGAAGGCAACGGAAGGGCAGGAGATCGAGCTGACAGCGGAAGAGCTTCAGGAGCGCATCGAGGATGCGGCCGATGAAGTGGAGTCGCTGGCGGCGCAGGTCGAGAGCGCGGACGAGGACGAGCGTGCAGGGCTCCAGGAGCAATTGGATGCCAAGCGCAAGGACCTCGCCGACCTCGAAGCGGCGGCGAAGGACGCCGGCTTGACCGAGGGCGCGGAGAAGTCCGAGGAGACCCATGAGGAATCCGAGGAGGACAAGGCGCTAAAGGGCAAGCTGACGCCGGAGTTGCAGAAATCCATCGACAAGCGGATTGGCAAGGAAGTGGGCAAGCGCAAGCAGGCGGAGGAATCTCTGACGGCGGCGCAAACCGAGCTTCAGGCCAAGGACGCGCAGATCGCAGCGTTGCAGCAGCGGGTGGACGCGAAAGAGTTACCCGTGGCGGCGGCGGCGAGCGGTGTGCATCCGACGCTGCTGATGGAGACGCAGGCCGAGCTGGACGCCCGCAAGGGCAAGGTTCAGGAGTTCATCGAGTGGGCGGAGCTGGCCTTGGAAGAGGCCCGCGCCACCGGCGAGAAGAACGATGCCGGCGAGGTCGTCTGGACCGGCCGGGACGCGGAAGGCAAGGACGTGACGCACACGCTGCGCCAGATCCTCGCCGAGAAGCAGAAGGCCGGTCGCGAGCTGGCGCAGATCATCCCCCAAGCCGAGGCGACGCTGAAGGACCGTACCACGGCCAACGCCACGGCGAAGCAGGTTTACCCGGAGTTGTTCAAGGCCGGCGCGCCAGAGGCCACGCTGATGGCCACGCTGCTGCGCAAGGTTCCGGGCCTGCGGACGCTGCCGAATGCGGCGCTGATCATCGGCGACATGATCGCCGGCGAGCGGGCGCGGCAGGCGCAGAAGGTGACGAAGGCGAAGATCACGATCCGGCAGGCACCCCCGGCGCCGACAGGCGGCGGGCGGGCTCCGGGCGCGGTCACGCCGCTCGCACCGAAGCGCCGCACCCTGGAAGTCAGCCTGAAGGATAGCGAAGTGGGCAAGAGCGCCAAGGGTCTCACAGATTTAATGACGGCGCTTTCGGGATAACCAACACACACCGAAGGCGTCACCGATCTGCGGAGACGATTATGAAACTTAGCGAACTCGATCAAGTGGGCAAGCGCGAAGCGCTGGCCGACTACATCACGAATATCGAAGCCGAGGCGACGCCCGTCACCTCGATGATCCCGAAGGGCAAGCGCCCGAATCAGGGCTTGGTGCAGTTCCAGGTGGAACGCTACAAGGAATCCGGCCACAAGGGCGTGCCGGAGAACGAGGATGCCGCGGACTTTGCCAGCACGCCGCGCGCGCTGCTCATGGCGCGCCGCCAGCGGTTCTGGGAGCTGCCGGGCATCAGCGAGGAAGCCGACGAGAACGTGATCGCCGGCGAGGCCGCGGGCGAAATGGCGCGGCAGAAGCGCAACGCGCTCGTCACCCTCAAGCGCAGCCTGGAGAAGCGCGTGCTGTGCAACTACGACAGCGTGAAGGCGGCGGCCGAGGTCGGCGCGGCATTCCGCGGTTTGTACCAGTGGCAGAAGAGCACGAACTACACCGACCTGCCGGCCGAGGACACCAGCGTGCTCATGCCGGCGGCCAGCCGGTTTGATGGCACGATTGCCACCTTCACCGAGGCGAGCCTGAAGACGATCCTGGCGAGCATCTTCAAGAGCCGCCGGACGCGCAGCAAGCTCGATGGCGTCCTTGGCATCACGCTCAAGGAGACCATCAGCCTGTTTGCGGGCTACGTGGACAACGTCAGCAACAAGACGCCTACCCGCCACCTGAACCTCGATCAGTCCGAGAAGGAGTTGATCACGGTGGTGGACCGCATGGTTACCGATACCGCGGACATCGACCTGCACGTGTCCAGCTTCATGCTGACCGATGACGAGAACGGCCTGCCGACGGCGGGCACGGACATCAGCGGCCTGATCCTCGACATGGAGATGCTCGAGCTGGCCTACACGCGCCTCCCGCGCATCCGCGACCTCGAAAATCGCGGCGGCGGCCCGCGTTGCATCGCCGACGTGATGGCGGCGCTGGTCAACAAGAATCCGCAGGGCCACGGCGCGATCGTCTGCACGGGCTAAGTGGATGAATCCGGGGCGGCGGCCCGCGCCGCCGCCCCATCAACCGAAGCAACATGGAGAAACGAAGATGAAAAAGTTCCTGATGGGTTTGATGGTGTTCATGGTGGTGCTGCTGCCGTCGCTCTGTATGGCCGCGCCCGCGCTGGTGGCGCTCTCGGCCGACGAGGCCGCCTATGCGCAGGCCACGCACGCGCTCGACGTCAACGCGCGCGATTGCACGCTGGCGACCACGAACACGGCGCAGCTCTGGACGAACGCGATCCCGGCGGGCACCTACGTCAAGTGCGTGGGCGCCAAGCTGCTGACCACGTTCGACACGGGCAAGACGAACAGCGTGAAGCTGGTGGTCGGCGAGACCAGCGGCGGCACGAATTTCGTCAACGTGACCGAGCTGGCGGTGAACTCGACGCCGCGCTACTGGCGCAGTGGCGGGACCGCCGACACCAACAACGTGGTGACGGCGGACAACTATTACACCGCCGCGACCAACGTCTATGTGAGCCTGACGCCGACCGGCTCGGCGTTGAGCGACAATACCCGCGGCAAGGTGCGCGTGTACTTCCAATTGCGGTGATGTCCCATGCGCCGGGCGGAGGCTTTCACCTCCTTTTCCTCCGCCCGGCGCTTCTTTCAGCCATGAATTTTCAAGCGTCAGCCGAGCGGGGTGCGTGATGGGCGGGTTTGCGCCAGGCTTCGAGGATTTCAGCCTTTCCACCGCGACGATCGAGCTGCTGAAGCGGCGCGACGAGGTGGGCCTGCATCGCGCCAAGCGGCAGCTCAAGCTGATGCAGGGGATGCACCGCCGCCGCCGGACGATGAGCTTTGGCGAGATGCAGTCCGCGATGCCGGCGTGGTATTACCACAAGCTGGCGGCGTGGGGACGACTCCACGGCTACGGGCGCAACGGCTACGCGGTCCACGACGATCCAGCGCTGCTGCGCGACATCCTTAGGAACAATCCCGAGCTGCGCTATTTCTCGCGCAGCGACAAGGTGGGCATCGGCTACGGCACGCACGGCAGCGCCGTCACCGGCGATGCGCCGGTGCGCACGGCGGATGGCAGCGCGTTCAAGGGGCGGACCGCCGCGGTGCTCGAGGACCGGCCGAACCGCTTCCGCAAGGTCTATCCCAATTTCGACGGAAAGAAGGCCGCATGACGACGTGGGCAACCATTCAGGCGCGGCTCGCACTGTTTTGCGGGCTGGGCACGACGGCGAGCACGACGCAGAAGGCGCAGCTGGAGGCCTTCGCGCTGCTGCGGCTGGAGACGGCCGTGAGTCGCGCGTGGTGGCCCAACCTGATGAAGATCGAGCAGCGCAGCTATGCTCCGCTCTATGACGTGGCGGAAACCTATGCCGCCGCCGCGCAGGTCTGGGATGGCGCCGACGCCTACTACGCAAGCCTGCAGGCCGCCAATACCGGCCACGCGCTGACGGAGACGGCGTGGTGGCAGCAACTCACCGAGATTGACGCCGTGATCCCGCTGGCGCAGGACGGCGAGACCGTGATCGGCACGTTCTTTGATGCCTACGCGACGGAGGCGCACGCCATCAAGCGCAAGGCCCCGCTCGCCGCGGCGATCGTGGGCGGCAACATTTATATCACCGACAACCAGGGGCCCGCCGCTCCGTGGCTGCGCTTTCGCGCCGCCGTGCCGGACGTGACCGCCAGCGGCGAGGGCGTGACGCCGGACCCCGTGCCCGACGAGCTGGTGCAATACATCATCCTCGGCGCCTACGCCGACTGGTTGAACGACCAGGGCAAGGTGGATTCCGCGGCGCGCAAGGAAAACGACGCGGAGCTCGGCCTGCAGAACGCGGTGACGCAGCAGATCGACCAGCAGGGCGAGCAGACGCCGACGCACGTGAGCGTGCCCAGCGCGCCGATCCCCGGCTATTACTATCGCGGCCAATGAGGAAAACTTTCAGATAGGAGCAACACCATGAGTCATCCGAATGTCAGAGTAACGAACCTCGACGTGAACCTGAAGCACGTGTACGCCGCCGCCGATGGGCAGCTCGCCGTGAACACCGATGCGGTCAGCGCGCCCGCGTTGGACAAGAACACCAAGGCGGTGCTCTATACGTGCGAAGGCAACGTGCGCGTGCGCTTCGATGGCGTGGCGCCGACCGCGAGCGTGGGCCTGAAGATCCTCAACGGCAGCAGCGCCAGCATGGGCGCGGCGCTGTGGGGCGGCGCCAAGTTCATCAGCGCCGATGGCGCGGCGGCCACCATCAGCTACACCCAGCTCGCGTAAGGAGACCCCACCATGCTCCGACGCATCCTCGCAACCTGGCTGCTGGCGGCGGCGCTCGCGGCTTCCGCCGGCATCATCAATCCGCCCGCCGGCGGCAGCACCGTGACCAACACGTTCACCAACACCGTCACCCTCGCGCCGGCATGGCTGGCACAGGAGCAGACGCTCGCGGCGACGAATTATGACACCACCCTCACGGTCAACCCGACCAATGGCGTGACCTGCTGGCTCTGGGCGACGAATGCGCTGGAAAGCAATGTCACATTCACCTTGAGCCTGCCGACGCTCTCCACCAACGCCACGCCGCTGACGCTGCTGGTGCCAGCGCTCAACACTGCCGCGATTCCCGGCGACACCAATCAGGTGACGGTCAGCGGGGCAGGCATTGGCGATGCCAACCAGACCTATTACTGGAACGCCGATATATTGGTGAACGTCGAAACACAGCAGGGCGCTTACACCAATGCGAACAATGGGTTCATCATCTTCCCGCATCTTTCTTTCGGGGGTGCTTGGACGATTGAAGACAATGGGGTGATGGACTATTACACGCACGAGGGTGCGGCGGATGGCACTTACACCTCGCTGGATGGTGGCTATGATCCGGCGCCTACAGTCGTTTTCTCCGGCGGCGGCGGCGTGCCCGGTGGCAACTGGTCGGTGCGCTGGCCGGCCAACGTGCTCGCCGGTTCCGGCGTGGCTCCGGCGCTGACGAACAACACCAGCAGCATCACCACCAACCGCTTCGATTTGCTCTGGAATGCGGCGCGTACCAACTGGGTGGTGTCGCCCAACCAGATGAACCTGCAACCTGTGGTGAATCCGTGAAGACAGCGATCAGTTTTCAGCTTTCGGCGGTCAGCTTTGTTCTGGCCCTTTCCACGTCCGCCGTGGATGTGCCTGTCGTCACCAAGGGCGTCGCCGTGGTGGAGCAGGCGGCGACGTTTGACGCGGTGCGGATTTCGAGCCTGACGCTGGTGCGCGTGGGCGCTGACCAGTTGCAAGCCGTCGCCAGCTATGTGCAGGTGGGCAGCGTGACGAATCTTGTCAATGGCACCAACGGCGTGCGCCGCGTGACGGGCGCGCCGATCACGGTGACGCTGGACTCCGCCAAGCTGGCGCTGGTGATCGCGGACTATGCCGCGCAACGGGCGGCGGTGCTGGCGCTGATGGCGCCGGGCATCACGAGCCTGACGGCGCGGGTAGATGGCGCGGGCCATGTCACGGCAGAAATCCCGACGCTGATGGATGGAGCCTACCGGCTGGTGCGGCGCGACGAAGCGTGGCTGCTGGCGCGCGGCGTGGACTGCGCGAAGATCAAGGTGGGCGTGAAGCTGTTGGTTGCAAATTTGCAATAGTTCCAAAGATTGGAAAACGAAAAGGCCGTCTGTTCCAAGGCTTGGAAAGATGAACATGAGCGAGCAGGAAACACAGAAACCGATGCACGAAATTCCAGAGCATATCAAGCTCGCTGGGCGTGTTGTTTCGCTTGCCGATGACCTGTTAGCCGAGCCGCCGGACGACAGGTTTAAGGGTTGCGGCGAGCATTGCAACCTCGTGGAACTTTCCGCCGGAACGGCCAAGATGGTCGCGCCGCTCTACCTCGCCTATCACAACGGCGGGCTGCCCTCCAAGAAAGCCGGCTCGCGCCTCAAGGTGGGCCCGCTGGAGATCACCGGAGAGACGGCTTTCCGCGCTGTACTGATGAGTCTTGTTTTGTTGGCCGTGGTGCTGCTGTGGGGCGTGCGCATCAAGGTGGATGACTCTGGTGCGGTGACGGTGGGCAAGCCAGCGCACGTAACGGTGAACAAATGACCGACCTGCTACATAACGGTTGGCTACTGCTGGCCGTGGTGTGCTTCATCGGCGCGGCGATGGCGCTGTGCTCGTGGTTTGGTCGCACGCCGCGCGGAGGTGGGGCATGAGCGAGCCTTTCGATCCCATTTTGCGGACGTTGAACGTCGCCCGGCGGCTGAATAACGTCGCGGAGCAAATGCACCGCCATCCGACCGCCAACGCCGCCGGCCTCAATGCCGCGCTCAAGACCATCGAACACTCTGTCGCCGCGGTTGAGCAGGACATCAACCACCGCGACGAAGCCGCCGCGGCGAGCGAGATGCAGGACGCCCACGGCACCGCGGTAATCGCCGAGCAGGAGTACGGGCCATGAAACCGCACTGGTACTACGCCAACGGCTACGAACTGCGCAAAGAGCGCGGCCAGCGCCTGTGGTGGTGGCCAATCGCGCGCACGACCATCTACCGCGTCACCATGGATGGCGCGAAGCCGCTGACGTGGGTGGATGCGAATGGCGACGCCTGGCGCGGCAAGCGCGACGAAAGTAGTGACAAAGTGAAGCTATCAAAAGCCGGTTTCCATCGCTGGAATAGGCCGCATATCGGCGGGCTATCTGTTTGCGCAGATAACGATGTTCGCAAAATTATTAAGATTTTCAAATGGATTTGTTTCGGGTTTTTCACCATTGAAATTGAAACGAGCGCGCCAAAGAAAGCGGCTGACAACCGCCCCACATGCGAGGGGATTTCACGGCGCTATGGGTTACCTCGCCTCCACAGAGGGATTTTCCTGCCGTCACAGGATGAAAGAGTTCCTTTAGCGTGGTTTCGCATGGCGCTCGTTTCGTTTCTTTCATTCGCTGGCTGCACCGTGGCGCACGTAAGCGATGGGCGGGCGTCGTACTGGCGTTGTTCGTTGGGCGGAAACTTCCTATCCCGCGCCATCGTCGGCGTAACGCGTCCTGCGGGGTGGAAGTTCGAGGTTCCTTCGCACGCCGGAGTGCAACCATGAAGATGCTGGCCGCTATCATGCTCGTGGGTTTGTTCCAGTCGTGTAAGAGTCTTCCCGAGCCATTACCTATTCCAACCCCGTCACCGACACCCACCCCCGCGCCTTCCCCAGCGCCTGCGCCCACGGTGGCGGGGTGGATCTATTGTCCAGCGTTTCTTGAACACGGCATTCAGAACGAAAACGAGAACCGGCTGAACGCCATCCAAGCGGCCAAGAATGAAATGGACGCAGGGCATGGTGTATTTGGCGTGGAGTTGTTGGCGATACGCTGCAACTTCGAGGTGCTGGTACTCACGACCAGATACGCGAGTGAGGTAGACGGCCATACGGTGGACAGTAACGATAACTGGTGGTGGCGGGCGCGTGGCATGGGTATGGCGCAATGGTGCTGGCGGATTCAGGGCAACGTGACGGAGGAATGGGCGCGGGAGATTTGCCGGCGCTGTGCGCACAAGGACAACGCCGGGCATCTGACTTGGCGGCTGTTGGACCAGCCGCAGAATATCACCAAGATACTCAAGGACTATGCAACCACGCATGGTATCGCCGTGGTGGAGGGCTTCCCGAAATGAGGACGTTCCTGCAAGCTACGCTCTGCGGCGCCGGCCTGACGCTGGGCCTGCTGCTGGGCCTGCTGCTGGTCATGGGCTGCGGGGCGACGTTGAAGCAACGCTTTCCGGCCGATCCAGGCGGTCCGATCATGACCACCAACATCGTCGGCGGTGTGACGAACATCGCGCCGTTCGACATCGGGGGGCTCCATGAATAACCAGCTGCGCGTGTTGCTCGCGGGCAAGAAGCATGATCATCCGGGTTTGAACTGGCCGGTGCGTCGCACGCTGCGGGCGTTCCACGCGGTCAAGCTGCCGCTGATGGCCGATGGCGAGAACTGGCCGACGATCATGGAGTATAACCGCTTCATGAATCCAGCGGTGGATAGCGACAATGAAACGCTGGGCTGCTGCTCGATTGAGAACGGGAGCAAGCCGGTGGAAATCTGCTACGCGCGCGACCATGACCGTTACGCGCCGCTGCGCCACGCGGAGATCTACAAGGAGCTGCTGTTTCATATCAACGGCAACGATCAGGATACGGGCTTTGAGTTGCTGACGGCGATGGAAGGGTTGAAGGCGCTCGGCATCCTCAAGCCGGACACGAGCATCGAGGAAATCGAGTTGAACGAGGCGGCGATCAGCGCGGCGATGCAGCGCGGCCCGCTGGTCTGGGGCAACGTGCCGGTGGGGATGATGCCGAACGAAATCAACGAGCGCGGCTGGGCGGATGAGAGCCGGCTGGGCGATACCTTTGCGCTGCTCAATGGCGGGCATTGCACCTGCCAATTCGCGCAGCTCCGCAGTCAGGGCTATAACGTGGCGGTGCTGCGGAATGCGGGCTGGGGCGGCTACGGCCTCAACCTGCACGGCATCCTGATGCTGACCACGCGGATGCTGCTGTGGACCGCGCTGTGCAAGCCGCTGCTGCTGACGCACACCAGCGGCAGCATCGTGGGCCCGGACTATGAGCGGTGGGTGCAGGCATGACGTGCGCGTTCCAGAATGTGCTTCAGTCGCTGAATATCAAGGCGCTGGCGCACCGGCAGAGCGCGCTGATGGCCAAGGAAATGACGGAGGCCGGCGGGCAGGAAAACATGGTGATTGAGTGCCATCTGGCCATGCTGAAGCTTTCTGACGGCAAGGTGGGCGCGACGGATTCCGATGGCAAACCCTTGGTGAACGCATGAAGCTCGCCGCCGTCATCGCCCGCCAGAAACTGCCGCCGTCCGTGGCGCGGATGCAGCAGCTCATCCGGGAGCGTCCGGACGAGCTCTTTGATGCCGTGGAGTTGGGCGTCGGTCGCGCTACGTTCCAGAGGCTGTTCCTCGTGTTCACCCATAACAGGGTCTTCATCAAACTTAATCCGTCCGGTTCAGCAAAATGTTTCCTCGGCGGCGCGCCCGCCATCAAGGCGGCGTTGAAGGCCATGCCGGACAAGGCGTTTCTCAAATGAAGCCCCAAGACCTCCAGCGGCTGGAGCTGACGCAGGCGACGCTGCTGACCGGGCAGCTGCGCCGCGAAATCAAGATGTGGAAGCGGCGGCATGCCGACGCGCTGGCCAACCTGGCCGACGTGCAGGCGCAGCACGATCTGCTCGTGGGCGCGGACGTGAGCCACGCCGCGCCGCTGGTGATCGAGCCGCGCACCCACTCCGGCGCGGGCGAGGCCGTGGCGCTCGCGGCGGCCGGCGACTGGCACGTGTTCGAGCGCGTGAAGCCGGCAGAGGTCAACGGGCTGAACTGCCATAACCGCACCGAGGCGCATCACCGCATCGAGGCGCTGGCGCGCGGCATCGTGCGCTGGGTCCAGATTCACCGCGGCGGCACCAACATCCACACCCTGATTCTCTCCTTGCTCGGCGACCTGATGACCAACCAGATCCACGCCGACCAGCTCGAAGGCAACGACGGCACGCCGCAGGAGGAGCTGCTGTTCCTCTATGAGCACATCATCGGGGTCCTCGAACACCTGAAGGCCGAGGGCGGGTTCCACAAGATCATCGTGACGTGCAACGATGGCAACCACGGCCGCGATACCGAGAAGCTGCGCAACAGCAACCGCGTGCAGCATAGCCACGAGTGGCTGCTGTATAAGTTGCTCGCGCAGCACTACGCCGGGCGCCACGACAAGGTGGTGGAGTTCCGCATCGCCGAGGGCACGCACCTCTATTACACGGTGTTCGAGAAGACCATCCGCCAGCACCACGGCGACGCCATCCGCTACTTCGGCGGCGTGGGCGGGCCGACCATCAGCATCCGCAAGGCCATCGCGGAATGGGACAAGGGCTGCCGCGCCGACTTCGATGTCTTTGGCCATTTCCACACGCGCATCATGGACGGCAAATTTCTCTGCAATGGCAGCCTGATCGGCTACAGCCCCTACGCGCTGACGATCAAGGCCCCGTTCGAGCCGCCCAGCCAGAGCCTGCTGCTGCTGGACAAGAAACGCTGGATCACCAGCGATAACCGCATTTTCGTCAGATAGGAGCCATTATGTTCACCGCCACCAACGAGCAACGCAGGGACGGCCGCAGCATCGAGCGCGTCGCCGACGATGGCGCGCCGTGCCCGGTGCTGGATGAGGACTTGCAGGTCTTCAAGGACGAGTTGCGCCTGATCCAGAGCCAGGCGACCAAGAGCGTGATGAGCCGCCGGATCATCAACGAGGAAACCCGCTTTTGCATCTGGGAAGGGCAGGCCGACGACGGCCGCAAGCACGACGACACCTGGAGCGAGAAGAAGGCCTTCCCGTTCGATGGCGCCAGCGATGCCCGCGTGCGGATGGCCGACGACGTGGTCGAGGACCGCCGCCGGCTGTGCATGGCCGCCTGGACCCGCGGCGAGCCGAAGATCGTCAGCCGCGACCTGCAGGGCGCGGACTGGGGCGAGCGCATGGCCACGCTCTTGAACCACGAGGTCCACACCGTCATGGGTATGCGCGCCCGCACCGAGCTCAAGCGCTTTTTAGAATATGTCCACGGCGATAGCCCCGCCGCGTCCGTCATGGGCGTTTACTGGCATCAGGAGACCGGGCTGCGCATGGAGGAGGTCAAGCTGGAGGACCTCGTGGGGCTGGTAGTGCAGGAGCTGCAGAAGCTGGGCGTCAGCGTCAGCGAGCCGGAGGAGGTCGAGCTGCTGGCTCTTTTGCAGGACGCGAGCCGCGAGGCCGAGGCGCTGGAGCTGTTCAAGAAATATTTCCCGAGGGTGAAGCCTGGACGAGCAGCCAAGGCGGTCCGCCAGCTTCGCACAGAGGGAGTTTGCAGCATCCCCATGCCGTACATCCGCGCCAACGAGCCGCGCTGGGTGGCCCACCGGCTGTTCGAGGACCTGTTCCTGCCGCCGAACTCGGCGGGCGACTTCCAGCGCGTGCGCTACTACCACGTCCGCGAATGGCTGACCGAGGCGGAGATCCGCGAGAAGGCCGTCAGCGAGGGCTGGGACGGGGATTTCTGCGAGGAGGTCCTGAAGTTCGAGGGCAAGACGTTCTTCCCGGAATATTACCGCGCCCGCATGAACGAGATCGAATTGCGGCAGGCGAGCGTCGAGGAGAACAAGGGCTACTACGAGATCATCCGCACCTATTTCCGCGCCACCAACGAGGACGGCATCATGGGCGTCTATCTGCTGACGTGGCACCACCAAGTGGACTACGCCGCCCACGACCGCGTGCTGCTGGACTACCCGCACGGGCAGTACCCCGGCGTGTTCCTCGCCCGCGAGACGCTCAATGTGCGCCTGCTGGATTCCCGCGGCGTGCCGGAGCTGATGATGACCGACCAGTGGAGCGCCAAGACGCTCCACGACCTGACGATGGACCGCGCCACCATCACCACGATCCCGCCGGTCTTCGTCCCGGCCAACCGCCCGGACGTGAAGCTGAAGATCGCGCCCCTGGGCCAGATCAAGCGCAACCGCAAGGACGACTATGAGGCTATGAGCTTTGGCGCGGCGCAGGACCACGACAAGGCCCTCGCCCGCATCGAGCGCCGCAGCGCCGACTACTTCGGCCAGCCGCACCCGGAGATCGCCGAGGCCAAGACCACGACCAACCAGCAGGATTTCGTAGATGATTTCCTCGCCGCGCTGGGCGAGATTTATTGGATGACGCTCCAGCTCTGCCAGGCCTATCTGTCCGGGGACGAGCTGCGCGCGATCACCGGCGCCGCCAACGACGAGCCGCTGTTCCGCGGCACCGAGGAAATCCAGGGCAAGTTCGGGTTGCGCATGGCCGTCAACATCGGCGACGTGACCAACCAGGAGGCGCTGGTCAAGAAAATCGAGGTCATCGCTGAAAAGGTGCTGCCGATGGATTCGCTCTCCACCGTGCAGCGCGACAAGCTGACCAGGTGGGCCATGCGCGGCATCGATCCCAACCTCGCCGCCGATGTCACCGTGCCGGTGGACGTGGCCACCCAGCGCGAGCTGGATGATGAGGACGGCAACCTTGCCAAGATCATGGCCGGCATCGAGCCGCCGATGGCCGAGGCCGGGCAGAATTTCGGCGCGCGGTTGCAGCGGCTGCTGGACTGGCCGCAGCGCAACCCCGCGATGGCGCAGCGGATCCAGACGCAGCCGGACAGCCTCGCCATGTACCAGGCGCGGCTGAAGCACCTGCAGTTTATGGTGGCGCAGCAGAACAACAAACAGATCGGGCGGCTGGGCGCCAAGCCCGCCCTGCCGGAAACCGCCGGCGTCAGCACGCTCTAGGCAGGATGGGAAAACATGAGTCTGGATACCAATACGATCAAGGCGTGGCTGGCGGCGGACAAGGCCGTCTGGGAGCGCACCTCGCAGGCCGCGACCGTTCCGGTCGGGCTGGCGGTCCGCTACTGGACCGTGCCCACCGAGGCCGCCGGCGAGGTCGCCGAATGGCTGCGCGCCAATACCGATGCCGGCAACGCCAGCGCCAGCTTCAAGGTCAGCACGCCCGCCGCGCGCCTGACCACTGGCCAGACGCACGCCCTGACGGGCGACTGGCGCGGCGGCGAGGTGGGGATTGACTACCGCCCGCAGAACCCGCAGGAGCAGAACCGCAACTTCATGGCCGTGGTGCGGCAGGAGCTCCGCCAGGGCTGGGTCACCGCGATCGTCACCGGCGGCACGGTGGACTACACCACCGCGCTGCCCGACTATGACAAGCTGCGCAAGACGCTGACCCTCACGTGGGTCGCCATCGCCAAGACCGCCATGCAAAGCTGCGCGGAGGCCGTGCCCGCGACGTTGACCAGCCCCGCGGTGCAGGGCAACAGCTTCACCGGAACGTGGGTCCGCAAGGGAGCGGTCCGCGCCACGCTCGACGAGCGCGGCGACGCGCGGCTTGTCGCCACCTTCAGCACCGAGCCCGACGAGGTTGGCACGCACGATACCGGCGTCTTCACTAACCTGATCCCAGAGGCCAAGAACCGCCTCGAAACGCAGGGCCGCTATACCAAGCGCTTCGACGACCGCGCCGCCGCGATCAGCGCCGCGCAGACGCTGGTGACCACGCTGGTGGCCGGCAACGCACTGACGCTGCGCATGGACCAGGGACCGGAGGGCGCGCAGCTCGACGCCCACGTTTCCACCGCCGTCCTCGCCGACAGCCTGTGGCTGCCGCACCAGGATGGCTACACCACCGGCTATGTCCGCATCATCGAAAATTGCACGCTGGACTATTTGCTGGCGGCGCTGGCGCTGACGGATAGCACGCTCTGGCGCGTGGATGGCAGCACGCCGATTGGTCCAAACGCCAGTTACTCGATCAGCCCGCGCCCGTCGCTGCCGCCGCACGCCGACCGCTTCTCGGTGCATCTGCACGCCTCGATGCACACCGGCAGCGCCGGCACCGGCGCCAGCCTGGAGCAGAGTTACTTCGCGTCCGCCACCGCCGGCATGACGCTCCAGACCAATGCCGATGGCTGGACGCTGGTGAAGTTCCAGGTGCTCGTCACCGCCAGCAAAACCGATGCGCAGAATTTCCTGAACGACAGCACCGTCAATGGCCATGCGAGCGGGGCGACGGACAGCTTTGTGCTCGTGGCGCGGGCGGGGCCCTACGCCACCAAGCTCGAAAACGTCGGCCGCCGGATGTACCGGGTGATGCGGGTCTATGCAAAATGAGCGAAGATCTACAACTGGATAGCACGTTGCGCGGCTTCCGCGATGAGGTCAGCGAGTTGCTGCACCGTATCGAGCAGCTCGAAGCCCAGAGCCGCAGCGATGACCAATTCCCTCCCGTCGTGGACGAGCCGGAGCATCCGGTGGCGCCGCCGCTGGGCTTTGAATTCGCCGGCTGGAGCTTTGGAAGCGGATTAATCACCGGAGTTCGCATTCGGCGTGGTATATGGACCAGAACATTTCCCGATGATCGCCCCATCAGCAACGGTCCTGGATGGGCTTCTTCGCCGCACGATACCGGCAAGGATTACTACACGCTGGACATCACCAGCGGCTTGCATACCGTTTATGCCAATCTCAAGTGGCCGGAGGCGGCGGACTTTGCCGATGATCCCGTCACCTTCTCCCTTACGCCCGTCACGGCTGATTTCTGGCACTATCCCGTCGCCCTGTTCGCCTGCTTTGTGTCCGGGGCGCTGGGCTATCTCGGCCACGGCAACGAGCCGGTGCAGCACGTGGGCGACATCGAGACCGACGAGTATCGCTTGGGTGTTGGCAGCGGCACCTGGGGCGCGGCGGCGCCGAAGTCGCTGGTCTTGGATGGCACCACGCTCAAACTGATGGGTTTTCTCCAGCTCTGGATCAGGCCGGGCGGCATCTTGCACGGCAATGGCGATGCAGACTTTGCGGAAGGCGCCACCGCGCCTGATCCGGTGGAACTTTCCAGCGTGGATTTGAGCGGGATTTGCGGCGCATGAAGAACAGGTGAACACATGAACATTCCAGTGGATAACGGCATTTCGGGCATTTTGGACGACCAGCAGGCGCGGACCCTGAAGCCGCAGGGCGAGACGCCAGCGGAGCAGGCGATGGGCTTCCAGCCCGGCAGCGCCTTTCCGCTGGCGGCAGCAGCCCGCGGCGGTCAGCCGTCCGCCATGCCGCCGCCTGCGCCACCCGCCGCCACGTTCGCTCCAGCGGGCGACGAGCTGCGCCCGAGCGGAGCCTATGCCATGCCCAAGACCGCGCCGGTCCCCGCCGGCTTCATGGCCAACGTCGCCGCCGTCAGCCCGAACAGCTACACCGGCAAGGTCTATCGCACCGAGCTCAAGAACCTCGCCGCGGACCAGCAGCGCGCCGCCGCCACCGACGAAGAGGCGCGCCGCATTGGCGTCTATAAGTATGCCGCCGCCGGCCGCGAGCCGGTGTTGGAAAGGATGGGCGACATCAAGCTGGCGGAAACCGGGCGCAAGGCGGCGCTGGACGCCCAGCGGATTCAGGATCTGGACCGGCGCACCGGCATCATGGCCGACCGCTCCGAGACCGCCCGCAAGGAACAGGCCAGCCGCGAGGAAAAGCGCAAGATCGAGATGGAGCGGGCCGCCGCCGACGCCAACTGGGACAAGCAGAATCCCTCCGGCGCCGAGGCCGTGGTGATGGGCGACCAGACCTATCACAAGGTCCGCATCGCGCCCGGCAGGTTCAGCTACCTCAAACAGCCGCCGCCCAAGGGCAGCAGCTTCCGCGGCCAGTACCAATTACCCGACGGCAAAATCATCAACGAGTTTGTCGTCGATGGCAAGACGCGGCTGATCGAGGACTCCGGCATCACCACCGGGCTGATGACCGATCCCGACACGGGAGCGATCCTGCAGGGTAAGCAGTTGCCCAAGGCCGGCGCGCCGGAGTTCAAGCCGCCGTCCGGCCCACCGACCGCAGCACCAGAACCGACCGTCATCATGGAGCGCAACGGCGTTCGCAAGGCCGTGCCGCAGTCGCAGGTCGAGGCGATGATGAAGCTGGGGGCAGCGAAGGTTCCATGAAGGACGCATTCGATACGCTTCCTGAAGCCGATGCCTTCGATGCGCTCCCGGTTCAACCGCAGGACGCCTTCAATGCGCTGCCTGTTCAGGGTTCTTCCGAAATCAACAATCCGCCATCCGCCATCCAAAATTCTTCTCCACCTTCCCCCGCCGCTCCAGCCAACACACAGCCCAACGCTGACGCCACCCAGCCGCAGAGGAATCTGCCGACCGTGGCCGATCAGTCCGGCAACCAGGGAGCCGCTGCGGGGGTTCCTTTTACGCTCGACTCGATCATGCCGAACATCCCGGAGATCGAAGCCTACGCCGCCGACGAGGCCCGCCAGCGGCAGGCCGCCGGCGAAACCGGCCCGCTCGATTACCGGCTGGCGCACGGCGCGCCCGGCTTCTTCAATCAGTTTGGGCGCAGCTTCGTCCGCAAGCTGGTGGATCAGATCAGCGGGCTGGCGGCATGGAATGCCGCCAACGAGGCCAACGCGCTGCCGACCGAGCGCAAAGACTTCAACCGGCAGGACTATATTGAGGCCGCGCGCTCCGTTCCCAAGCCGGACGTGGCCGCCGATGGCGGCGCGGGAAAACTCATCGGCGAATTTGCCGGCGGCGCAGTCATCCCCACCGCTGTCACCGGACCCTTCGGCTTGTCGGGCGCGGCCGGTATGGGCGCGTTTGGCGCGGCCGCCACCGCCCTCGACCAGGCTTCCCAGCTTGGCCTGGGCCAGCGCGAACACTTCAGCCCCATCGAGGCCGCCACCGCCATCGCCGGCGGAGCCGCCGCCGGCAAGGTCGGCAGCGCCATCTTCGGCAAGCTCGTCGGCACCGAGGCCGAGCAGATCGCCGCCGCCAGCCTGGCGCGCAAGCTGACCGCTACCGCCGCCTCGCTGCCCGCCGAGGCCGCCACCTTTGGAGCGGCCAACCTCGCCGGCCAGTCCATCGAAACCGGCGAACTGCCCACTGCCAAGGATGCCGCTGGCGAGATGCTCCAGCAGATGATCGCGCTGGGAGTATTTAAAGTGCCAGGCGCGCTCCGCCTGATCGGCCAACACTACGCCTTTAAGGCCCAGCAGACCGCGCTGGAGGCCGCCGCCGCCAAGGCCCATGCCGGCGACAAGGTAGCGCAGGATACCCTCGCCACCGCCGTCAAACAGGCGCTGGAGGCCGAGGGCCTCAAGCCCGTCGATGCCGAGACCGCCGCGATCATCGATGAACTCGCCGGCCGCACCACGGGCTATACCCGCGCCGCCGGCAAGGCCCGCTTTGCAGAGGAATCCAAGATACCGCGCACCGCCGCAACCGCGCAGCCCGCCGGAACTGTCCGCGTGGATGGAGCCGCACCTGCCGTTGCACCAGATCCGTCTGTTCCGGCCGATCCTTCCGTTCCGAAACAATCCGCAATCCAAAATCCGCAATCTACACTTCCTCCTCTGGAGCCCGTCCCCGTCGGCACGCGCAATCCGTTCAAAGCCGGACCGCCGCCCTATGCGCTGGACGCCGTGCAGGTCTTCCCGTCGTCGCCCTGGGTGGAAGGCATCGCGCGGCAGGACGCCGCCGCCGCAGGCATGAACATGCGGCCCATCCGCCGCGGCGAGGCCGTGGACTGGCGCCGCCACAACGGCGAGAACGGACTCGCCGCGCCCGTGCCGCCCGGCTATACGCTGGAGGACGTGGGCGGCACACCCAAGTCGCGCCGCACCCAGCTCACACCGGCGCAGCTCATCGCGCGCGAGGCCAACCCCCCGCGCATCACCATCGCCGCCTATACACCCGGCACCGGCCAGACCACGCTGATTGACTTCGTCGCCGACGAAGGCGGCATTTCTCCCAAGGGCAGCATGGCCAGGCCCGGCGGTGAATACGATGGATCCATAGCGTTTGGCGAAGCGGCCAACTTCTACCGCGTCATCTATGGCAGCGCAAAGGGACGCGGCGGCAACCCGCCCGACGTGATCGCCCAGCGCGCCTACGAGGCCGGCCTGCTGCCGGAGCCCTCGCCGGACCTGCTCTGGCAGAAACTGCGCGGCGAGATGGCCTCCTACCGCCGATGGAAAGCCGGCGGCAAGGAAGATGCCGCCACCGGCGCGGCCATCGCCGAGCACGAGGACGCCGTGGCCGCGCGCAAGGCCGAGATCGCCGGCAGCAACGCGCCCAAGACCACCAAGGATTTTCTGACCACGCAGGCCGACCCGCCCAAGCGCCACCAGCCCGTCGAGGCCGATGCGCTGACCGAGGGCAGCCGCGTCAAGGTGGACGGCGAATGGCTCGAAGTCCGCCGCATCGATCC
>CAISWQ010000009.1 GCA_903889245.1 uncultured Lentisphaerota bacterium | reverse complement strand
GGTGCATATAGATAAGGGCACACGCGATGCAGCCGAGAATGAACAGGACATAGGAGCGTACGTTGGTGTGCGTGGTGTCGTCGCGCATGGCAGAGAACAGAAACAGCGCGAAAATAAAGCCCGGAAGTCCAATCAGCCAAGAATCCAATAGCCAGCGATCGATGGCAACGTACATGAATGGAATCCAAAAGGCATTCAGCACCGCCGAGGTGGCAAACAAAAGCTGGCGGTAGAGAAAATCACGCAGGCGTTGCATTCCCTACCTTAGCACGGATCGGTCACTTGTTCAACCGCATGACCTGCCAGGGCTTGAGGCGCAAGGCGGAGGCGGGCGCGAGCTTGCTTTCGTCCAGCGGCTGGACGGGCTTACCCTGCTCGCGGCGTTCTTCGATGTTGGCCAGATTCCAGATGTCTATGGCGTCCTGCGTGCCAATGCCGGCGGCATCCATGACCATGACGTGCTGCTGGGCGCCGTACCAGTCTGGCGCCAGGCGGCGGGCATCGCGCACGAGCGCGGCGAGATCGCGCTTATAGCCAAGCACGGCATTCCGGCCGACCTCGGCGGTGGCGGCCTGCTGGGGCAGCACTCCGCCCTTGGTGACCTTCTCGACCACGGCGCGGTTGAGCATGGCCTGCGCGGAACGCATGGGCTCGGAAAAGTCCTGCGCCTGGTTGCGTACCATGCGGTAGAAATCGGTCTGCTCGACCCGATAGGTGCGCACCAGCCGGCCGGCGGCGGCGATGACATCCTCCGTGGTCTTGGTGTTGGCAAACAGGCCGATCTTGTTGTCGATTCCGGATTCTTCGGACTGGTGCATCCGGTAGAGCTGCTGCAAGGGTTGGGCAAGGCCCGAAACGGTCATATCCAGTCCAAAGCCGGTCAGCGCGTCCTGCACGATCTGCGAGCGGTTGGGTTCGTGGTGGCCTGGCAAGGCATCGAAAAGTCCCTTGCCGGTCGGCGTCTTATTGCCGCTGAAGTCGGCCCCGGTCATCGCCTTCTTGATGGCGGAGAAATACATGCCTTCGTCACCCATCTGGGCGAGGTTATGCAGCAGGCCATCGGTGAAGCCCTGGCCGTGCAGGGTGGATTGCAGCGCGCCGATCATGGCACCTTCCAAGGGAAAGGCCGTCTCGGCGACGGTGTAATAGAGCACGCGCCGGCCATCCTTGCGCGTCTCGCTCCAGGTGAGCAGGGGCGCGTTCTGGTCGTAGTCGGGCAGCAGCCGGCGCAAGGCGCTCTGCTGATTCTCCGTAAGCACGTCCATGCCTTTATTCTTGTCCTTGTCGCCACGGATGCGCTGATGCAGGGCGGCGAAGGACGCGGTAATGGTCGCGGCGGCGGCGGTACGGCTGGCGGCCCACAGGGCGCGCGAGGCGGCGAAGCCCAGCAGCGGACGCGGATCGCCGCGCCGGATGGCGGTGACGGCATGGCGCAACTGGTTGACGCTGATGCGGGCGGAGTCGTAGGTATAGCCGAGATAGTCGGCCATGCCGACACGGGTGATGCGGCTGATGACTCCGGGGATGCGGTCGCGGTTCTGGTAGAGGTCCTGCACATGGCGCGCGGCCTGTTCGGGCGTCATGCCTGCATCCACCCGCGCCTTGAAGGCGGCGTACTTGGCGGGGAAATCCAGGAACGCATAGGCGCTGGTGACTTTGCGACCGAGCTGCGCGATTTTGCCACCGATGCCGCCAAGCGCGGCATCGAGGTCGAAGGTGGTGGTGGCGGTGCCGGGCCGGAAGACGTTACGGCTGGCCAACTGGCGCAGCTCCTCGATGGCGCCGGTCTTGCCGCGGGCGTAATCCATCATTAACTTGTGGGCCGTGGTAAAATGTTTGATCCACGTCGGCAGGAAGATGTCGCCGGAGCCCAAGGCAAAGCCGCTGATCGCCGTGCCATAGTTGCGGGCGATGGTCTTGGGCGTCTGGAGCTTGGCGACGCGCTGAAAGGCCATCGGTCCAAAGAAGAGCAGGCGCATGGCCTGATAGACGCGGCCGGAATGCTGCTGGCCGATCACGAGGTCATGGAACTCCGGGGTGACAAACTTGCCGGCGAGGTCGCCGAAGCGGCGGCGGTCATTGACGTTGTGCGCGTCGCCGAGTTGCTTGGTGAATCCTCGCGCGGCGTCGGGGCGATGATCCCAGGCGGTGCCCTCGCCCTCGGCGAGCACGCGATTGACGAAAGCCTGCTGCGCGAGCAGGCGGCCTTGCGCTTCGACGGTCAGCGCCTGCCGGAAAGCCGGGTCGGTGACTTCGCCGTAGAGCAGCCGGAAAGCGCCTTCGAGGTGGCGGCGTTTGAGGCTGGAAATATCCAGCCCGCCCAGCCCGCCCGTGCCGGCGACTTCCTTGCCGAGATGATAGTCCACGATCCCCTGCGCCGCCTGGCGGATGGCGCGGGCGTTGACGGCGGCGGTGACGGTCTGGCCGTTGACGAGCAACTGGTCCACGAGCGCCCGCACTTCGCGGTATTGCCTGCCGAGCGCTCGGGCCTCGGCCTGGCGTTCTGGCGCAAGACCGGCGAGCAGGGCCTCGTCGCCCGTGGCGAGATAGCCGCCGACATCGAAGGTACGCGGGGTTTGGTCGGCGAGCCGGGAAGCGCGGCGGCCGACGGTGGCCACGGCGTCGTTCAAACCGATCTCGACCTCGTGGATGGCGTCCTGTACGCGCTGCGGCTCGGGCACAAACTCGTCGCCGAGAATGTGCCGCAGATAGCGGCGGGTCTGGTAATGGACGTTGTTGGCGATGGCCTCGGCGGCTTCCGGCGAAAGGCCCGACCACTTGGAAAGCTCCAGCGACTGCTGGGCGTTCAGCGTCTTCATGGCCTGCAGCTGCTGGACGAGCGCATGGTTCTGCGGCAAGCCGAAGCGCTGGCCCCACTGCTGCGGGGTCAGGTTTCCATCGAAGACCTCGCGGGTGGCATCCATGACGGCTGGCCTGCCGTAACGGCCCTGCAACTTCTGGACGGTTTCGAGGATGGTTTGGCGCGCACCATAGGCGGCGGTGGTGCTGGCATCCCAGGCGGCGCGCATGGTGACATAGGCGTCATAAATTTCCTTGGGCAAGCCACGGTTCGGATTGAAGAGCGCGGCCAGCGCACGCCACCGCGCGCGGAGTTTATCCAGCGCCGGCAACGAGACGGCGCCGCGCTGTCCGGCTTGGCGGGCGGCGGTGGTGACATCGGCGCCGGGCGTGAGTATATCGGCGAAGGGATCGCTGCCGCCGGTGGTGTGGTCGGCGAGCTTGACCTTCTCGGCATAGAGGATGGATCCGGCCTTGACCTCCTGGATGCCAAAGCGGCGGCCGTCCTTGAGCTCGAGGTCGTAGGTATCGGGATCGATGCGGCGGACTTCGAGCCATTCGCCGTCCACCTTGACGCGGCTGCCCTCGGTCAGCGCATCGGCCTCGACGGGCTGGTGGCGCTTGGGCGGGTCGGCCTGCGTGGTCAGAAAATCCTTGGTGGTCTTGGGCGCG
>CAISWQ010000008.1 GCA_903889245.1 uncultured Lentisphaerota bacterium | reverse complement strand
TGCCAGCCGTTGGTTGGCAGCGATAGTCCGGCAGACAAAGGAATGCAGACAAAGGAATGAGCCAGCCGCTCTCCGCATTCCTTTGTCTCGATTCCTTTGATTACCAGGCGGACGCGACGGAGCGCGTCCCTCCACGCACAGAGGAAAACTGGAGGGCCACGCTCTGTCGTGGCCGGTCGTGAACATCGAACATCCAACATCGAAGGAGCGCGTCCTGCCTCTGGTGTGGAGGGCCACGCTCTGTCGTGGCCGGCAGCGCACAGCGCAGGCCGTTAGCGGATTTCCAGCCGTACGGGGCCGAGCAGGCCGGAGACCGGGGAGCCGCGGTAGCGCGTCGGCACGGTCAGGTAGTGGTTGGCGAGCGTATTGCAGACGAGCACTTCGATTTTGTTTTCGCCGGGTTTGAGCAGCCTGGTCACATCGCAGGTCCACGGCGGCGCGACCTTGATACCGGCGGGTTGGCCGTTGATGCGCACCTCGGCCGAGGCGGCGACGTCGCCGAGGTCGAGCACCACCGTGCCCTTGAGTTGTTCGGTGGTGAGCATGACGCTCTTGCGATACCACGCGCCGCCGGAGTAGGAGGCGAGCCCGTCGTTCTGCGACCAGTCGCCCGCCGCGAATTTTCCGGGGCCGCAATCGAGCTGGATGAATTCCGGCAGCGCCGCGCCGCCGTAGCAGCCGCGTTCCTGCTCGATCAGCAGCAGCACTTCCACGCAGTCCGCCGCCGGCGAGGGAAGCGAGACGCGGAGAGTCTCGTGTCTCTGGTCTCTGGGATCTTGTCTCTCGTCTCTGGTCCCTCGTCTCTGGTCTCGCGTTTGCCCGGCAAAGTCCTTGGACGAAGCCGGGACATCCATCACTCGCTCCTCGCCCCTCGACACTCGTTCCTCTCCCCTCGTCACCCGACACTTTTTTCCGTCCGCCCACGCTTGAACCTTGCCGCACGCAACGAGAGTGAGGGCGCGAAGGCCCGGCGGCGCGGTGAAGCGATACCAACCCACGGGCGTCGGCTCGTCGGCGCGGACATCGAAGGGCAGCACGGTGGGATTCTGCCACCAGCTCATCGCGAGAGGGCTCGGCTTGAATTTCGGCTGCTCGACGGTGGAGGTTGTCACTGACTTCACCGCTGCCTCCAGCTTCGGCGGGCCGTTTTGATGTTTGTACCAGAGGCTGTCGGTGAAGCTGGCGAGCTGTTCGGCAGCTACATCGGCACCGGTCCCGGCTTTGGCCGCGCGCCAACTGCGGTCGGTCGCGAGGCGCGTGGTGCCGGCGGTGAGTTCGGCGATCAGGCCGGCATCGCCACCGCCGTTGTGGGCGCGGATGGTGAGCTCGTTGCGGCCGGCGCGCAGCAGTTTCGTCACGTCATATTCCTGCACGGCTTCCCAGCGCGCGCCGCTGCCGACCGGGCTGCCGTTGAGGCTGACGCTGTAGCCGTTGTCGCAGGTGATGCGCAGCCGCGCCTGCGCTGGGACCTGATCGAGCTCGAAGCCCTTGCGGAACCAGCGGTCGGACTGGATTTTTTCGCCGGGATACCAGATCCAAAAAGCCGCCGGGGAGAACGCCGTCTTCGTGCTGGCGGCCGGCGATTCGCGCGCCTCCGTCGAGGCGATGAAGTAGGTGCGCCCCGGTTTGGTGTAGTGCAGCACGAGCGGATTCGCGCCGGCTTGCAACTTGAGCTCGTGGCCGTTGACCTCCGCGCCGTTGAGCCAGACCTGCGCGGGTTTCACGTCACCGGTGAGCGCGTAGGCGGTCATCGCGCGCGGCGCGACGATGGCGGTGGAGAAGTAGGTGCTGTGTCCGGCCGTGGTGTAGCCCACGGTGTCGGGCATGTGCTTGGCTTTCTCCGTCGCTTGCCCGATCGCGAGGAACTCGTCGTGCATTTCCGCCTTCAGGCCGTGATAGCCCTGATGGCCGGGATCGTTTTCGCGGCCCCAGCGCCACGAGAACTCATAGGGCTTCGCGTCCTTGCCGGGCACGGGTGTTGCGGACTGGATGAACTGCGGGCCGAAGGAGCAGGTGACTTTGCGCCACGGGCCGTTGGTGTTTTCGCCTGCGCAGTACCAGAGCTGGCGGATTTCCGCGCCGATCTTGGTCGGCGTCGGCGGCCAGTGGAAATCGCCGAAGCGGTTGTCGCAGGTCGGCTGCAACTCGAAGTCCCAAGCGCCATCCAGGGAGATTTGAGATTGGAGATTTGAGATTTCAGATTTGGCTACCCGTGAGGCCTGGCCGGGGGAGAAGACGATGAGCTGGATTTCTTTTTCCGTCAGCGGCAGGGCGAGTTCGGTGACGCCGTTCTGCTGCGCGATGACTTCCAGCGGGCGCGTGGCACCGGTCCACGGATTCCAGAGTTCGACCTTGCCGGTCGCGCGGAATTTGCAAACGCTGCCCTGCGGCGCGTCATAGATGGCGTAGAGGTCACGCGGGCCGAGTTTGCGGTGCTGGATGTAGCCGGGCCCTTCGTAGTCGCGGGCGGGCAGCTTCGCAAAGACATCGGACGTTGGACCGTTGGGAAACATTTCCTTCACCATCGCCGCCACTTCCGGGTCGCCCAAGCCGACGCGGTCGCTGGCCTCCGGCAGCGCGCCGGGCGCGAGGACGAGGCCGCCGGCGCGATGGAACTCCAGCGCTTTTTGCAGCGTCGAGTGCCGCACCGCTTTCATCGCGGGCAAAATCAGCACGCGATAGCTTTCGCCGGAAACCTGCAACTCGTGGCCCACCACTTTCGCGCGGGCGAGCGACTCGAAATCCATGAAGTCGAAATCCACACCTTGCGCGTAGAGCTGCTCGCCGGTGGTGAACGCCGTCTGCACCGCCTCCTTGCCGCCGAGTCCGGCCTCCATCGGCGCGACGGGGTAGAGGATCGCGACATCGCAGCGGTGATGGCCCTGCGTGAGCAGGTAGCTCAAACGCTGCACGCAGTCCATGAAGCCGCGCAGGTGCTGCCAGTAGGGCATGCGGAAGGTGTTATCGGGCGGCGCCCACTCCCACCAGCCGCCGTGCGTGGCGTAGTACATGCCGTGGAACGAGAGCAGGTTGAAGCCCATGATGTAGTTGGCGAAGGTCGCATCCACGACGCCCGCGGAGGTCGTGCCCCAGCCGCTGCCGTAGAAGCCCTCGAGCCAGACGCGCGGCCGCGCGTAGAGGTGCGCGATCGAGGCGGCGACCTTGGCCTTGATGAGGTTCTTGCCGAGGCCGGGCTGGTCGGCGCCGGGGCCCTGGTTCCAACGCTGCGTGCGGAAGTAGTCGCCGAACTCGACGACGTTGCGGCCGCGCCCGCCGTGGTCGCAGCCCATGATCATGCCGCGCTGCTGGTGCCAGTCGAAGACCGGCTTGAAGAAGCCTTCCTCGCTCAAGGCGACGAGCACGTCGCTGTAGTCGAGGCGGATTTTCGGCGTGCGCGGGCCGGTGTCCTTGAAGAGCGCCGGCAGCTCCGGCGTGATGTCATAGCCCTTGCGCCGCTTGAACTCCTCCGCGAAGTCGGCCGACCAGAGGCGGCCGCTGACGCCGAAGCCGAGCTCGTCGGAGAAGAAAAAATTCAGGCCCTTGCCGCCCTCGCCCGGAAACCGGCGCTCGAACTGGCCGAAGAATGTTTCCGCGTAGAGCCGGCCCGACTGCGGGTGCAGCGGGTTGAGCGACCAGTCCACCGTCTCCGGCTGGACTTTTCCATCGCGTCCCATTTTGAGCACCATGCCGCGCACTTCGGGATGCTCGCGCAAAATTTCGTCCACGCTCCAGCCCTGGCCGAAGCCGAGCGTGTAATCGCTCAAGCTGATCGCCGTGCCCTGTTTTTTCGACGCCTGCATGAACCAGCCGGTCAACTGCCACCACGCCTCGGAGAACAGCGGCGGGTCGCTTGGCAGCGTCAGACCATAGCTGCGCCCGCCGCGGTCGGAGTGCGCGTAGTTAATCTGGAGGCCGGAGAGGCCCAGGCCCTCCATCTGCGCGAGAATCCAGCCGAGCCGCTCCTGCGTCAGCGGGTCGCCGAGCCACCAGAAGAACGGCACGTTGCCGAAACCCGGCGGCGGTTTCTGGAAGCCGGGCAACGCGTCGAGGTCGGGCGCGCGGCTGGCCTGGCCGACGGCCCACGCCGGCGGCGGCGGCACGCCCGCCGGATCGCTGAACGCGAGGTCGCCGGCGCGCGTGACGAGGACCACGCAGCATGCGCACACGCTGACTATTGTTTTCATCATGCGGCTCCTGTCCTCCACGCCCGGCGCAGATGTAGCCGATGCCGCCGCCGGCCGCGAGTTCTTTCATGTAGCTGCTTATCTGGGCACCAGTGTGGCAGGCCTGAAATCGCAGAGGTGGAGTTGCAATTGGGTTTGTCCCTGCCATGTTTCGCGACGTAAATGAAAGGCTATATCCAGCGGGCCAGCAGGTACTTCGCGTTGACCCATGCTGAAACCTATGGCACGCAGTTGCACATTGTCGGCTTCCAGCGTCAAGCCAAGTGTGTCCTTCGCCATCCGCCGTGGCGCACCCAGCACCCGCACACTGCGCGCGGCCCAGACTGGATCCGGATGCTGCTGGCCAAAGGGCCGCAATTGTGCCATGGCGTCGAACAGGTCATCATTGGCTTCGCGCAGCGAGAGCCAACCATCAATCCGCTGAACCGGTCGCAGATCAACCTTGGCGAGTGCGGCGTGTGCGACTTCATTGAAGCGCTGCCGGAAGGCGATAAGATTTTTCTGCTCCAGCGTGACACCGGCGGCGAGATTGTGCCCACCATAGCGTGTCAGCAAGTCGGCGCATTTGGCCAGATGCCCGACGAGCGGAAATTCCTCGAGGCTGCGGCACGAGCCGCGGCACAGGCCATCGGCTTCCTGCGCCAGTACGATCGCGGGGCGGCGGTAACGCTGGACCAGGCGCGCGGCGACGATGCCGACGACGCCGGGATGCCACTGCGTACTGGCGACCACCAGCCCGAAGCTGCGGGCCGGGTCAAAGGTCGCGTCAATTTCCCGCATCGCCTCCCCGGCGATGTTTTTCTCGATGGCCTGCCGCTGGCGATTGGCCTCGTCGAGCTGGCGCGCCAGCTCCAGCGCGCGGTCAGGTTTGTCGGTCAGGAGCAGTTCCAGCACTTCCTGTGCGTTGCCGAGCCGGCCGACGGCATTGAGGCGCGGGCCGATGACGAAACCGAGGTGCCAAGCGTCGGGACTTTCCGCCAGCCCTGCCACGGCTTTCAGCGCGGCAAGCCCGATGTTTTTGGTCTGCGCCAAACGCAGCAACCCATGGCGGACGAGGATACGGTTCTCGCCGGTCAACGGAACTACATCGGCAACGGTACCAATCGCCACCAAGTCGAGGTAGTCCTTCAAATCAACAGATGTCCGTGCCTGGCTCTTACGGAGCTTCTTGAGCAAGGCGTGGCAGAGTTTAAAGGTGACGCCGACGCCGGCGAGATGGCGCAGTACCGAATCCTCGCCGAGTTTCGGATTGACGACCGCGAGCCCCGGCGAGAGTTCGCCGACGGGATCGTGGTGATCGGTGACGATGATGGGCACGCTGGATCCACGCAGGGCGTCAGGCGAGCATGTGCCGCAGTCCACGGTGATGATCAGTTGCGGTTGATGCTGTTCGATGCACTTGGCGAGCGCGCTGGTGGTCAAGCCGTAGCCATCTTCGAGTCGGTGGGGGATGAACGCGGCAACTTCGCCACCGAGTTGGCGCAGAACGCGGACCAACAGTGCGGTGCTGGTCAGACCGTCGGCATCGTAGTCGCCGAAAACCACGATTTTCCCGCGGCTCTCCAGCGCTTGGGCGAGGTGCTCTACGGCGGCGGGCAGATTCGGCAACAGTTCCGGCTCGGTGAGGTCACTCAAACGGGCGCGCAAGAACTTCCCTGCCGCGACGGGCTCGGTCAGGCCGCGTGCCACCAGCAAACGCGCCACGGGAAGGGGCAGGCCCAAGGCCGTGCCCAAGGCCGCCGTGTGTACTTCATCGGCTTCAACCAGCCTCCAAATGGAATCTGTCATATGGCTGCTCCTGCAGTGCGGAACAAGGCTAACAGAACTGCCTGTAGGAGCCAAATCTTGTGGAGGCGGATGTTTCTCCGCGCTTTGAATAGCCATTGAGAGCTTGACCGCGAAAGGTTTTTCCCTATGCTCTCGCGCCGTTCGCGCGGCCAGCGCGAGAAAGGAAACACATGATCGTCACAACCAAACAACTGTTCCAGCACGCCTACGGCAAGTACGCCATCGGCGCGTATAACATCAACAACCTGGAGCAGACCATGGGCTTGTTCCAAGGCTGCATAGATAGCAAGGCACCGTTCATCATCCAGCTCTCCAAGGGTGCGCGCTCCTACACCAACAAGAAGATGCTCGAGGCCATGATCAAGACGGCCGACGAAATCTTCCCGGACGCCATCTTCGCGGTGCACCTTGATCACGGCGACGAGGCCACCTGCCTGGACTGCATCAACAGCGGTTTCTACAGCTCCGTCATGATTGACGCGAGCGCGGAGCCGCTCCAGCAGAACATCGCGATCACCAAGCGCGTTGTGGATGCGGCGCACGCCAAGGGTTTGGTCGTCGAGGCCGAACTCGGCAAGCTCGGCGGCGTCGAGGAGCACGTCTCGGTCAACGAGGCCGATGCGCACCTGACCGACCCGGCGGAAGCACAGATCTTCGTCAAGCAGAGCGGTTGCGACAGCCTCGCGTGCGCGATCGGCACCAGCCACGGCGCGTTCAAGTTCAGTGGGTCGCAGGGCCTGCACTTCGATGTGCTCGCCGAGATCCAGAAGCGCCTGCCCGGCTTCCCGCTGGTCATGCACGGCTCCAGCAGCGTCCCGCAGGACGAGGTCGCGCGGATCAATGCCGCGGGCGGCCAGCTCGCCGGCGCCAAGGGCGTGAATGCCGACGAGTTCGCGAAGGCCGCGACGCTCGGTGTGACCAAGATCAACATTGATACCGATGGCCGTCTCGTGTGGTGCCGCGTGCACCGCGAGTCGTTCCGCGACGACCCGAAGAACTTCGACCTGCGTCCTCCCGGAAAGGTGTTCATGAAGGAGTACGCCAAGTTCATCGCCGCGAAGAACGTGAAGCTCGGCAGCGCCGGCCAGCTCGACGCCGTCCGCGCGTGCCTCAAAAAATAAACCGCGCATGAACGTGGTTGTTCAACGGGATTGATTGAACGGGCCGGTGATCTTTACCGGCCCGTTCTATTTTTATGGATCCACAGATTCCACAGATTTCGCAGATTCAAGACCCGCAGACCTATAAGCAGTTCCGTCGCTTTGCCAACTAATCCGTGTAATCTGTGAAATCTGTGGATGAAGAAAGAAGGACAACATGTCTAAGCCAAAATATGTGATCGGTGTTGATATCGGGACCAGCAGCACGAAGACGCTGCTTGTCGCGGCGGATGGGAAGATTGTCGCGGAGACGACCGCAACCTATCCGCTCTATTCGCCAAAGCCCGGCTGGAACGAGCAGGACCCGGCGCACTGGTGGCAGGCGACGGTCAAGACCGTGCGCGCGGCGATGAAGCAGTCGGGCGTCAAGCCGGCCGACGTCGCGGGCCTCGGGCTCTCCGGCCAGATGCACGGCAGTGTCTTCCTTGACGCGCGCGGCAAGGTGCTGCGAAACGCGCTGCTCTGGAACGATCAGCGGACCGCACAGCAGTGCGCCGACATCACGAAGGCCGCGGGCGGCACCAAGGGCCTGATTGCGCTCGTCAACAACGTGGCGCTCACGGGCTTCACCGCGCCGAAGGTGCTCTGGCTCCGCGATAACGAGCCGAAGCTCTTCAAGCAACTCCGGCAGTTGCTGCTGCCGAAGGATTACATCCGCTATCTGCTGACCGGCGTCTATGCCTCGGAAGTTTCCGACGCGGCCGGCACGCTGTTGCTCGACGTGAAGAACCGCAAGTGGAGTCTGCCGCTGCTCCGCAAACTCGATCTCGATCCGGCGCTCCTGCCGCCGTTGTTCGAATCGCCGGATGTCACGGGCACGCTGAACGCGGAAGCGGCGCAGGCGCTCGGCCTCGTCACCGGCATCCCGGTGGTCGGCGGCGCGGGGGATCAGCCCGCCGGCGCGGTCGGCATGGGCGTGGTGGAGGAGGGGATTGTCTCGGCGACGCTTGGCACGAGCGGCGTGGTCTTCGCGCACGCGGAAGAGATGGTGCCGAATCCGGCGGGCGTGTTGCAAAGCTTCTGTCACGCGGTGCCCAACAAGTGGTGCGTCTTCGGTTGTATGCTCTCCGCCGGCGGTTCGTTCGAGTGGGCGAAGGACGTGCTCTATGCCGACGCCAAGCCGAAAGTCGGCAGCGTGTTTGATCTCATGGATCGGGAAATTCAGGCGACCCCGCCGGGCTGCGAGGGCTTGTTCTTCCTGCCCTACCTCGATGGCGAGCGTTGCCCGCATGCCGATCCCAGCGCGCGCGCGTGCTGGGTCGGCTTGAGCCGCCGTCATGGCCGCGCCGCGATGACGCGCGCGGTGATGGAAGGCATCACCTTCGGCATGGGCGACCAGGTTGCGCTGATGCGCCAGCTCGGCGTGAAGGTCAGCGAAGTCCGCTGCGGCGGTGGCGGCGCGAAGAGTCAGTTCTGGCGCCAGTTGCAGGCTGATATTTACGGCGCGACGACCGTCACTGTGGATTCGCCGAACGCCTCGGCCTACGGCGCGGCGCTGCTCGGCGGCGTCGGCGGTGGCGTGTGGGCCAGCGTGCCGACAGCGTGCCGCCAGACGCTGACCGTGCAGAACCGTCTCAAGCCCGCGGCGAAATCGGCGAAGTTTTACGCCGCGCGCCACGCGCTCTACCGCTCGCTCTATCCGGCGCTCAAGCCCGCGTTCGCGGCGTTGTGAGGATGGCGCCGCGCTTCAACCGCTGCCTCTTCTGCGGCTACCGCGATCAGACCGCCGATCCATTCAACCCCGTGAAGTGAATCGCGGCTCGGCAAGCCCCGCCCTCCAAATAAATTTATGGAGGGCGGGGCTTGCCGAGCCGCCTGTCGAGCACATGGTCGTATCACCGGTGAGCGCTTGGTTCTGTTCCACTTGTGTCATGTCAGTTCTGTAGCGGCGCGCTATGCGCGCCGTCGGCGGCCATGGACCTCCGCTACAGCAGCAGCACAAACCAAGTTGGGTAGAAACCAAGACGGCAAATGATGCGCAACTGCGGTTTTCAGGAGCTTGGGGAAGCGGGCGCGGATCAGTACCAGCCCTTCTTCTTGATCCACCACCAGATGAGCGCGGTCCAGAGGCCGACCAGACCGAGAATCCAGGCGTAGGCATATTCCCACGCCGGCCACTCGGTGTTCGGCATGTGCCGGATGTTCATGCCGTAGAAGCTGGTGACGGCGAGGACCGGCAACGAGAGGGTCGCCAGCACGGTCAACACCTTGATGATCTTGTTAATCTGCATCTGCTGCAGGTTCAGGTGGACCTGCAGGATGCCGGTCAGCGCTTCGCGGTAGTTGTCGGACACGTCGTTGCTGTGCGCCAGCCGGTCGAGCAGGTCGCGGTAGTAGGGCAGCAGGTGGGCGCGCACGATCTTGAACTCGCCGCGCGCGACGCGCGCGATGACCTCGCGCTGCGGCATGACGATCTGCCGGAGCCGCTGCACCACGCCCTTGAGTGCGACGACGTCCTCGATGATGTCGCTGGCGGGCTGGGTCAGCATGCGCTCTTCCAGTTGCTCGATGTCCATCGCCAGCGATTGCAGCCCGGGCTCATATTGCTCGAACAGCGCGTCGAGCAGGTGGTAGGTCAGCCTGTCGGGCGCGCGCGCCACCAGCGGCGCGTTCTTCTGCACCCGCTCGATGGTTGCGGTCACGCTGCGCATCGGGTCGCGATGGTAGGTGACGAGAAAATTCTTGCCGATGAACATGTTCAGCTCGGTGGCGGCGATATCGCGCTTGGCCGGGTCATAGGAGACGCAGTGAATGACCATGAAGACGTAGTTCTCGTACTCGTCAGCCTTCGGGCGCTCGCTCAAGGTCACGCAGTCCTCGATGGCGAGCGGATGGAAACTGAAGACACCCTCCAGCAGGTCCTTGGTTTCCTGCTCGGTCGGGTTTTCCAAGTCCACCCAGATCTGCGCGTCCTCGTCATAGAGCACGATCCGCAGCACGTCGAGGCCGGGATCGGCGCTGACGAGCTTGCCCTGGCTGAAGATGAAGGAGCGGACCATGCGCGGATTGTGCCGGACGGATTTCTTCTGGCAAGGCAAAAGAATGATGCGGCTGGCCTGGGACAACAATTTTCTTGGCAGGCCGATGTATCGCATGGTAGTTTGCCGTGAATTTTTGGACGGGGAAAACTGGAATTTATGAGCACAGAGAAGAAAACCATCGTGGTGGCAGGCGCGCGCGAGCACAACCTGAAGAACATCACGGTCAACATTCCGCGCAACAGCCTGACGGTGGTCACGGGGTTGAGCGGTTCGGGCAAGTCGTCGCTGGCGTTCGACACGATCTACGCGGAGGGGCAGCGCAAGTACGTCGAGAGCCTGTCGGCCTACGCGCGGCAGTTCCTCGAGCAGATGCAGAAGCCGGACGTGGACTACATCGAGGGCCTCTCGCCGGCGATCGCCATCGAGCAGCGCACGGCGGGCGCGAACCCGCGCTCGATCGTGGCGACGACGACGGAAATCCACGACTATCTGCGCCTGATGTTCGCCAGCATCGGGCGGGTCCACTGCTACCAGTGCGGCAAGCCGATCTCGCAGCAGAGCGCCGAGGAAATCGTGGACCGGCTGATGCTGCTGCCGAACCTGATGAAGCTGATGATCCTCGCGCCGGTGGTGCGCGGGCGGAAGGGCGAGCACGACGAAATCCTCCAGGGGCTGCGCAAGCAGGGCTTCGTCCGCATCCGGCTCGATGGCGAGCTCTATGACCTCGACGCGATGCCGAAGCTGGAGAAGAACAAGAAGCACACCATCGAGGTGGTTGTGGACCGGCTGGTCATCACCAACAAGGTGCGCACGCGCCTGACCGACTCGGTGGAACTGGCGCTCAAGCACGGCGAGGGCCTGATGATGGCGGTCGCGCCGGAGCCGGAGGGCGCGCCGTGGACGGAGAAACTGTTCTCGGAGAAGAACGCCTGTCCGGACTGCGGCATCAGCTTCGATACGCTGACGCCGCGGCACTTCTCGTTCAACAGCCCCTATGGCGCGTGCCCGACGTGCCTGGGTCTGGGCACGATGATGGTGTTCGATGAGGACCTGGTCGTCCCCGACAAGACGCTCTCGCTGGAGGATGGCGCGATCCATCCGTGGAAGCGCGGCGGGCGGCGGATGATCATCTATCTCAAGGGCCTGCTGCGTGCCGTGACGCAACACTACGGCGCGAACATGGAGACGCCGTGGGAGGAGCTCGACGCCGACTTCCGCAAGATCCTGATGAACGGTTCCGGCGAGCAGGAGCTGCAGTTCGGCTTCTGGCGCGGCGGGAAATATCACAAGTATTCCAAGCCGTTCGAGGGCATCATCGCCAACCTTAAGCGGCGCTACGAGGAGACCGATAGCGAATACATGCGGCAGAAGCTCTCCGAGTACATGAGCCGCCAGCCCTGCACGTCGTGCTGCGGCTCGCGCATGCGGCCGGAGACGCTGGCGTGCCGCGTCAACGGCAAGAACGTGGTCGAGGTTACGCAGCTCTCGGTGAAGCACGCGCTCACCTACTTCAACGGCCTCGACATCACCGAGCAGGAGGCGAAAATCGCGCACGAGGTCATCAAGGAGATCCGCCAGCGCCTGTCGTTCCTGGCGAACGTGGGCCTCGATTACCTGACGCTCGACCGCGAGAGCGGCTCGCTCTCCGGCGGCGAGGCGCAGCGCATCCGGTTGGCGACGCAGATCGGCGCGGGCCTCGTCGGCGTGCTCTACGTGCTCGACGAGCCCTCGATCGGCCTGCACCAGCGCGACAACGAGAAGCTGATCGCCACGCTCAAGGGCCTGCGCGACATCGGCAACACGGTGGTCGTCGTCGAACACGACGACCAGACGATCCGCGAGGCCGACTACGTGATTGACCTCGGCCCCGGCGCGGGCCGCAACGGCGGCCACGTGGTCCACGCGGGCACGGTGGCGGAACTGCTGGCGAACCCGAAGTCGCTGACCGCGCGCTACCTCAACGGCGAGATGGAAGTCTCGCTGCCGGAGGAGCGCAAGGAGGGGCACGGCAACACGCTCGAAATCCTCGGCGCGGCGGAGAACAACCTCAAGAACATCAACGTCAAGATTCCGCTGGGGACGATGGTTTGCATCACCGGCGTCTCCGGCAGCGGCAAGAGCACGCTGCTCGATGACATCCTGCGGCGCGCGCTGTTCCGCCACTTCTTCACCTCGAAGGAGAAGCCCGGCAAGCACAAGAAAATCACCGGCCTCGAACATCTCGACAAGGTGATCGTCATTGACCAGTCGCCGATCGGCCGCACGCCGCGGTCGAATCCCTCGACCTACACCGGCGCGTTCTCCGTGATCCGCGACCTGTTCGCGCAGCTCCCCGGCTCGCGCGTCCGCGGCTACGGCCCGGGCCGCTACAGCTTCAACGTCAAGGGCGGCCGCTGCGAGCGCTGCAAGGGCGATGGCATCCTGAAGATCGAGATGCAGTTCCTGCCCGACGTCTATGTGACGTGCGAACAGTGCCGCGGCCAGCGTTATAACCGCGAGACGCTCGAGGTCCGCTACGCCGGCCGCAACATCGCCGACGTGCTGAACATGACGATTGACGAGGCGCTGGAGTTCTTCCGCGCCGTGCCGGCGATGGAGCGCAAGCTCAAGACGCTCTCCGATGTCGGCCTCGGCTACCTGCAACTCGGCCAGCCGGCGACGACGCTCTCCGGCGGCGAGGCGCAGCGCGTCAAGCTCTCCTCCGAGTTGAGCAAGAGCGACACCGGCCGCACGATCTACCTGCTCGACGAGCCGACCACCGGCCTGCATTTCGCCGACGTGCACAAGCTGCTGCACGTGCTGACGCAACTGCGCGACGCCGGCAACACGCTGGTGATCATCGAGCACAACCTCGACGTGATCAAGACGGCCGACTACATCATTGACCTCGGCCCCGAGGGCGGCGACAACGGCGGCCGCATCGTGGCGCAGGGCACACCGGAGGAGGTGGCGGCGAATCCGAACTCCTTCACCGGCCACTACCTCAAGCCGTTCCTCGTCCGCAAACCCGAACACTGAAATGCCGCCAAGCTGTCAACGCAGATGGCGCGCGGCGCTGCTGGCGCTGGCCGTGGCGCAAGCCGCGGGCGCGCAGGTGGCGACCAACGCGCCGCAGGTGGCGGTGGACCCGCTGACCATCGGCCGCGCCGCCTACGAGGATGGCTTCTATGACCTCGCGCAGCGCACGTTCGAGCAGGCGGCGCAGCTCATCGCCGCGCCCGCGCCGCGGACCGAGGCGCGGCTCTGGCAGGCGCGCGCGCTGCTCGCGCTCAAGCGCGCCGACGCCGCGCGCGCCGTGCTGACCGGCTGCCAGGCCGAGGCGCGGGGCGGCGAGCACGAGGCGACGTGGACCTATCTCTCCGCGCTGGCGCATTTCGAGGTCGGCCAGCTCGCCGAGGCCAGCGTGCTGATCCGCGACTTCGACGCGCGCTATCCCAACAGCCCCGAGGCTGTCCGCGCGCTGCGGCTGGCGGCCAACGTGCTGCTCAAGCAAGGCCAGCCGGAGCCGGCGCTGGCGCTGTTCGAGCAGGTGCAGAAGAAGGCCGCGCAATCGCCGGAGGCCGCGGAAAATCTCTGGCAGTGGGCCGAGGCGCTGCTCGCGCTCAAGCGCGCCGACGCCGCGCGCGGCGTGCTGGAGAAGCTCGTCGCCGACAAGCCGGAGACCCCGTTCGCCGACCAGGCGCGGCTGCGGCTCGCCGACCTCTACAGCCAGGCGAAGCAGTGGCCGCAGGCCGAGCAGGCGCTCAAGGCGCTGACCGCCCGCGCCAAGGCGCGGCCCGATTTGCGCCTGACGGCATGGGGCCAGTTGGCGCGCCTCTACGAGTCGCAGACGAACCTCGCCGCCGCGGTGCAGGCGCTCGCGCAATCCGCTGCGCTCGTCAGCGACCCGGCGGCGAAGCTGCGGACGGAGTTGCTGCGCGGCCAACTGCTCTTCCGGCTGGGGCGCGATGAAGAGGGCGCACAGGCGCTGCGCGGCATCGTCAAGCAACCGCACGCCGGCCCGCTCGCCGCCGAGGCGCAGCTCGAACTCGCCGAGTCGCTGCTCCGGCACAAGCGCTACGCGCCGGCGCTCGCCGAGTTCCAGGCCTACGTCGAGGCCTTCGCCGAGCCCGCGGGCCAGCGCCGCGCGCTGCTGGGCAAGGGCTGGTGCCTCTGGCATCTGGCCCGCTACGACGAGGCCGCGAACGCCTTCGGCAAGGCGGGCGACGCCTCCAACTCGCCCGCTGGCATCGCCGAGGCGCGTTTCAAGGAGGCGGACTCGTGGTTCGCCGCGCAGCAATTCCGCCGCGCGCTGCCGCTCTACCTGACGCTGACCAACGCGCTCGTCACCGCCCAGTCCGCGCAGGCGCTCTACCAGGCCGGCCTCTGCCAGATGCGGCTCGGCCAGCCGGCGGAGGCGGAGCGGCTGTTCACGGCGCTGACCAGCGCGCAGACCAACGGCGCCGACGCCGCGCGCGCGTGGCTCGGCCTCGCGCTCGTGCGCGAGGACCAGGGCCGCTGGGACCAGGCCGTCGCCGCCTATGACCAGGCCGCCGCGGTCGCCACCGGCACCACGTGGCAGGCGCAGGCGTTGAGCGGGCGCGGCCTGCTGCTCTACCGCACCAGCCGGTTCGAGCCGGCGCTGGCGACGTTCGATGACTTGCTGAAGAAGGTCCCCGGCGACCGCCTCGCCGAGCAGGCGTTCTACATGCGCGGCTGGTGCCTCTACCTGATGCGCCGCGAGGCCGAGGCATTGCAGATCGCGCGCGACTTCCTCGCCAAATATCCCCAGTCCGCCTGGGCGCCCGACGTGCACTTCTGGCTCGGCGAATATTATTTCAACCACGGCGCCTACGCCGACGCCGAGCGCCAGTTCGCCGGGCTGGCCAAGGCGCACCCCAAGAGCGAGCTCGCCGATAGGGCGCTGTTCTGGGCCGGCCGCGCCGCCGCCGCCGCCGGGCAATATCTGCACGCGCTCGAGCACTACAACCAGCTCGTCAAGCTCTACCCCGATAGCGCCAAGCTCGCCGAGACGCGCTTCGCGCAGGGCGACGCCTTGAGCGAGCTGAACAAGTTCGCCGACGCGATCCTCGTCTTCGATGAGGTCATCAAGAAATTCCCGAACAGCTACCTCGCCAACCTCGCGCGCGGCCGGCGCGGCGACTGCGCCTTCACGCTCGCCAACGAGGACAAGCAGCGCTTCGCCGAGGCGTTGAGCGACTACCGCGGCGTACTCGATAGCCCGACCGCCGACCGCGACCTGAAGTGGCAGGCCGAGTACAAGGTCGGCCGCTGCCTCGAGAAGCAGGGCAAGACCGCCGAGGCGCTCGAGCGCTACCTCGCGGTCGTGTACGCGTTTCTTGGCGAGCGCGCCAAGGGCCAGCACGGCGATCCGCTCTGGTTCACGCGCGCCGCGTTCAACGCCGCCGAAATCCAGGAGAAGTCGGGCGATTGGCGCAAGGCGGTGCAGGTCTATCAGCGCGTCGTCGAGGCCGGTGTGCCCGCCGCGCAGGAGGCGTTGCAGCGGCTGCAACGCATCAAGCTGGAGCACTGGATGCTGTTTTGAAGCATGGAAGAATGGAGTGCTGGAGTGTTGGAGTACTGGAAACAACTTGGTGCCGCGACCGCGAATGCGGGCGCCGAACGCCTTCGGTGTTCGCTGTTCATCAGCGGGCGCGCTTTCCAAGGCTTGGAAAAACCTCGGCCGCTTTTTCCAAGGCTTGGAAAAAGTCCGCTGTTTTTTTCCAAGGCTCGGAACGTTTCACACCCGGTTTTTCCAATCCCTGGAAAAACCACCGCCTCCATTTTCCAATCCCTGGAAACTTTTTCTGCCATCAGCCCTTGGCCATCCACCAACCACCATCTTCCGTCCGTAATCCGCTATCTGCTATCCGCTATCACCGGAGGGTTTCATCATGGTTGAAGTCATTCGTCAGGGCGGGCCGATCATGCTGGTGCTGCTGGTCGTCGGCGTGCTGGCCGCGGCGCTCTTCCTCGAACGCCTGTTCCAGCTCCACCGCGCGCAAATCCGCTGGCGCGATTTCCTGCAAGGGCTTTACGTCATCCTCAAGCGCGGCAACGTGGCCGAGGCCGTCAGCCTGTGCGAGGAGGCGTCGGGCCCGGTGCCGATGATCATCCGCTCCGCGATCCTGCATCACGACGAAGGCCCGGAGAAGATGCGGCAGGCGATGCACGAGGCCGGCCTGCAGGAGATTCCGCGCATTGAGCGCAACCTCTCGCTGCTCGCCACGTTCGCGCACATCGCGCCGATGCTCGGCCTGCTGGGCACGATCCTCGGCCTGATGCAGATGTTGCTCGCCATCCAGCAGCGCGCGCCGCTGGTCCACGCCGGCGACCTGGCCGCGGGCCTGTGGGCCGCCCTGCTGGTCAGCGCGGCCGGCCTCGCGGTCTCGATCCCGGCCTACGCGGGCTATAACATGCTCGTCGGTCGCGTCGAGTCGCTGACGCTGGACATGGAGCGCGCGGCGGCGGAGATCCTGAATTTCTTCGCGCAGAACAAGGTGGGCGACGCCGTCCTCAAGGAGAAGAAGGCGTGAAGAAAGCCGCGAGCGTCGCCACGCCGCTGCCGATTTTGCAGCGCCAGTTTCAGCCGCGCGTCCAGCGCGTCTGCCGGCTGATCGAACCGGCGGCGCTGTTCAACGGCCTCGTGCTCGCCGTGGCCGCGTTCCTCGTCACCGCACGCTTCGTGCTGCAGCCGGGCGTCACGGTGCAGTTGCCGGAGGCGCCGTTCCACGAGGGCGCGCCCTACGGCGCGCTGGTCGTCACGCTCTCGCAGGAAGGGTTCGTCTTCTTCAACGATACGCGGATGGCGCTCGATGACCTGCGCGCCGCGTTCGCGCAGGCGCGGCACGATCAGCCCGGCGCGTCGCTGGTCATCGAGGCCGATGCGCGCGTCAGCTCCGGCACGCTGGTCAACATCTATAACATGGCGCGCGCCGCCGGCATCGCGCAGGTGCTGATCGCCTCGCGGCTGCCCGCGCCGGTCGAGGTGAAGCCATGAGCGCCGCGGCGGCGAGCCTGCCCGCGCCGCGCTGGACCCTGCGCCGCCTGTGGCTGCTGGCCCTGCCGCTGGCGCTGATCTGGTTTGGTTTCTGGGGCCTGCTCTGGCAGCCGGAGATGTTCGCCGCGCCGCGCGAGCTGCCGCGCTTCGCCGTGCATGCGCGCTACCTGCCCGCCCGCGCGCCGGCGGAGGGCGGCGAGCCGCAGCGCGACCTGCGCGTGATGTGGTCGCCGGTGCTCTTCGCGCTGCCGACGCCGATGGGCTTCAGCCGTGCGCCTGCCGCGGGCGATGGCCATGACCGGCCGCGCGTCCAACGGCCGGACATCGAGGCGCAACTCATGCCGCCGCCGCCAGCCGCCGGACTCGCGCCGGTTGTGCCCGCGCCGCGCCCGCCCACGCTGAATAATGGCGCGAACTTCCGCGTGGATGATGTCGCGCCAGTCTTCGCCAAACTACCGGCGGTCACCAACACGCTCACCAGTGAGGTCGCCGGCGACCTCGCTGCGCGCGCGTGCCTGGAGCAGCCGCTGCCGCCGCTGCCGCCGGAGCTGACCGCGCTCAACTGGCAGGTGGTGGCCAAGCTGGAGGTCGCGCGCGAGGGCCGCGTGCTGCACGTCTTCCTCGATCCACCCTCGACCGCGGCCGATTTCAACGCGCAGTTGACGCAGGCGCTGCTGCGCTGGCGGTTCGCGCCCGCCGCCGCCGCCGCGCAGGGCGCGGTGCGCCTCCGGCACCTCGCGGCGCCGCGGGCGCCGGTGGCCAAACCGGAGGGCGCCGCGCCATGATCGTCAGTCCCACCGTGTTCTTCTTCGTGCCGGTGTTCTTTGCGCTGGTTGCGGTTTTCGCCGGCTGGCTGTATTACTCCCTGCGGCTGCGCGCGCCGCTGCCACCGCGCCGCTCGCGGATTTATCGCTGCGCCAGTTGCGGTCATGTCTATGCGGATCAGCGCGAGCGGCCGCTGTGCCGCTGCACCAAGTGCGGCGCGATGAACGAGGCGCTGCGCCGCTGAACGTTTCGGAAAGGATTTGGACACCATGCAAGCCAGGATTGTCAGGTGGTCGCCGACCGCGTCGCATCCCGCGGTGGATGCGCTGCTCCGCCGCCCGGCGTTCGATGCCGCGGCCGAGCAGACCGCGCGCGAGGTGCTCGACGCCATCCGCGCCGAGGGCGATGCCGCGCTCGTCCGCTGCGTCAAACAGTTCGACGGCGCGGACCTCGCGCCCGCGCAACTGCGCGTGACCGCCGACGAGATCAAGGCCTCCTATGAGACGGTGGACCTCGATTTCAAGCGCTCCGCGTCCGAGGCCTACAAGCGGATCATCGCCTTCAGCAAGGCCGGCCTGCGCAAGGACTGGACGATCGCCAGCCCCAAGGGCGGCGTGCTCGGCGAACAGTTTACGCCGCTCGCGCGCGTCGGCTGCTATATCCCCGGCGGCGCCGCGCCGCTCGCCTCGACCGCGCTGATGACCGCGACGCTCGCGCGCGTCGCCGACGTGCGCGAAGTCGTGTGCTGCACGCCCGCGGGCAAGGACGGCAAGGTCAATCCCTTCCTGCTCTACGCGCTCGACCTCGCCGGCGCGACGGAAATCTACAAGCTCGGCGGTGTGCAGGCCATCGGCGCGCTGGCGTTCGGCACGGCGACCATCCGCAAGGTGCAGAAGATCGTCGGCCCCGGCGGGCCGTACGTCACCGCCGCCAAGCGGCTGGTCTATGGCCACGTGGACCTCGACCTCGTCGCCGGACCGAGCGAGATCGCGATCCTCGCCGACGACACCGCGCATCCCGCCGCCGTCGCCGCCGACCTGCTCTCGCAGGCCGAGCACGGCACCGGCCACGAGAAGGCGCTGCTCGTCACCTCGTCGGACGCGCTCGCCCGCGCGGTGCAGGCGGAGCTGACCAAGCAGATCGAGACGCTCTCGCGGCGCGCCGCCATCGAGAAGGTGATGGAGCAGGGGCTGCTGCTCGTCGTCGTGGACCAGCTCGATGCGGGCATGGAGCTGTGCAACCAGTTTGCGCCGGAGCATCTGGAGATCATGGTGCGCGAGCCGCGGACGTGGACGAAGAAGGCGCACAGCGCCGGCGCGGTTTTTCTTGGCCCGTGGACGCCGGAGTCGGCGGGCGATTTTGTTGCCGGTCCGAGCCATGTCCTGCCGACCGGCGGCATGGCGGCGGTCTTCGCCGGCCTGACGGTGGATACCTTCCGGCGGCGCACGAGCGTCGTTGCGCTGACGCGCGCCGATTTGCAGGAGATGCTGCCGGTGATCGAGGCCTTCGGCCGCGTCGAGCAGCTCGACGCCCACGCCCGCTCCGCCAAAATCCGGTTTCTGAAATGAGAGGCACGCGATGAAGTACACCCGCATCACGATCAATCCCGAGCAGATGGGCGGCGAGCCGTGCATCCGCGGCTTGCGCATCCCGGTGGCGACCCTTGTGGAGATGATGGCGCAGGGGATGAGTACGAAGGAAATCCTTGCGGCCTATCCCGATCTCACGGCCGCCGATGTCACCGAGGCGCTGCACTATGCCGCGGCCAGCGTGCGTGAACACGAACTGCCCCTGCTAGCGGCGTCATGAAGTTTCTGGTGGATAACGCCCTCTCGCCGCTGCTGGGATGTTGTGGGTCGTGTCAAGCGCCCGCTCCGCCAAAATCCGGTTTGCAAAATAGCGGCGGAGGTTGTTCACTCTGCCGTGACGAGACGTAGAGGCGAGTCATGACGGTGCAAACGTTACAAACCGAAATTCTGAAGCTCAAGCCGGAGGAACGTTGGACGATTTCTTCCTGGCTCGACGAGTTGATGGCCGATGAATGGGACCGTCAGATCGAGGCGGATGCACAGGCTGGCCGGCTGGATCATCTGGTGAAGGAGGCCGAGGCGGATTACCAGGCCGGCCGCTGCCGGCCCGGCCCATGAATTCGGTCGCCCGCCCGGAATTCTGGCGGCTGCTCGCCGCCTTGCCGCCGGACATTCAGGAGCGCGCCCGCGAATGTTTTGCGCTGTGGCAAACCAATCCGGGGCATCCCTCCCTGCGCTTCAAGAAGGTGGGCGACCTCTGGTCCATCCGCATCGGGTTGCACTATCGGGCGCTCGCGCTGCGGCGCGGCGAGGACTGCCTCTGGATTTGGATCGGCGCGCATGACGAATATGAGCGCCTGATATCGAAACGGCAGTGAGTGTTCCAAGGCTTGGAAAAGAAACCGTGAAAAGTACCAAGCCTTGGAAAAGTGACAGGTTGGTTTTCCAGGTAAGCCTTGGAAAGTGAACATGAGTGATTTGATCCGCAAAGCCGTGCAGGTGCTGGAAGGCTACACGCCCGGCGAGCAGCCGCAGGTGCCGGGGCTGGTGAAGCTCAACACCAACGAGAACCCCTATCCGCCCTCGCCGCGCATCGTCGACGTGCTGAAGAATTTTCCCGCGGATTGTCTCCGGCTCTATCCCGATCCGATGGCGGTGAAGCTGCGCGAGGCGCTCGCGCGCAAGCACGGCTGCAAGCTGGAGAATGTCTTTGCCGGCAATGGCTCCGACGAGGTGCTCGCACTCTGCACGCGCGCGTTCGTCGAACCGCGCGGTGCCATCGGGTTCTTCGAGCCCTCTTACTCCCTCTATCCCGTGCTCGCGGCGATTCAGGACGTGGCGACCAAGTCTGTGCGCCTGAACGCGGACTTCTCGTGGCGCATGGAGCCGGACTATGCGGCGAGCCTGTTCTTCCTCGCCAATCCCAATGCGCCGACCGGCATCCAGTATCCGCGCGCAACCGTACGCGACTTCTGCCAGAACTTTCCGGGCGTCGTGTTGGTGGACGAGGCCTATGTGGATTTTGCGGGCTACGATTGCAGCGACCTCGCTCTGGATCTGCCGAATGTCCTGGTGGCGCGCACGCTCTCGAAGTCGTCCTCGCTCGCGGGGCTGCGCCTCGGCTACGCGCTCGGTGCCGCGCCGCTGATCGGGGCGCTCTACAAGATCAAGGACTCCTATAACCTCGACCGCCTCACGCAAGCCATCGGGCTCGCCGCCATCGAGGATGGCGAGCACCTGCGCCGCAACGCCGAACTGATCAAGGCGACGCGCGCGCGCACCGCCGCCGCGCTGGCGCAGTTGGGCTTCGTGGTGCTGCCCTCGGCGACGAACTTCCTGTTCGTCAAGCCGCCGCGTCTGCCGGCCGCGGAGGTCTTCGCCGGGCTGCGCGCGCGCAAAATCCTTGTCCGCTACTTCCCCGGTCCGCTCACCGGCGACTATCTGCGCGTCACGATCGGCACCGAGGCCGAGATGGACCAGTTCCTCGTCGCGGTGCGGGAAATCCTCGCTTAACAATTCTTGAGCGGCATCCCGCGCTTGACCCGACTCGCGCCTGAAACTACCCTGCGCCAACGTTATTTGGGATTTCGACAGATGCTCATTTAACGCCGCAGGGATGAAGCAACCAAGAGTCATAGGGTCGCCACTGAAATCAGCGGGCAAGTTTGGATTGCTGAATGAAGCAGCCCGGCGTTGCTCGTGCTGGAATGACTTCAAACAAACCTTCGCGATCCTTCCCGACAAACAGAAAGGCGACCTGTTTGAGGAACTGGTCAAAGCTTTTCTCCTGCTCGATCCCGAGTATGCGACCAAACTCCGCCATGTCTGGCTCCATCGCGAGATACCGGCTTCGATTCACAACAAACTGCAACTGCCCTCCGCCGATAAAGGCATTGACCTCATCGCCGAAACCAAAGAGGGCGAATTCTGGGCCATCCAATGCAAGTATCGCGAGGAATCGAATCACTCGCTGGCCTGGCGGGAAGTCTCGACCTTCACCGGCTTGGCCTTTGGCGTCTGCCGCAACATTTCCTTCGGCTTGATTTGTTCCACCACGGAGCGCATCACCCATGTTCTGGAAACGCAGGAGCGCATTGGCTTCTGCGCACTGGATGTCTGGCAGAATCTCGACTCCGAATTTTTCGACCGGCTGCACACTTTGCTGGTTCATCAACCGGCCGTACTGAAGCCGCTCAAGCCCCGGCCGCATCAAGTCGTCGCCATTCATGATGCCAAAATTCATTTCATCAAGCATCGGGAACGCCGCGGCAAACTGATCATGCCTTGTGGCACGGGCAAGAGTCTGGCGGCTTACTGGATGGCGCAGAAACTCGGCGCGCGCCGTATCCTCATTGCGGTTCCAAGTCTGGCTTTGATTCGGCAAACACTGAAAGTCTGGCTCCGCGAATCCTTGGCCAACGGACAGAACGTGGATTGGGTCTGCGTCTGTAGCGATGAATCGGCCGGCCGCATCGAGCGCGACGACGTGGCCGTCCTGCGGCAGGACCTCGGCGTGCCGTGCCTGACCGCTCCCGCGGATATTGCCGACTGGCTGCGCAAGGCCAAGGGCCGCTTGAAGGTGGTCTTCACGACCTACCAGAGCGGCGAGGCCATCGCCAAGGCCGTGCGCCGCGCGAAGTTCCGCTTTGACCTCGGCATCATGGATGAAGCCCACAAGACCGTTGGGGCCAAAGACAAACTTTTCTCCCATCTGCTGCACGACAAGAACCTGCCGCTTCGCCGCCGCATTTTCATGACCGCCACCGAGCGCCGCTACCAAGGCAAGGGCGATCAAATCCTTAGCATGGACGACCCGAAAATCTACGGGGACACGTTCCATCTCCTGACTTTCAAAAAGGCATTGGACTATCGACCCTCCATCTTGAGCGACTACAAGATCGTCACCATGCTGGTCACGCGCGCCGAAGTGGCGGAGCTGATTCGGAAGAATGTTTTCTTGCGCCCCGACAAAGGCCGCTGGGATCGCGAAGTCGAGGCCGAGATGCTCGCTGCGCTCGTCGCGTTGCGCAAGGCGATGCAGAAATATCCCATCCATCACGCCGTCTCGTTCCACAGCAGCATCCGCCGGGCCGAGGTCTTCAGGGTACACAACGACGCCTTCAGCCGCGCCTTCCGAAGCTTTGGGAACGTCACGACCTTCCACGTTTCCGGTCAGACTCCCACCGGAACGCGCGCACGCATCGTGAAGGAATTTTCCGAAACGAAACGCGGCCTCATCACCAACGCTCGCTGCCTGACAGAGGGTGTGGATGTGCCGGATATTGACTGCGTGCTGTTCGCCGACCCGCGCCGGAGCGCCGTGGATATTGTGCAGGCCGTGGGTCGCGCGCTGCGGTCTGCCGTCGGCAAGAAAATGGGCTACGTGATCGTACCGATCTTGCACGACGCCGACGCGAAACCGAAAGACATCTTTGAATCGGAAAATTTCCAAGAAATTCTCACCACGCTCCGCGCCCTCGCCGCCAACGACGACCGCATCATCGAATATTTCCGTGCGGCCTCCCAAGGAAAACGCCATACCGGCGGCGGCGGCAGCGTCGAGTTTGACTTGGACGAGCGTCTGGCCAAACGCATCAACCTCGCGCAGTTCGCCCGCGACATTGACCTCACGTGCTGGGATCGTCTGGCCAAGTTATCATGGCGACCATTCGAAGACGCCCGCACTTTCGTACGGAGGCTCAAACTCAAGAGCCAAGCTGAATGGGTTGTCTTCCGCAAAGGAGAGATGTTTCACAAAGGGCGTCTGCCGGGTGATGTGCCTACAAATCCCAATACGATCTATGCCGACAAGGGTTGGAAAAGTATGGGCGACTGGTTGGGGACGGGACGAATCGCGGATCATCTCAGAGAATTCCGTCCATTCAGCGAGGCACGGGTATTCGCTCAAAGTCTTAAGCTCAAGAAGGTCAAACAATGGATAGCCTTTGCCCAGGGACGAAGGCCGCAATTGGGACGTCTACCTGAAGATATTCCGTCATCTCCAGGCAATACTTATGCCGACAAGGGCTGGAAAGGATTTGGCGACTGGCTGGGGACCGGCACACTTGCGCCTCGATATCGAGTGTATCGTTCGTTCCATGAGGCACGAGCATTTGCTCGCAAACTCAAGCTCAAGAGCAAAACTGAATGGTTCGCCTTCTGCAATGGCAAGCTTCCGACTAAGGGACTTCTTCCAATCGATATACCGACAAATCCTCGCGGAGTCTACATCGACAAGGGCTGGAAGGGGTATGGTGACTGGTTGGGAACCGGTGCCATCGCAACTTTTCTAAAAAACTACCGTTCCTTTGAGAAGGCCAGGGCCTTTGCTCGCAAACTCAAACTCGGGAGTAATCTTGAGTGGCGCGCTTTCTGCAAAGGGGAGATGCCAGAGTTAGGACAATTGCCCGAGGATATTCCCGCGTCACCCCATAAGACCTATGCAGACAGAGGGTGGAAGGGCTACGGTGACTGGCTGGGGAGCGGCACGCTTGCGCCTCGATTTCGGACGTACCGCTTGTTTAGTAAGGCGCGAGCCTTTGTACGCAAGCTCAAGCTCAAGAGTGGTGCAGAGTGGGTTGCCTTCATTCATGGGCAGATGCCGCGATTGGGACGACTCCCGGCTGATCTTCCTGCCGCGCCTCACTATATCTACGCCAACAAAGGCTGGAAAGGCTACGGCGACTGGTTGGGGACGAGAAGAGCACGTAGGGTTAAGCGCTAGCGATCCACTGTTCCGCCATGGCTTCATGCCGCTTTGTTCCCATCTGTGAGCCTCTCTGTGCCTTATGCCCTGACCGAGGCGGAGGTGCGGCGGAAATGTGGCCGTGGATGGCGAGGGTGATGGCCAACGGCAGCAGTCGCGGACAGCGGAAGAAGGTCCACACCAACAAGCCCCAATAGTGGAAGCGTTCGCAATCGATGACGCCGAGGTGGAAGGTGGAGCGGAGGAACGCCGAGAGGTTGCGCCAGTTGCCGTGTTGGTTAGCGGATCAGCACTGGTTGGTTCCACGTGCGCTGGCCATCGAAGACGGCGGTGAAGAGGCAGGTGGCCCGGCCGTTTTCAAACAGCAGCCACGGGCGTTCACGGCGGACGGCGCGCAGAACAGTGCCATCGCTCCACCGGATGTCGTGGTCGTACGCCGCGGCCGCGAGCGGTTGCCAGTCGCGGAGGCCATCGTTGGAGACGAGGTGCGCACCCCAGCGTTCGTGGCCGGTGATGCTGCCGGCGTTGTCCTCGCAGAGCAGATGCCACTGATCAGATTGTTTGAACAAAAAGAAATCCTCCAGCCGCGCCTTGGGCCAGAGGTTGGTGTTGGCGAGCTGATAGGGGCCGGCGAAGTTCGTCGCGGTGGAGATGCAGACGCGCAGGTCTTTGGTGCGCCAGATGAGCTTCAGGCTGCCATCGGGTTCGAAGCAGGCGCTGGGGTTGTTGGCGTCGGTGGCGCAGCCGAGGTCGAGCGGGCGGTCGCTGCGCGTCCACGGCCCGGTGAGCGCCGGCGCGGTGGCATAGCCGATCTGCCGGTAGGTCTGGCCGGCATCGGAGCCGATGTAGAACAGCACGAACCTGTCGCCAACCTGATAGATCGCCGGGTTGTGCGCCATGCCGGAGTCCCACCGGCCCGCAGCACGCGCGCCGATGACGATTTCTTGAAACGTGTACGGCCCTTCCGCCTTCGCCGCCGTCGCGCGCACGATTTCCGAGTGGCGGCGATACCCTTCGGGGAACTTTGTTGCCTCCGGCCAGCGCGCCGCGAACAGGTGATAGGTGTCGCCGACCTTGATGGCCGAGCCGCACCAGACGAAGTAGCCGGGCATGTGGAACCCGCTTACGCGTGGCACCGGTTGCAAGCGCTCATGCGGCGCCGGCTCCGCAGAACTAACACAGCAGAGCGACAGCATCAGGACCACGGCCAGATGAACTGATGCGCGGAAGTTCACAGGGCTTTGCCGGCAGGTTGGTTGGTGGTCAGCGGTTGGTAAGTCTCGATCAGCTTGAGCAGGGTGGGGCGGTAGAGATCGAAGAGCTCGGCGGGGACCTCGCAGAAAATCTGGTGGGCGACGCGATCCTTCACCAGGTCCACCACCAGCGCCTTGGCCTTCATCAGCGGCACTTCGCGGCGCGCGGCGGGGATGCCGTGCAGGTAGAAGGTCTGGATGTCCGCGCGCACGCCGTACTGGCGCTCGCGCGTGCTCATGTCCTTGAACAATGCGGGGAGATCCTCGAACGGCACGGCGGCCGCGCTGAAGCGGATACGCACGATGTTCGGGCTGGTCAGCATCAGGTCATAGGGCGCCACGTCTTCGCCCATGGCCATGCGCCAGCCGCCCGGCATGACGAAGCTATAGAGCCCGCTCGTCGCCTTGACGCGCTGGCCGGTGGCGATGTCGCGCTCCAGCGCCTGGATTTCCTCGGCCGGCGTCAGGAAACGCTGCATCAGCCCGCCTTCGCCGCTGTTGCGGCTCAACCGAATCACATCGGTGAAAAAGGCGACAAGGAAGAGCACGCCGACCACCAGCAGCACCGGCTGCACCCAGCGATGCCGGCTGGCGAGCAGGGCAATGCCGTGACGCGAACTCTCCTGCGGCTGCCGCCGCTCCTTGATTCTGCCGAGCTGTTCCAGCGAGATTTTCATGCGCGCCGCGCAATCTATCGGCCGGCCCGCCGCCCCGCAAGTCAAAGCATGGCGGCGCGGCAGTGTTCAGTTGGCGACACAGGGCTTGACTTGCACGCAACGCTCCCGAAAATGCGCGCATGTTTTCCGCCAGTCAGTGCGCGCGGCAGGTGCGGCTGGTTTTTTCCTGCCTCGTGGTGGTCGTCCTCGGCTTGCTGGTCACCATCGTCTGCGCCGTGCCGTCGCCCAAGACCAAAACCGCGCCGCTACCATCGCCGCTGCTCTGGAAGGCAGGCGTCGCCGCGGTGGTGGTCACGCCGACGAACAACCTCTGGATGGCCGGCTATGCCGCGCGCAAGAAACCCGCCGAGGGCAAGGTGCAGGACCTCTTCGCCAAGGCGCTCGCGCTCCAGGATGAGCAGGGCCGGAAACTCGTCATCGTGACCATGGATTTGATCGGGGTGGGGCAGATAATGCGTCAGCGTCTGGCCGCGCGCGCCCAGCAGGAGTTGGGTGTGCCGCCGGAACTGCTGCTGCTGAACGCCTCGCACACGCACTCCGGGCCGTCGCTGCGCACCACACCGCTGACCGAGAAGGATCAGACCAACGTGCACGCGCGCAGCTCGCTCGCCTACACGCAGCAACTGGAGGAAAAACTTTTCCGCGTGATGGCCGACGCGCTCGCAAAACTGGAGCCGGCGCGGTTGACGTGGCACCACGCGCGCTGCGGCTTTGCGATGAACCGCCGTCTGCCCTCGCCGACCGGCTACCGCAACAGCCCGAACCCGGCCGGCCCGGTGGATCACGAGGTGCCGGTGCTGCGCGTCGAGGCCGCTGGCGGCGAACCGCGTGCGCTGCTGTTTGGCTACGCCTGCCACAACACCTGCCTCGGCTTCTACAACTACTGCGGCGACTACGCCGGCTACGCGCAGGAATATTTGCAGGCGCACCGCACCAACTGCCTCGCGCTGTTCATGCAGGGCTGCGCCGCCGACCAGAATCCCTATCCGCGCGGCAACGGCGTGGTGCCCGGCCTGACCGATCTCGACCTCGCGCAGCAGCACGGCCGCACGCTCGCGCTCGCCGTCGAACGGGCGAACCTGACGCCGCCGCGCGAGGTGCGCGGCCCGCTGCGCGCCGCCTGCGCGGACCTCGCGCTCGACTATGCCAAGCCGCGCGCGCCGCACGCCTATTCCGTGCAGGTCATCCGCTTCGGCCCCGACCTTACGCTCGTCGCGCTCGGCAGCGAGGTGGTGGTGGACTACTCGCTCCGCCTGAAGAAGGAACTCGCGGGCGAGGCGGCCGTGTGGATCGCCGGCTACTCCAACGACTACAACGGCTACATCCCCAGCCTGCGCGTGCTCCAGGAGGGCGGTTACGAAGCCAAGACCGGCTGGGCCGCGGACGTCGAGGAGCGCATCATCGCCAAGGTCCACGAGCTCCACCGCAGCCTGCGGTGACGCCCCGCGCAATTTTCCAGGGATTGGAGACGGGAACGCCGTTTTTTCCAAGCCTTGGAAAGGTCAACGGCGGGCGTGGTTCTGGATGACGAAGTGTTCGCGGATGTAGGCGCAGGCGCTCTCCAGCGAGGGCAGGAGCTTGGTGCAGAAGCGGACCATCCACGGGTTGCTGTCCTTGAATGTGAACGGCGTGAAGGCGATGACGAACTTGTTCAGGTCGTGGCTGGCGTAGAAGACTTCCATCGCGGTACCGATGGAGTTTTTGTTGTAGTTGACGAGGATGATGTCGGCGTCGCGCACGTCCTGGAGGTCGAACTCGACGATTTCGTTGGCACTATCCACCTCGCGGTCCTTGAAGTTGCGACGCATGGGGTCGAGCAGGATGAAGTTTTTGCCGAGCAGCTTCTTGGCGGTCTCGCGCCAGGCGCGGGCGTGGCCCTCGTGCTCGTCCATGATCGGCCCGCACAAATAAATCTTCTGTTTGCCCAACAGGGTTTTCATCATCGGCTCCGTGTTTCTGCTTGTTTGGCGGCGGCGCGGAGCCTACCTTACCGCCCGTCATTTTCCAAGAGGAGCCCTTATGATTCGTTGGAGTCAACAGTTGATACCGACGCTGCGCGAGGCGCCGGCCGAGGCGGAGATTCCGAGCCACCAGCTCATGCTGCGGGCCGGGCTGATCCGCAAGCTCGCCGGCGGGCTCTACACGTTTCTGCCGCTGGGCCACCGCGCGCTGCGCAAGGTCGAGCAGATCGTCCGCGAGGAGATGGACCGCGCCGGCGCGCTCGAGGTGCTGATGCCGGCGATGCACCCGCAGGAGTTGTGGGAGCAGACCGGACGCTTCGGCGTGCTCAAGGAAGTGATGTTCAAGATCAAGGATCGGCAGGAGCGCAACCTGGTGCTCGGCCCGACGCACGAGGAGGTCGTCACCGACCTCGTCGCGCACGAGGTGCAGTCCTATCGCCAATTGCCGATCAACCTCTACCAGATCCAGACGAAGTTTCGCGATGAGATCCGCCCGCGCTTCGGCCTGATGCGCGCGAAGGAATTCATCATGAAGGACGCCTACAGCTTCGACATGAACTTGGAGGGTGTCGAGAGGAGCTACCGGGCGATGTACACGGCCTACGAGCGCATCTTCAAGCGCGCGGGGCTGCGCACGAAGGCGGTCGAGGCCGATACCGGCGCGATGGGCGGCAGCGCCTCGCACGAGTTCATGGTGCTCGCCGACGCCGGCGAGGATGGCGTGATCGAGTGCGACGCTTGCGCCTACGCGGCCAACCTCGAACGCGCCGAGGGCGTGGGCCGCGGCGAAAAAGTTTTTGCCGACGCGGACAAAACTCCGGCCGTGGTCGCGACGCCCAACCGCAAGACGATCACCGGTGTCGCCACATTCTTCCAGACGACGCCGGCGCGGCTGATCAAGACGCTGATTTATCTCGCCGACGAAAAGCCCGTCGCGGTGCTCGTCCCCGGCGACCGCGAGGTGAACGAGATCAAACTCAAGCGCGCGCTCAAGTGCGCGGCGCTCGCGCTGGCTGATGACGTGATGATCTCGAAGGTCACCGGCGCGCCGGTCGGCTTTGCCGGTCCAGTCGGGCTGACGATTCCGGTTATCGCCGACGAGAAGTTGCAGGGCTATCGCGGCGCGATCACCGGCGCGAACCAGGCCGATGCGCATCTCGTCAACGTGGACCTTGCGCGCGATGCGCAGGTCGGGACGTGGGGCGACCTCTCCAATGCGAACGCCGGCGATGGCTGCCCGCGCTGCGGCCAGGGCCAGCTGGTGGCGAAGCGCGGCATCGAGGTGGGCCACGTCTTCAAGCTGGGCACCAAGTACAGCGAGGCGCTCGGCGCCGGCTACCTCGATCCCGATGGCCAGCGCAAGATCGCGATCATGGGCTGCTACGGCATCGGCGTGACGCGCACGCTGCAATCGGTGATCGAGCAGAGCCACGACGCCAACGGCATCGTGTGGCCGATCTCGATCGCGCCCTATCAGGTGGAAGTGCTGCCGATCAACGTGGCGCACGGACCGACGATGGAGGCCGCGCTAAAGATCGCGGCGGAGTTGGAAGCCGCGGGCTTCGACGTGCTCTTTGATGACCGCGACGAACGGCCCGGCGTGAAGTTCAAGGACGCCGACCTGCTCGGCCTGCCGATCCGCGTGAACGTGGGCGAGAAGGGCCTCGCGAAGGGCGTGCTGGAAATCAAGTTGCGTCACACAGGCGAGATGCGCACGGCCGCGCCGGAGCAGGCGTTCGCCGCGGTGCAGGCGGCGGCGGCGGAGTTGCGGCAGGCCGTGACGCCCGCGTGAGGTACACATGGCCCGACGTTTCCATGTTCAAGGGACCAACGACTTCCTCGTGTGGGCGGTGGCGCTGCTCGCGCTGGGCCTGTGGTGCGTCAAGGACGGCTGGTTTCCTTCGGAGTCGGTGCTGGAGCGGCATCCACACACTGTTGAGATCAAGAGCCCGCAGGCTGGCATGGTGAAGGATGTCTTTGTGAAGACCGGTGATAAACGCGACGCCGAACAGCCGTTGGTGCGTGTGCTGCTCACCCAGACCAACGCGGAGATGATCCTGAAAACGCCGATCAAGGGTGAAGTGACGACCGGCTTGATCAAGAAGGATGAGTTGGTGCGCGCCGACCAGACCGTGGCGGTGGTTCTGCCGGAGGATTCCTTCTATACCTTCAATCGCAGCCTGGCCCTCTTATCGCTGCTGGGGGCGATGGTTTGTGCCGTGATCCATTTTCTGGTGCGCTGAAGCCGCCATTTGATTTTGCGTTGGAGCGGGGCATAGTCCGGAGACTTTTGGGGAGCGAGCCATGAAGCATACGATGGAGCAACGCCGCCACACGCTGGAGGAAGCCTTCTTTCAGCAGGAGGATGCCAAGCTGATTTCGCGCCTGAAGGACTTGCGCGAACGCGAGGACAAGCGTCGGGCGCTGGCCGAGGCGTCGGGCATCCAAAATCCCGACCTGCTCGATAAACTGATTGCACTGAACATGCAGCCGGAGACCGTGGCCGCGCTGTCGCTGATTCCGCTGATCGAGGTGGCCTGGGCCGATGGCGAGGTCGAGGAGGTCGAGCGCTCGGCCATGCTGCAGGCCATCGAGGCCCGCGGCGAAAAACTCAATCCGCTGCAACATGAACTGTTCGAGCGCTGGCTGCAGCGCAAGCCCGCGCCGGACCTGTTCGCCGCGTGGGAACACTATGCCGCCGAGGTGCTGAAGCAACTCCCGCCCGCACAGCGTCAGAGCATCCGCCAGGATTTGCTGGCGCGTGCCCGCCTGGTGGCCGAGGCCGCCGGCGGCTTCCTCGGCTTCGGCAAAGTCTCCGACGAGGAGGAGGCCGTGCTGCGGCGCATCGTGAAAACCCTTACCGGTTGAAGGCCTCCGCTCTGCAGGGGTATGCCTGGTCTTATTTTTCGTGGCATGGATTTGCGCTTGACCGCATTCTGCCCGCGCCTAATATTCGCGCAACGTATGCGGCTGGGGTGGGAAGAGGAGCAAAAATGACATTGACGAAACGAGACCTGGTCATGCGGATCGCCGAGGAAACCGGAATGATCCAACAGGACGTGTTTGCCGTCCTGCAAAAGTCCCTCGACTACATCGTGGAAGCGCTGGCCAAGGGCGACAACGTCGAGTTCCGCAACTTCGGCGTGTTTGCGCTCAAGACGCGCAAGGCGCGGATCGGCCGGAACCCGAAGAAGCCGCAGAACACCGTGATGATTCCCGAGCGCAAGGTGGTGAAGTTTAAGCCCGGCCGCATCATGAAAAAGAAAGTGACGGGCTGACCGCCGCTGCATGGACTCGCCCGCCTTTCAACCCATCCAGGGGATGTCCGATCTGGCCGCGCCGGAAATTTTCCTCTGGCAAAGGCTCGAAGCCGCCGCGCGCGAGGTCATGCGCCTCTGGGCTTTCACCGAGGTCCGCACGCCCGCGCTCGAATACACCCACCTCTTCACCCGCTCGCTTGGCGACACAACCGACGTCGTTCAGAAGGAGATGTACACCTTTGAGGATCGCGGCGGGCGCAGCCTGACGTTGCGCCCCGAGGGTACCGCCGGCGTCATCCGCCACGTCTCCGGCCTCGGCGCGGAAGGCGAGGGCGCGCGGCTCTATTACATCGGCCCGATGTTCCGCAGCGAACGCCCGCAGGCCGGCCGCAAGCGCCAGTTCCACCAGCTCGGTGTTGAGGCGTTCGGCGCGCCCAACCCCGCCGCCGATGCCGAGGTGATCGCGCTGCAACTCCAGCTTTTTGCAGCGTGGGGTTTGCAAGGCTACACGCTCGACCTGAACACGCGTGGTGTGCCGGAGGACCGCGCCGCCGTCACGCACGGCTTGCAAGAGGCCGCGCGCCCGCACCTGGGCGCGCTCTGCGAGGACTGCCGCCGTCGCTTCGAGACGAACAGCCTGCGGCTGCTCGACTGCAAGAAGGAAAGCTGCCAGCAGCTCGTCGCCGGCCTGCCGCCCACGACGCAGTTCATGGGCGAGGCCTCGCGGAAATATCTTGATGACGTCCTGCGCCTGCTCGGCCAGCTCGGCATCAACGCGAAGGTCAATCCGCGGCTTGTGCGCGGGCTCGATTACTACGTCCACACCGTCTGGGAAATCCGCCACGGCGCGCTCGGCGCGCAGGACGCGCTCGCCGGTGGCGGTCGTTATCAAGTCGCGCTCGGCGACAAAACTTTTCAAGGCGTCGGCTTTGCCATCGGCTTGGAGCGCGCGATCATGGCCGTGCAGAAGGACAATCCCCCGCTCGCCGCTGCGGCGCCACAAACCGTCGCGTGGCTCGTCGCCCTCGGCGACGCCGCGCGTGAGGCCAATCTGCAACTCGCCAAGCAACTTCGGTGCGCCGGCCTCGCCTGCGGCATGGAACTGGGTGCGCGCAGCATGAAGGCACAGATGCGCGCCGCGAACAAGTCCGGCGCCAGGTGGGTCATCATCCGCGGCGAGAACGAACTCACCGCCGGCACCGCTGCGCTCAAGAACCTGGCCGATGGAGCGCAGCAGGACGTACCGCTCGCCGAACTCGCCGCGCGACTGAAGGCGTGAATAATCCCCAGGGATTTCCAAGCCTTGGAAAAAGGGAAGGGTGTTTTTTCCAAGGGTTGGAACTTTTCATTGGATTTTTTCCAAGGCTTGGAAAAAAAGACCGGGACATTTTCGCGGCCGGGGAAAGGCCCGGGTCGTGACGGGGGAATCAGCCGAGCAGGATGCGGACGACGTCGGCGGCGGAGAAGTCCAGGTGCGTGGTGTCGCAGAAGCGGCCGATGTTGGTGTAGTCATCGCCGAGTGTGATCAGCGCCAGCTCGGTCGTGCCGTCAGCGAAAGACTGCGACATGCCGATGTTGGCGGTCAGGGCGTTGCACAGACATTTCCGGCCGGCGACATCCGCGGGTTTGCCGCCCTTCATGATGAACGCGGCCTCGGGCTCGGCGGCGCAGCGGTAGCCGACGGTGCCATCGGGCTGGCGATAGGGCGTGCGCAGGAAGCCGAGGTCGCAGACGCGGCGGCGGCTTTCGTAGATGTCCTGCTCGGAGAGCGTGCCGGCGAGCGCGGCGACCTTGAACGGGAAGCCGGTCGGCGAGGCGAGCGGGTCGGTGAACACTTTCGCGTCGCCAATCAGCGCCTTCTGGAGCAGCGCGTGGCGGAAGTCCGCGGTCATGCCGGACTCGACGCAGAGCGCGAACGGCGTGCCGACCTGCACGCCGGCCGCGCCGGCGGCGAGCGCCTCGCGGACGCGTTCGGGCGAGCCATAGGAGCCGGCGAGCCAGAACGGTTTGCCGAGCGCGCGCATCGCCTCCAGATCCACCTCGTCGCGCTGGCCGTAGATCGGCTGGCCGTCGCCGGTGAGCTTGAGCTGGCCGCGCGGCGGCGCATTGTGTCCGCCCGCGAGCGGCCCCTCGATGATGAAGCCATCCAGCGGGCCCATGACCCGGTTGCAGAGGATGGCCGCGAGCGCGTTGGAGGAGACGATCGGCACAAAGTGCGGTCGCGTCAGCGGCGGCAGCGCGTGCGCTTCAAGAAAATGCGCGGGGTCGAAGGTGAGTTGGCAGGTCGCCTCGTCGCCCTGGCCGTCCGCGATGTGGACCGTGTAGGTCGCGGGCTGATGGTTGGCGAGCGCCTCGATCGCGGCGGGAAATTCGAGCGGGATGCCGGCGCCGACGATGACGACCGTGACGCCGGCGAGCATCGCGCCATAGAGCGAGGGCAGATGCGGGAGCTGGATTTTTTCAAGGTAGTTGATGCCGACCGGGCCGCCGTGTCCCTCGCGCGCGAGAAAAATCTCGACGAAGTTGCCGGCGATGCACAGTTCCTGCGTCAGGTGTTCACCCTCGACCACATGCATCCGCGTCTTCTGGTAGCGCGCGCCCGCTTGGCGGCCGCCGGGGATGAAGTGCGCGTCGAGAATCCGCTGCGCCATCTTGGGCCACGGGAAATGGGCGAGCGCGCGGCGGATGTGGCCGCCGGGATCGCCATCCTGCAAGCGCCGCGCGAGGATCGCATCGAGCGCCGTGCCGGAGACGACGCCGAGCTGACCTAGCTTGGCGACCGCGCGGGCGAGGCCCCAGTGCGAGACGCCCGCGCCCATGCCACCCTGAATGATGACCGGAAACTTCATTGGCGCGCGGAGTATAGGCCAGTTTTCCCGGATAGCTATCCTTGCTTCCGGTTACGCAGCACTTTTTTTCCTGCCAGCCATTTGGCGTCCTGGCGGCCCGCGCGGCGCGCCGGGCGGGGTTTTGTCGGGGCATTAGGCGGCGGCCGGCGCGGTATTTCCAAGGTTTGGAACAAACTCGCGGGAATTTTCCAAGGCTGGGAAAGAAATCCAGCCCGGTTTTCCAATCCTTGGAAAAATCGGCCCGCCGGCGCTCCCATCCCTGGAAAAGCCGCGTCGCGCCGGCCGCGCGCGCCGTGCATCAATCCGATTGACTTTGCGCGGGGCTGCCCTTATGAGACGCGGGTTTACAAAAACCGGCTCTGACAAACGAGGCGCGCATGGACAAGATCGTCACGGCAGTCATCAAAAAGTACGGCGGCGATGAAACGCGGTTGATGGACATCCTGATTGATATCCAGGATGAGCTCGGTTGCCTCTCCCACGAAACGACGGCGCACATCGCCAAGGCGCTGGGCATCCCGCAGGTGGACGTGGAGCAGACGATCTCGTTCTACCACTTCTTCGCGCGCGAGCCACGCGGCAAGTTCACGGTCTATCTCAACGACAGCGTCGTCGCCGAGTTCTGCGGGCGCGCGGCGGTGCAGGCGGCGTTCGAGGCGGCGGCGGGCTGCCAGTTCGGCGCGGTCTCGCGTGATGGCGTCATCGGCCTCTTCCACACGGCGTGCATCGGCATGAGCGACCAGGAGCCAGCCGCGCTGATCAACGGGCAGGTGTTCACGAAGCTGACGCCGGCGCGGGCGCAGGAACTCGTCGCGGGGATGCGCGCGGGCCAGACGCTCGAGGAGCTCAAGGGGAAGAAATACGGCGACGGCGAGAACGCGAATCCGCGCGTGCGCGCGTTGGTGGAAAACCACATCCGGCGGCGCGGCGTGATGGTATTCGATGCCTACCAGCCGGGCGCGGCGTTGCGCAAGGTGGTGACGATGAGCTCCGGCGAGATCATCGCGATGGTCAAGGCGGCGAGCGTGCGCGGGCGCGGCGGCGCGGGGTTCCCGACGGGCATGAAGTGGGAGTTCGCGCGCAAGGCGCCGGGCGACGTGAAATATATTTTCTGCAACGCCGACGAGGGCGAGCCGGGCACGTTCAAGGATCGCGTCATTCTGACGGAGCACCCGCAACTGGTGTTCGAGGGCATGGCGATCGCGGGTTACGCGGTCGGCGCGCGGCACGGCATCCTCTATGTGCGCAACGAGTATCGCTACCTGCGCGCCTACCTTGAGCATGTGCTCGCGGAGATGCGCGAGAAGACTCTGCTCGGCGCGATCATCGCCGGCAAGGCGGGCTTCCATTTCGATATCAAGCTCCAGTTCGGCGCGGGCGCCTACGTCTGCGGCGAGGAATCGGCGCTGATCGAGTCCGCCGAGGGCAAGCGCGGCGAACCGCGCGACCGCCCGCCGTTCCCGGTCGAGAAGGGCTACCTGCAGAAGCCGACCGTGGTCAACAACGTCGAGACGCTGTGCTCGGTGGTCAAAGTGCTGCTCCACGGCGCGGAGTGGTACAACCGGCTCGGCACCGAGGAGTCCAAGGGCACGAAGGTCTTGAGCGTCTCCGGCGACTGCGAGCGGCCCGGCATCTATGAGGTGGCGTGGGGGTTCTCGGTCAACGACATCCTGAAGATGGCCGGCGCGCATGCGACGCAGGCGGTGCAGGTCGGCGGTCCCTCCGGCTCGTGTATCGGCCCCGCCGAGTTCGGCCGCGTACTCGCCTACGAGGACCTGGCGACCGGCGGCTCGCTCATCATCATTGGCCAGCAACGCGATCTGCTCAAGGACGTGGTGCTGAACTTCACCAAGTTCTTCCGCGATGAGTCGTGCGGCTCGTGCGTGCCGTGCCGCGCACTGACCGGCATGGCGCAGATTGTGGTGGAGCGCATCATCGCCGGCCACGGTTCGGCGCAGGATGTGGCGAACCTACAGGCGTGGGCGGCGATCAGGAAACGCAACCGTTGCGGCCTCGGCCAGACGGCGCTGAACCCGATCGTCACCACGATCAGGAATTTCCGGCCGCTTTATGACGCGCGGCTCTATAAGGGTGACGAACGGTTCGAGCCGGGCTTCGACTTGGCGGCGGCGGTCAAGGACTACGAGGCGGCGGTGGCATCAGCTTAGGAGAAACAACATGGCCAGCTTTGTCAAATTCACGATCAACGGGAAAACCTGCCTCGCCGAGGAAGGTGCGCAACTGGTCGAGGCCGCGAAGGAAAATGGCATCTACATCCCGACGCTGTGCAACTATCCTGGCATCCCGCCCAAGGGCTCGTGCCGCATCTGCACCGTGCTCGTCAACGGCATCGGCCAGACCGCCTGCACGACCAAGGTAGTCGAGGGCATGACCGTGCAGACCAGCACGCCGGAGTTGGAGGAGTTCCGCAAGTCGGTGATCGAGATTCTGTTTGCGGAAGGCAACCACCTCTGTCCGTCCTGCGAGAAGAGCGGGAGTTGCGAGCTGCAGGCCCTGGCCTACCGCTACCGCGTCACCGTGCCGCATTTTCCCTACCTGTTCCCGAAGCGCGATGTCGAGGCGTGGCACCCGAAGCTCGTCAAGGACCACAACCGCTGCATCCAGTGCAAGCGCTGCATCCGCGGCATCCGCAACGGCAAGGGCCAGGCGCTGTTCGCCTTCGGCAAGCGCGGCGACAAGGTCGTCATCAATATTGACCCCGAAACCTCGCGCGATATCAGCGATGCGCTCGCGCAGGAGGCGATGGACATGTGTCCCGTCGGCGCGATTTTGCGGAAGGAAAAGGGGTTCGATGTGCCCATCGGCAAGCGCAAGTTTGACCGCCAACCCATCGGCAGCGACATCCAAGCCTGACCCGGAGCAATACCATGGCCAAGAAAATCATCGCCACCACCTCGCTCGCCGGCTGCTTCGGCTGCCACATGAGCATCCTCGACATTGATGAGCGCATCCTCGACCTGATCGAGCTCGTCGAGTTCAACAAGTCGCCGATTGACGACATCAAGACGTTCACCAAGGAGTGCGACATCGGCATCATCGAGGGCGGTTGCTGCAACGACGAGAACGTCCACACGCTGCTCGAGTTCCGCAAGCACTGCAAGACGCTGGTCGTCATCGGCGAGTGCGCGATGATGGGCGGCCTGCCCTCGATGCGCAACACGATCCCGCTCAAGGAGTGCCTCGACGAGGCCTATCTCAACGGACCGACCGTCGCCGACTGCAACCCGCAGAAGATCATCCCGAACGATCCCGATATTCCGAAGATCCTCAACCGCGTCTATCCCTGCCACGAGATCGTCAAGATTGATGTTTTCCTGCCCGGCTGCCCGCCGCGCGCCGACCTGATCTGGGACGCGCTCGTGGCGCTGGTCACTGGCGCGGAACTGAAACTGCCGTACACTACCTTCAAGTTCGACTGAACGGAGCCGACCATGAGCAAGAAAATCGTCATTGAACCGGTTACGCGCGTCGAGGGCCACGGCAAGGTCACGATCCATCTCGATGACCAGGGCAACGTCGCGCAGAGCCGCCTGCACATCGTCGAGTTCCGCGGCTTCGAGCGCTTCGTGCAGGGCCGGCCCTACTGGGAAGCCCCGGTGCTCGTTGAGCGCCTCTGCGGCATCTGCCCGGTCAGCCATCATCTCGCGGCGGCGAAGGCCGTGGATGTGATCGCCGGCGCCGGCACGGGCGACGGCCTCACGCCAACCGCCGAGAAGATCCGCCGCCTGATGCACTATGGCCAGATGTTCCAGTCGCACACGCTGCACTTCTTCCACCTCGCCTCGCCCGACCTGCTGTTCGGCTACGACGCGCCGCCGGAGCAGCGCAACGTCATTGGCGTCGCGCTCGCCAACCGTGAACTGGCGACGCAGGCCGTGCTGATGCGCAAGTACGGGCAGGAAGTCATCGCCGCGACCGCCGGCAAGAAAATCCACGGCACTGGCGCGATCCCCGGCGGTGTCAACAAGAGCCTGACCATCGAGGAACGCGACACGTTGCTCAAGGGCCGCGCGCCGCTCAACGCCGACAAGATGATCGCGTGGTCGCAGGGCGCGCTCGCCTTTTTCAAGGACTATTACAAAAAGAATAAGGCGTTCATCGACGGTTTCTCACAGTTCCCCTCGAACCACTTGAGCCTCGTCCGCAAGGATGGCGCGCTCGATCTCTACCACGGCGTGCTCCGTGCCGTGGATGCCGCGGGCAAGAAGATCCTCAACGACGTGGACTATCAGGATTACCTCTCGCATCTGCGCGAGGAAGTGCGTTCGTGGAGCTACATGAAGTTCCCGTTCCTCAAAATCCTCGGCAAGGAGAAGGGCTGGTATCGCGTCGGCCCGCTCGCACGCCTGAACACCGCCGACTTCATCCCGACGCCGCTCGCCCAGAAGGAATTCGAGGCGTTCAAGGCCGTCACCGGCGGCAAGCCCAACAACATGTGCATGCACACGCACTGGGCGCGCCTGATCGAGGTTCTGCACTCCGCCGAGGTCATCCGCGACCTGCTGCTCGATTCCGACATCACCGGCACCGACCTCGTCACCAAGGGCAAGTGGCAGCCCGTCGGCGTCGGCGTCATCGAGGCCCCGCGCGGTACACTGATGCACCACTACCGCGTCAACGAGGATGACCTGATCACGATGGCCAACCTCATCGTCTCCACCACGCACAACAACGAGCCGATGAACCGCGCGGTCAATTGCGTCGCCAAGGCGATGATGACCGGCCAGAAGGAAATCACCGAGCCGATGATGAACGCGGTTGAAGTCGCCATCCGCGCCTACGACCCGTGCTTGAGCTGCGCCACCCATGCCTACGGCCAGATGCCGCTCGAAGTCTCGCTTTATGACGCCACCGGGAAGCTCATCTCCCAGCGCCGGAAATAAATCGTCGCGCATTCTGATCTACGGCTACGGCAATCTTGGCCGGCAGGATGACGGCCTCGGCGTCGCGCTCGTCGAGGCGCTGGAACAATGGGCGGCGATGGAAAAAATTTCCGGCCTCGACTTCGACTCCAACTACCAGCTCAACGCCGAGGACGCGCTCGCACTCGCCGAGCACGACGTGGTCGTCTTCGTGGACGCGACGGCGGAGGGCGATGCACCGTTTGTGTTCCGGCGGCTGGAGGCGCACGCGACGATTGCCTTCTCGACCCACGCGATGGCGCCGGAGAGCGTGCTCGCGCTCTGTGCCGAACTCTACAGTAAGCAACCCGAAGTCTGGCTGCTGACCATCCGCGGCCTCGCTTGGGAACCCGCCGCCGCCATGACCCCCGCCGCGCACGCCAACCTCGCCGCCGCCCTTGCTTTCCTCAAGCTGTGGCTGCAGGCTACGCAGTGACTAAAGAATGGCTTTGCGGTATGAGGCGGGCTATATTGCCGCGGTTCATGCAAACCCAAAACAAGAGAGGATGAGAGATGAAGGCCTTCCTGAGCCTGTTGGTATTCGCGGTGGCGTTGACTGGGTGCGGCGGAAGTGATTCCGGGCCCAGCGTGAACGTTAGTGGTAAATGGCGGGCTGTAGCCAGCAATGGCGAGGTTTCCCTTTTGAGTTTGAGCCAGGATGCCAATGGGATTGTCAGTGGCACGGCGGACGATGGGACGGTAACTGGCAGCGTGGATGGCGATCATCTCTCGCTGGCTGCGCAGATTGATCCCTCGTGGGGTATCACCGAAACCGTCGAGGCGATGGTGAACGGCAATACGATGAGTGGCACCTATGAAGTACGTGGCCCCACCATCAACGAGAGCGGGACGTTCACCGCCACGCGGTTCTGAGGGCCGGGAGATGTCTCTGCCCCCTGAAGTGTAGACGCATATTTACGCTGATGGTGCGGATTTCCGATCCGCGGGAATCAGTGTGTTTCTGCGTCTAATACTTCTGCTGCGCGCCTTTGCAGCTTATCTTCTTCGGATTGTCTCACGCCAAGAACACCAAGGAGAAGGAATCGCAGATAGACGCTGATGAACGCGACTGATGCGATGGAGAGAACCTGTGTTGATCTGCGTGCCTCCGCGGTTAAATCTGCTTCGCGCCTTCGCTATTCCTGCCTTCCTGTGTTCCACATTCAAATCATGGGTCCAAATTTTGGCGCGTTGGCAACCACAAGTTGCCTGCTTCGCAAAACTCGGCTGGCGTCGGGGGGGGGGGCAATGGGGGCGTTAACTATCCTTTACCAGTTTGACCCAACGGAAGCCTTGCTGGGCAGTCCTTCTGATGCCACGCAATTCTACCAGTTTGGCTTTGCGGCCTTCTGCAACATATACCGGATAGAACCAACGCAGTTGGCCCTGGGCTTTACCGATTTCCACGAGCACAATCCCATCTTTGTTTTTCGTGATTTTGCAGGACAGACCGGAAGCGGGGAAAGATTGAGGTTGCCCCGGGTTGATGGACACGCGGGGGTCATGATTAGTTTTGTTGATACCTGAATTGGGTTTCGAAGTCTACGGGGCTTTTAAAGCCGAGTGCGGAATGTTTCCGCCGCC
>CAISWQ010000007.1 GCA_903889245.1 uncultured Lentisphaerota bacterium | reverse complement strand
GCACGGTCGAGAGCCTGCTCAACCGCATCCCGGTGCAGGCCGGCGACGCCGTCTATGTTCCCGGCGGCCGCGTCCACGCGATTGACGCCGGCTGCCTGATCTTCGAGGTCCAGCAGAACGCCAACACCACCTACCGCGTCTACGACTGGGGCCGCCACGCCGCCGACGGCCAGCCGCGCCCGTTGCACATCGCCGACGCGCTGCGCGTCATCAACTGGAACGACGCCGGCAGCCCGAACGTCCAGCCCACCCAGCTCGTCGCGCAGGGCGAGACGCGCGTCGAGCGCCTGATCAACTCGCCTTACTTCCGCGTCGAGCGTTACACGCTCGCCGACCCCTGCAACTGCCACGGCGATGGCAGCTCGTTCCGCATCTTCTTTGTCATGTCCGGCACATTGCAGCTCACGCTCGACGGCCACGAGGAGGTGCTGACGCCCGGCTCGTCCTGCCTCGTCCCCGCCGCCGTGGCCGACTGCCCGCTTGATCCCGTGGATGGCCCCGTCAGCCTGCTCCGCATCACTCTGCCCTGAACTGCGGCGCGGCGGTGGACAGAAGAAAGTTTGGGTTCACAAGCAACAAGGCAGAGGAGAAATACATGAAGAAATACGGTGCAGAATTCATTGGAACCTTCTGGTTGGTTCTTGGAGGGTGTGGCAGCGCGGTTTTGGCGGCGGCGTTCCCCGCGGTGGGCATCGGTCTGCTTGGCGTCTCACTCGCCTTTGGCTTAACGGTGCTGACGATGGCCTACGCCATTGGACACATCTCCGGCTGCCACCTCAACCCGGCGGTGTCGCTTGGGCTCTGGGCGGGCGGTCGTTTCCCGGCCAAAGAGCTGCTGCCCTACATTGTTGCGCAGGTCCTGGGTGGCCTGGCCGCGGGTGGCATTCTATATCTCATCGCGAGCGGCAAGGCGGGCTTTGATCTCGCCGCGGGGTTTGCTTCAAACGGCTACGGCGCCCATTCGCCGGGCGGTTATAGTCTGCTCGCAGCCCTGATCACGGAAGTGGTCATGACCATGTTGTTTCTCCTGGTCATCCTTGGCGCCACCGACCAGCGGGCGCCTCAAGGCTTCGCGCCGCTTGCCATTGGCTTGTGCCTGACGCTCATCCACTTGATCAGCATCCCGGTTACAAACACCTCGGTGAATCCTGCGCGCAGCACGGGCGTGGCCGTGTTTGTTGGCGATTGGGCGCTCTCTCAGCTCTGGCTTTTCTGGGTCGCCCCGATCATCGGCGGTATGCTGGGCGCTGTGCTCTATCGCCTTATCGGCAGCGAAAAGCACTGACCGGATAACGACGCCCCGACGGACGCGACAAAGCCGTGCCGGTAGGCTTGGTCGTTAAGCGGATTTTTCCAAGGCTTGGAAAATTTCGCGGGATTTTTTCCAAGGTTTGGAAGGCCAGAGGTCAGAGATCAGAAGTCTGACCTCTGATCTCTGACCTCTTCTGATTTCTGCGCTCACAAATTCCAAACTATTCACGGGGGTGGTGCGTTGTAGCGTGGGCGGCGGGTTCAGCGTCGGTTTGTGGGAGAACGTGTATGAGAACGCAGACCAATCATCGGCTGGGGAAGCCAACACGGTTTGAAGGAGACAACACATGAAAGTATCCACATTCATGGTGGCGGCGCTGCTCGCTGTGTTCGCAGGGCAGGCCGGGGCGCAACAGGCCGCTGCGCCGCAAGCGGCGAAGCAAAAAAGAAAAGCGCCGGACGCGGCCGCGCTCGCAAAGAGAATCCCGGCGGCGTTCCCGGATTTCGATCACACACCCAACATCGCCTACAAGAAAGCCGGTGGGCAGGAGCTGCAACTGGATCTGCTGACGCCGAAGGGGCTCAAGGCGGAGGCCGCGCCGGTGCTCGTCTATATCCACGGCGGCGGCTGGGGCGGCGGCGACCGCTACCGCATTGTACGTCCCGACATCGCCAGCGTGTTCACCCGCTGCGGCAAGGCCGGCATCATCGGCGCCACCATCGAGTACCGGCTGACCGGCGCGAACTCCAGCGCCCTCGATGCTGCCGTGGACTGCAAGGACGCGCTCCGGTTCCTGGTCAAGAACGCGAAGCACTATCACCTCGACCCGGCACGCATCGCCACCATCGGCGGCTCCGCCGGCGGCCACCTCTCGCTCGTGACGGCGCTCGGCAATCCGAAAGATTTTCCGGGCGATCCCGCGCTCGCCGGTTTCGATCCGCCCGCGATCCGCTGCGAGGTCGCGCACTATCCCGCGACGGATTTTACCGACAAGGCGCTGGCGGAACGCTTCCTCGGCGCGCGGGCACAGATGATGTTTGGCGGGCCGGCGGAGCAGAAGGCGGACGTCATCCGCCTGTTGAGCCCGGTCAAGCTGATCAACAAGGCATCGCCGCCCGTCCTCTGCTTCCACGGCGACAAGGACACGACGCTGACCGTGGAAAATTCCCGCCGCCTTTACGCCAAGGGCAAGGAAGTCGGCGCGGACATCCAGTATGTGGAGGTCAAGAACGGCTCACACGGTTTCGGCAGCAACGGCTCGCCCTCGGTGGATGAGATCGTCGCCAAGGCTGCGCAGTTCGTCATCGAACACCTGACAAATAAATGAATCTACGCGCGGCTGTTGCGCGCCACCGTGTCAACCGTTGGAATCTGCTCGCCCGAATCCACAAAACTCAACATCTGTCGCGAGCGCCCCGCCGCCTCGCGCCGCTGCTTGATGATCTCCGCCCGTGCCGCGTACACCGGTTCCAGCGTCGTGCGCGGAATAGGTTGTGGATGCGGGGCTGGCGTGGCGGAAAATCAGCGAACGGTTGATGAGGTTATTTCGGCATTATGCACCAGCTTGTAGCGAAGCTTCACGCCGCGCGGGTTGTCGGTGAAGGCGAGGATTTGCAGCACGCCGCGACCGCCTTCGCGGGTCTTGAACACAAACGTGGCGGGCAGCTTTCCATTCGCACTCATCGGTGTGACCGAACCGGCCTTGTAACCGGACACTGCATCGAAAATGAATTCCGTTGCGGCGGTATTCCAGATTTCCGGGCCGACCGGCAGCGCCACCAGATCCAGTCCCATCAACCCGCTGACGAGCGAAGTTTCCGGGGGCATGGCGGCGACATCCGCTCCCACGCGAGCGAAGGCCACCGCCTCGGCCTTCAGCGCGTCTTCCAAGCCGCCTTGAAATTTCACCGGTTCGATCATCACGCATTTCCCCGTATCGAGGTCGAGGAAACACTCCTTACCCGTGGCCGAGCGTTCTTCCACCACGCGCTCGATCACCGGGCCGAAGGCGGGTGTGTCTGGCGCTGCCGCTTTCGGTGCGCCACTTTGCACCAGCTTGTAGCGAATCTTCGGGATGATCAGTCCGTTATCGTCGTTTCTGCTGCCAACGATGGTACCGACGATTTGCAGGATGCCGACACCGCCTTCCCTGGTTTTGAAGCCCACGGTCACCGGCAAATTTTCCGTGCGCTCGATTTTTACCAAGGGCTCCGGTGCCGGTGCGGAGTTGAGTTGAGCGACCAGCCAACGGGTGGTGGCATCGCTCCAGCGTTCCTTGGCGAGGGGAATCACGGTAAGACCCACGCCGATCAAACCATCACTGGCCCATGTGGCATCAATGCCTTGCTGTTTCATCCATTCGGATGTCGCACCGCGTTCCTGCCACGTCCCCGCGCGAGGATTCGGCGGCTGAAGCAGCTTGCCGGAATCGAGATCGATGAAGTCGCGCACCTCGTGCTCCATCACCGGGCCGAAGGCCGGCGGTGGCGCCGGGTGGTGCGGCGTGACTTCATAGACGATGACCAGATAGTGGGCGGAGTCGTCCGCGTGCAGGAAGGGCACGAGGAACGCCAGCGCGCCGCTGGCCGAGACCGGGCCTTCGTAAAGCAATTTTGCTCCGATGCTGCGCGAGGTTCCGATGAGCGTGTGATTCACATAATACTCCAACCGGACTTCGCGGACGCCGTTGCGACTGCGCAGTCCAAGCAGACCGCCACCGCTGCCCATGCTTTGCAGTTCGTGCCGGTTGAAAATCCACGTATCGGCCATGCCGGGCTGCCACCAATCGGTTGTCAGTTGCCGCGTCCGATCACACAGGACACCGGACTTCTCCGGGACGCTCGCGAGCAATGCGTCCAGCGCCACGGAACTGATTTCCGCCCGTTGCGCTTCGACCTCCGGGACATGGCCTTTCATCTTGAAGTTGCCCTGGAAATATTCCTGCTCGTTGGGGCCGTGGGTCTGGCACGCCTTCGCGCCCGGCCGTACGCCGTTTAGCCGCTGACCGGCTGGAATCAACTGGTCTACCGCTTTCGCGTCCGCGATGAACACCCGGTAACGGATAGCCGCGCTGTCGTGTGCGGTGTACGCCATCAAGCCGCCGGATGACATCAGCAACGTGACCGGCACGGCTAGCACCGGCAACAGTACCGCGACCAGCACCGCCGCTTTGCCCGCCCAGAATTTCCAGCCGAGGAGACCGAGGACAAACGCGGCAAGTTCACAGAGGGCAACCAACCCCACCATGAGCGGCCAGGCGATGTCCACGCGCAACGCCAGCAGCACAGCGACCAGCGCCGGTCCGCCCGCGCCCAACCGCAGCGCCAGCTTGCCCAAACGGCGGCAGCGCTCGTCAGGCTGCGCGCCGTTTTCCAAGGATTGGAAAGACGCGGCAGCGTTTTTTCCAAGGCTTGGAACTTGCCGGGGCCACAGCAGCTTTGCCAACCGCAGGATGCTGACGTAGAGGCCGACGGCGAATAGGCCGGCAAAGAAATAGTTCCACTCCTTCGTCAAGCCCGTGTTGATGAGCGCAAGCACCAAGCCGGCGGACATCACACCGATGATGTGGACGTGGCTGACGGCGGCCGCGCGGCGCAAGGCGCGCTGGTCTTCTTCCTGATTGGCCCGTGTTGCGAACAGCAACCGGAAGAGGATCATGACGCCAACGATACCCCAGCCTGTGACGCCAACACCCCAGATGGCCGGGTGCAGATGAAGCCCGAAGATCGTGCAGGCGATGGCCATGATGAATCCGCGCACCGCGAGCAGCCAGCGCGTGCGTTCGGGATAGGCGGGAGCGGAAGGCGCGACGGGCGCCGCGGCGGAGGTTGCGCCCGGCGTGGTCACGATCGTCTCGACCAGTGTTCTCACGTCGCTGACCTGCTGGTAGCGCAGCTCCGGGTTTTGTTCCAGCGCGCGCAAGACGACGGCGTCGAGGCGGACGTCGAGCACGACTTTCTTCGAGGGCGGCTCGAGCGGTTGGCCGGGCAGTTCGCCGGTGAGCATTTCGTAGAGCACGACGCCGAGGCTGTAGATATCGGCACGGCTATCCACCTTTTGCGGCGCGGCCTGCTGCTCCGGCGCCATGTAGCGCGGCGTGCCGGCGGGCTGCGACTCGGCGAGGCCGACGCCGGGCGCGTCCGCGCCGAGCATCTTCGCGATGCCGAAGTCGGCGATCATCACGCGGCCTTCCTTGTCGAGCAGCAGATTCTCCGGCTTGATGTCGCGATGGACGATGCCGTGGTTGTGGGCGTATTGCAGCGCCTCGCAGACCGGCGGCACGACGGCCAGCGCCTGCTCCGGCGTGAACCGGCCGGCCTTCATCGCCTGCCGCAAATTCACGCCATCCACGAATTGCATCAGCAGAAAATAAAATCCGCCCGCCTGGCCGAAGTCGTGGATGGTCACGATGTTCGGGTGGTTCAACGCCGCCAGCGCCTGCGCCTCGCGCGCGAACCGCGCGGCGAAGGCCGGGTCGCGCTCGCGTTCCGGCGCGAGAATTTTCAGCGCCACGAGCCGGTTTAAGGTCGGCTGCCGCGCCTTGTAGACGATGCCCATGCCGCCGCGTCCCAGGCATTCGATAAGTTCGAGTTGCGGAAAGTGCGGGGCGAGCTGCGCGATGGAGGGCGGCGGCGGCTGCGCGCCGGCCGGCTCCGCGCCGGATTGCGTGGGTACCATGGCCTCGGCCATGAGGCAGCGCGGGCAAAGACCCGCGGTGGCATCAGCAGGCAGCGTGGCGCCGCATTTCGGGCACAAGCGCGGACTTGAATCTGATGTTTTCATACCCCTATCAGACGTATCGCTGGCGAATGGTTACCAGATTTTCTCTCCTCAACCACCCAGCGCGGCAAACAGGGCGCGCATCTCCGCCTCCACCTGCGCGGGATCAGCGAGCGTACCGGCGACTTCGGCTTTCACCAGTTGACGATAGCGCCGCTTCAGGCGATGAATGGCCACCTTGAGCGCGCTGGCATTGAGACTGCAATCCGCGGCAAGGGCGGCTTGGTCGCCGTGCGCGGCTTCGCCAGTCAACCACGGCTTGACGCGCTCGAAAAAATCAGCGCGGCCTTCGGCGGCGCACTCCGTGCGTAGTGCGTCAAGCGCGCGCGCCACCACCGTCAGCGCCCACTCGCGGTCAAAGGCAGCCTCGGGTGTGAGCGCCTGCTGATCAGCGAGCACCTCGGCCGCGCCGCAGGCGGTATCGTTTAGCGACACCTGGGCCATGCCGCCACCGCGCTTGAGGCGGCGCGCAGCTTCGCGGTGATGCGCCAGAAAATGTTTCACCGCGCCGAGCAGATAGGAACGGAAACGACCGCGTTCGCGGTCGGCGTGGTCAATCTCGCCGCCGCCCAGCATCTGGGCAAAGAAATCGTGCGCAAGATCGCGCGCCGCGCCGGCGTCGTGCAGCTCATAGCGGAGGAAGGTGGTCACCGGTTCGTAATAGATTGCACACAGCTCGGAAAGTGCGCGGCGACCCTCGGGTGAATTGGCCTTGGCACGACGGACCTGTGTCCACCGCGTGGTACAGAACGTCTGTCCGCCGCCGGCCGGCGGTGGCACAAAAGGCGTGGCGGGCTGGACATCAGACATCATGGCGTTCCGAGAACATCATGCCATATGCTCCTGACGCTTTGGAGGTCAAAGGTTACAACCGCGCCGGCTTGCGCCCGGCGCGCATTCTGTCATCCTGAATGGCGTATGAGTTCCAAGTCCAGCATGACCTCGCGCGAACGCGTCCTCGCCGCGCTGCGGCACGAACAACCCGACCGCACGCCGCGCGATTTCTGGGCCGAACCGCCGACGCTGAAGCGGCTCTTCGCGCACCTCGGCCACAGCGACAAGGACCGCCTGCTCGACACGCTCGACGTGGATGTGCGCCACCTCGAGGCGCCCGCGCCGGCGGAGCGCGAGATCGCACCCGGCCTGTTCCAAAATTTCTGGGGCGAGCGCTATGTCTTCAATCAGACGCCGTGGGGGCCGATGCGCGAGGACGCCAAGGGCGCGCTCGCCAATGCGACCGACCTGGCCGCGCTGGAAAAATTCCCATGGCCCACGCCCGACTGCCTCGACCGCTCGACGCTCGCGGCGCAGTGCGCGCGCCACGCCGACCGCGCGCTGCTCTACGGTTTCGCCGACATCTGGCAGCGGCCCGCGCTCGTCCGCGGCTGGGAAGGCATGTTCATCGACATGAGCGAGCAGCCCGACTTCGTTCACTGCCTCGCGCGCAAGTTCACCGACTTCTACCGCGAGGATTACACCCGCGCCGCCGAGCTGACGCGCGGCCGCATCGACCTCTACCTCGTCATCAGCGACCTCGGCAGCCAGAACGGCCCGCTGATCTCCCTCGACATGTTCCGCGAGTTCATCGCGCCCTATCTCAAGGAGATGACCGCGCTGATCCACAGCCTCGGCGGCCGCGCGCTCTACCACAGTTGCGGCACCATCCGCCCGTTCATTGCCGACCTGATCGCGTGCGGTGTGGACGTGCTCGACCCGCTCCAGCCGACCGGCCCGGAGATGGCGCCGGAGCTGTTGAAGCGCGAGTTCGGCGACCGACTCTGCTTCCACGGCGGCATTGATATGCAGCATCTGCTGCCCAACGGCACGCCCGCCGAGGTCACCGCCGGCGCGCAGCGTTACTGCGACGTGCTCGGCAAAAACGGCGGCTATATCCTCGCCCCCGCGCACCTCTTCCAGCCCGACGTCCCGCCGGAAAACATCCTCGCGCTGTACCAGGCCCGCTGAAGCTTCGTCGTCGTTGGAGCGATGGCTGGCCGCGTTCTCACGAACGCGGCTACCAACTGCAGCCCGAATTGTCCGAACCGCGCCGCGTCACTCGTAGTGGAATTCCGCGCTGGCGGTACAATCGGTGTCGGCGGTGAGGCGGACCCAGTGCGCGCCGTAGGCCTCTCGGAATTTGTGTTCGAGGGTCTGGCCCGGCTCGACCTTGAGCGTGGCGTAGGTCTTCCAGTGGCCTTCGTTGGCCACATCCACCTCGACCTTGAACTCGACGGGTTTCGTCGCGTTGTGCGAAAGCAGCACGCGCTTCTGGTCATAGCCGGTCATCAGGTACGGGTCGGAGGGCGTGCCGGCCTTGACCGCAGTCTGCTTCCACGGGCCGCCGACGCCGACGGGCTTGCCGAGTTTCCAGAGGTCATCGATCTGGCCGAACCAGAGGCCGAGCTTGCCGTCGGCGGCCTTGAAATAGTTCTGCGTCGTCGCCTCGCCGGTGCGGCAGCCGGTGAGGACGAGCAGGCCGCGCCACGTGCAAAAGTCGGTGATCATCCGGTCGTGCGAGGCGACGGGCCGCAGCTTGTGCCAGCTCGCCTTCTCGCGGGGGATTTCATAGAAGGTGCCGTGAATGTTGGCGAGGTTACGCTCGCTCTCCACCTCGCGGATGGCGCGCAGCGGGACGGGCGGGGCATCGAACGCCGCCGGGCCTTTGGGCAGACGCAGCGTCTTCTTCTCCACCTTCAAGATGACCGAGGCCGCGTCCACCGTGAAGTCCTCCTTGATCTTGTTGATGGTGCGGACCTCGTCGGCGTGCTTAGCGTCGTCCATGGTTTTGAACGTCACCTTCTCACCCACCTCGGCATAGACCTCGGCGCCGCCGGTGGGCTTGGCGAGGACCATCAGGTTGCGGTTGTGCGCGGCGGGCCGCAGCAGCGCGGGGCACCAGTCGGCGCCGGTCTCGCCGACGCGCGCGAGGCCGCGGAAAAACGGGGCGTTCGCGTCCGGCGCATAACGCGGCACCTGCCGCTGGTGCAGGTAGGCAGTGACGACGTTCGCATCGCGCGCGGTCACGCGCAACCACTCGGCCTTCAGGTCCGGCGGCAGCAGCTCGAACTTGTAGCCGCCGGCGGGGACGGTGACGGCTTTCCACTTGCTCCATTGGCCGTTGCCGGTGGCGTCGAGTTCGACCTCGAACGTCACGTCGCGGTCGTCGCGTGCCGCGAGGTGCAGGCAGCGATGCTGGTAACCGGCGACGAGGAACGGGTCGGAGACCTGGTCGGCCGTGACTGCGTCACCGAGCCAGACGCCGCCGAAGCCGCAGGGCGTGCCGAATTTTTCGAGGTCGGCGGGCGCGCCGAACCAGAGGCCGGACTGGTTCTGACCGAGCAGCGGATTGGACATCGAGCTGGCCTCGTCGGTGGCGAGCACGAGGCGGTCGTTCCACATGCAGAAGTCGGGGATGTAGCGCAGATGCTGGCTCAAGGGGCGCAGGCCGCCGGTCTGCGCGGCGCTGAAGGTCTTGGGGAAGTCGAACAGCGTGCCGTGCATCACCATCAGGTAGCGGCCGGGATTGATCTCGCGGATACGCGGCCACTCGGTGAACCAGCCGTGCTTGGGATCGAACGCGTGGCTCGCCTTCGGGATGCGGAACGTCTGCCACTTGCCGTGGTCGAGCAGTTCCAAGATCACCGACCGCTTGTCCCAACCCATTGCCCACAGCGGGGCGCTATCATCCGGTGAACCCATGATGCCACCGGGGCCGGTGACGTCGGTGAACTGACGGCGCATGACGATCTGCCACATCTTGCCATCCCACTCGGCGAGGACGCCGGCATCCTCCGGTGACTTCGGCGGCAGCTCGCACTCGAATTTCTTCGGCGCTTTGCCCGACGCTGACTCGCCGTTGTTGGCGATGACGACGCGGCCCTGCGCCGTATAGCCGCCCTTGCCGTGCCAGCCGGGTACTGGCTTGGCGAACAGCTTCTTCACGTCGAGCGTGTGGACGTTGACCTCGTAGATCGCGCCTTCCATGTCGAAGAAGTAGACGAGGTTCGCCGGGTCGGTCAGGTGACGCATGACGGCGGTCATGCGTCCGATGAGCTTTGTCTTCACGTCGCACGCGCGCACCTGGCCCTCGGCGCTGATAAAGTAGGGGCCGATGATGAGCTGGTTGCTCTCCTTGTGGATCATACGGCAGGCGTGCGTGCCGCCGACGCTCTCCGGCTGAATGGTCAGCGTGAGATCGGGTGCGAGGCTATAGAGCTTGTCGGAACTGCCCTTGGTTGAGTGCGGCGGATAGGTGAGGAACCAGAGCTTGCCCGCCCACGGCACGACCGCGCCGATGCCGCACTCGCCGTGCGCGGCGAATTCGCCGTTGCCGTTGTAGGCGGTCAGATGCGGATAGACGCCGGAGATGCAGAACGGTTCCTCGGCGGCGAGGGCGACGCCGGCGGTGGCCAGCAGCGAGAGCAGCAGCTTTTTCATATCGGTTCCTTCAGAGGGAAAACCGCGCGAAGCTTAGCGGGCGCGCGGAGGTTTTCCAAGGATTGGAAAAGAACACCGGCGGTTTTTCCAAGGATTGGAAAAAGGAGTGACTTATTTTTTCTTTGTGTCCGAAGAACCGGTGGGTGGAGGGTGTGCGCCGAGGCGTTGCTGGAGTTGTTCGCGATATTGTTTGCGCTCGCGTAGCAGATCTTCGAGCAAAAGTTTTTGCGCGCTAGTCAACTCGGACTCGACCGCATCGTTGAGTTGCTTGGTTACGACCAGCACTTGTTGGGCGATCTGCAGGCGTACGGCCTTGAGCGTATGGCCTGCCTCGATGAAAGCCGGCTTGAGCTTTTGCACCTGCTCCGGCGTCAATTGCAGGCGGCGTTCATATTCGGCCAGCGTCGTCGCCGTCCATTTCTCCTCGGGCGGGCCGGAAGGGCGCCAGCCATGCCACACCACCAGTCCGCCGCTGACGGCGCCCAGCAAAAAAAGTCCCGCCATGCTGCCGATGATTTTCCAGCGAGTCAGGTTGTTCATGGTGTAAGCATCTCCTTCATGATGGCGGTAGCCAGTAGTTCATTACGGTCGACGCGGTCCGGCGCGGTCAGCTCAACGCCTGCGGTAACCGCCGCCAGCAGCAGTGCCAGAGCCAGTGCTCGTGGTGCAAGCGTCTCCCACTGTTGCCAGGTGGATACGTTTTGCCCGGGACACCAACCCGCCAAAATCCGGTCGGCGAAACCGGGAGGCATCGCCCCCGGCGTGGTGGCGGGTGGTTGCGCGAGCGCCACGAGCCGGTCCCAGTTGCTCTGTTGGTTTTTCATGGTCGTTGTCCCTCCAGTTTCTCCATCATGCGGCGCAGCTTGTGCCGGGCGCGAAAAGCCCGGACCTTGATGGCGGCCCGGCTCCAGCCCGTGAGTTGGTGTATCTCGGCCACGGTGCGTTGCTCCAGATCCAGCAGGCTGATCACCAGCCGGTCGGCAGCAGAAAGACATTCCAGCAATTTGGCGATCACCTCGCGTGCATCCAGTGCGTAGCCGGGCGGCGCCTGCTCTTTCTCTGACTGCATCTCTTCCAGCATGTGCGCTTCCGCCTCGGTCAAATCGGCCCAGCGCAGTTCGGGGCGGCAACGTTGGGCGCGCAGATGATCCAGGCAGGTGGTGACCGTCAGCCGCGCCACCCAGTGTTCCACGGGCACCGTACCCCGATACTGGTCCAGCTTGGCAAATACTTTCATGAAGACATCCTGCATCACGTCTTCCGGCTCGACGCGGCGTGGCCGATGCGCCCGCACAATGCGCTCCACCAGCGGATATAACTGTTCGATGAACAGCCGCGCTGCGCTCGTGTCACCCTGCCGCACACGTTCGACGCAGGCAGCCATTTCGGGTCGCAGTCCTGCTGGGTTGTCTTGGGCACACATACATGATGACGATCAAGAAACCCTCCGGTTACGTCAATGCCATAAATTTTGGCGCGCCAAATATAGTTTGTAACCCGGACGCCGCTGGCGCGTCACAAGTGGATAGCGACAACTTTCGCGGAGAAACTGGTTATGAAAAACAGGGTAGGCAAGGGCGCGGTGGGGCTGGTTGCCTTGGGTCTGTTGTGCGGCGGACTGCCGGTGGCGGCCCAAGGTTTGTTCCCGTTTCGGCTGGGCAGTACCGGCGATGACTATGGTAAGGATCTGGCGGTGGATTCTGCCGGCAACATCATCTCGGCGGGTTACTTCAACAGCACAGTGAATTTCAGCCTGAGCGGAACGACGTCCAATCTGACAGCGCTCGGCATCAGCGATAACTATGTGGCGAAATACACTCCCTCCGGTAATCTCCTGTGGGCCTTCCGCACCGGCGGCACCGCCGCCGAACTGCCGCACAGCGTCGTGGTGGATGGCTCCGACAATATCTATCTGGCTGGTTATTTTTCGAATACCACCGACTTCGACCCGGGCACCGGAGTCGTCAGCCGGACAAGCGCGGGCTGGCGCGATGCCTACTTGGCAAAGTACACCTCCAGTGGCGCGTTCAGTTGGGTGACCACTTTTGGCAGCGTGACCAACGACGAGGCGTTCGACCTCGCGCTAGATTCCTCCCGCAACGTCTATGTGACCGGCATGTTTGAGGGCACGATCAACGCCGGCGGTAACAACCTGACCAGCGCGGGCGGGCAGGATATCTTTCTGGCCAAGTTCGACAACAACGGCAACCACCTGTGGAGCTATGCGATGGGCGGCACAGGCGCTGATCAAGGTTATGCCTTGCACGCCGATAAGGCCGACAACATCTGGGTGACCGGCGCCTTCTCCGGCGCCAATGTGAACTTTGGCGCGGCCGGCAGCGTGACCAATCTAAGCAGTGCGGGCGGGCAGGACATCTTTCTGGCCAAGTACACGGCCAGCGGTACCAATGTGGTGGCCGACCGCATGGGTGGAATTCTCAACGACAATCCCGCACCCGGCGGACTCATCGTGGATCTTTCCAACACGGTCTATATCACCGGCAGCTTTCGTGGCATCGCCGACTTCGACCCCGGAACAGGAACGAGCAACCTGACGAGCAACGGTAATGCGGATATTTTTGTGGCCCGCTACGAAACCAACGGTGCGCTGGTGCGTGCCTTCGGTGCGGGTGGCACTGGCCTCGATGGAGGCCATCGTCTTTTGGTAGATAGCAGCAATAACCTCTATGTGACCGGATGGTTGGTTGGTAGCAATAATGTCCCGGTGGATTTCGACCCCGGCATCGGTCTGCAACTGGTGACACCACAGGGTACCAATGCCAACAACATCTTTGCCGCCAGCTATACGGAGAACGGCAGCTATCGTTGGGCCAGCCTCTTTGGCGATGCCCAGTCAGACGCAAACAATCAGAGCATCGGCGGTGGCCTGGGCTTGACTCCCGACAACCGTTTGATCGTGGGAGGTCGTTTCTATGGCACCACGGATTTCGACCCCGGCACAGGGACACAAACGCTGACCAGCGCCGGCGGTTCGGATATCTTCGTGGCGGCGTTGGATGCGAACACGGGCCTCATGGTTGTGCCTGAACCCCAGAGCGTCGTTCTGGTGCTGCTGGGCGGGCTCTTGGTCGCGCGTCACGCCATCAATCGCAGGCGGGAGGAAGGCTGATTTTTCGCCACCCATCAAGGTGAGTACTGCCTCAGGAGCCGATATGAAAATGCAATTATACCGAAAACATGGGATCGCTCGAATGCTGCAAGGTTGGATGCAGCTTGGGGGATTAGTTGTGTCGTTACTGGTCTTGCTGCAAGTCGCATCGGGCCAAACCCTATCCGGTCAGAATCGGGCCGCGCTGATGAACACCGAGGTAAAGGCGGGGCTCAAGCTGGTCGAAGCCAAGCTTCAGATGCTGCGGGCCGCCAAGGTGGACCTGCGCGAAATCGATGCCGCGGCACACCGCGCCACCGCTGAACAGGCCAAACTTGAAGCCGTGGTGAGGGCCAACGATGCCAATGTGGTGCAGCAGATGTCTGCCGCCGCAAAAGCGTTACGCCAGACCTTTGATCTGATAAATCCGGTGCTCAAGGCCCGCCCGGCCGGACGCCTGGCCGTGGCCGAACGCAACCGTTTCAACATCGAGATTTCCAAGAGTGCGGTTGCGTTTATGGAGGCTAAGCTCGCGAGTCGCAAGCAGCAGAAAGTGCCGACCGACAGCGCCGAGGCCAAACTCAAAACAATTCGCCAGCAATTCGCTGCCGCCATCGAGGATACTTCTCAAGGGCAGCACGAGCGGGCGGCCAACCTGTTCCTAAAGGCGTTCGAGGAGATTGATGTGCTATTCACCGAATTGAACAGCACCATTCGGAAGTGAAGGACAAATAGCACCTCAAACCCTGGCCCGGTTGTCAGCCCAAACTGCCGAGTGTCGCGACTTGCAGTGAGTCGACATTTTCCAAGCCTTGGAAACCCCGCCGGGCTCAGTCGTAGATGAAGGTCGCGGTGGCGGTGCAGTCGGCGGCGGGGACGAGGCGGACCCAGTAGGCGGAGAAGGCGTCGCTGAACTTGTGCTCCAGCGGCTGGCCCGGCTCGACGGTAAATTCGCCGTAGGGTTGCCAGCAACCAGTGCCGCTAAGGTCCACCTCGACGCGGAACTTGACCGGCGCCGTGGCGGTGTGCGCGAGCGTCAGGCGCTTGTGGTCATAGCCGGTCATCAGGTAGGCATCGGACGCCTGCCCAGCCTTGACCGCGGTGGTCTGCCACGGCCCGCCGCGGCCGCGCGGCTTGCCGAACTGCCAGAGATCGTCCACCGCGCCGACCCAGAGCGCGCACTGCCCATCCTCGGAACGGATGAGGTGCGGCTGGGCGGTCGCGTCGGCGGCGATGCCGCTGATGATGAGCATGCCACGATAGGAGGCGTAGTCCTTGATGCGGCGGTTGTGCGTCGCGATCGGACGGATCTTGGCGAAGCCGCCGGCGTTCTCGGCGGGCAGTTCATAGAATGTGCCGTGCGCGTTGAAGAGGTCGCGCTCGGTGCAGACCTCGCGGCAGATGCGCTCGGCGCCGAGCGGGCCGGCGGCATCGAACGCGGCGTCGCCCTTCGGCAGACGCCAGCGACCCTTCGCGTCCACGTAGAGGACCGAGGCGGCGTCCACGGTCAGCACGTCTTGCGGGATCGCGACGTTCTGCTTCATCCAGTCGGTGCCCTTGGGGTCCTTGTCGCGCTGGAGCTTGAGCGCGGCGTCGAGCTCGTAGCAGCCGACCTCGCCCTTGGCGTTGGCGGCGGCGAAGCGCAGCGTGCGGATATCGGCGCCGCGCGCGTAGAGCAGGCCGCCACCGATGGCCTTGTCGGCGGGCTGCGCGATGCCGGCGAAGAGCGCGGGCGCATCCGTGCCGCGCGTATCGGGGTTGCGATAGTGGAAGAAGGCCGTCGCCTTCGCGCAGTCGCTGCCGGCCTTGAGGCGGAGCCACGCGCCGGTCTCGGTCGCGGGAAATTCCGTCCACGCGTAGCCGTGCGCCGGGACGTTCACGGTGCGCAGCGTCTGCCACGTGCCATCGCCCTTCGCATCCACCTCGAGGGTGAAGACGACCGCGGCCGCGCCATCGTGCGCGAGGTGCAGCGAGCGGAGCGCGAAGCCGGAGAAGAGGAACGGCTCGGACGGCACGCCGGCCTTCACGGCATCCTCCAGCCAGACCGCGCCGCGGCCGAGCGCCGGGCCGAGCTCGTTCACGCGCGCGGGGTCGGTGAACCAGATGTTGGATTGCGACTGGCCGGGCGCCGCGAGCTTGCCCTTGGCCTTGCGCGTGTTCATGAACTCGCTCTTCGCGGAGTCGTCGCAGCCGAAGACCAGCCTGTCGTTCCAGCGGCAGAAGTCGCCGATCACCTTGAGATAGGTGCTGCGCGGCGCGATCCCGGCGGAATGCGCGGCGGTCAGCGACTTCGGGAAGCGCCAAAACATGCCGTGCATGGTCATCAGCAGGTCGGTGTCGCCGATGTCGCGGATGCGCGGCCACTCGGTGTTCCAGCCGTGCGAACCGTCGTAGCAGTGGCTCGCCTTGGGCAGGCGGTAGGCGTGCCACGTGCCAGCCTCGAGCACCATCAGGATGAGCGAGCGGTGATCCCAGCCCACGCTCCAGAGCGGATCAGTGTCGGGATGCTCGTTGCCGAAAATGCCGCCGGGGCCGGTGACCTCGGTGAACTGGTTGCGCCGCACGAGGTGCCATTCCTCGCCGGGCTTGCGCCACTCGCCGAGCGCGCCGCTGGGAATTGTCGGGTCGGTACTGACGCGCTTGTCGCGCTCGCCGTTGTTCGCGTAGACCACGCGGCCCTGGCCGGAGTAGAGGCCCTTGCCGTGATAGCCGGGCAAAGTCGAGTCGAGCATCGCGGGATGCTTCTCGGTCGGCGGCGCCTTCTTGAAGTTACCGTCGCGGATCAGGCCCTGCACCTCGAGCGACTGCACGTCCACCTCATAGAGACCTTCCTCCATCGTCGCGAAATAGATTTTGTGCGCCGGGTCGGTCAGGTGGCGCGCGTTGCCGGTGAGCCGGCCGGGCATGAGCTTGGGCGGGATGACGCGCACCTTGCCCTGCGCGTCGATGAAGTAGGGGCCGATGATGAGCTGGTTGCTCTCGCGGTGGATCATCCGGTTCGCGGGCGTGCCGCCGACGCTTTCGGGATGGATGATCTGCTGGAGGTCGGGTGTGATTTCGTAGAGCTTGTCGGAGGAGCCCTGCGGCAGGTGCGGGCCGTAGGAGATGACCCAGAGCCGGTCGGCCCACGGCACGACCGCGCCCGTGCCGCACTCGCCTTCCTTGTTGAACGTGGCCAAGTGCGGGTAGAGGCCCGAGACGCACACGGGCTTTTCTTCCGCCGCGCCCGCCAACCCCACCATCGCCAGCATCGCCAAGACTTTCTTCATGGGAACTCCTTCGCGTTACAAACGGCGCGGGAGTGTAGCGAGCGGCTGGCTCTTTTCCAAGGCTTGGACAATTTCACGCGTCACTTTTCCACAGCTTGGAAAAGGGGCGGCCAAAAATTGTTTCGCACCTGGCCGGGCATCTGCTACGTTACGCGCATCATGCGAAACCACTTGTGGGCATGACACCAAGGCAACATGGTTGACCGACCTATAAAGCCGCCGTTTCAGGCGGCGGCCGCGGCTGCCGTCCAGTCTGGCTTTGCGTGGCGCCGGGCCGCCTGGCGACTGGTGCTGACCTATGCCGGTTTCAGCGTCTTGTGGATTTTGTTTTCCGATATGCTGGTGGCCGCCCTCGTCAGCGATCCGGTGCTGATCGAACGAATCTCCATTTTCAAGGGCTGGTTTTTTGTCCTGGTCACCTCCGGCCTGCTCTATGGGTTGCTGCGCCGCGAACTGCGCCGGCGGCAGACGCTGGAAACTTCGCAGCGGGTCAGTCAGATGCTGATTGACCACCTGCCGCAGCGGATTTTCTTCAAGGACATGCAGTCGCGCTATCTCGCCTGCAATGAATATTTCGCGGCGGATGTGGGTCGCACACCGTCCGACATGATCGGGAAGGTGGACGCTGATTTCTATCCTCGTGAGCTGGCAGACCAGTATTGCGCTGACGACCAGCGGGTGCTGGCCGGCAGACAAACCATCGAGGTGGATGAACGCTATATAACCCAGGGCCAGGAAAAGTGGATTCACACGGTCAAGACGCCCATCTTTGATGCGGACGGCCAGGTGCTGGGTTTGCTGGGCATCTTCTGGGATATTACCGCGCAGCGGGCCGCAGCCGAGGCGTTGCGGGCGAGCGAGGACAACTACCGCCGGCTGGTCGAAAATTCGGCCGATGCCATCGTCGTGCATCGCGAGGGTCACATTCTCTTCGTCAATCCGATGGCGCTGCAATTGGTGGGTGCAGCGGTATCCTCTGAATTGGTCGGACATGACTTGATGGAGCGCGTTCATCCTGACTGGCAGGCGCGAATCCGGCAGCGACTGGCCGTGGTGGCACAAGGCGGCAGCGTGCCGCTGATTGAGGAGCGGCTGCTGAGAATGGACGGCACGCCGGTGGACATGGAGGTGGGCACGACGCGCGTGATGTATGAGGGTGTGCCGGCCATCCAGTCGCAGGTCCGCGATATTTCTGAACGCAAACGTTCGGCGGAGCGGCTGGAGAAACTGAACGCCTGCTTCACCAGCCTGGGCGCCGATCCCAAGGCCAACATCAACCGCCTGACGGCCACCTGCGGCGAACTGCTGGGCGCGGCCTGTGCGCTGTATAACCGCCTCGACGAGGGTCTGCTGTGCGCCTTGGGTCAGTGGCAGTCGCCGCCCGGCTTCCAGCCACAGGATCAGCCGGAGGGGCACATTTGTTATGACGTGATCCGGCAGGGCAGCGACAAAGACGTCTTTCTGGTGCGCGATCTGCAAAACACGACCTATGCCACCCGCGATCCCAACGTGCGGCCCTATGCCTTGCAGACCTACATGGGCAAGGCGGTCTTTTTTGGCGGCCGCGCGGTCGGCTCGCTCTGCGTGGTCTTTCAGACAGACTTTGTCCCCACCGAAGACGACCGCAAAATCCTGCACATCATCGCGGCGGCCATCAGCCTGGAGGAAGAGCGCCAACATGCCGAGGCCGCCCTCCGGGAGAGCGAGGAGCGTTACCGCCTGATGGTGGAGAATCTGCCTGATGCCATCCTGGTTCACCGTGAGGGCCGCATTCTGTATGCCAATGCCGCCGCCGTGCGGCTGGCTGGTGCCCAAACAGCAGAACAGTTGCTGGGCACATCCGTCATGGACCGGGTCCACCCCAGTTGTCGCGCCCAAGTCCAGCAACGGCTCCAGACCGTGAAGCAGGGCAGTTCTGTGCCGTTGCGGGAGGAGAAAATTCTCCGTCTTGATGGCGCGAGCGTGGATGCGGAAATCACGGGTTCGCTGGTCCTGTTCCAAGGGCGGCCTGCGGTTCAAGTGCTGGTGCGCGACATCACCGCGCGCAAGCAGGCGGCGGCCCAGATCTACCGCCTGGCGGCCATTGTCGAGCAGTCGGCCGAGGCCGTGATCATGACGGATACACAAGGCGCCATCCTCTACGTGAACCCGGCCTTCGAGCGCTTGAGCGGCTATGTGCAGGCCGAGGTGCTGGGCCGCAATCCGCGCTGCCTCAACAGCGGCAAGCAGGAGGCCGACTTCTACCGCGCCATGTGGAGCGAACTCACAGCCGGACGGCCCTGGCATGGACGTTTCATTAACCGCCGCAAAGACGGTTCGCTCTACGAAGTGGAGACGGTCATCTCGCCCATCCGTGATGAAACCGGCCAGACAGCCTTCTTCATCTCCAGCGCCCGCGATGTGACGCGCGAGGTCCAGCTCGAACATCAGTTCCGCCAGGCGCAGAAGATGGAGACCATCGGCCGGCTGGCCGGCGGCGTGGCGCACGACTTCAACAACCTCCTGCAGACCATCCTCGGCTTCTGCGAGCTGCTGCTGGCCAATACGCCCCCGGCGGATGCGCGCCATGACGATATTGACCAGATCCAGCGCGCCGCCAAGCGCGCGGCCAACCTGACGCAGCAATTGCTCGCCTTCAGCCGCAAGCAGATGATCGAGCCGCGTGTGCTGGACCTCAACAGCGTCATCGGCGAGACGGGAAAAATGCTGCGGCGGCTGATCGGGGAAAACATCCAGTTGCAGACCGAGTTGGAGCCGGCGCTGCACCGCGTCAAGGCCGACGCCGGCCAGCTGGAGCAGATCCTGATGAACCTCGCGGTCAATGCGCGCGATGCGATGCCGCAGGGCGGGCGCATGACCATTCGCACAGAAAACATCACCTTTGGCCCCGACGAGGCCGCCAGACTGCCGGAGGTGCGCAGCGGCGAGTTCATCCGCCTCTCCTTCTCCGATACGGGCCACGGCATGACGACCGACATACAGGAGCACATCTTTGAGCCGTTCTTCAGCACCAAGAGCCGGACCAAGGGCACGGGCCTCGGCTTGGCGGTGGTCTATGGCATCGTCACCCAGAACAGCGGTTGGATTGCCGTCTACAGCCAGCCCGGCGAGGGGACGACCTTCAAGATTTACCTGCCCGTCTTTCATGGTGCAGAAGCCACCCCGGCGCCGGCGATCATCCAGTTGGAGCAGCAGGCGCCGCGCGGCCGCGGCGAGCGGATTCTGCTGGTCGAGGATGAGCCCGAAGTCCGTCATCTGGCCGCGCATCTGCTCCAGAGCTACGGTTACACCCTGGGCATTGCGGAATCCGGCCAGGCCGCGCGCGCGCTGCTTGCCGAGGCCCGGCAACCCTTCGACGCGTTGTTCAGTGACATCGTCCTGCCTGACGCCAGTGGCATCACGCTGGCCGATGAGTTGCGCGCGCAGCAGCCCGAACTGCCCGTCCTGTTGTGCAGCGGGTACAGCGACGCCCTCACGCGCTGGACGAACATCAGCGCGAAGGGCTATCACTTTTTGCAAAAGCCCTACCCGGCCGCCGCCCTGCTCACGTTGTTGCGGCATGTCCTCGATGCACGGCCTGGCACAGCCGGCCAACCCTCTTCAGCATAGAAGCCCACATGCGCCACCAGCATAGAACAACCGGAGGGCTGCCGGGCTTGTTGCTCTGCGCAGCTTTCCACGTGTGGGGAGCCACGCCCCTCGTTGATATTGGCGACATCCCAACCCTGTCCGACGGCCCCGGCAAAGGCCAGTATGCCATCTTTCAGGGCAAAGCATTCGAGGTCCTGATGACGACCAACCTCGGCCTGTTCATCCATCCTCTGGAGGGTGGCAAGCGGGTTGGGCCGCCGATCGCCATCGCCAACTGCAACGCCAATCCCTCCGAAAAACTACGCATCGTCAGCATCGTCAAACCCCCGCCGCCATCCGTGAATCCGGCCAAGCTGGCCTTCGCTTTCGTTTCCGATTCCGGCATCCATGTGCTGCAAACGTGGAAGCTGCGCGATGGCAGTTTGCTGGTGGATAACGAGGTAAACAACTATCCCCCGGAACGCATTCCTCAATTATTGATTGCGGTACGTTTCCCAGCCACCCACACCGTGCCGGCCCATGCGCCGCAATCCGAGCGCATCAAAGCCACCGCCGGCTGCGCGGTGCGCTGGCGCGGCGGCAAGGGGGATGACAGCCTCAAGGTCTATACCGCGCCCTACGCCAACCGCGTGGATTTGCTGGGGTACTGCGACTGGATCGAACACAAGGGCCCCTGGGGCAACCGCAAGGTCACGCTCCGCCGCACCAACACCCGGGGCTATTTCCAGAACCTGGATGTCCGGTTCGCCCACGAGGGCCTGGGCCTGATGTTCATCAGCCGGCCCGATGCCCGGCGGAAGCTCGAGGGCCAGGGTTTCGAGTTGAAGGTGGAATAAACTCCGCACCCTTTTCCAAGGCCCGGAAAACGGAGCGCGCATTTTTTCCAAGCCTTGGAAAAAGCACCCGCCGGCCTTTCCAATCCTTGGAAAAAACGCGCGGCCTCGCTAGGATGCGCCTCGCTCGCATGAAATACCGGGTCAAACATGTCCTCGAATACGGCCTGTTGCGCGCGGTGATGAGCGGCGTGGGTTGGCTGCCCTACCGTGTCGCGCTGACGCTGGGCTGGTGTTGCGCGGCCGCAAGCTGGTGGCCGGCCCACCGCCGCACGCTGGCGGCCGAGGCGCGGCTCGCCGAGGTGTTCGGCGACAGGTTCGCACCGCGCGAACGGCGGCGGCTGGCCTGGCAGGCGTGGCGTAACCTGTTCTTCAACGTCATCGAGATCATGCGCATCCCGCGGCTGACGCCGGCGAAGCTCGCGCGCCTCTCGGTGGTCCACGACGAGGGCGGCGTGGCAGCACACCTCCGCAGCGGACGCGGCGCGGTCATCGCGGTGCCGCACATGGGGAACTGGGATCTGGCGGGCATTGCGGCGCAGGCCTATGGCGTGCCGATCCTGTTCATGGCGCGACGCCAGAAGAATCCGCTGACCGATGCCTACCTCAACCGCCTGCGCAGCTCGACCGGCATCGAGACGATCATGAACGATGCCAGCGCCATCCGGCTCGCGCTCCGGCGCATCACGGCGGGCAAGGTGCTGGCGATGTTGCCGGACGTGCGCGCCAGGCGCGAGTCGCTGGACATCGCGTTCCTCGGCGGCCGCGCGAACATGGGCCGCGGCCTGGCGGTCTTTGCGCGCGAGGCCGGCGTGCCGGTCTTCCCGTGCTGCGTCTGGCGCGCGGGCTGGACGCGCCATCATTTTCAGAGCCTGCCGCCCATCTGGCCGCAGGCCGGCGCCGACGTGGCGCAGGAAGACCGGCGTCTGACACAGGAGGTCATGACGCAACTCGACACGGTCATCCGCGCCCATCCGGGGCAATATTTCTGGTTTAATAAACGTTGGGTACTCGATCCATTGCAGGCCCGTTAATGGGGGTAACCATGGCAGGCTGGACTGGACAGATATTCGATAGCTACGAAATCCTGGAACAAATCGGCCAGGGCGCGATGGGACCGGTCTATCGGGCGCGCGACAAGCGGCTCGAACGTTTCGTGGCGCTGCGCGTCCCCCCGCCCCAACTGGTCGGCAACGCGCTCTTCCTGGAGCGCTTCCGCCGCGAATCCGCGGCGGGCACCAAGTTCACGCACAAGAACCTCGTGCAGATCTACGACATCGGCACCTATCACCGGATGCCCTACGTGGTCGGGGAGCTGATCGAGGGCGAATCGCTCGCCGCACGGCTCGCGCGCAAGGGCCGGCTGGCGACCGCGGACGCGCTCGCCATCATCCTCTATGTGGCCAAGGCGCTGGGCTCGGCGTGGCATGAGGCCCGACTGATCCACCTCTCCCTCAAGCCCAGCAGCCTGCTGGTGGCGCGCGACGGCGAGATCAAACTGACTGATCTGGGTTTCGCCCGGCACGCGGAGCACGACGAGGCCGAGTTGCCCGCGCCCGACCCCGAGGCGGCGCGCTTCGCCAGTCCGGAGGTCGCGCGCGGCGAGCGTCATCTCGACCTGCGCGCCGACATCTACAGCCTCGGCTGCATCCTATTCCACACCATCACCAGCCAGTTGCATGTGCTGGGCACGCCGCTGAAAACGGACTTGCTGCCGCCGGACTGCCCGCCGGGCCTGGCCAAACTGCTCGGGGCCATGCTCGCCGCCGATCCCGATCAGCGGCCGGATGACTACAACGTCTTGTTGATGGAACTGTGGCAACTCGACCAGCATCTCGTGGCACCCGACACGCCGCCGCCGCTGCCGCTGCCCCCGCGCCGGCACCGCCGGCCGTGGCCGCGCTATGCTATCGCCGGACTTGTGCTGCTGCTGTTCGCAAGCTGGCTCACCTGGGCGGCGCTCAAGGTCAAACGCATCATCGTACAGCACCTGACGCCCGGTACGACCACGGTCGCCCAAGTTACCCACCAGCCCGCCGGCACCAACCGGACCATCAAACCAATCCCCCGGCCGCCGCTGACAGCACCGGGGAAACCCGCACTGCCCTATCCCAAGTGGCAGACGCCCGTCAACCTGCTCGCGTTGCTCGAGACCAAGCGTGACACCGTCGCAGGCCAGTGGCGCCTGGAGAACGGCGTCCTGCAGGGCGATGTCGTCAAGCAGCAGCGGACGGCCCGCCTGGAAATCCCCTATGAACCGGCGGGCGAATACGATTTCCGCGTCGAGTTCACCCCCAAGGCGGCGGTCGGCGGCGGGCAATATCTGACAGCGTTCAGCCATGACTTTGCCTGGGATTTCTTTGCGGGGGCCAAGGGGCGCGCCTTCGGCTTCGAACTCGTGGATGAGACCCCGTTGTTGCAGAACGCCACCTGCGTGATGCTCGCGCCCGTGGCCGCCAGCCGTCGCTACGTCTCGCTCGTCGAGGTCCGGCGCGACAGCGTGCGCGGCTTCCTGGACGACAACCTGGTCTTTGAACATAAGACGAATTACCGCGACATGAGCGTGCCGTCCTACTGGAAGCTCAACCATCCATTCCGCCTCGGCCTCGGCTGCTCCGGCCCGATGCTGTTCCACCGCGCCGAACTGCGTGAGCTCGGAGGCCACGGCCGAGTCGTCAGCACCGCAAGTACCGCACCCGCGCCCACGCCCACACCGCAGCCGTCGGTCCCGGATGAATACATGGCCGAAGTGGCCGGGTTGCCGCCAGACTGGCAGGTGGAACGTGTCGCGTTGGAACTGGAGAAAATCAATCCGGGTTACGACAAGCAGGAGCAGCACGAGATCGAGAACGGCAAGGTCGTCATGCTCGCGCTCGACTCGCCAACCATCACCCGGCTCGGCCCGGTGCGCGCGCTGACCAGCCTGCAGAGCTTCCGTTTTGGCAGCGGTGAGGATTTCAAGGGCCCGCGTTACCGCCTCGCCGACCTTTCGCCGCTGCGCGGCCTGCCGCTGACCTCGGTCGTCTGCCAGCGCACCTCCGTCACCGACCTCACACCACTGCGCGGCCTGGCGCTGACCAGCCTCAAGCTCGCCGGTTCACCTGTGAACAGTCTGCAGGTGTTGCGCGGCAGCGAGCTGCTCGAGCTCGACTGCCGGAAAACCGCCATCACCGATCTCTCGCCGTTGCGCAAGATGCCGCTGCGCTATCTCTACTGCGACGTCACCGTCGCCACCAACGGCCCGAACCGCGGCGTCATCCGCTCGCTCGACAAGCTGAAGGAGATCAACGGCGTGCCGCCCGACACCTTCTGGAAACAACCCCGCGAGTACACGCCCCCCACCGGCGCTCCCCTCATCCGCCGGGACTGATATTTTCAAATCTTGGAACCTGCTTACGACGCGGGCGGGTTGAAGCAGCGGGTGAAGAAGTCCCGCACACGGCGCCGGCCGTAGGCGCTGCCGCCCGCGCCGTGGCCCATGCCGGGGAAGACGATCAGTTCAAAATCCTTGTCGGCCTTGATGAGCGCATTGACGACCTGCATCGTGCTCGCCGGGTCCACGTTGTGATCCAGTTCGCCGACCATCAGCAGCAGCTTGCCTTGCAGCTTGTGCGCCTGCGTCACGTTCGACTGCTCGGCGTAGTGCGGACCGACCGGCCAGCCCATCCACTGTTCGTTCCACCAGATTTTGTCCATGCGGTTGTCGTGGCAGCCGCAGTCGGCGGCGGCGGCCTTATAGAAATCGCCGAACGCGAGCAGCGCCCGCAACGCGCTCTGGCCACCCGCGCTGCCGCCGAAGATGCCGACGCGCGTCACGTCCAGGCACGGAAATTTCTGCGCCGCCGCCTTCAGCCACAGGATACGGTCGGGGAAGCCGGAGTCGCCGAGGTTCTGCCAGCAGACGTCGTGGAATTTCTTCGAGCGGTTCGAGGTGCCCATGCCGTCAATCTGCACGACAACAAAGCCCGCCGCGCCAAGCCACTCGAAGCCGGGCCGCGTCTGAAACGCCTTGGGCACGAAGGCATCGTGCGGGCCGGCGTAGATGTGCTCGATCACCGGATATTTTTTCTGCGCGTCGAACTTCTGCGGCCACCAGATGACGCCATAGATGTCCGTCGTGCCGTCGCGGCCCTTGGCGACGAAACGCTGCGGCGCTTTCCAGCCGGCGGCGAGCAGTTCGTGGTTGTCGGCGCGCTCAAGATCGCACACCAGTTTGCCATCGCTTACGCGCCGCAGCGTGTGCATGGGCGGCTGGTCCACGCGCGACCACTTGTCCACGAGGAAGCGGCGGTCGGGTGAGAACTCGAACGTATGTGTGCCATCACCCTCGGTCAGCAGCGTCAGGCCGGTCCCGTCGAAGTTCACGCGGGCGAGGTGGATGTAGTAGGGGTCTTGCCCCGGCACGAGGCCGCTGCAACGGAACCAGACCTGCCGCTGCTCCGCGTCCACGCGCTCGACGCCGCGGACGACCCACGGCCCGCGCGTAATCTGGTTTTTCACGCGGCCGGTTTTCGCGTCATAGAGCCAGAGGTGGTTCCAGCCGTCGCGTTCGCTCATCCAGATCAACTCGCCGGCCTTGTCGAGCCATTCACAGAAAAATTTCCCCGAGTAGCAGATGAACGTCTTGGTTTGCTCATCCACCAACGCGTGCGCCGCGCCGGTCGCCGCGTCCACGGCGATGACGCGCAGTACCTGGTGGCCGCGCTGGTTATAGACGAAGGTGAAGCGGCTGCTGTCCGCCGCCCACCGCAGATCGTTGAGGCTCCACGGCGTCGGGAAGAGCGCGTCGCCGACGGAAATTTCCCGGCCGCTGGCGGCGTCGAACAGGTGCGGCTTGGAAACCGCGATGCGGTCGCCGGGCTTGAGATAATTATAGGTCTGCACCCTGGGCTGGACCTGGTTGGTGGGCGACGACTCGACCACGGTGACGATGTGCTCCTCGGCCGGCTGTGTCCGCAGCACGACGAATTTGCGCGAGTCCGGCGACCAGTGCATCCGGCCGCCGAAGGCATCGGCGGGTTTGCCGTCGCGGCTCAACTGCTTTTCGCCGCCGCCCTGTGTATCGCGCAGCCAGACGTTGTCGTCGCGGCAGAACGCCTGCCAGCGGCCGTCGGGCGACTTGCCGTCACCCGGCGGCGGGCGCGGTTTGAGCCGCTGGGCGGTGGCGCGCGGTTTATCGGCCGGCGCCTCGGCGCGAATCTCGGCCTCGGCAATTTCCTCACCGGCCTCGAAGACCGCGAGCGACCGGCCCTCGGCGTTGACCACCACCCAGACGTGGCCCGCATAGGTGCTCATCTCGCGCGTTTTGCCGGCGGGAATTTTCCCATAGCTCTTGCGCTGGCCGCCGAAGTCGAGCCAGAACAACTCCACCGTGCCGCTCGTGCGGTTGACGAAATGCAGCGTCGTCTCCGGGCCGGTGCGTTTGGTGGCGCGCGGCGCATCCGCCACCGCGAGCGCATGCAGATTCGTCGCGCCCGCCGCAACGGTCGCATTGGTGACCACACGCCTGCCGGCAACCGCATCCACGAAAACGTACTCGCGGGTTTTCGGGCCGGTCTGCACACGGTACCAGAATTGCGTGTTGCCCGGCAGCCAGTGCGCCTCCAGCCGGTCGCGGTAGATCCGCGGCTCCGCGCCCTGAACCAACCCGGCCACGCCGCACGCCAAAAGAATCGAACGGTTGAGATGAAACATGCGCGGAAGATAGCGGGCGCGCTGGCGGTTGCCAAGCAGCGGGAACGAGGTCTTGTCTTGTGGGCGGGAGCTACAGCTCCCGCGTTCATCAACCTGTGGTTTGGGTTCGCGGGAGCTGTAGCTCCCGCCCACAAGACAAGTTGGAGTGAATTTGACGGAGCGGCGTTCCAAGCCTTGGAAAAAAGCGGGGAAAATTTTCCAAGCCTTGGAAAAACGCGCGGGTCGGCTACACTCGCCGCCCGACGAAGGGAGCACACATGAAGAAGCTGGCGATGGCGGTGCTGATAATGGCGGCGGTGGCGGCGCGGGCCGACTGGCCGGAGTTTCGCGGACCTTCCTGCGACGGCCAGGCGGGCAACCCCGGTCTGCCGCTGACGTGGAGCGAAACCGAGAACATCAAGTGGAAGACCGAAATCCCCCACCGTGGCTGGGCCACGCCGGTCATCCTCGGCGGGCAGGTCTGGGTGGCCAACGCGACGCTCGACGGCCACGACTTCTATGCCATGTGCCTCGACGAGGCGACGGGCAAGCTCCTCTTCAACGAAAAGATTTTTCACTGCGAGAATCCCGAGCCGCTGGGCAACGCGGTCAACGGCTACGGCTCGTGCTCGCCGGCGATCGAGCCGGGGCGCGTCTATATGCACTTCGGCAGCTACGGCACGTCGTGCATCGACACCAAGACGTTCAAGACGCTCTGGCAACGCACCGATCTGCCGTGCCGCCACTACCGCGGGCCGTCCTCCTCGGTGGTGCTGTTCGAGAACCTGGTGATCCTCACGCTGGATGGCGCGGATCAGCAGTACCAGATCGCGCTCGACAAGCAGACCGGCAAGACCGTGTGGAAGACCAACCGCTCGGTGAAGTTCAACGACGCCGAGGGCTTCCAAAAATTCGCGAAGGATGGCGACCTGCGCAAGGCGCATAGCACGCCGCTGATCGTCAACATCGGTGGCGAGCCGCAACTGTTCGTCCCCGGCGCGAAGGCCGCCTATGCCTATGACCCGCGCACCGGCCGCGAGCTGTGGCAGGTGCAGCATAAGTGCTGGTCGGCCGCGCCGCGCCCGCTGTTCAGCCACGGCCTCGTGCTGCTCATCACCGGCTCGGGCAAAACAGAAATCTGGGGCGTGAAGCCCGGCGGCAAGGGCGACGTCACCGATACGCACGTGGCTTGGAAGTGGGAAAAGAGTACCGCGAAGACCGCCTCGCCGGTGATCGTGGACGACCTGCTCTACATGGTGAACGACGACAGTACCGTCACCTGCCTCGAGGTCGCCACCGGCCAGCTCGTCTGGCGCGAGCGCATCGGCGGCAACGTGGCCGCGTCGCCGATCGTCGCCGATGGCCGGATTTACCTCCCGAACCAGCAGGGCAAGACGTTCATTCTCAAACCCGGCCGCACCTTCGCGCCCATTGCCACCAATACGCTCGACATCGGCTGCATGGCCTCGCCCGCCGTCGATGGCAAGTCGCTCTTCCTGCGTACCAAGACCCACCTCTACCGCATCGAGGCCGCAGGGAAGAGAGCTGAACAGAAATGAAGCAGAGAATAGCCGGACGCGGATTGACGCAGACAGGCCCGACACCACTTTAGGCCCAATCAGGCTACGAAAGGTAGCGCTGGTCGGACCTCGTCGGAGCAATGCAAGCGATTGTTGCCATCCCAAACCAGAAGAATGTTACGGTCGTTGCGCAAATAGTTCTCGATCCACTTGAGCGTGCGCGGCAACGGCTGCTCAATTACCAGAACGAGTTTCGCGTTTTCGATCTGCTGGAGATAACGATATTCATATAGCTGTGACAGGCTGCGCCGGACTTGTGCCTGTATGTTCGACGCCGTGTTGGATTTCATCTCGAACAGAAAATTATCGGCGCTAATCCTGGCGGCAAGGTTATAGCGCTTCTAATTCTTCCCGCCAGAATTCCTCGATTCGCCCCTCATACTCAACACCAATCATGGGGTCATCTGGAAAGCTTTGCCCGCACCCACATTTGTACTCGAAGAACTTCACACACCCAGAACGTCCGAGCCAAATCGGATTCGCTGTTTCATCAGCGAGCTGAACCACTCGAACCAATGCGCCGATTTTGAAGGGAGCGCCGGGCACATCAATGGTGATGTGATGATCAACCTTCACGTCACCCATTGAGTTTCAAGGGCCGAAATCTCGTGTGCTTTTGCGTGTAGCTCTGCAACGAGTTCGTAGCTGGTGAACTTGGTGCGTTTGGCAATGGCCGCAAATGAAGGATGAGAAATTTTCACTGCGTATTCTTTTTGCCGTGCCTTGGTAGCAATGATACGGAAATCAATGCTGAAGTCTTGAAAATGAACAAACTTCAGCAGGGAATTATCGAAGTTGGTGGTGTGTTCAACTTCAAAGAAGCTTGCGGGCATTCTTCTCGGATTGAACCAGATGACGTCGACCGATTGCGCTCGTTTGACGATTTCCGGGTAGGTGAATACGTGGAGCTGTTGGAGGGTCGTAGCATCGCCAAGCGGTTTGTTGGCGAAGAATTTTCCGCGGTCTTGCGGTGGGACGAATGTCTCGAATTGTTTCAGATTGCCTAGTTCAACGAGCAAACCTTGGTAGTACGTGTGCGTATATTCCGGTTTAGCGGCCTCTTTAATTTCCGCAGGAAGCAAAGCCTTGAACTCTTTCAAAGCCCAAAGTCCGGGCCGGATTCGGAAGAAATAACGAGCGTCTTGGACAATGCGATTGATGGACTTAAACGGCGTCTTTGTCGTCCACACAACACCCGCGACTTTCAGGGTTTCTTTGTAGAGCTGCCCCAGTGTCGCGTAACCGCCATTTGCTCGCATTACCTCAATAACGGCTTCATGCTGTTTCATAATAGTGCCGCACGCATCCTATAGACCTTATTCATAAAAAGCATCCGAAAAGGCGATGGCTCACAAGATGCCACAAGGAATGTGCGCTGGGGTTTTGCACAAGCAACGAGTTTAAGTGGGTTGCCGCACACGGGATTGGCTGCGGTACGCTCGGTTCGAGGGGACGCAGCTTTGTTTTTTTAGGATCGGATCTCTGATCCCGTCGTCTGGAATAGACGACTTTCGCTTTTGTCGGGCTTCGTCGGACCTTTGCTGCCATCGGCGTGGATCGATCCCTAAATCGGCCGCTGGATCAAGATCCATTTGGGGCGTGACGCGAATCTCGGCGGTTTCTTCTGTTGATTTATCTCTGTTCGTCTGCCTCCATCAGCGTCTAATCTCTTTATCAGCCTCCGGCGCGAACTGGCAGAACACGTCGAGCCACGCGCGCCAGATGGCTTGGGGGATGGTCAGTTTTCCGGCGGCTTTGAGGGCGTCGTAGTCGGCGGCGGTGAGGCCGTCGTAGTGGCCGAGCCAGCCGCAGGCGTGGGCGCGCGAGTCACGCAGGAACTGCAGCACCTCCTCCGAACTGCACGAGAGGTTGAACGTCTCCTCGATTACCACCGGCTTGCCGACGCAGAATTTTTTCAGGCCGTCGAGTGCCTCGGGCACCCTCCCCTTTTCGGGATAGATGTGGACGCTGACGAAGTCCAGCTCCGGCGCGACCGCCTCCGGGAGGAAGCCGGAGAGGTGGCCCCACTTCGGCACCCACGGCAACTGGCCGACGGTGATCAGCGTCTGGCCGTCGTGCTGGCGGATGGCCGTGGTCATGGCGCGAATCCACAACTTGGCGACTTCCTCGCGCTTGCGGCCGGCGGGTTCCAGCGCGATGTACTGGACAAAATCATAGTCGCCGAACAGTTTGCCCGACCGCCACCCGCCCGGCTTGCGCGGCCCGGCGGGTGAGATCGGCTCGTTCATCAAGTCGAAGCAGAACACCGCCGGGTTGCCGGCGCACTGCTTGGCGATGGCTTCCCAGAAATCAGCTTGTGCTTTCCAGCGCCCGGCATCGTCGAGCGCGTCGTACCACTTGGGCACATCGGCAGGGCGGTAACTCGCGAGCCCGGTCAGGTCGAGGTAAACGCCGGTTTCGTTGGCGAGTGCGACAAGTTTGCCGAGTTGCACCAGCGCAACGGTGTTGGGCTTGGCGGGCGCGTCCATGAACTTACCGAACTGGAGATGGACACGCGTGACGTTCGCGCCGAGTTTTTTCATCTCGCGGAAATCGCGCGTGACCGCCGCCCAGTCGTTGGTCCAGAAGTCCTCGATCAACCGGCCGCGATTGCCGTAGTTGAAACCCAACGGGTGGAACGGCTGCTTGGAATCCGCCAGCACAAAGCCGCGGCTATCGGCCGCCACGATCACGCGCGGCAATTCCGCCGCCGCCGTTGTCCCGGCGAGCGCCAACAAAACCATCAGGAGCTTTCGTGGCATGGTTCTGCCTTACTGCGTGCCGGCGGCGCCGAGGCCGAGGATGCGGAACTCGTGGCCGTCGCTGCCGGGATTCTTTTCCTCGAGCAGTTTGACGCTGACGCGATGCGGGCCCGGCGGCAGGTTGGTGCCAATGAGGTCGGTGACGCGGTAGCCGCCCCACGTCTGGTCGAACCACGCGTCGCAGATTTTCGGCGGGGCGTCGTCGAGCTGGACCGCAGCCTTGCCCATCGCGCGCTTGATGCGGAAGTACATGAAATAGACCTGGCGCCCGGGGATTGGGAACTCGATGGTGCTGCCCGGCTGCGTGCTCTTCCAGAATTTGTTGGTGACGTCGAACGTCCAGCCCTGGTTGGCGGTCGGCTTGAGATCGGCGGCCTCGGCGAGCGCGGTGTGCTCATAGAGATCGGTCAGCAGCGGCTGCGGCGGCGGCGCGAGGGCGGGCAACTGCGCATCGGGGGGCAGCGCTGCGAGCACCTTGTCGAGGAACGTCGTCACGTAGCGCGCCACCTGCCGGTGGCCGAAATCGTTCGGGTGCACTTCGTCGGGGCTGATCTGTTCCCACGTCATGCGCTTGGCCTGGATCTCCGGCCAGACGGCGTCGTGCCAGCTGAGCATCGGCAGGCCATAGTGGCGGCCGACCTTCGCGTGCCAGTCCTGCGCCGAGCCGCCGTGGCGATGCAGCATGAACACCAGCAACACCGCCGGCTGGCTGGGTTGCGCGAGAATCTGGCGCACCAACCCCTCCAATGTCTGGGCACAGACCTCGAGCGGGCCATCGTTGACCGCGTACTCGACGACGACGCAGTCGGGCTGGTGCGCGAGCAGGTCGCGCTGGGCGCGCAATGCGCCATAGTTCGAGCCCGTCGCACCGATACCGGCGTTGACGAACCCGATCTTGGATTTCGGGAACTTCTGCCGCCACCAGTCGGCGATCAGGTTGCCATAGCGGAAATCCGGCTTGCTCGCCTTCGCGCCTTGCGTAATCGAGCCGCCGATAACGGCGAACGTGATCGGCTCGCCGCGGCGCGCCTTGGCCATCACGTGCTGCAGCCGCGCCGTATGGCCCGCGCTCACCAGCGAACGCGTGAGCGCGGCAGGCGTGTTCAGGAGTTGTGCCAGCGCGATTTCATCATTGGTGGTTTGAGCGAAACACGCCATTCCGGTGGCGAGAAATCCCACCCCAATATGTCGCATGGGTCTCATGGGTCCTATTTCTGGTTATCGCCGCAGCAGCGGGCGGATGATGAGCCACCAGCCGTGGAGCAGGCCGCCCAGGATTTTGCCGAACAGGGCCAGCGCCTTTTTCTCCTGCACGGCGCCGGGCAATTCGAGCGCGCCGCCGGTCAGGCTCTGGCGGTCGGGCACACGCTTGTGCGCCCGGACAAAATCCTTCTTCTCGCGGATCGCGGCGCGCGAGCGCAACGCGTCCCAGCATCCGCCGAAAAACGCGCCGCCGTTCCCCTTGAGCGTGAAAAAAAATCCGGCGCAGAGCTGGTAGAGCAGGATGCCGGGCAGCGCGAGCCAGAAGGTGCGCGCGTCCAGGTGCACCATCAGGAAGCGCCAGCGGTTGCGAACCTGCAGGCGCACCCACTTGGTGCTGCGGCCCGCGCTCATGTGCCAGCAGACGGCCTGGCTGACGGCGTAGCACGGATGGCCGCAGACGGTCATGCGGAACGTGAGGTCGCCATCCTCCCAGCCGAACTGCAAGTCCTCGTCGTACGCGCCGAGCTCCAGCGCGACGCGGCGGTTGAGCAACGTCGCACCCGCGGAGACGGTGCCGACGACGAACGGTTCCGGCTTCACGGCGCGGTTGACGACGACCTCGCCGGCGTAGTGGATGTCCGCGCCGTTGTACTGGATTTTTTCCGGCTCGGCGTGGAAGCGAATCTGGCCGGTGACCGCGCCGGCGGCGGGATGTGTATCGAAGACGGCGGCGAGGCGCGCAGCGTAGTCGGGCGCAAAGAGGATGTCGTTATCGAGCAGCATGACGAGGTCGGTCTGCGCCTCGTGCAGCGCGCGGTTGCGCGGTGGATTCGGGCCGCGGTTGTCGCCCATCTCGATGACGCGGACACGGCCGGCGTAGCGCTCGCGCACCATCTGTGCGGAACCATCGGGCGAGGCGTTGTCCACCAGCAGAATCTCGGCAATCTCCACATCTTCCTGTGCGAGCAGGCGCTCGATCACCGGCGGCAGCGAGGCGACGCCGTTATAGTTGATGATGCCGAAGGTGACGCGGTGCATGGTCAGGGTGAGGCCTCGACGGTGCGGTTGGGCGCGACGACGAACGGCTGCGGCACAGCGGCGGCCTTGCTTTCCCTGGTCCATGCGCCGGAGCAAGGCAGATGCCGCCAGTTACGGTTGCCGCGGCTCAAAGCGATGCTCATCGCGTAGCTGCCGGGTTGGAACGCGGGCGGCGGAACCTTGAGCGTCTCGGTTTCCTTCCAGACATCGCCGCCATGCGGCAGGCCACAGTCGAATTTGAACGGGCCGCCCGCGCCGGCGAGCGTGACCCAGACATGCGCGCTGCTGCGCACGAACGCGGCGGGCAGTTGCCAGTGCATGCGGATGGCAACCCCCTTGGAGGCAGCGGTGCGTTCCGGCCACTGGACGCCGAGCAGTTGCGCGCCGCCCGCGAACACGGCGGGCGGCGCGACGGCCGCCGCCTGCAACTCGGGGATGGTGACAAAGCGATAGCCGCGCGCCTTGACCTGCGGGATCAGTTGCGCCACAGCCTGCACGCTGGCGACGCGGTGTGGGCCATCGTTGGTTTCCTTGCCATCGTGGAGCAGGAAGATCGCGCCGGGCGCAAGCTGATCGAGCAGCGCGCCGGAGATTTCCTCCGGCGTATGCGGATTCCAATCGCTCGCGCTCGCCGACCAGCCGGCAATGATGTGGCCGGTCTCGCGGCAGATTTCAAAATACTGCGGACCATACAGGCCGAACGGCGGGCGCATCAGCACCGGTGTTTTCCCGGTCAGCTTCTCGAGCACGGCATCGTTGCGCACGATCTGCTCGCGAATCTGGGCGGGCGTGCTCTGGTCGAAGCGCGGGTGGGAATAGGAGTGGCTGCCGACCGCGTGGCCAGCGGCGACGAGTTCCTTGAGGAGGCCGGGATGCTTCTCGGCATTCGCGCCAATGATGAAGAACGTGGCGTGGACCTGTTCCCGGGCGAGCACCTCGAGCAGTTGCCGCGTACACGGATCGCTCGGTCCGTCATCGAAGCTCAACGCGACGAGTTTTTCCGCGACCGGCACAAAATGCAGCAGTTCGCCCGGCTGCACAGCGAACTTCTGCGGCGCGGGTGGCGGCGGCGGTTGCCCGCAGCCGGCGAGCAGCAGCGCCGTGGCCAGCGCCCCGAAAATCATTCTGTTCATCTCATGGCTCCGTTGCTACCGTGCCGCCGCAACATGAAACGGCGGCTCATCAACCTTGGCAAACTCGTCTTTATCGCGGCCTGCTTCGCCGTCATTTTCAGCAAGATCCATCCGCGTGAACTGGCCGAGCACTTCCGCGGCGTCGCGCCCGGCTGGGTGCTGGCGGCGTGGCTGACCGTCCTCGCCGAGCCTGTGCTGGTCGCGGTGAAGTGGAATCTACTGCTGCGCGAAAAAGGAATCAACCTTGGCCTGCTGCGCATCGTCCGCATCGTCTTCACCAGCAACTTTCTCTGCGTGGTGGTGCCGGTCAGCGTGGGCGCGGACGCGCTGCGCCTGATGATGGTCAAGGGCGCGCAGCAGAGCCTGACGCACGCGACCGGCTCGCTCGTTGCCGACCGCATCATGGGCTCACTGGCGATCATGCTGCTCTCGCTGATCGGCGTCGCCTGGGCCGGACCGGCGGTGCTCGGCACGCAGGCGCTGTGGTCCATCCTCGTCATCGCCGCCATCGTGGTGACGATCATCATGGTCCTGCTCTCGCCGTTGCCAGTGCTGTGGGTGCCGCCGTTGCGGCGCTGGTGTGCGGGGCGCGGCCGCGTGGTGGAGCGTCTGGGCAAGTTGGCCGGCATGGCCGTGGAAGTCCACGACTCCCTGCTCGCCTACCGCGCGAATCCCGGCCTGCTGACGCGGGTCTTTGCGCTGAACCTGCTGGCCCAGATGCTGCGCGTGCTCCAGATCGTGCTCCTGTTCCGCGCCGTCGGGCAGCCGGTGGCCGTGAGCCAGGCCGCCGCGTTCGTCCCGATGATCAACATGTTCACGCTGCTGCCGATCTCCTACTTCGGGCTTGGGGTCAAGGAAGGCGCGTTCCTCTACTTCTTCGGCCGCGCCGGCGTCGCCAAGGCCGTCTGCCTGACCGTCTCGCTGATCACCTACCCGCTGATCCTCGGCGCGATGCTGCCCGGCGCCATCTTCGCGCTGCTCGACACGCTGCGCCGCCCCACCGCCGAAGAGGGGCAGAGGGACGAGGGCAGAGGGTCGAGTGGCGAGTGATAAGCGACGCGAGACAAGAGACGCGAGACGAAGCGCCGGTTGTTTTCCAAGCCCTGGAAAAACGCGGGGCAATTTTTCCAAGCCTTGGAAATCGGATTGGCTTTTTCGGGCGGTGGCGGGTATAAGCGCCCGCGTGTGATTTCAAAGAAAGGAATACTGATGCAAACCTCTCGCCGTACGTTTCTGAAAAGCCTGGCCGCCGGAGCGGCCGCCAGCCCGTTCATCCTCCCCTCGCATGTCTGGTCGGCGGCGCCGGGCGGCAAGGTGACGATGGGCTTCATCGGCATGGGCACGCAGTCGCGCGGACTGCTGGGCAACTTCCTCGGCCAGGAAACCCGCGTCGTCGCCGTCTGCGACGTGGACACCAATCGCCGCAACGCCGCCAAGAAGCGCGTGGACGATTTCTACAAGAACAGCGACTGCGCCGCCTACAACGATTTCCGCGAGATCATCAACCGCAAGGACATTGACGCGGTCTGCATCGCCACGCCCGACCACTGGCATGCGATCCCGACTCTCGCGGCGTTGCGCGCCGGCAAGGACGTCTATTGCGAGAAGCCGCTGACGCACAACATCCACGAGGCGGTCGAGGTCATGAAGGCTGTCGAGGCCAACAAGCGCGTGCTCCAGACCGGCTCGATGCAACGTTCGAGCAAGGAATTCCGCATCGCGTGCGAGCTGGTGCAGAACGGCGTCATCGGCAAGATTCACCACGTCGAGTGCCAGTTTGGCGACCCCGGCCGGCCGTGCGATCTGCCGGAGGAGAATATGGAACCGGGGCTCGACTGGGAGCTGTGGTGCGGACCCGGCCCGAAACGCGGCTATAATTCCGTGCTCTCGCCGCGCGGCCTGCACACGCACTTCCCAAACTGGCGCGCCTACAAGGAATATGGCGGCGGCATGGTCTGCGACTGGGGCGCGCACCACATTGATATCGCGCAGTGGGGCCTCGGCATGGACAACAGCGGGCCGGTGGAGGTCATTCCGCCGAGCGACGAAAAGGCCAAGCGCGGTTGCAAGCTGGTCTACGCGAACGGCATCTATGTGCAGCACACGGATGGTTTCGGCGTCCACTTCTTCGGCTCCAAGGGCGAGGTCAAGGTCAACCGCGGCAGGTTCGTGTTGATCGTGGACGGCCAGACCATCGCCGAGTACGCGGAGAAGAAGGTGAAGAAGGGCGAAAAGGCCCCGAAGTCGGAGACCTCCTGCGCCGCCGAGGTGCAGAAAGCCGAGCGCGCCTACCTTAAGGACGCGAAGATCAAGCTCTACGAGAGCAAGAACCACATCTCCGACTTCATGGCGTGCGTCAAGAGCCGCCAGAAACCCGTCACCAGCGAGATCGTCGGCGCGCACAGCGCGATCTGCTGCCACCTGATGAACCAGGCCTACTACAACCACGCGAAGTTCACGTGGGACCCGCTGAAGTTCCAGTTCACGAACGGCACCGGCAATCCCAAGTGGCTGACCCGCGACTACCGCAGCCCGTGGTCGGTTTGATCCTGCACTGAACCGTGTGAGAGGAGCGGCGTCCTTCTGATGAGGGACGCCGCTTGGCTTTGGGGAAGGATGCGGGATGCAGGACAAGCATAACAGCGGTAGCGCATACGGCGGGGCAAGGACAAATTCCCGGCAACGGCTGCGGGCGGGTGGGCCGCGCACTCCGTGCGCGGCTGGTTAGAATCGGCCAACCCGGCATGTCCCCATTTTCAGGTTTCAAGTTTCAGGTTTCAGGTCTCACGTTTCAGGTCTCGCTGTTGCCCGCTTCCGGCTTGCGTCGGCGGCGCGGGCTGCTACAGTGCGCCGCACAAGAAAGGGCGAAAGATGAAAAAGGTTTTGATCCCGACGAAACTCGACAAGGTTGCCAAGGAACTGCTGGAATCCAACGGCCAGTATAAGGTGGTCCAGGAGGAGAAGACCGAACTGCTCGCGCTGGCGCAGCAGCATCCCGACGCGCACGCGATCATCGTGCGCAGCGAGAAAGTCACGCCGGAAGTCATGGACGCTCTGCCACACCTCAAGGCGATCGTCCGCGCCGGCTCCGGCTTCAACACGATTGACGTGAAGTATGCGCGCAAGAAGAAGGTGGACGTGCTCACCACGCCGGGCGCGAACTCCAACGCCGTCGCCGAGGAAGTCGTCGCGCTGATGCTCGCCGACGCGCGCCACCTCGTCGAGGCCGATCCTTCCTGCCGCCGCGGCGAGTGGGAGAAAACCAAGTTCATGGGCCGCGAGGTCACCGGCAAGACCATCGGCATCATCGGCCTCGGCTACATCGGCCAGCTCGTGGCGAAGCGACTCGAAGGTTTCGAGATGCACGTGCTCGGCTACGACCCGATCGTCAGCCAGGAGCGCGCGAAGGAAATCGGCGTCGAGTTGGTGGATCTGCCCACGCTGTTCGAGCGCAGCGACTATGTATCGCTACACATCCCGGAGAACGCCGAGACCAAGGGCCTCGTCAACGCCGCGCTGCTCGGCAAGATGAAGAAGGGCGCGACGCTGATTAACTGTGCGCGCTCCGGCGTTGTCGTCGAGGCCGATATCCGCGCCGTCAAAGCCGAGAAACAGATTCGGTTCCTCAATGATGTCTATGCCAAGGACGAGCCCGGCCCCAAGAGCTGCCTGGATATTGCCGACATCATGGTCCCGCACCTCGGCGCCAGCACGAAGGAAGCGAATTGGACGGCCGCCAAGTTCGCCGCACAGTTCCTGATGGAACTCGACGAGAAGGGCATGAGTAGCTACATCGTCAACCGCGATTTGCCCGCCGGTCTCAACGAGAGCTACGTGGACCTCGCCTATATCCTCGCGCGCCTGTGCCGCGCCGTGATCGGCACCGAGACCAAGCTCAAGCTTGTCGAGACCAGCTTCTACGGCCAGCTCAAGCCGTTTGCCGGCTGGTTGCTCGCACCGATTGTCTCCGCGTTGAGCGACCGCGTCGAGCGCACCATGGACCCCAAGGGTGCTGCGCAGTTCCTCAAGAATATGGGCGTAGACTACGCCGACCGCGAAGTGGATGAGCACAAGGGTTACGGCGGCTCCATCACGGTGGACCTCACTGGCAGCCTCGACGCCGACCACCTGATCCACGCCAGCGTCCGCGGCACCGTGACCGAAGGCAACCTGATGGTGTCGCGCATCAACGACTTCGACAAGCTCTACTTCGAACCCACCGGTAGCATCCTCGTGATGATCTACAAGGACCGCCCCGGCGTCGTCGGCCAGATCGGCTCCGCGCTCGCCAAGGCCGGGCTGAACATCGACGACACGCGTAACCCGCACGACTCGAAGGGCGAGAACTCCATCGCCATCTTCAAGGTGAACAAGGCCGTCCCAGCGGAGGTCGTCGCGTATATCGCCAAGGACATTGCCGCCAAGTCCGCCTTCGCCATCGAGCTGAAGACCCGCTGACCCGCAGGGGGACTTCCCCGGGCCTTGAACAATGAACCCGGTGTTTTCCCCAAGGCTTGGAAAAGTAGCGCGCAACAGTTCCAAACCTTGGAAACCGCTGGCCTCGCCGGGGCGGGCGGGAGAGACACGCCGTCGCGACCGGTTGGAATGGATATCTGATTTTACGGCTTATTTCCTACAACTATTCTGTTGACGGAAATCATAATGGAAGTAGGATTCGCCCATGAACACGACCATGAAGGCGGGCGAAGTGTGGTTCACGACGAAGGGTCAGGTGGTCATCCCGGCCTGGCTGCGGCGCGCGTTCCACATCGAGGATGGCACCAAGGCCGTCGTACAGGCGACTGACGAGGGCATTCTCATCAAGCCGGTAACGCGGCACGCCATCAAGCGGGGGTTTGGCCTGCTCAAGCGCAAAGCCGGCGATAGGTCCTTCGCCGAGGAACGGGCTGAACACAAGCAGCAGGAGCGGAAACTGGAGGAGCGTCGTGTCCGCTAAGGTACTTGATAGTTTCGCCCTCGTGGCCTACTTCCGTGGCGAGCCGGAGGGGCTGCCGGTCAAGGCGTTGCTGGAGAAGGCCGCACAGGCCGATAAGCCCTTGCTCATGACCGAGGTGAACTACGCGGAGGTCAAATACATCATCCTCCGCAAAGACGGCGCGGCGGCGTGGCAGGCGGCCGCCAAGGTGCTGGAAACGTTGCCCATCGCGTTCCAGCCCATCACCCGCGCGCTGGCCGACCAGGCCGCCGACTACAAAGCCCGCTTCACCTTGAGCCTCGCCGATGCCTTCGCCGCCGCGCTGGCCAGGGAGAAAAAAGCCGACCTCGTCACCGGCGATGCGGAGTTCAAACCACTGGCCAAGGAAATCAAAATCCAGTGGCTGCAATGAGAACTGTCCTTAGCGTTGACCTTCCCCCGCGGACTGGAACAGATTCAGAGTGAGTCCCGGTCGGTGTTTGACTGCATTGTTATCACACTGATTTCTTCATTCAAGGAGTTATCCATAGCCGCACAGGAGGGCGTCCCACAGCCCGAACGTGCGGCT
>CAISWQ010000006.1 GCA_903889245.1 uncultured Lentisphaerota bacterium | reverse complement strand
CCGCACGTTCGGGCTGTGGGACGCCCTCCTGTGCGGCTATGGATAACTCCTTGAATGAAGAAATCAGTGTGATAACAATGCAGTCAAACACCGACCGGGACTCACTCTGAATCTGTTCCAGTCCGCGGGGGAAGGTCAGCAATTCTTCGATGGCCCCATTTGTAACCGAGACAAGTTGTGTCAAATTGCGACGGATTCGCTCTTGAGCTTCTTCATATTCTCTTTTCCGTCGCGCCTCAGCCGCATCACGTTCCTCTTGTTCTTGTAGTCGTCGCGTTCTAGCCGCATCAAGCGCCTGTTCTTGCTCTTGCTCGATCCTCCGCAAATTCGCACTTTCTTCAAGGGATAAGCCTATGAGCCAAACACCCGGGAACCCAAACAACACCGCACCAAATATGAGCCCAATGGCCTTGACGAATCCTTCGCCCTTCAATCCTACCAGCAGCATGATGGCCATAAAAGTTAGAAAGATTCCGAGACAACCCCAGAAAACGCAAAAAAACTTTCGCATCATGGCCACCTCTCCTAGCCCAAGTATTCTACCGGCTCATCTCTCATATTCGTACTACGCAACGCGAATGCGGAAGAGTAAGCACGGTGGCCGGTGGATTCAAGCGCGCAGTTGGTTTTCCAGGGATTGGAAAACTTTTCCCGGAATTTTCCAGGCCTTGGAAAAAGTTGACGCCCCGTTTTCCAAGCCCTGGAAAATTCCGCGCGTTTTTTTCCAAGGCCTGGAAACGCGCCCGCGCGCGGCGGCAAATCTGCTATGCTCCGCCGCGCTTTTGGCCATGAACCCCAAGACGCTGCCCATTTATGAGCTCGAGGAGACGCTGGTCGCGCAACTGCGCGGGCAGCGGCGCGGTATCGTCACGGCGCCGACCGGCTCGGGCAAATCGACGCAGGTGCCGCAGATGTTGCTCGACCGCGGGCTGCTCGGCGCGGGCCAGGTCGTCATCCTCCAGCCGCGCCGTCTCGCCGCGCGCCTGCTCGCCGCGCGCGTCGCGCACGAGCGCGGCGGCCGGCCCGGCGGCGAGGTCGGCTACCAGATCCGCTTCGAGGACGTCACCAGCCGCGAGACGCGCATCCGCTACGTGACTGAGGGCATCCTGCTGCGCCAGATGCTCTCGAATCCGCGACTGGAGGGCCTCAGCGCGGTGGTCTTCGACGAGTTCCACGAGCGCCATCTTTATGGCGACCTGACGCTCGCGCGCGCGCTGGCGCTGCAAAAGTCCGCGCGGCCCGACCTGCTGATCCTCGTGATGAGCGCGACGCTGGATACCGCGCTGCTGGAAAAATATCTCACGCCGTGCGCGCTGCTGGAGTCCGCCGGCCGCACGTATCCCGTGCGCGTGGACTACCTCGACAAGCCGGTGGACTTCGAGCACTTCCCGCCGTGGGAGGTCGCCACACAGGAGTGGGAGCGGCTGGTGCGCGCGGGCGCGGAGGGCGATGCGCTCATCTTCATGCCCGGCGCCTACGAGATCGCGCGTACGGTGCAGACGATCCAGGCCTCGCCGCTCGCGCGCGGCTGGGTGGTGCTGCCGCTACACGGCGAGCTGCCGCCGGCGGAGCAGGACGCCGCGGTGGCCGACTATGACAAGCGCAAGGTGATTGTGGCGACGAACGTCGCGGAGACTTCGCTGACGATCCCCGGCGTGCGCCTCGTGATTGATTCCGGGCTGGCGCGCATTCCGCGCTTCGATCCGCATCGCGGTATCAATACGCTGCTCATCGAGAAAATCAGCCGCGCGAGCGCCGACCAGCGCGCGGGCCGCGCGGGCCGTACCGCGCCGGGCGCCTGCCTGCGGCTGTGGACCGCGCGCGAGCATCCGCAGCGGCCGCCGCAGGAACTGCCGGAGATCCGGCGGCTCGACCTCGCGGAATCCATCCTGACGCTGAAGGCGGCGGGCATCGCGAACATCGCCGACTTCCAGTGGCTGGAGCCGCCCGACCCGAAGAGCGTCCAGCGCTCGGAGATGCTGCTGCGCGACCTCGGCGCGCTCGACGAGACCAGCGGCGCCATCACGCCGCTCGGCGAGCGGATGCTCTCGTTCCCGGTCCATCCGCGCTATGCCCGGATGCTGCTCGCGGCGCACGAGTTTGGCTGCGTCCGCGCCGCGTGCCTCGCCGCCGCGCTCACGCAGGGCCGCAGCCTGCTCGTCCGGCGGACGGGCAAGGATACGCGCGAGGACCGCGACGACTTTCTCGGCGAGGAGACCACCTCGGATTTCTTCATCCTGATGCGCGCGTGGAACTACGCCGACCGCGTTGGTTATGATTTCAACAAGTGCAAGCGGCTCGGCATCCACGCGCAGGCGGCGCGGCAGGTGCGGCCGCTGTTCGATTTCTTCCTGCGCATCGCGCGAGAGCAGGGGTTGCGCCTCGAGGAGACCGCGGCCGATGATGACGCGCTGCGCCGCTGCCTGCTCACCGGTTTTTCCGACCAGCTCGCCGTCCGGCTCGATGGCGGTACGCTGCGCTGCCAGCTCGTCCACGGCCGGCGCGGCCAGCTTGCGCGCGAGAGCGCCGTGCGCGATGCCGAACTCGTCGTCGCCGCCGATATCAACGAGATCGAGGGCCGCGCCGGCGACCTGAATGTGTTGCTGAATTTGATCACCGCCGTCGAGGCCGACTGGCTTCGCGAGCTGTTCCCTCAGGATTTCCACGAGCGCGCCGTTGCGGTCTATGACCACGAGGAGAAGCGCGTCTTCGCCGAGCGCCAGCGGCTGTTCCGCGACCTGCCCTTGGAAGTCAAACGCGGCGGTGTCCCGAACGAGGCCGAGGCCGCCGCGCTGCTCGCCGCCGAGGTTCAGAAGGGCGCACTGAAACTGGACCTGTGGGACGACGCGGTGGAGCAGTGGATCATGCGCGTCAATTTTCTCGTCACGTTCCGCCCCGATCTTGCGCTGCCGGAGATCGGCGAGGCCGACCGCAAGCTGATAATCGAGCAAATCTGCCTCGGCGCGTTCTCGCAAAAGGACCTGCGCAGCAAGCCGGTATGGCCGGTGGTCAAGTCGTGGCTCAACGGCGCCCAGCAGGCGCTCGTGGAGAAGTTCGCTCCCGAGCGCTACGAGCTGCCGACCGGGCATCGTGCGAAAATCACCTACGGCCTCGACGGACCACCGACCCTCGCCGCGAAGATTCAGGATCTCTACGACGTGCAGGGCACGCCGGCGGTCGCCGGGGGCCGCGTCCCGCTCGTCGTGCAGATCCTCGCGCCGAATTTCCGGCCGGTGCAGGTGACGCAGAACCTCGCCGCCTTCTGGCGCGACCACTACCCGCGCGTGAAGCAGGAAATGGCGCGCAAATATCCCAAACACAAGTGGCGCTAAACATCGTGGTGGGATGTGAAAATCCCCGGCGGATGGCGCCCCTGGCAGGACTTGAACCTGCGACCCTGGGATTAGAAATCCCATGCTCTGTCCACCTGAGCTACAGGGGCGTGGACGGTGCGCGGCGAATCATTCGCGGCGGGGTGCGGCTTTTCAAGCCCAAAGCAGGCTCATCTATAGCAGCGCACGTCGAAGAGCGCGGCGGGCACGTGCGCGCCCGGCGCCACGAGTTCAATCGTGAGCTGGTCGGTCTGGATGGGCGTGGCCAGGCGGAGGGTGTTGAGCGCCTGGTGATTTTCGGCGCACTGCGCCAAGACGCGACCGGCCGCGTCGCGGATCGTGTAGCGCCGGACGCAGAACGGCGTGACGCGTTCGGGGTGGCCCATCAGCACCGACTCCATCGCGTGATCGAAATCGGGATCGAAGGCCAGCTCGATACGCGAAATGGTCTGCGGCGTTTTCCAGCGCAGGGTGAGCGTGGGCCGGGGATCATCCAGCGCGGCGACCCACGCGTTCGGCTGGCGTGTCGGCCGCTGCTTGCCGTTGAGAACGTTCGCCGCGCCGAAGGCCGCGAGCGGCGGATGAATCTGCACCGCCAGGTTTTTCCCCTCCGGCCGCCGCTGTGGAATCCAGAACTCGAAGCTCTCGATACCAATGCCCGGCGGCGGCTCCTGCCGCGGCGTCTTGGCGACGGCGCGGTTGAACTTCTGGCTGACGGCGAGGACGCCGGTCACGCGCACGTCGCTCACGTGCGCGGCAAGCGCCTCGTTGGCCATCAGGCAGATGAACGCGTAGCGCGGCTGGTCGAGCTGCGCCTCGTCGAAGGCGAGCGTCACCGGCTGCCCTGCGCCGGGCTGGAGCGGCAGTTCCAGCACGCCGAGCGTGGTATCCGGCGTATGGTTGCGCGGCTTGCTGCTGATGCGCAGCTCGGCGCGCAGCGTCGTCGCCCGTGCCGCGTCGAGCGTGAAGGTGACGTGCGGCATCGCGCCGGGCTGCACCGGCAACATCATCGCCCACGCCTGCGCCAGCGGCAGCGTCGTGCTGTTGGAGGGCAACGCGACGAGATGCAGCTCGCTGGAGGCGGTGATGTCCGCCTGCCGGGCGAGGTTATCGGGATCGGCCAGCGGCACTTCCGGGATGTACTGGCCGGCGCGCAGCAACTCGCGCTGCAACTCGGCGATGTGCGGCGCGGCGGCGAGCGCGCGCGGCGCAAGGTTGTGTCGGCGGCACAGCGCGGCGGCCAGGCCCACGGCCTGGCCGTTGTGCGCGCAGGTACACATCACGCGCGTCGAGCCGAACGCGACGTGCGAGGCGCTGATCAGCCGCCCGCCGAGAAACAGGTTCGCGATGTTCCGGCTGTAGAGGCAACGATAGGGAATCTGATAGACGCCCTTGCTGTGCCACTGGATGCAGCCGGGTTGCGGGCTATAGACGCCGTCCACCGGGTGCAGGTCAATTGCCCAGCCGCCGAACGAGACGGCGTCGGCGTGGCGGCGCTGCTCGATCAGGTCGGGCTGCGAAAGCATGTAGTCGCCTTCGAAGCGGCGGCTCTCGCGTTTGCCGGGGATCGTGCCGACCCACTCCAGCGTCATGCTCGCCGCCTCGGGGAACAGGCCGGAATTCTTGATGTGGTTCCAGACGCCGTAGACGACCTTCCACAGCTCCCACTTGATTTTTTCGGTCTCGTGG
>CAISWQ010000005.1 GCA_903889245.1 uncultured Lentisphaerota bacterium | reverse complement strand
GATTCACCTGCCGAACGCTCCGGCGCACCGGCCGCCGGTAGGCGGTACGGTGCCGCCGGTTGTTGGGGCTTCTGGATTGGAGGGAACATGCACCACGTCTGCGAAGTGATGGGAAGCAGCAAGGACATGAAGTGGCCGACGCCGCAAGAGTGGTTCGACTACCTAGACCTTGAGTTTGACTTCACACTTGACCCGTGCTGCGAACACGACACGGCAAAGTGCGCCAGGCACTACACGCCAGCGGAAGACGGCCTCGCGCAAGCGTGGACGGATGAGCGGGTGTTTATGAACCCGCCATATGGCCGCGAGATCGGGCCTTGGATGCGGAAGGCTTACACGGAAGCCCGCGACAACGGGGCGCTGGTGGTTGCGTTCGTCCCTGCCCGCGTGGACACGGAATGGTGGCACCAGTACGCCGCGAAGGCGACCGAGGTGCGCTTCCCGAAGGGCAGGGCGAAGAACGCAAACGGGCAGGCGTGGCCGTTCCCGGTGGCGGTGGTCGTATTCAGGCCGCGAGTGAGTAGCCCCAACAACGCTGGGCGTGAGGGGACAGCTTGCCGGAAAGGAAACCATGACCACACCTGAAACCACCGCCGGGCAAGCTGTACGCTCCACTCCCTTGTTTGCCGCGTACCGCGATCCCCGCATATTCATCCGGTGCGACAACACCTCGGAGAACCCTGCGGAGTTCTGCGAGCTTTGTCACGACACTGGCTATTACGGGGACAATCAGCCAGGCATCAAAGGCAACCGCGAGTACCATCCGTGCGAGTGCAATACGATGTACCGATGCCGCCGCGTCCTCGCTCGCCGCGAGATGGCGGTGGCCAACAATGATTCTACAACGACAAACATTCATTGATTTTCGCAAAAATTTAAAGGAGTGCGTTTTATGAAAAAGGAAGAATTATTAAGCAGGGTGCGGGACGTAGTGCGTAGGAAGCACTACAGCTACAAGACCGAGCAGACCTACACGCATTGGATCGGTCGGTTTTATGACTGGTTGAAAGCTCGTGGTGGTTTGTGCGAGGCCAGTCCGGCTGCCAAGATGGAAGCCTATTTGTCTGACCTCGCGCAGCGGGATTGCGCGGCAGCGACGCAAAATCAGGCGTTCAACGCGCTGCTGTTTTGTTTTCGTGGTGTGCTTGGGCAAGAGGTCGGCGAGGTTCACGCTTTGCGCGCGAAGCGGCCGGCCAGACTGCGCTACGCGCCGACGGTGGCGGAGGTGCGCGCGCTGCTCGGCGCGTTGCCAGAGCGGAGCCAGGGCCAGCCGGTCAAGCTGATCGTGCAACTGCTCTATGGCTGCGGTCTGCGGGTCAGCGAGCCGCTGGAGTTGCGGGTGAAGGATGTTGATCTGACGCACTCGCGACTGGTGATCCGTGGGGCGAAGGGTGACAAGGATCGGGTGGTGCCGCTGCCCTGCGCTGTGATGCCGGCGCTTCACGCGCAGCTTGCGGTGGCCGCGGCCGTGGCGCGGGCGGATGCGGTTAAGGGCCTGCCGGTGCAAATACCGCACTTGTTGGCCAAGAAATATCCGGCGCTGGTGCGCTCGCCGAAGTGGGCTTTTGTGTTCCCTTCCGAGCGGCCATGCCGTCACCCGCGGTCGGGTGAGTTGGTACGCTGGCGCTGCGCGGAGCAGATCATCCAGCGGGCCGTTAGAGACGCAGCGCGGTCGGTGGACATGAGCGGTGTGGTGACGCCGCACTGTCTGCGCCACGCCTACGCGACGCACGCACTGGAGGCGGGTGCCAACGTGCGGGCGGTGCAGGCGGAGATGGGGCATAGCAGTCTGGAGACGACGATGGGTTATCTGCACGCGGAGGCGGAGAGTGTGCGCAGTCCGCTGGACGTGGTGCAGGTATGAACCTGACACCCAGAGAGGCGGCGCGGGAGTTGGGGGTGCATTACTAGGTGGGGATGCCATGAGCAAATACTGGAACACCGAGCATCCGGTGCTGCCGCGCGTTTC
>CAISWQ010000004.1 GCA_903889245.1 uncultured Lentisphaerota bacterium | reverse complement strand
GCTGATCTACGCCGGCGTGCCGGCGGCGCGGCGCCGCGAGCTGGCCGAGAAGGCCCTGGCCAGCGTCGGGCTGAAGGAGCGCATGCAGCACAAGCCCAACGAGCTGTCCGGCGGCCAGCGCCAGCGCGTGGCCGTCGCCCGCGCCCTGGTCATCGGCCCCTCGATCATCCTCGCCGACGAGCCCACCGGCAACCTCGACTCCGCCACCGGCGACCAGGTCCTCGAACACCTCTTCCGGCTGACGCGCGACCGCGGCCACACGCTGGTGCTGGTGACCCACAACGCCGACATCGCCGCGCGCTGCAATCGAACGTTGCATTTGCGCGATGGAAAGTTATCCTGACCCGCGTTTTGCCCCTGTAGCGGCGGCCGCGGGTCGCCGCAACAGTGCGCGGGAAAGTGAGCGCTATGAAAATCTACATGAACGGCAAGCTGGTGGATGGAGAACACGCGAAGGTCTCCGTCTTCGATCACGGCCTGCTCTACGGCGACGGCATCTTCGAGGGCATCCGCGCCTACAACGGCCGCGTCTTCAAGCTCGAGGAGCACACCGACCGCCTCTACCGTTCGGCCAAGGCGATTGACCTGGCCATCCCGATGACCAAGGCGGAGATGAACGCCGCCGTCGTCGCCACCTGCCAGGCCAACGCCATCACGAACGGCTACATCCGGCACATCGTCACGCGCGGCGTCGGCTCCCTCGGCCTGAACCCGGAATCGTGCAAGGAGCCGCAGGTCATCATCATCGCCGGCGGCATCCAGCTCTATCCGCAGGAGCTCTACGACAAGGGCCTCGCGGTCATCACCGTCGGCACGCTGCGCAACCACACCGAGGCGATCAACCCGCGCATCAAGAGCCTGAACTACCTCAACAACATCCTCGCGAAGATCGAGGCGATGAACGCCAACTGCCTCGAATGCATCATGCTCAACCCGCAGGGCTTCGTCGCCGAGGCCAGCGGCGACAACGTCTTCGTCGTCAACGGCTCCACGCTGCGCACGCCGCCCTCGTGGTGCGGCGCACTCGAAGGCATCACGCGCGGCACGGTCATGGAACTCGCACCGCAGCACGGCTTCACCGTCAAGGAAGAGGTCCTGACGCGCTACGATCTCTACACCGCCGACGAGGTCTTCCTGACCGGCACGGCAGCGGAGATCATCAGCGTCGTCAAGATGGACCGCCGCCCGATCGGCGCCGGCAAGCCCGGCCCCGTCGCCAAGCGGCTGGAGCAGGCCTTCCGCGAATACGCGCGCAGCTCCGGTACGCCGATCGTGTAAGCCGGAAAAATTTTCCAGGGCTTGGAAAACGCCGCCGCCGTTTCTCCAAGGCTTGGAAAAATCCGGCTGAAGCTTTCCCAGCCTTGGAAAACGCCACGGGCGCGGTACACTCCCGCCGGGAAAAATTCTCATGCAATGCGAAATGTGCAAAGAACGTGAGGCCACGGTCCACCTGACGCAGGTCGTCGGCAGCGAGGTGAAGAAGGTCAATCTCTGCGAGGGCTGCGCCGCGAAGAGCGGGCTGGATATCAAGGGGACGATCTCGATCACCGACCTGCTGATGGGCTTGAGCGGTGGCGGCAAGGCGCCGGCCGGCGGCGGCAAGCCGCCGCGCGAGGAGGCGCCGGAGGCCGAGCGCACCTGCCCGCGCTGCCACATGCGGCGCGCGGATTTCAGGAAGACCAGCCGGCTCGGCTGCGCCGACTGCTACGCGGCGTTCGCGCCGGAGCTGGCGCCGATGCTCCACAATATGCACCGCGCCCATCAGCACACCGGCAAGATCCCGGCGCGCGAGAGCCAGAGCATCCAGGCCTCGGCCGAGCTGGCGGCCTTGCAGAAGGCGCTGGAGAAGGCCATCGCCGAGGAACAATTCGAGGAGGCCGCGCGGCTGCGCGACCGCATCGCCGCCCTGCGCGGCAAGGAGCCGGCATGATCTTCGCCGATCTGCTCCAGCAGCCGTGCGCGTGGCTCGCGCCGGGCGCGGATACCGGCATCGTCGTCAGCAGCCGCATCCGGCTGGCGCGCAACCTCAAGGGCGCGGCGTTCCCCGGCTGGGCCGGCGAGGAGGAGTGCGAGCGTGTCTGGCAGCACCTGCGGCCGGTCCTGCTGGGCCTGAAGACGCTCACGCCGGCGTTCGCCTTCGGCATGGCGGAACTGGAGGAGTTCGAGCGGATGATTTTGTTCGAGCGCCACCTGATCAGCGGCGAGATGGCGCAACGCGGCCGCGGCAGCGGGCTGGTTGCCACGCAGGACGAGACGATTTCCGTGATGGTCAACGAGGAAGACCACCTGCGCCTGCAGAGCCTGACGCCGGGGCTGACGCTCCAGGCGATCTGGCAGCGGATGAACACGCTCGATGACGAGATCGAGGCGCGCGTCCGTTACGCGTTCTCGCCGCGCCTCGGCTACCTGACCGCGTGCCCGACGAACGTCGGCACCGGCCTGCGCGCGAGCGTGATGCTCCACCTGCCGGGGCTCGCGCTGATGAACGAGCTGAACCCGGTGGCGAAGGGCCTGACGAAGATCGGCCTCGCCGTCCGCGGGCTATGGGGCGAGGGCACCGAGGCCGCGGGCAACATGTTCCAGATTTCCAACCAGATCACGCTCGGCGACCGCGAGGAGAACATCGTCCGCACGATCGAGCAGATCGTGCTGGAACTGGTGAACCACGAGAAGAACGCGCGCGTCCGCCTGCTGGAGAAGCGCGAGATCGTCCTGCGCGACCACGTCGGCCGCGCGCTGGGCATCCTGAGCCACGCGCACCTGCTCTCCTCGAAGGAGGCGCTGGACCTGCTCTCCGGTTTGCGCTTGGGCATTGATCTGGGTATCTTGCGCGGCGTGGACCGCCCGGCGGTGGACCGGCTGCTGCTGTTGAGTCAGCCGGCGCACCTGCAGCAGCGCGAAGGCAAGCTGCTCAAGCCGCGCGACCGCGACCGCGTCCGCGCGGATTTGATTCGCACGCAATTGGCGGAAGCCAGGGGACAAGCATGAGCGGAGAGATGGACAAATTTACGGAGCGCGCCAAGAAGGTGCTGCAACTGGCGCGGCAGGAAGCGGACCGCTTCAACCACAACTACATCGGCACCGAGCACCTGCTGCTCGGCCTGATCGCGCTGGGCGAGGGCGTCGCCGTCATCATCCTGGAGAAGATGGGCGTGGACCTGGGCATCGCGCGCATCGAGGTGGAGAAGGCCGTCGGCAGCGGGCCGGAGACGAAGACCGCGGGCGCGGTGCCGCTGACGCCGCGCGTCAAGAAGGTGCTGCAGCTCGCGCGCCTGGAGGCGCAGAACCTCGGCCACGATTATGTGGGCACCGAGCATTTGCTGCTCGGCTTGCTGGCCGAGGGCGAGGGCGTCGCCGCGCAGGTGCTGAAGAATCTGAACGTGGACGCGGACAAGGTCCGCGAGGAAATCCTCAAGGAGTTCGGCGGCGAGCCGGGGCCGGCGGGCGAAGAAGAGCAGAAAGCAGCCCCGGAGGCGAAGAAGGCGCAATCCGCCGGCGAGAAGCAGGCCGAGGGCGAGAAGAAGGGGGGCGTGAAGACGCCCGCGCTCAACGCCTTCGGCCGCGACCTGACCGAGCTGGCCTACAAGGGCGAACTCGATCCGGTCATCGGCCGCGCGACGGAGATCGAGCGCGTGATGCAGATCCTCTGCCGCCGCACGAAGAACAATCCCGTGCTGCTCGGCGAGGCCGGCGTCGGCAAGACCGCGATCGTCGAGGGGCTCGCGCAGGCGATCGTCCGCGGCGAGATACCGGAGATTTTACGCGGCAAGCGCGTTATCACGCTCGACCTCGCGCTGATGGTCGCCGGCACCAAGTACCGCGGCCAGTTCGAGGAGCGCATCAAGGCGGTGATGGACGAAATCCGCCGCGTGAAGAACGTGATTTTGTTTGTGGACGAGCTTCACACGATCATCGGCGCCGGTGGCGCCGAGGGCGCGATGGACGCCTCCAACATCATCAAGCCCGCGCTAGCCCGCGGCGAGCTGCAGTGCATCGGCGCGACGACACTCGGCGAGTACCGCAAGAGCATCGAGAAGGATGCCGCGCTCGAGCGCCGCTTCCAGTCCATCATGGTGCGCGAGCCGACGGTCGAGGAGGCCGTGCAGATTCTCAAGGGCCTGCGCGCCCGCTACGAGGCGCACCACCGCGTCAGCATCAGCGACGCCGCGGTGCAGGCGGCCGTCGAGCTGTCCGCGCGCTACCTGCCCGACCGCTTCCTGCCGGACAAGGCGATTGACCTGGTGGACGAGGCCGGCGCGCGCTCGCGCATCACCAACATGACCCGCCCGCCGGAACTCAAGGACCGCGAGGCGAAAATCGAGGAACTGCGCAAGCAAAAGGAGGAGGCGATCCGTGGCCAGCACTTCGAGGACGCCGCCAAGCTCCGCGACGCCGAGCGGGTGGCGCGCGAGGAATTGGAGAAGATCATCGCCGACTGGCGCACGCAATCCGACGCGAACAAGCCGGTCATCGGCGAGGACGACATCATGGCCGTCACCTCGCGCTGGACCGGTATCCCGCTGACCAAGATGAGCCAGAAGGACATGGCGCGCCTGCTGGAGATGGAGAAGGAACTCGACAAGACTGTGATCGGCCAGCCCGACGCCATCGCCGCGATTGCCAAGGCCCTGCGTCGCTCGCGCGCGAACCTCAAGGACCCGCGCCGGCCCATCGGCTCGTTCATCTTCCTGGGGCCCACTGGCGTCGGCAAGACCCTGCTCGCCAAGGCGCTCGCCGAGTTCATGTTCGATAATCCCGACGCGCTCATCCGCGTGGACATGTCCGAGTACATGGAAAAATTCAACGTCTCGCGCCTCGTCGGCTCGCCGCCGGGTTATGTCGGCTACGAGGAGGGCGGCCAGCTCACCGAGAAGGTCCGCCGCCGCCCGTACTCGGTCGTGCTCTTCGATGAAATCGAGAAGGCGCACCCGGACGTCACGCACATCCTCCTGCAGGTGCTCGAGGAAGGGAAGCTGACCGACGGCCTCGGCCGCAGCGTGGACTTCCGCAACACCATCATCATCATGACCAGCAACCTCGGCTCCGACCTGATCCGCAAGGGCGGCGGCCTCGGCTTCGGCGACCACACCGCCGCGGCCAACTACGCCAAGCTCAAGGAGCAGATGCTCGACGAGGCGAAGAAGGTTTTCCGGCCCGAGCTGCTCAACCGCATCGAGGACGTCGTCGTCTTCCGCCAGCTCGACCGCACCGACGCGCGCCGCATCCTCGATGTCGAGCTCGACAAGGTCCGCAACCGCCTCGCCGCGCGCAAGGTGACGCTGAAGCTCGCCGACGACGTGTTTGCCTTCCTCACCGAAAAGGGCTTCGACACGACCTACGGCGCGCGCAACCTCCGCCGGACCACTGAGCGCTACCTCGAAAATCCGCTCGCCGAGGAAATCCTGCGCGGCCACATCGCCGACGGCGAAACCGTCGAGGTCACCGTCGCCGGCGAAGCGCTGAAGTTCACGCAGCAGGCCTCGGCGGCGAAATAACCGAATCAATCTTTCATCTGGGCAACGCTGTGAGAGGAAGAAAAATAGTCTTGGTGATTATGACTTCGCTCACTTTGATTTTGACCATAATCACCGTATTAAACATCGTCTTTTATCAAACGGATTCTGGGCGGCCTATCATTGTTACGAAAAATGAATTGGGCTCGATGGCGCACGCATCTAAAATTTATCATGATGTCTATGGTAAATGGCCAACTGGGCTTCTGCCCCTCGCCCGAAGTGGGAGTTTAGAAGTGGATGGTTGGAAGCGGCCGCTGATCTACCAGCCGTTCGATGCGGCGAAAGGCTACGGCGCGGTAATCAGCTTCGGCCGCGACGGCCGGCCGGGCGGCACCGGCGAAGATGCCGACCTCGTAGTCCGTTTCGGCGCAAAACCCTGATCTCGTCCCTTCGCTGTTCATCCCCGTGCCCGTAGCCGCACTCGTCAGAACGCGGCCATGTACGCAAAACCCGCCCTGTAGTTCCGGCACTCCGCTGCCAGAACACTCCGGCAACAGAGTGCCGGACCTACAGACAACTGCACGCGTGGGAATACCGCCCTCTGTTTTCTGCTCTCTGTTTTCTATTTTCTGCTCTCTGCTCTCTGCTTTCTTCCTTCGGTCTTCCCCACTCACCGCAGCGGCAGGAGGATGAACACCGCGAGCGACCAGGCGGCGTGGCTGACCGCGACAAGCAGGACCGAGCCGGTGCGCTGGAAGAGCCAGCCCCAGAACAGGCCGCAGACGAGCGCGGCCAGCAACAGCAGCGGATTGGCGGAGGCGATGTGCGCGACGGCATAGAAGAGCGTGGTGACGCACAGCCCGCGCGCCGCGCCGTAGCGCTCGACGAACGCGCGCTGGATCGCGCCGCGCCAGACGAGCTCCTCGGCTGGACCAAACAGCAGGCCGATCAGCAGCGCGGCCCGCAGCGTCGAGGCATCGCCTTGGAGTTGATGGATGGCTTGCAGCCCCCCGGCCGCCAGTGGCAGAAACTGGTGCAGGATTTGGTTGCCGAGCCAGAAGACGCCGTAGAGCACGACGGCGGTGAGCAGGCCGATCCAGATTTTCCGCGGCATCTGCATCCGCAGGTCGTTCACCAGGCCGAGGCGCGCGCCGCCATCGCAGCCGTAGGCGGCGGCGACGAGGAGCACCTGATTCGCGGCCATCCACCACCAGAAATCCAGCGGTCCCGCGCGACCGAGGAGGAACAGGGGGCACAGCAGCGCCGTGGCCAGCGCGACCAGCAGCCAGCCGCGATACGCGAAGAGCTGGCCTGCCAGTTCTTTTATGCTGGATGCCACGGCTGACCCTCAAGCTGAACCGCAGAATAGCGAACAAGGAATGGCGAAGGTCGAAGTCCGGGACTTCGGCCTTCTGCGGTTCTCCGCGGCCGCCTCACAGCGGCGCGGTGAAGTCGCTCTTCTTGTCCATGCGCAGCACGGTCTCGGCGATGAGCCGGGCGGCGAGCGCGGCATCGTCGAGGCAGATCATCTCGACCGGGCTGTGCATGTAGCGGTTCGGCACGCTGACGAGCGCGGCGGCGACGCCGGAGCGGCTCAACTGGATTTCGTTGGCGTCGGTGCCGGTGCCGCGCGGCTCGGCCATGATCTGGTGGGCGAGCTTCTTCTTCGCCGCGGTGTCGCGCAGCAGCTCGAACAGCACGGGATTGATGTTCGGGCCGCGCGTGATCACCGGGCCCTTGCCGAGCGTGATCTCGCCGAAGCGCTTCTTGTCGCCTTCCATCGAGGGAAAATCGGTGGCGAACGTCACATCCACCGCGATGCCGACATCCGGCTTCACCGCATACGCGCTGGTCGTCGCGCCGCGCAGGCCGATCTCCTCCTGCACCGTGGCGACGGCGACGACTTCGGCCTTGGGATTCAGCTTCGCCAGCAGGCGCGCGGCTTCCAGCACGACGAACGCGCCGACCTTGTCGTCGGTCGCCTTGGCGATGTAGCGGTTGTTCGGCAGTGCCACGAGGTCGGCCGCGATCGCGCCGGGATCGCCGATGGAGACGAGGCTCTCGGCCTCCTTCTTGTCCTTTGCGCCGATATCAATCCAGAGATCGTCGAGCTTGGTCGCCTTGTCGCGCTCCTCGGGCTTGAGCAGGTGGATCGGCTTCTTGCCGATGACGCCGGGGACACGCGGCTGCTTGCCGCGGAGGAAGACGCGCTGGCCCTGGAGAATCTGCGCATCCCAGCCGCCGATGGGCGCGAAATTGACGAAGCCCTTCTCGTCAATATGCGTCACCTGCACGCCGATCTCGTCCACGTGGCCGGCGAGCATGACACGCGGCGCGCCGCCCTTGTTGACGCGGGCGAAGGTGTTGCCGTGCTGGTCGCGCCAGATATCGTCGGTGAACGTGCGCGCTTCCGCGGCGAAGACCTTCGCGGCCTCGTCCTCGAAGCCCGAAGGGCTGATCGTCGCCATCAACTGCTCGAAGAATTTAACTGAAACCTTGTCCATATTTGTCTCCTGCGTTATTTGCTCCGCCGAGCCTCAATCCGTTTTACCAGAGCGGCCACACTCTGCCGCGTCACTCGACCATGGCGCTCACGGGAATAGTCGCCATGCCCTGTCTCCGTCTGCTGGAGAAAACGCACCATACCCACGGGCCCGAGCTCCTCCAACAGCGCCTGCAATCCGTGTACACGGATTTGCTCCAGTGTCATTGTACTCATGCTATTCCCAGCAACAAACATCCATGTAAATCCGAATCATGCACCAGCTCTCCGCTTGGCCGCGGAACTATACACAAACCCGCCGCGCATTCCAGTGCGATGCTCGCCCACAGTTGGACCATGTACCAACTGCCGTCAGCCGATGCAGCCACAAATTCCACCGATTCAGCGCTGATGAAATAGGCTTGAACCCATCTTCTTCCTCTGTAAGCCTAGCTTCGCAAGTTGAGCGAAGGAGCCATCATGCCTACGAAAAACAGAAAGACCGATTCGACCTCCATACACGCTTCGTTACGCCATCTACTCCAACTTGGATTGAAACGCAGTGAAGCTGCCATCCCGCAGACCATCACGCGCACCGCCAAATTCAAAATCAACACGGCCATCAAGCCCGGATTGATCCCATTGTTGAACGCTCAATTTGACGCGGTCGAAGGTTTCCGGCGCAAGGTCCTTGGCGAACTGGAAGCGTGGTGGAACGAAGACCCGGAAGCATTTCAAAAAATGGTGAAGTGCAGTATGAAGATGAAGTTTCAGGGGAAGTCGAGTTGCTACGCGTGGCTCTATACACACTTCTTAAAAGGCGCGACACTCGCTCAAGGGCTTTCCCGAGATGCGGCCAACAGTCTTCTCGACAATATGGGCGGAGGACTGAAAAGCTTTCTCACGCGTCGCGCCCACGTCGCGGAAGAAATCAGGAAGCGTTACGACCAGAATCTTGGAGATTGGGACGATGGCTTGAAAGACTTGGCAGCGGAACATGGACTTGAACTGCCACCGCCACCACCCCGGGTGAACTTCGAGAAACTGACCGCGCAAGAAATCGAAAAGTACAACGACTGGGTCGGGCGGACGCGCGCGTGGGGCAATCTGCTTTTGATTCAAAAGAAAAAGGTGGAACGTCGCGACGCCTGTCTGCCGCGATATCTGAAAGGCTATCCCGGATTCCCCGGCTCGCAGCGTTATGCGACTGCGTCGGCGATGGCGGCGGCCCTCGCGGAGTTGGAACAGGCCGCGCGTGAACAATACGGCAAGGCACGGGCACGCTTCGCAAAGGTCAGTGCGGAGTCGTGGGCTCAAACCGTCGAAAGATTTGCGCCCGCACCCGTGCGCGCAGAACATGGGAGGCCGGAACCTCGAACCGCGCATCAAACCGTGAGCGCCCGGCTCGCCGCCTTGATCGCCGCACAGCCCGGCTGGCAGCCCGCCCAACTGGCGGAGGAAATCCTCGCGGGAGTGTTGCGCGGAGCGGAGAAACTGAAAACGCATCTCTCGAAATGCGGTTCTCACGACCGGCAGGCCGTCATCAAACTGGCGAACCTCTACAATGTTGCCGTCGCCTTTGCCTTGGAACCGGTGCGCGTCGCCGGCGATTATCTTTCGTTTTACGCCGAAGAAACGCCCAAGCGGAAGGCCTTCGGTAACGTCCGCGGCGCGTTGCATCAACCCAGCGACGATACCGCGGCCATACAAATCACCGGGTTTTCCATCAATGACGAGGGCTCGCCCAATTACAACGGGCTGCTCGTGTGCAAGCAGTCCGGTGATCGTCTGCATGACGAATGGGCGTTCCTGTTTTGTCATCAGCCCGGTCAGGTTTTTCAACTGGCTGCTGAAGACGCGAAACTACGCGGAAAGATTTTGACGGAATGGCTTGGCTTCGGCAGCCAGGGCGGGTCGCGCAAGAAGGCGGAAGCCAGCGCGAAGAAAATGATTCGTCGTCCGGTTTGGATGAACGAGAAAACGCCGCCCACAATCCTGCCGCTGGCCTTCGGCGTCCGCCAAGGCCGCGAATATCTCTGGCATTTCGACCGCAACCTGCGCACCAAGGAGGGCTGGGTGCTCGGCAACGGCCGCTTGTTGCGCGTGATGCCGCCCGGCCGACCTCATGCCGCCGACTTTTATCTTACCCTCACGCTCGAACGCGAAGCGCCGCCCCTCGCCGAAGTCGCCGCCGAAAAATATATCGGCATTGATCGCGGCGAAGCCGTCCCCGCCGCCTACGCCATCATTGACCGCGAGGGCCGGTTGCTCGCGGGCGGAAAAATCGCGGAGGCCTTTCGCGACCAGCAGCGCAAGACGAACGACGAGAAACGCGAATTGCAGCGGACGGCAGGCGGCTACACGAAGGCCTTTCGCAGCAAGGAGCGTAACCGCGCCCGCGCACTCGGTGGCGAAGTCACGCGCGCGATTTTCGCGCTTTCCGCCGCGCATCGTGCTCCGGTCATCCTCGAAAACCTGAACAGCAGCCTGGCGACGCGCGGCGGCAAGGGGACGATGATGAGCCAGATGCAATACGAACGGATGCTCGTGGCGCTCGAACAGAAATTCGCCGAAGCGGGTCTTTATGCGCTCCCCTCCGCGCCCAAATACCGCAAGGGCGACAATGGGTTCATCAAACTTGTCGGCCCCGCCTACACATCCGCCACCTGTTCCGCCTGCGGTCATGTGCACTCTTCCGATTTCTACGAGAAACTGGCCGACACGCTGGAGGGCAAGTGCGGTTCGTCATGGTGCGTCACCCTGCCGAATGGTGAACAGCAACAGTTGCCGGACGCGTACACCTTCTGGCTCAAGGGCAAGGGCGAACAAACGAAAAGCACCCACGAGCGGCTGGAGGAGCTGCTCAAAGGCAAATCCGTCGCCAAACTCGCCAAAACGAACCGGCGCAAGCTGGTGGGTCTGCTGAAATCGCGCTGGCTGCCCTACCGGGCGACGCAGGCCGATTTCTCCTGCGTGTTGTGCGGACACACCATGAACGCGGATGAACAAGGTGCCCTGAACATCGCCCGCAAATTTCTGTTCCGCACGGAACGCGGCAAGCAAGCCGGCGAGCTGACCGAAGCCGAACGGCGCAAGATGCGGGCGGACTGGCAAAACTGGTATAAGGAAAAACTCCGCACCGTGTGGCGCGCGCCGGAGCGTGGCGATGGAAACGGATGATTACCTCCCGATCTATGCGCTGGCCGAGTGGCACTTTTGCCCACGCTCGGCCTTCCTCTCTTGGTTTGGAGCGGAGCGCGAAGATCGTGTTTCGCCCGCCTATCAGAGGATGCGCGACTTTCATGTTGTAAGTAACGAGCCTGCGCGACGGGACAAGGAACATCACAAAACGGAGACTGCCGTACGCCTTTTGCATCGTGAACTGCGCATCACTGGGCGCGCGGATGCGGTTGAATGGGATGGCGAAATTCCCGTACCTGTCGAATACAAGAACTGCCCGGATGAGCCACCCCGGCACATCGTCGCACAGGTCACGTTGCAAGGCCTGTGCCTGTCTGAAATGTTCGCCGTCACGGTGCCGTGCGGTTACATCTTTCGCGCGGCCGAGCGCAGGCGCGTGGTCGTCGTTTTCACGGCAGAAACCCGTGCTTGGGTTCAAGCTGGCGTGACGGCTTTTCGGGCGGCCTTGCCAACCGGATTGGCGGGGTTCAAGCAGGTGCGCCAGCCGGGTTGCGCGGGTTGCATCTACCGCCTGCACTGCTGGCCGGAGGAATGGCACCATGTTTGACGAGACCGCGCAAATCAGCCTGCTCCTAAGCGAACATATCGAGAGCCTCGGCTCGGAGCGGGATACGCTGATCGTACGCTTCAAAGACGAACGGCCGCGAAAATATCCTCTGCGCGCACTCCGCGAGGTGATCCTGCTGCATGGTTGTACACTCGAAAGCGGAGTCTTGTGCGCCCTCGCCGACGCCAATGTCCCGCTGCTGCTGTTGAACGGGCATGGCGAGTATGCGGCCACGCTGTTTCCCGGCCCGATCAAGAATTTCTACCCCCGGCAGGCCCAGTTCGACGCCTATCGCGATCCCGCTCGTCGCACGGAAATCGCACGGCGGATAGTCGCGGCGAAATTGGCGTCCTTCCGCCGCATCGCGGCCGAACGCGGAGAGTCCTACGATCCTGTCGCCGAGGATGCGGCGCTGGCAGGCGCCGGTGATCTGGACGCCCTGCGGGGCGTCGAAGGTGCCGCCACGCGCGAACACTACGCTCGCATGGCCGGCTGGTTGCGCGGTGGAGAGTTCGTCTTTGTCGAACGTACGAAACGCCCGCCGCGCGATGCCGTGAACGCGTTATTGAGCCTGTCCTACACGCTGACGATGAACACCACCCTGGCGGCGATAAACACGGTGGGCCTCGACCCAGCCTTCGGTTTTTTGCACGACGATTATTACGGCAGACCGTCTCTGGGTTGCGATCTGATGGAACCCTGGCGGGCCGAGGTGGCGGAGCGTTTCGTCCTGCGAGTCCTGAACCGGCGCGAATTGCGCCACGAACACTTCGACGAAGCCAAGCCCGCCGATGGGGTCGTGCTCAACAACGAGGGACGCAAGGAATACTTTGGCCGCTGGTTCGTCTATATGCATGAAGAGCAGCGGGCGCTTTCTGGCACGGGAGTCGAACTGACATTCCGCGAGGCCATCTTCGCCAACGTGCGCCTGTTCGCAAAATTCTTGCGGGGTGAAAGCACGACCTGGCCGGGTGGATGAAATGAAAAAATTTGTTCTCTGCTATGATATTCCTGAAGACAAGCGCAGGAACAAGTTGGCCCGTCTCTGTGAGCGCTACGGTGCGCGAGTGCAATTCAGCGTGTTTGAATTCCGGTTGTCGGAGACCGATCATGTCGCGTTCCGCGGCGAACTCCAGCGGGCGGGCTGGCTGGATGGGCAGGACGCCATCCTGATCTACCCGCTACATGACGATGATCTAGAGCAGATCGAACGCTTTGGCTCCGCCAGAACCTGGCAGACCACCTTCGAGATCCTGTAATAAAGCTTGCCTCCCTCCCGCCATCAGCGTATCAACGCGCCCGTTAGTATTTTCTTTGATTCTGTACGCCTGCCGGCCCCACCGGATGTGACGTACTTCGCGAACATCAACGGTTCAGAAACCGGAAGCGGTGGATGGATAGTCCTCGCGCGTTCCTTGAGAACAGAAACATCATGAAGCGGTTAGCTATACGCATGACCCATAGCGGTTTCCCCTCTGGATCATTAGGAAATGTCTGTTCGTCGGTCTCCAGACAACACTCCTGGCCGATCGCGCAACGGGAAGTTCTTGCTGTTCAAGTGCGGAAGACTTGGAACCGCTGACGCTCGCGAAGATGGATTCAAAGATAGCAGACTGGCGGTAGGCGTTGTGCTCGCTGCCTTGGAACCGCTGACGCTCGCGAAGATGGATTCAAAGGTAGCGTCGCCCACCGTCACGCCAGAGGCGTTGCGGCTTGGAACCGCTGACGCTCGCGAAGATGGATTCAAAGGTAATCATCCTGCACCCTACCGACGAGATCGAAATGCTTGGAACCGCTGACGCTCGCGAAGATGGATTCAAAGGCGATCCGCTCGCGGCGCAGTTGTTCGCCTGCCTTGGAACCGCTGACGCTCGCGAAGATGGATTCAAAGTCGGCCTCCGGCCATGCTGCCGTGATTGCCGCCCCTTGGAACCGCTGACGCTCGCGAAGATGGATTCAAAGACGAAATAACCATGCTTGATCCGCCAGTTGCGGCGCTTGGAACCGCTGACGCTCGCGAAGATGGATTCAAAGGTGGCGTGAAAGCCGCGCTTGTTGTTGGCCTCGTCTTGGAACCGCTGACGCTCGCGAAGATGGATTCAAAGATAAGGAGGAAAAGTGGAAAAGCGCGGAAAGGCTCTTGGAACCGCTGACGCTCGCGAAGATGGATTCAAAGATGGCGCGGATGGTTTGGGTAGGAAGTGGTAGGTCTTGGAACCGCTGACGCTCGCGAAGATGGATTCAAAGTCAAGCCCGCGATGTTCAACGACGCTAATACGGCTGCTTGGAACCGCTGACGCTCGCGAAGATGGATTCAAAGTTGCAGGATGCGCGACACCTGCGCGACCAGTACGCTTGGAACCGCTGACGCTCGCGAAGATGGATTCAAAGACTTCCTCGCCATCGTTGGCGAGCGCGATCTGGTCCTTGGAACCGCTGACGCTCGCGAAGATGGATTCAAAGTGGTATCTGGCCGCCGGGAAAGATGATTGGTTCTCTTGGAACCGCTGACGCTCGCGAAGATGGATTCAAAGTCATGGTTGTCTCCTATCACTTCCGACTGCTGCGCTTGGAACCGCTGACGCTCGCGAAGATGGATTCAAAGCTCAAGCTCATGCCGCCCGCGCCGCCGCCGGACGCTTGGAACCGCTGACGCTCGCGAAGATGGATTCAAAGATCAGGCGTTCATTCATGGGTTCAGGTCCTTGCTTGGAACCGCTGACGCTCGCGAAGATGGATTCAAAGACATCAGCCGGGCGCAGCCTGGTGAAACGCCGACCTTGGAACCGCTGACGCTCGCGAAGATGGATCTGGCTCATATTTTTCCAAACCCGCTGGTTGTCAATGAAAGTGAGACACATTTTCCATCATGATTTAGTCGTGTTTGGCTGGGGTGGATTGATCCAGACCTGATCCGGCACCCGCCTGGGCACCGGCAGTCCTTTGACAAAGCGTTCGGGGTGTT
>CAISWQ010000003.1 GCA_903889245.1 uncultured Lentisphaerota bacterium | reverse complement strand
CCTGGCGTTCTTTTTCAGTCAACTGCGTGTACTCTCGCTTCATGGACGGGTCTCCTTGCGGGGGTTGTTAGGTCCAACAACCGTTAGGTGTACCCGTCCGCTTTCGGTGGTGCACTTATTATGTGCATGCGGGGGTCTGGAGCGCGCGGCGGCGCCGCCTGCGGGCTTGGCGGCAGCGGGTTGAACCCGCCCTTTCCGGCGCGGGAAAAACCCTTGCGCCCCTGCGGGTGCCGCGCTATCTTCCCCGCGCCTTTTGCTCGGGTGGTGGAATGGCAGACACGTATGTTTGAGGTGCATATGGCGCAAGCCGTGGGGGTTCAAGTCCCCCCCCGAGCACCAAACACCCGCCGGATGTCCTCAACTTTCGCGGCGGCAGAACAGGAGCAGACATGAGTTGGTTGAGCAAGTTGTTCGGCGGCGGCTCCACGGCCGCCGCGGCGAACCGGATGATCGTGGATGGCACGCGCTGGGCCGAGGGCCGCAGCAATGACCGCCAGTCCCCGCGCGAACAGGTCCAGATTCTGCAGGTCATCGCGCGTTTCGCCAGACAGGAAAAGATCGAGACGCAGGTCGTGTTCGAGGGCCGCCCGCTGCGCGAAGTCTCCGACGACGGCGACTTCAACGGCCTCAAGGTGTTCTTCACCGAGAAACAGGGCAGCGCCGGCGATCTCGTCCTCGCACGCGCCCGCGGCGCCGGTTCGTCGGGCCTGATGATCTTCACCGCCGACCCGGCGCTGGAGCAGAAGGCCACGGCCGCGGGCTGCGGCGTGATGCACACCTCGACCTTGCGCAAGGCGACCGAGGGTGGCGGCCAGCAGTTTGAACAGGGCGGCGCCCCGATGATGCGCGGCGGCGGTGACCGTGGCGACCGTGACCGCGGCCGTGGGCGGCGCCCGATGGGCGGTGGCCGGCCGCCGCAGCAACAACAGCAGCGTCCGCCGCAACGCCCACCCCAGCCGGCAGAAGGTGGCGCGCCGGAAACAGATCGCGCCAGCCAATCGGTGCGCAACCTGATTGACCTGGTCGAGACGCCCGTGCGCCAGCCCGCCCCGCCGCCCGTGGCGCCGACTCCGGCGCCCGTAGTCGAGGCTGCGCCGGCACCACAGCCGGCCCCGCCGCCGCCGGCCGCGGAGCCGAGCGCCCCGCCGCCCGCGGCGCAGACCTGATCGTCACGGCCAAAACGCAAAGAGCGCCAGGTTCAGAAGAAGATCAAACTTCTTCGTACTTGGCGCTCTTGGCGTCTGGCGGTTTTCTATTCCTGGAACGTCACGCAGGCGATGTGTGGCAGTTCGCGATAGCGGCCGTCATAGTCGAGGCCGTAACCCACGACGAAACGATCCTCGATAGTGAAACCGATATAGTCGGCCTCGAAGGGCACGACGCGGCGCGCGGGTTTATCGAGCAGCGCGCAGGTACGGACCGAGCGCGCGCCCAGCTCGCGCAGGTGCTGCCGCGCGAAAGTCAGCGTGCGGCCGGTGTCGAGGATGTCATCCACCACAAGCACGTCCGTCCCCGCCACATCCATGCCCACATCCTTGGCAATACGCACCGCGCCGGAGGATTCCGTGCCCGCGCCGTAGCTTTCCAGCGTCATGAAATCAATCCGCGGATGGATGTCCTGGCTGTACAGTTCGCGCACCAAATCGGCGAGGAAGATGAAGCTGCCGCGCAGGATGCCGATCATCACCAAATCCTCTCCACGGCAACCCTCCGCCATGTCGTGGACCATCTTGCGAACACGCGCGCCGATCTGCCTGGAGGAAAAAAGCACCTCCCGGACGTGATGGTTTTTCATGACGGACGACCTCCCAGAAAAGCGCGCGGTACACGTCGCGCACCCGGCGGTGCGGGTGGCCGCGGTGGCGGCCGCGACAGCGCCGCGCCTAGCGGCGGGGCTTTCACCTCGCGTTGACCAAGCGACGTGGCGCAGATGGTGCAGCGGTAGTCGAAGAGTTCCGCGTGCGGCAGCACCAGCAGCAGCCGCTCCCGCACCGGCCGCGCCGTGCGGCACTTGGGGCAATACAGCTCGCTCGCCCGGAATTGCTCAAACTGCTGCATGGCGGGGACGATAGCGGGCCGCGCCGCGCGGCGCAAGATTGCAACCGATCTGCCCGCCATCTTCAATCGCACACTTTCCCAAGTGTGGAATTCCGCGCGGCCAGTCATGGGCCAGCTTGAAAGAATACCCCATGAAACCGTGCGGAGACAGGTCTCCAAGGGCCTTCATATAAACAGGCAAAATAAAATTCCACACTTTCCTAAGTGTGGAATTTGATGCGGCCGTGGTTCACCAGGAGGCCGGGAACCTGGTCACGGATGCACCGGGCGGGAACGCGACCAGTAGTTGCAGGACCGTGCGGTCGCTATCGGGTAGCATCAGGTTCGGACGCACGTCGGCCAACGGCTGAAGCACGAAGCGCCGCTGCGTCCAGCGCGGGTGCGGGATGGTCAGGCCGCCTTCGTCCACACAGTGTTCGCCCACGTAGAGCACGTCAATGTCCAGTGTGCGCGGTGCGAACTTGTCCGCGGCGCGCACGCGGCCGAGTTCATCTTCGATTTGCGCCGTCCGTTTCCGCCACTCCTGAGGCGAAAAAGGCCCGTCAAGGATGATGACCGTATTGAGGAAGGCGAGGTGACGGAATTCCGGTTGCACGCCGACGGGTTCGGTCTCGTAGATGGGCGCGACCGCTAGTTCGCGCACACCCGGCAGGGCGGCAAGGCGCCGACGGGCGGTGCGCAGGTTGACCAGCCGATCGCCGAGGTTCGAGCCGAGGCTGAAGCCGCTCTCCATCGCATCACGCCATCCACGGCCGCGCGCGGTTGACCTTGGCAAGCACCTCGCGCGCGATCTGCGTGTCCTCGGCCACCTGAAAATCGAAGATGCCCGCGAGGATGAAGTCCGCGCCATGCTCGAACGCATACTTGAACGCCGGCCGCGGTTTGATCGCGCCGGCGGCCATCACCTTGTAGGCGATCCACGGCCGCTTGACGCCGGCCATGTACTTGGTGACTTCGTCGGGCTCCTTGCACCAGTAGTTGTCCACGTTGTAGTTATCAATGATGTCCTTGTCCTGCCCCGGCCGGCGGGTGGACCAATAGTCGGTGCTGTGCAGCGTTTTCACGTAGTAGTCGGGCGCGAGGCCGGCCTTCTCGACGAACATCGGTGTGCGCAGCTCGTGGCCCGCAATGCCCGCGGGCAGGCCGTTCGTCTTGATGAACTCCAGCGCCTTGCCGATCAGGTCGGCGTTGCCGTCGCGCGCGAGCCTGTCGCCGGAATTGCCCTGGATATAGATCGTGTCCGCGCCCGCATCCACCAGCCGCTTGAGGCTCTCGAAATTGTCCGTGCTGCTGGGGGAGCCCTGCACCATCCACTTGATCTTGCCGCCGCGCTCCTTCCAGTAGCGCTGGATGAGGTGCGCGCCCTCCGGGTTGGTGTTGACACAGTTGATGCCGTGCTGCTCGGCGAGGGCCAGCGTTTCCAGCACCTTCTCCGGCGTGAAGTAGTGCTTGAGCAGGGGCGAGACGTACATCAGGTCGCGGCTGTGCGCGAAGCCGCCGATCAGGTTGCCGCCCATGATCAGGCGCGAGAGTTCCAGGTCGCCGATCTTGCCCGTCGGCAGCGTGCCCTGCGACCCGGCCTTGGCCGGCTGTACCGCGGCGGCGGGTTCGGTCGGCTTGGCGAGCAGATGGCGGTCCTCGAGGCTCAACGCGGCGGCGGTGCCGAGCATCACCCGGCGCGTAAAATCACGGCGCGAAATCTTCCGGCAACTCATCTGCATGTCCTTTCGTACGCGGGTTCACACACGCGCGGAACCATACCGCGCCGCCGCACCAAGTCAATGCGTCAGCGTCCGGCTCACTTGTCCTCCGGAAGGCTGCCGAACCAGAACTCCAGGGCGACAACGATGGAGGGGGTGCAGGTGTAATCCCGCTCGCGCGGAAATTCGATCTGCGGCGTGAGTTCCAACACCATCCACGGCCGGAAGAAACCCGTCCGGTAGGTGACGTTGACGCGGTAGTTGTCCATCAGAAACGGCCCGCATTTGTGCGCGAACAGGCTGGCACTGGGGATCACCTTGCGGTGCCGGCCGGGCAGCGGGTAGGCATAGAACACCGTCTGCTCGAATTCCACGCCGTGTGTCTCCTCGGTATATTGCGCGGCCGTGGTGCTGCGGAAAAAGGACTTGTCGCGGAACTCGCGTTCCAAGTCCACCTGCGTCAGTTCGCCGGCCCCCTCCTTCGCGTAGTAGAAGGCGTCCTGCGTGAAACGGCCAACCCAGCCCGCCAGCTTGCGCTCATACTCAAACTCCAGTTGTGTGAAGGGATCGGGAATGCCGTGGAACCGGATGCCGCCTTCCAGGTGGATGTGCGAGCGCAGGCGGTTGAGCAGCCACCAACGCGCGCCCACCTGCACGCCATCGTCGCGCACGGTCGGATCCTCCGCGCCCGGCAGCGCGCCACGCTTGATGTTGTCGGCAAAGAGGTGCAACCGTTCCTCGGCATAGGGCATGGCGACCTTGCCATTGAAGGCCGACTGGAGCGAGGCACCGTCCGCATCCTTGAGCTTGATCCCCAGCCGGACGCGCGCCGTGGAGTTGCTGATGGCCTCCGGCGCATCGGGCCGCTTGAAGAACGAGTCCAGGCTGCGCGTGACCCGTTGCATCCGGACGTTCAGGTCATCGTGGAGCGTATCCAGCTTTTGCGCCGTGTTGGTGATGGCGCCTTTGACCGGCGCGATCAGGTCGGCGCGCGCCGCTCCGAGCCCCAGCAGACCGCCCAGCACGATGACGCGAAGACAAAACATGCGCCGCGACCGTAGCATGTTCCGCGGGGCGTTTCCAAGGATGGGAAAACGACCGCCCGGATTTTCCAAGGATGGGAACATGTCACGGCTCTTTTTTCCAAGCCTTGGAAAACCCGGCCGGGGTTGGCGCGGTCGCGGTTACTTCTTCGAGACCGGCGCGGCCTTCAGGCGGCCGATCTTCGGCAGCGGGCCGACGATGGGTGCGGCGTACTTGATGAAGGCCGGCGTCACATCGTTGCCCGCGGCGTTGATGAACTCGTCGGGCATGTGCCGCGTTTCCTTGGCGACGTTGCGCAACTCAGTACGCTCGATCCAGGTCTTGTAGATCTTGCCCGGTGCGCGTTTGATCGCGGTAGAGCCGTTGTTGAACTGGCCGCCGCAGGCGAACTTGACGGCGCTCGCGCCGGCGAGCCGCGCTTCCTTCGCGTCCACGGCGCTGACAACGCCGGTGAAGCTGCGCTGGAGATAGCCAAAGGTGTCGGAGCGGACGCGGGAAATCTGCGCCTTCTCCTTGATCTCCTTCGCGAGCGCATCGCCGAGCGCGCCGCTGCCGGAGAGCTGCTTGTTGCCGTGCGAATCCACCTCGGAGATGAATTTGCTGGCGATGGGCTCGCCGGTCTCATCCACGATGCCCTCGCTGACGGCGACGACGCAGCGCTTCTGCCCGGCCATGACGCGCTGGACGTCGGCGACGAACTGCGGGAGCGAGAACGGGCGTTCGGGGATGTAGATCAGGTGCGGGCCGTCGCCGGGGAACACGCGGGCGAGCGCGGAGGCGGCGGTGAGGAAGCCGGCGCCCCGGCCCATGATGACGTTGATCTTGACGCCGGGCAGGGCGCGGTTGTCGAGGTTATCGCCCATGAACGCCTGGGCGACGAACTTGCCGGCGCTGCCGAAGCCGGGGGTGTGGTCGTTCTCGCGCAGGTCGTTGTCAATCGTCTTGCAGATGTGGAAGCACTTCATCTGGTAGCCGGCCTGCTGCGCGGCCTCGTTGATGATGTGCGTGGTCTCGGCGCTATCGTTGCCGCCGATGTAGAAGAAGTAGCGGATGTTGTACTTCTGGAGCACGGCGAAGACCTTCACGCAATCTTCCGGCGTGGGTTTCTTGCGGACGGAGCCGAGCGCGGAGGAGGGCGTCTGGGCGACGAGTTCGAGGTTCTGCTTCGTTTCCTTGCCGAGGTCGCAGAGGTTTTCTTCCAGGATGCCCTTGAGGCCGTGGAGCGAGCCGTAGATCTTCTTGATCTCCTTGTGCTTCTTCGCCTCCAGCACCGCGCCGACGAGGCTCTGGTTGATGACGACTGTGGGACCGCCGCTCTGGGCGATCAGCATGTTACCGACCAATTTTTCCGTGGCCATAAGTTTCTCCTGCTGCCCGGGCCTAACCGGGGCGGCGCTTGATAGCAAAGACCACCGCGCGATGCAAGCGCTGGCGGGGCCTGCGGAGTTCGGTCGGCTTCTATTTCTTCGGGAGGAACCAGAACTGCCACGGCGTGGTGTCGCCGAGGTTGGTGTGCTCGGCGATGGGCCGGAGCGTGACGGTCTGCGGCTGGCAGCGGTAGCCGCCGGGCTCATAGGGCAGCGCCAGATGCGCGCCGCTCGCGACGAACGGGCTGCGGCGGGTAAAGCGGTCGGTCGCAGGTTGCAGGCGGACCACGTCGTTGGTTGTGGCGGGGACGATGATGCGGTTGAGTTGATAGGGCTCATCGAAGAACGTCGGCGCGTCGGCCTCGTTGACGCCGAGGAACCACGGGCCGTGCCGGAACGCGATGCGGCCCGGGTAGTGCGGGCTGGTGACGAGGCGCGTGGCGAACGTGTAGGTCAACGTCAGGGTTTCGCCGCACTCCCAGCGGCGCTTGAGCTCCAGCACCGGCGCGTTCGTCACGCCCGCCAGCGGCTGGCGGCGCAAGGTGACCTCGACCGTCGTGGCCCAGGCGGGCTTGCGGATGCGCAGGATGTGTTCCCGGTCATCGCAGGCCCGGACGGAAAGCGTCACGGTGGCGTCGTGTCCGAGGTTGGCGTCGGCGCGCAAGGTCAGGCCCGTGCTGGCGCCTTCGCCATCCACGGGCAGATCATAACAGAGGGCGGCGGCATCAGCATGGAAGGCGCTGTTCATGACCTCGGGCATCGCGCGCAGGCCGTGGAAGGTACAGCACCACCAGGCGCGCGCGGCGCTGTGGCCGAGGCCATCGGCGGTGAAATCGTGATGGCCAAAATCGCCGGTGTGAAACTGGTTGCAGAAAAATTCGTTGAACAGGGTCAGCTCGGCGTTTTCGAGGTAGCGCGGTTTACGGGTTTCGCCCCAGAGCGCGAGGTTGAAGCGCAGCCAGTCGGCCTCGGAGCAGCCCTCGGAACGCATCTGCGGCATCGGTTTGAAAACCTCCGGCAACGCGCCGTGCGGCCACAGGTTGCCGGAGGCGAGGAGGCCCTCCCACTCGGCCTCGGCCTGCTGCAGCCACTTTTTGTCGTGGGTGGCGCGGTAGAGTTCCACGAGGCCGCGCAGCGCGGTGACGAAGCCGTGGCTGTGCTGTTTGGGATGGCGATGGGTATGGCCGGCGATTTCCTCGGCGAGGCCGAGGTAGCGGTTGTCCTGTGTCACCCGGTGCAGCTCGACCAGCCCCTCGATGATCTGGGTCCAGCAGATGTAGCCCACCGCCACCTGATCGCCGCTGAACTCCTTGAGCACCTTGGGATCGTTCAGCCGCGGCCCCAGCGCGACGAAGCAATCACCCAGCTTGCGCGCGCAGTCCACGATGCGCTGTGACGGCTTGAAGCGGTTGTATTCCAGCAGGCCGACCAGCAACCGGCCGTTGCCCCAAAGCAGCGCCATGTCGCTCTTGGTGACCGCGTTGGTGCTGAAGGGCTCGCCAAAGTGGCCGTCCGGCTTTTGCAGCTTCAGCAACTCCGTCGCGATACGGTCCAGTTCCGGTATCGAACGGTCCTCGTGTAAGGCCAGCATCGCCAGCGCGCCGAGGTAACGGCCGGAGACATCGCCGCTGAACTCGGTGAAGCGCCGCTCGTGCTTCGGCACGGCATCGGCCAGGACGAAGGCGTCGGTGAAGGTCGGCGGCCCGCCGTGGCGGATGCGGTCGAACGTCAGGTGCATGCGGGTGGTCAGCTCGCCCGCGCCGGCGGTGACGCACAGGCCGAGGGCCAGGAGGACAAGGCGGCGTGCAGTTTTCATGGGCGCGGAGTATAGGCCGCGCCCGGGGCAAGACAAGCTGATTGCCAAAGCGTGGGCGCGCCGTACAATGCGGCCGTGCCACGAAACCACCAACGGTTGTCCGGCCAGCCAGCCGCGCCGGCTGCGGGGATGAAAGCCCGTTTCCAACCCTTCAGGCTGGAGGCCCTGGTGGCCGGCCTCGTGAGTTTGTTCGACCACCTGGAGCAGGTGCAGTTCTGGATCAAGGATCGCCGGAATCGTTATCTCCACGCCAACCGCACGCTGTTGATCAATTACGCGCTCGAGGAGGTCGCACACATCGTTGGCAAAACCGACTACGAGCTCTCGCCGGCGTTCCTCGCCGATCAGTTCTGGTTCGATGACGAGCAGGTGCTCAAGGGGCATGAGGTCCATAACCGCATTGAATTGGTCGGCGGAACGAACGTGCCGCCGCAGTGGAGCGTGACCAACAAGGTGCCACTGCGCGATGCGCGCGGGCGCATCATCGGCACCGCGGGTACAACCCGCGACCTCGGCGCCGACGCCCGCGGGTTGGGTGCAACCTACAGCTTTGCCGCCGCGCTGAACCGGATGCGGGAGGGTTACAGCCGGGCGCTGCCCAACCGCGAGCTGGCCCGCCTGTCCGGCTGTTCCGTGCGCGCCTTCGAGCGGAAGTTCCGGCAGAGTTTCCACGTCACGCCGCAGCACTACCTCCGCAAGCTGCGTGTCCGCATGGCCTGTCGCGCGCTGGTCTTCACCACCCAATCCTTTGCGGCGGTCGCGGTCGAATGCGGGTTCGCCGACCAGAGCCATTTCAATCACGAGTTCCGCCGCCAGATGGGCCGCACCCCGCGGGCCTACCGCGCGCATTATCGTGGCGCCGGCGGTTGATGCCGCTCCCAGACAAAAATCTGCCGTTCGGGGGCAAGACAACAGCCGCGGCCTCGGCGAGAGTGACCGCCATGCACAAGCGCAAAAGACAGGCTCTGCAACGTCGCTGGTCATGGACCCTGGCCGCCGTGGCGTGGGCGGCGCTCGCTGGCGTGCGCGCCGGGCTATTGGATGGCGCTGCGACAACGCTCGTCGTGCCGGGACAACCGGCCTATGACGCGCTGCCGCTGACGGTCGAGTGCCGCGCCAAGCTCACCGATCGGGCTGGCTATAACATTCTCATAGCGCACGAGACCAAGGCTTCGGCAACCCACTGGGAACTTTTCACCACACCGCGCGATGGCACGTTGCACGCCTTCCTGCCGGGCCGGAAACCAAACCACGTCCACACCACGGCAGTCATCACCGATGGCCAATGGCACACGGTGACGGCGATCATGGAGGTGCAGCGCGTCCGGCTGTTCGTGGATGGCGCGCTCCACGCGGATGCCGTCACCACCGCGCCGGCCGGCAACCAGGTGCCCGGCCCGCTGGTGATCGGCGGGCTGGTCGAGGGCGGTTTTGGCTGTGCCGGTCAGTTGCGCGGCGTGCGGCTCTCCAAGGGCGTCCGCCCACCCGCCAGCGGAAAAGACGAAGCGGAGTGGACCGCCGATGAAGCGACCATCGGTTTGTGGCGTTTCGACGCGACCGCGCCAAGCCAAGACGACTCGACTCTGCATAACCACGGCCAGTTGCGCACGCGGCTGATCACATCGGCCGATGGGTTGGGCGGCGGCGGCATGTCCACGGCGCTGCTCCCACTGCCCGCGCCGGCGGACGCCGCGCCGTTGCGCGCCGCGCTCACGGACAGCAGCCAGCGCCTGCGGCTCCAGACGGTGGCCGCGGAGAAAATCCGCGACGCGGTGCTGCGCCAGTGGCAGCGCGATTTTCTGTGGCAGGACAAAAAGGAATACCCGGAACAGCGCCCCGGTGGAGCCGAGGCCGGAACGCTCAAGCAGCAAAGCTATGACCCGCACGCGCTGCCGCAGGCGGGCGACGGCGGGCCGCTGGGCGCGGTGCTGCGCCGCACCGCGGCGCTCATCACGCGGTTGGAACACGAGCCGCACGGGCCGGAGTGGGCCGCGCGCCTCGCCGACTTCCACGCGCTGCGCACCGCGGTGGCCGGCGCCAGGGCCGCGCCGGAATCAGCGGACTATTTCGCGCACTACCTCGCGGCCTGCGCACTGCGGCGCGGCTTCGCGCTGGATAATCCGCTGCTGGATTTCGGCGAGCTGGTGTGCGTGGCGCGCGGCACGTTCGCCGGTTCGGTGCGCTCGAATCCCGCGACCGCCGACGTGCAAGGCGGGCACTTCGCCACGCAGTACTTCGGCTTCAACGCGCTGCCGGGCGGCGGGCTGTATCGCATCGGCCACTTCAAGGGCGAGCCGCAGGTCGTCAACATCCTGGCCAACTCCATCGTGCAGAACGGCCGGTTGAAAGGCCGCAAGCTCGATCGCGGTGCGTTCGCCACGCCGGACCTTTCCTTCGACGGCCAGACGCTCGTGTTTGCGTGGACGGAAAACCGCGAGCATCGCTGGAACTATGCGACGAACACCTGCTTCCATCTCTTCAAGGTCAACGTGGATGGCTCCAACCTCGTGCAGTTGACCGATGGCGACTGGAACGACTTCGATCCCTGCTGGCTGCCGGATGGCCGCGTCGCCTTCATCTCCGAGCGGCGCGGCGGTTTCATCCGCTGTTTCGCGGCCGCGCTGAACGTTCGCAACTACGTGCTCTGCTCCATCCGCGACGACGGCGGCGACCTGGCGGCGTTGAGTTATTTCGAGACCAGCGAGTGGAACCCGACCGTGAACAACGACGGCCGCCTCGTCTTCACGCGCTGGGACTATGTGGACCGCGAGAACTGCCTCGGCACGCGCTTCTGGATCAGCAATCCCGATGGCACGAACCCGCGCGCGCCGCACGGCAACTACCCGCACCCCTATCACACCTTCGCCGATCATCAACCGTGGCAGGTGGTCAACGGCCGCGAGGTGGATAGCCGCCGCGGCACGCCGCTGGTCGAGATGGGCATCCGCGCCGTGCCGGGCTCGCCGCTCTACCTCTTCACCGCCGCGCCGCACCACGGCGAGGTCTTCGGCTCGCTCTGCATGTTGGACCTGCGCCAGCCGGACGATGGCCACCTGTCGCAAATCCGCCGCATCACGCCCGACGAGCCGTTTCCCGAAACCGAGACACCCGGCCGCCGGCACTATAAGTATGGCACGCCCTGGCCGCTGAACGAGGATTTCTTCCTGTGCAACATCTGGGAGGACGTCTTCCTGCTCGACCGCTACGGCAACAAGGAATTGCTCTGCGGCCTGCGCGACCTGCCGTGCGCGCAGGACGAGCGGCTGCGGCTGATTGACCCGCTGCCGCTGCGCGCGCGGCCGCGTCCGCCGGTGATTCCACCGGCCGTGCGCCAGCCCGGCGGAACGGATACGCCGCGCGCGACCATCGCCGTGATGAACGTCTATGATTCCGACCTGCCGTTCCCGCCCGGCACGAGGATCAAGTGGCTGCGCGTCGTGCAGGCGCTGCCCAAAACCAATCACGCGATGGGCGAGCCGATGATCGGCTTTGAACGCGAGAACACGCCGCGCATCCCGCTCGGCCTCGTGCCGGTCGAGGAGGATGGCAGCGCCTACTTCGAGGCGCCGGTTGCCAAGCAATTGATCTTCCAGGCGCTCGACGAAAACTTCCGCGCCGTGCAATCCATGCGCTCGGTCGCCTTCGTTCATCCCGGCGAGCGGCTGACCTGCCTCGGCTGCCACGAGTCGCCGCAGCGCGCGGCCGTGCAACCGGCGAAGGCGCCGCTCGCGCTCGCCCGCGCGCCGTCGCGGCTGCAACCGGAATGCGGCCCGGTCGAGCCGGTCAGCTACTACCGCCAGATCAAGCCGCTCTTCGAGCGCCGCTGCCTCGCCTGCCATCAGGAGAAGCAGAAGGGCCCGCAGGACATGAGCTATGCCGCGCTTAAGGAGGGCTACACCTTCTGGTTCTCCGGCGCGATGGCGTGGAATATGACGACGGCGTACAGCGGCATCCACGGCGGCTCGCGCACCATCCCCGGCCGCTTCGGTGCGCTCAACAGCAAGATCGGCCAGACCCTCTTCAACAAAACACACCTCGCTGCCGTGCCCGAAAAAGAGCGCCACCAGATCATCCAGTGGCTCGACTGCAACTCCTCGCGCCTCGGCGCCTACGAGCGCGAGGCCGACCAGTTGCGCGGCGAGCTGGTTTGGCCCTCGCTCGATGTGGACCCGCGCAACGTCACCGGTGTCGAGGGCCTGGCGCCCGGCCTCACGGGCTTGTTCTGGCACGGCACACGGCCATAAATCCGTTGCCGCAAGCCGTGCCGCCGACTATGCTCCCGCCGGTCAGGAGAGCACCATGAAAGCACGCTGCGCCAAAGTGCATCGCAAGACGCGGGAAACCGATATCGCCGTCAGCCTGAATCTCGACGGCGCGGGCGCGTCGGCCATCGAGACCGGCCTGCCGTTCCTCAACCACATGCTCGAACTGCTCGCGAAGCACAGCCTCGTGGACCTGACCATCCGCGCGAAGGGCGACCTCGCCGTGGACTATCACCACACCGTCGAGGACCTCGGCCTCGCGCTCGGCGACGCGCTCAACCAGGCGCTCGGTGACCGCAAGGGCATCGCCCGCTACGGCTGGTGCCTGCTGCCGATGGACGAGACCTTGAGCCAGGTCGCGCTCGACCTTGGCGGCCGGCCCTACCTCGTGCTGGCGATGGCCTGCAAGAAAAAGAAGATTCTGGAATTCGAGCTCGCGCTGCTCGCGGAATTTTTCCGCGCCCTCGTCACGCAGACGCGGATGAACCTGCACATCCGCCAGCTCTACGGCAACGAGCCGCATCACGCGTGGGAGTCGGTGTTCAAGGGCGTCGCCCGCGCGCTGCGGATGGCCGCGGCCCGCGACGCGCGTGAGCGCGGCATCCCCTCCAGCAAGGGCACGCTCTGATTTTTCCAGGGCCGGGAAAAGCCGGACGGCTGGGGCAGGCATGAGCTGCGCGACGACGCAAAGATATGGATGGAAGACCTGTCGTCCACGATCTCGGCGACGACTTCCGCAAATACATCTCCGCAAGCAGTCATCCACCTTTATACCCAAAAGCAGTGGAATTCTTGAACGCGAAAGGCGCAGACATCCACCACCGCACAGGACGAGTGGTCAAGAATAGACATCCGCTGGTCAAGTTTTGACATTCCCCAAAACAGCGGCGGGCGGGCATAGTTCACGGCCGTGAGCGGTGCGTTGTTTCCAAGGGTTGGAAAAACAGGCGGTCGGTTTTTTCAAGCATTGGAAAATCTCGCGGAGTTTTTTCCAGGGCTTGGAAAGCTGAAAGGAGCCGGATGATGAAGACAGCGATGTGGGTGATGGCGCTGGTGGCGGCGATGGGTTTCGCGGCGGCCGAGGACCAGGTCAACTGCCCGATAGCGGGCGGGCCGTTCCAGCCGAGCATGGAGTCGCTCAAGACCTACCAGTGCCCCGACTGGTTCCGCGATGCGAAGTTCGGCATGTGGGCGCATTGGGGGCCGCAGGCGGTGCCGGAGATGGGCGACTGGTATGCGCAGCGGATGTACAAGCCCGGCGACGTGAAGTACAAGGACCATCTCGACCGCTGGGGCCATCCGAGCGAGCACGGCTACAAGGACATCATCCCCATGTGGAAGGCGGAGCAGTGGGACCCTGACCGGCTGATCCAGCTCTACAAGAAGGCGGGCGCGAAGTATTTCGTCAGCATGGGCTCGCACCACGACAATTTCTATCTATGGAATTCCAAGCTCCACAAATGGAACTCGGTCAACATGGGCCCCAAGCGCGACGTGGTCGGCGACTGGCAGAAGGCGGCGCAGAAGCACGGGCTGAAGTTCGGCGTCAGCGAGCACCTCGGCGCGAGCTTCACGTGGTTCCAGTGGAGCCACAAGGCCGACAAGGATGGCCCCAAGGCGGGCGTGCCCTATGATGGCGCGAACGAAAAGTGGCAGGACCTCTATCACTTCCCGGCCGCGCCCGACGACACCAAGTGGTACAGCACGAACCCGCGCTGGCACCAGCAGTGGTTCGACCGCATCCGCGAGCTGGTGGATGGCTACAAGCCCGACCTGCTCTACACCGATGGCGGCGTCGCGTTCGGCCCCGAACACCCGGTGGGTTTGAGCATGATCGCGCACCTCTATAACAGCAACCCGCAGGTCGTCTATAACTGCAAGCAGAAGTCCGAGGGCCGCTGGGTCGAGGACCTCGAGCGCGGCGTGATGCCGGGCATCAATCCCCATCCGTGGCAGACCGACACCTCGATCGGCGACTGGTATTACAACAAGACGTGGAAATTCCGGCCGGTGAGCTGGACGATCCACATGCTCGTGGACATCGTCAGCAAGAACGGCAACCTGCTGCTGAACATCGTGCAGCGGCCCGATGGCTCGCTCGATGCCGAGGTCGAGCAGCAGCTCGCCGAACTCGCCACGTGGATCAACATCCACGGCGAGGCGATCTACGGCACGCGCCCGTGGCTCGTCTATGGCGAGGGCGCGGTCAAGACCAAGGGCGGTAACTTCAAGGAGGACTTCAAGTACACGGCCAGGGACATCCGCTTCACGACGAAGGGCGACGCGCTCTTTGCCACCGCGCTCGGCTGGCCCGCCGATGGCAAACTCCTCGTCAAGTCGCTCGCCACCGCGGCGGGCAAGGTCACCGGCGTCGCGCTGCTCGGTTCCAGCGCCAAGCTCGATTGGCAGCAGACCGAGGCCGGCCTCGCCGTCACGCTGCCCGCCACGAAGGTCAGCGAGTACACCGCCACGCTCAAGATCACGGGCGAGCAGCTCAAGCCCGCGCCGGTGCCGTTCGAGGCTGTGATCGTCCAGGCCGACGCCAAGGGCAACTTCAAGCTCGACGCCAACGATGCCGAGCTGCACGGCGACCAGATCAAGACCGAGACCAAGGGCGTCCATACCAACATCGGCTTCTGGGACAAGCCCGCCGACTGGGCGTCGTGGAAGGTGCAGTTCGACAAGCCCGGCAAGTACAAGATCCACCTCACCGCTGCCACCACGCACGAGGGCGCGGCTGTGCTGGTCGAGGTCGCCGGCCAGAAACTTTCCGCCAAGCCGCCGAAGACCGGCGCGTGGGACGAGTTCAAGGGCTGCGGCGCCGGCACGGTGGAAATCAAGCAGGCCGGCATCATCACGCTCGCCGTCCGTGCCGCTAATGGCGCGAAATGGAAAGCGATCAACCTGCGCCAGGTGAATCTCACGCCCGTCGCGCCGTGACGCGCTGCGTGGGTGGGCTTGGGTTGGCCGCGTTCTGACGAACGCGGCTACATCCGTTTCGTAGCCGCACTCGTGAGCGTGCGGCCAGCCTGAACAAAAGCCGCGCCAGCCACCGTGTCCGCGGATAGGGCAGGCACAACTTTGTACGGCGTGTGGACGCGGGACGACTAGCTGGGAGCGGCGGCATTCCTGCCGCCGATGGGACCCGCGCCACAGCCCCAGCCTGAACCGCGCCGCATCAGCAGTGTCCGCGTCTGTTGTTGGTCATGCGGCGGCAGGAATGCCGCCGCTCCCGGTTAGCCAGAACCGCAGTTGAAAAGGGTGGCGCGGCCTCTGGCCGCGTTGTCCTGCGCACACAACAAACCGATACCCAGCGGCCGGCAAGAGGCCAGCCGCACACTGCGAGGTTTTTCTGTGTGCTCTTTTGTGGTCAGCCACAGTAGGCCGGGTCTCTGACCCGGCGCAACCAAACACCACACCAGCCGAAGCCTCATCCCCCGGCGCCTCACGGCTTCACGAGGTCGAAATATTCGTGGAAGACCGTGGCGAGCTTCTCGCCGTAGTCCTGCCAGTGCCGGCCGGTCGGACGCTCCTTGAGTCCCGCGATCCAGTGGCAGTTGAACTCGTGGACAGCCACGTCCACACCGTAGCGTTCCAGCCAGCCTTCGCCCATCGAGCCGGGATTGCGGAAGGTGGCTTTCGTGCTGCCCTCGGTGAACCACGTATGCTGGCGCAGCAGTTTCTCCAGCGTCGCCATGCGTTCGAGGTGCCGGCCCAGTTCCGGCGACGGCGGGCGGCTGATGTGCAACTGGCCGCTGCCGTCGTTGTGCAGTTCCAGCGCCAGGTGCGGGCGGCGGCCGGCGGCGCTCAACTGCTCCAGCCATTTTTCCAGCGCCGCGTTCTCCGGCGCGAGCGCGGCATCGGCGGGCTTGTCCCAATTGCGGTTGAGGTCCTTGCCCAGCACGTTGAAGCGCGTGCCGCCGCGCGCGACGCCGTCCTTGTTCGCCAGCGGCAGGACATAGAGGCAGTAGCGCTGCAAAAATTTCTGCGCCCCGGCGTCGCCCTTCAGCAAGCGCTGGATCAACCCCTGCACGACCCAGTTGCCGGCGGTCTCCCACGGATGCGCCCGCGCGCGGATGAAGACGCGGTACGGCGCGCGCTCGTCGCCGACGCGGATGATTTCCAGCGTGCGGCCCTGCACCGTTTTTCCAATGGGTGTGATTGCCACAGCCGGGTTGTCGCGGATGGAGGCGAGCAACTTGTCCAGGTCCGAGAGGCGATAGGGCTCCAACCGCGCCACATAGAGCCGCGGGCCGGGCATGGTCACGGTGAGCCGCACGCGGTTCGTCGCCACGCTCTCGGTCGGGACGGCCTGCCAGTCGCGGCCGTTTTCGGAAAGCACCACCGCCTTGAGTTCCTTCGCCACGGAGCCGGGCCGGCCGTTCCAGACGTTGTCGAGGTTCAGGAATTCCAGCGTCAGTTGCGCGCCGGGCTGTGCGTGGAGCAGGAAATGGAAATGCCCGGCGGCGCGGTTGGGCGAGTTGCGCTCGTGATCGTAGAGCAGGTGGAGGTTGAGCGCGCCATCGGCCGCGCGGTCGTACCAGAGCGGCGAGGCGTTCTCGAAGCTGGTGTCTATGAACTCCAGCTCGTTGGTCGCGCCGGTCGCCGCCGCCCACGTTACCCCCAGCGCCGCCGCCAAACCCAACCACCAGCGGAAAATTTTCATGGCCGTATCATAGGCCGTCCCACGCGCTGTTCCAAGGCTGGGAAATTTTTCCACGGGGGCTCACTTGTCCCCCGGAAACCGCGGTGGAAGCTGCGTTTCCGGCTCACTGGGAGCGGGGGTGTCTCGCCGCCATAGAACCAACCGCAGCCGCCACCTCGTGGTTTTCTTCCGGTTGCAAACACGGGTGCGGCGGGCTTTGACAGCGCGGGCGGCGCGGCCTAAAGTCCCGCGCAACCGGAGTTCCCGATGGCCGATGCGTGGGTGGTGCTCAATAAAATCGCGGTGATGTTCCTCGTCCTGCTGGCGGGCTGGCTGCTCTGCCGGCGCGGGCTGCTGGCCGCGCCGTTCCAGACCGCGCTCGGCCGGCTGGTGGTGGATGGCACCTTCCCGGCGCTGGTCTTTACGCAGATGCTGGCCACGGTTTCGCGCGATTCGCTCCAGGCCAGCCTGTGGATCCCCATGCTCGGTCTGCTGACGATGGCGCTCGCCGGCGGGCTCGGTCTGCTCGCCTCGCGCGGGCTGCGTAACGCGGCGCAGCGGCCGACCTTCGCGTTCGTCGCCGCGATGCCGAACTGGGTCTATCTCCCGCTGCCGATCGCGCAGGGCCTCTTCGGCGCGGAGGGCGTCCGCACAATCCTGCTGTTCAATCTCGGCGCGCAGATGTTCCTCTGGACCGGTGGCGTGGCGCTCATCCGCGGCAAGCTGGCGCGCGAGGACCTGCGGCAGCTTGCGATGAACCCCGGCCTGCTCGCGACCATCGCCGGCATCGCCGTCGCGCTGCTCGTGCCGGGCGCGACGGCCTGGGGGACGGCGGCGGGCGACCACGGCGCGGGCTGGGCCGCGGGGATCGTCGTGCAGGCGCTGACGCTGGTCGGCAGCCTGACGATCCCGCTCTCGCTGCTCGTCACCGGCGCGCAGCTCGCGGGACTGACGTGGGATGATCCCGGCCACCGCGGCGCGGTCACCGGCGTCGTGCTGCTGCGCCTGCTGGTGATGCCGGCGGTGACGGTGCTGCTGCTGCACCTCGCCGTGCTGGCGGGCCTGCCGCTGACGGACATCGCGCGGCACACGATCCACCTGATCGTGGCGATGCCCGTGGCGATCAGTTGCGGCATGTTCGCGGAGCGGTTCGGCGGCGACGCGCGCTTGAGCGCGGCGACGGTCCTGGCGAGCACGCTCTTGAGCCTGCTCACCGTGCCCGCGCTCTACGCCGCCATCCGCGCGCTCGGCTGGTGAGGTCAGAAGGTGCTGACCCAGCGCGAAGCTTGAGCGCGGCTGCGCAGCCACACGGGCAGGACGCGCGCGAGAACGTTGGGCTGGATTTTTGCGCGGGCGAGCTTGGCGAGCGGCCACCAATAGAATTCAATTTTCTCTTCCGTGGAAACCGGCGGTCGCCGCAGGCTCGCCTTGGGCAGTTGGAAGGCGAAGACGAAATTGATTTCCACGACGCGCCCGCCCTTGTGATCGAACGCGTGCTGCACCATGCCGAGGAAGCGGCCGATGCGACAGCGCAGGCCCAACTCCTCGACCAGCTCGCGAGCGAGCGCATCCGGCGCGCGCTCCTCGCCCTCCAGATGGCCGCCGGGCAGATAGACGTTGCCGCGTTTGCGGTTGCGGCACAGCAACACGTGGCCACGATGCACGCAAACACCACGGGAAATGATTTCGGGAGTGGAAGAGGTATTTGTTTTCATGCTTTGCCGCTTTCCATCACTCCACTACTCCAACACTCCATGCTTCCGTCTTGGTGGGCGAAGGGGGACTTGAACCCCCACGGCTTGCGCCACAAGATCCTAAGTCTTGCGTGTCTGCCAATTCCACCATTCGCCCAGCGTCACGTTCCGTTGGCGTTGGCTTGCGGCGGCAAGAATAGCAGCTAAATCAAAGGTCGCAACGCCACAAAAGCCTTGTGAGCGCGCCCGGCGCCGGCTCACTGCGGCCGCTCCATCAGCTCCCTGGCCTTCGCGGCCAGCTTGGCGGCGTAGAGGGCGTAGGACTGCGGCGTGCAATGAACGAAGTCGAAGAAAGTTTCCTTCTTGAGGGTGCCGTCGCGCTCCAGAAACGTGGGGCCAAGGTCCATGAAAAAGACCTGCTTGCCATCGGCCAGTTTCGCGTAGCGGGCGTTCACCTCCCGGATCAGCGGGCGGCGCGGGTCGGTCGGCTTCTCGCCCACGGGGAAAACGCCGAGGAGCAGAATCTTCGTGGTGGGCGAGCGCTGGCGGATCAGCGCGATGAGCTTGGCGGTCCCCGCAGCGATGTCGTCGGCGTCGGCGCTGAAGAGATTGTTGACCCCGATGAGGATGGCGACCAGGGCGGGCTGGAAATCCGTACCGAGGCCGGAATGTTCCACCCGCCAGAGCAGGTGTTCAACGCCGTCGCCGGCGATGCCAAAGGCGCAGGCGTTCAGCGGGGCCAGGTGGGTCGTCCAAGCATCCTTGCCTTGCGCCTCCCAGGCGCCGGTGATGGAGTCGCCGAGCACGACGAAGGCGGGCTTTTGTTCGCTCATGCGCTTGTTGGCGCGCTGAAACCGGTCGAGCCAGCCCGGATGATTGGGCCGGGGCGTGGGCACACACGTTGGAGCGACATAGTCCGACCACGGCAACTCCGCCAACGTGAGCGACGCGAGGTCCACCGTGCAAGGGCCGGCGGCAAAAACCCGCAGCCCGAGCGCCTTCACATCCGCCGGGCGGCTCGCAAAGATCGCGGTGTAATCCGCCCATTCCTCCTTCAACCCGATGTCCACCGCGGCGAACGAGCTGGGCTGGCCGCTCTCCTGCAAACGAAATTTCAGTTCAGATTTACCCCGGCTTCTGGCGCGCAAGGAAAGTTTGAACGCCTTGCGCGTGGCAAAACCATTGATGAGATGGAAGAATTGCAGTCGCTTTTCGCCGGGACACGTGGCCCGGAGAAACCCCAGGCCGCCCTCCTTCTCGAAGGCATAGGTGCAGCCGGCTTTCGACCAGGCCGCCTCGTCGTGCCAGCCCGCCGGCAGCGACCCGCTGACAAATTCGCGTTTCGGTATCGGCTGGTAAGTCGCCGCATCGCCAAAGTCGCAGTGCAGGATTGTTCCTCCCGCGCTGGAGGGCGCGCCGGCCGCGACAGCGTTCCCCCAAGCCAAGGCGAGGGCGAGCACAAGCGGGACCGGTGTGGGGACCATGGTCTTCATGGGTGCCTCATGGTTTCATCAGCCTTTCATAGCGCACGCGCGCCAGCCGCAACTGGTTCTCCCGCTGCCCCGTCTGCGGATCGAGCCGGTGCATGACGCCGAAACCGACGAGCACTTCGCCCGCGCCGAGGCTGGCAACGGAGGTGTAGCCGGAATACGGCGTGGCATCCACGCAGGTCGGGTCGGTCCATGTCTGTCCCGCATCGGTGCTGAAGCACACCATCGCGCCGGGCCGACCGTAGCTCATCGCGAGCACGCCCTCGGGCAGCACCGCGAGGCTCGGGAACGCGCCCTGCATACCGGTGCGCGCCGGCTCCGACCACGTGCGTCCTTCGTCGCGGCTGCGCGTCCACATGATCGGATTGTCCTGGCACTTGGCATCGCTGGCGTTGCCGGTGCGCAACACCGCCAGCCAGTCGCCATCTGGCAGGCGGCGCAGCGAGCCTTCGTTATAGCCCTCGCTGCCAAGCTGCGCGTAGCCGAGCGTGGCCAGATAGCGCCACGTCTGGCCGCCATCGCTGGATTCGCACGCATAGCTGCGCGAGTAGGGCCGGCCGCGGCCGTAGGGACACAGCGCCACGTCGCTCTTGAACCAGCCGGCCATCAGCGCCACGAGCGAACCATCCCGGCGTTCCACCACCGAGCGCATGAACAGCGGGCCGCGATGCAGCGCGTGCCCCTGCGCCGCCTTCGCCTCCGGCACGAAAAACTCCGCCTGCGTCCGCGCGAAATGCCGGCCGCTGTTCGTGGAGCAAAAGCGCGCGACCCGATACCAGCCCTCGCGCCCCTCCACCGGCAGGCAGCGATACTCCATGCCAAGCACCGCGCCGCCGGCGAGCTGCGTACCGCCGACGCCAAACCCGCCGGTCGGCCCCTGCCACGTCCGGCCGCCATCGGTGGAAAATTTGCCGGCGCACAACAGCGTGCCGTCGCGCAGCGCGATGAACTGCTCGAAGTGTGTGCCGGGGCCGAACACGACCGACGGCTCCACGCTCACGCGGAACTGGTCGCGCGGCCCGCGCACCTTGATGGCCAGGTTGCGCTGGTTGAGTACCCGGTTCGCCGCGCCCACCGCGTTGAGCGCCAGATGATGCACACCGGCCGGCCAGCCGCGCGTGTCCAACTCCAGCGCGATGACGCCCGCCGCGGTGTCGCCATCGGCGGTGCTGTTATCGGCGACAAACGTCCCTGGCGCGGGGCCGAAGAAGGACTTCTTCTTTTCCGCGTCAAAACAAAAACCCGGCAGCGTTTGCGCTGCGGTGATGTAATAGGGATTCGTGAGTTGCACGCCCTTGACCGTCGCGCCACGTACGCTCACGCGCACCAGCACCTTCTGTCCCGGCGTCACCTCGTCCGGCGCCACCGCGCAGGCGGCGATGTCGCCGCTCGCGGCGTTCAGCGTCGTGCCCGTATCCTCGATGGTGACACGGTCGCCCTGCACGGTGACGGCAAAGTCGCGCCGCGCCGCCGCGAACGCGCCGGTCGCCGGCCGGTTGCTGGCGAAAAATGCGAAGGTGTGGCGACCCTGTTTCCAGCCGCGCGTGCTGACCTCGATGGCGAACGCGCCCTCGCGCGGGTCGCGGTCACGCGGACCGTTGTCCTGCAGGAACTGCTTGCCCTCGGCGGCGAGATAGGCCAGCCCGCCGCTCTGGAGCGTGAAGCCCGGCGGGGCTTCCTCCTTTTTCACCTCGCCGGCGGTGCGCAGCAGAAAACTGCCGAGCTTGACGCCTGTCGCCACGGCCTGCGCGCGCACGGTGAACACCTCGCCCAGTTTCAGTTCCAGCGGTTCGATGCGGAAATTTTCCAGCCGGATGTGCGGGGACGGCTCGGCGGCGGTCAGGCGCACGGCCAGCCCAGCCGCCAACCAGCAGAGGGTATGGCGTTGGTTGAACATGCGCGCATCTTCGCGGCGCGCACCGGCGAGTCAAGCCTTCCCTGCGGTCAATCGGCGAACCAGCATTCCACGCGCGGCGCGCGCGCCGTCGCCGCGCCCGCCGGGATCGTCAGCGGCGCGGCACGCAACCGCTCGACCATCGGCTGTTTTTCCGCGCCGGCGGTGACGATCACCAGCCGCTCGAACTTCGCGAGCAAATCCGCGCCCAGCGAGATGCGTTGCGAGCCGTTCGGGTGCGTCACCGGCAACGCCAGCAGGCCGCGGCTGCGCTCGACATCGTCGAGGGAAAACAGCGAGGCCGTGTGGCCATCCGCGCCCAAGCCGAGGATGCCGAGCGGGAGCTGACCGCCACGTTGCAGGAAGCCGGCGAACTGGTGGCCCCAGTCGCGGACGGCTTCCGCCAGCGGCAGGGTCGTGTTGGGGAACAGCACGCGCGCCGGCGGCAGGTGCAGCGCGCGCACCAGCGGCGCGACCTGCCCGGCGTTGCTCTCCGGCGCCGTCACCGGCACATAGCGCTCATCGCTCAAGCAAAGGTACAGGTTGGCGTCGCCCACGACACCGCGCGCCGCGATCTGCGCGTAGGCTTCCAGCGGCGTGCGTCCACCCGCGAGCATCATCAATCGCGGCTGCGCCGACTTCCGCACCACTTCCGCCGTCAACAACTCCACCAAGGCGGCGGTCAACTGCGCGGCCGATGGAAACTCTTCAAATCGCATGGCTCACCTCGCGGTTCCGGTTGCGCGCCAACATACCCGACCTCCCGCTTTTTCCAAGAGAGACCCGCTGTTTCCGGGGTGGGTATAACGATGAGGAGGCTCGTCTTAACCAAGGAACAGCGGGCGCATGTGCTTCTCGAAGAGGTTGTCGGTGACGAGGTCGGCGATGCAGTTGCGGTTCTCGTCGAGGGCCTGGATGAAGGCCGCGCCTTTTTCTGCGGCTACCTTGTAGCCGACGTGCAGCAGTTGCCGGAAGTTGGGGTTGAACGCAGGGTTCTGCTGGTCGTGCCGCAGCGCGGCGGCGAACTGCGCGCCGGTCCACATGTTGACCTCGGCGGCGGTCGGCAGCTTGTGGCGGTGGATGTCAATCACGGTGGCGTAGGGGCCGCACATCTCGTCGAAGCGCGCGAGCGCGCCGGCATAGATTTCGCGCGCGAGCGTCAGGCCGTAGCCGCCGGCGAGCGCGAGCCCGGCGCATTCCTCCAGCCACGTGGTGCCCGCGGTCTTCAGGTGCAATCCCGCGCCGGTGCGCTGGAGCGCACGGCGGATCGGGCCGTAGATGCAGAACTTGTCGCTGCCCGAATGCACCGAGAGCTTGAGGCTCGCCGGCAGCCCGAACTGGCGCACGGCAAAGGCGATCACGGCGAGGTCGTCGTTGAACTCCTTCTCGAACTGCGCAACGTCGCCGACGTAGTCCACGCCCTTGTTGAACCGGCCGGTGAACTTCGGCGCGATGGTCTGCGCGGGGATCTTCTCATCTGCGATGGCGGCGAGGATGAAGAGCATCTCCAGCGGCGTCTGGGGCGCGTCGGTCTCGTCCATCGAGACCTCGGTGATGAAGTTTTCCGCGCCCTTCTGCGCCGCGACGTGGCGGTAGATCTTCCCCGCCTCCTGCACGGCGAGCAGGTATTTCGCCGCGATTTTTTCAATCTGGTGCGGCGTGGTGTGATAGGTCTCGGTGACGCCGGGTATCTTCAACGCGCCGGCCAGGTGGGCGTGGCGTGCGGCGAACGCCTTGATCGCGTCGGCCTCGGCGGGCTTGCCGGTGAAGTCGGCGACATCGAGCGTGAAGAAGTCGCTGGCCGCGATGAAGCCATCCACATTCTTGAGGCTGATGTGGTCGGCATCCACGTGATAGCCGCCCTTCCAGCCGGCGGCGCGGACGGCGGAATCGGCCTCGCAGCGGACGGCCGGCGGCGCGGTATGGATGATCTGGTGCTCGCGGTTGGACTTGTTCCAGACCGGCGCGATCTCGACGCCGGCGGCCTTCGCCTTGATGAACGCGGCCAGTTGCGCGCCACCCTCGCGGCCGAAGCGATCACCGACGCCCATGCTGAATTTTTCGAGCTGTTTCATGTCAGATCCCTTTCAACGTTTTCCAAGGATTGGAAACCTACATCGTCGGTTTTTCCAAGCCTTGGACAGTTTCGCGGTCAAGTTTTCCAAGCCTTGGAAAAAACCACGCGGAAATTTCCAAGCCTTGGAACGGCATCCGCGTCAGTGCACCGGGCGGACCGAAACCGGCTCATCGCTGCCGCCCTCGCCGGCGTCCTTGCTCTCGAGTTTCTTCCAGAGTAAGCCGTAGATGGCGATAAAGATGAAGCAGACGGTCGGGATGGCAAAGCCCACCTTCATCGAGCTGATGTCGGCGATCCAGCCCATGAGGGGCGGGCAGATGGCGCCGCCGACGATGGACATGACGAGGAGCGAGGAACCGAGCTTGGTGTGCTCGCCAAGGCCGCGGATACTCAACGCGAAGATGGTCGGGAACATGATGGACATGAAGAAGAACGTGCCGAAGAGCGCGACGACGCCGACCATGCCCAAGCCGGCCATCGCGAGCAGCGAGAGGACGAAGCAGATCACGGCATAAATCGTGAGCGCCTTCTGCGGTTTCATCAGGCCAACGACGAAGCTGCCACAGAAGCGGCCGGCCATGAACAGGCCGAAACCGCCGACGCCGAGCCAGTCCTTGGCCTTCATGTCGGTCATACCCTGGACGTTTTCGACGAGGTAGTTGATGAAGAAGCTGAAGATGCCGGTCTGCGCCGCGACGTAGAGGAATTGCGCGAGCACGCCGAGCGTGAAGTGCTGGCGCGTCCACAGCGGCTTGACGGCCTTGCCGGTGGCCTCGGCCTTGACCTCTTCCTCGTTGTGCAAGTCGGGGATGTTGGCCATGGCGAAGACGATGATGAGAATCGTCACCACGATGCCGACGCCCATGTAGGGGATGTAGAGCCCGGCGTTGCTGGCGGTTTCCACCGCGGCGGTGGCCGCGGCCGCGCCTTCGCCGCCGGTCTTGCCGAAGACGAAGTAGCCGCCGACGATCGGGCCGAGGATCCAGCCGAGGCCGTTGAAGGTCTGCGCCATGTTGATGCGCGTCGCGCCGGACTCCGGCGGGCCGAGCACGGTGGCGTAGGGGTTGGCTATGGTCTCGAGGCAGGTCATGCCGGTGGCGAGGATGAACAGGCCCGTGAGGAACGCCCAGTAGGTGCCGATCTTCGTCGCCGGGATGAACCAGAACGCGCCGGCCGCGATCAGCACGAGGCCGATGATGATGCCGCCCTTGTAGCCGAACCTCTTCGCGAGCAGGCCGGCGGGGATCGCCATCAGGAAGTAGCCGAGGTAGTTCGCGAACTGCACGAAGCCCGACTGAAATTTGTTGATGTGCAGGGTGTTCTGGAAGTGCTTGTTCAGGATGTCAATCATCCCGTTGCAGAAGCCCCAGAGCAGGAACAGCGTCGTCACGAGGGCGAAGGTGACGAACAGGTTTTTTCCATCTTGCGTGGTGAACATTTTCATGGCGGCTCCTTTAGTGGACGGGCGTGACGCCCTTCTTGAGAATGATGTTGCCGTACTTCGCGGTCTCGCCGGTCATGAGGACGGCGAAGGCCTGCCTGGCGCGGTCATAGAAAGCGAAACGCTCCAAGCGCGCGATCGGCGGCGTCTTGGGCGCGTGGCGGTCGACGGCGGCGCGGTAGGCGCGCTCGACCTTCGGGTCAAGCTTGTCGCCCGGCACGGCGGCCATCATGACCAGCGGCGCCTCCACATAGCTATCGAGTTCGAAGACCGGCAGGATCGCGTCAATCAGGTCGGCGATCTTCAGGCCATCGGCGCGCAGCACGCGCTGGCCCATCGTGTCGCCGGGAAAGTGCGCGTCGGCGAGGACGATCTCGTCGCCATGCCCCATGCGGCACAGCAGCGCGAGCAATTCCGGACTCAACAGCGGCGATATTCCCTTCAGCATGTCGGACTCCTTTTTCGTTCAGGTCAATGTGACCAGCATCTTGGTAACAGCGGCGGGATTCTTATCCCAAAGCGCCAAGCCTTCGCCAGCTTTTTCAAAGGCGAACGTGTGCGTCACGATACGTTCGAGCGGGAACAGGCCGGTCTCCAGCAGGCTGATGACCGCGCGGAAATCCTCCGGTTGCGCGTTGCGCGAGCCGCGGATATCCACTTCCTTCTGCACGAAATATTTCGTCTCGTAGGCGACGGCCTCCTTCGCGTAGCCGATATAGACCACGCGGCCCGTGAAGGCGACCTCCTCGACCGCGGCGCGGAAGGTCTGCGGCAGGCCGATGGCCTCGATCACCACGTCCGGCCCGCCGCCCGTCAGCTTCGCGAGCGTCTCGTGCAGGTTCAGCTTCGCCGAGTTGATGACGTGCGCCGCACCGGCCTGGTGCGCGAGGTCGAGCTTCGCATCGTCGATATCGATGGCGATCACCTGCGCCCTGCGCCACGCCGCACCCGCAATCGCGCCGAGCCCGATCGCGCCGCAGCCGAAGACCGCGACGACGTCCTTCTCCGCCACCTCGCCGCGCGCCGCCGCGTGGAAGCCCACGGTCAACGGCTCGACCAACGCCAGCTCGCGCAGCGAGAGCTTCGGCGAGTGATAAAGTTTTTGCCACGGCGTGACGATGAACTCCGTCAGCGCGCCATCGCGTTGGACGCCGAGCGTCTGGTTGAACTGGCACGCGTTCGCGCGCCCGCGCCGGCACGAAGGACACTGGCCGCAGCTCGTGTAGGGCGAGAGCGTCACCGCCGTCCCGACCGCCCACTCCGCCGGCACGCCCGCGCCGGCCGCCGCGATGGTCGCCGCGACCTCGTGGCCGGGAATACGCGGCAGGCTGACCATGGGATTCTTGCCGCGATAGGTATTCAGGTCGGAGCCGCAGTAGCCCACGATGTTCACCCGCAGCAGCACCTCGCCCGCGCCCGGCTGCGGTTGCGGAACCTCCGCGATCTCCGTCTGGCCCGGCGCCGTGATTCGAAAAGCTTTCATCATCTTCTCCTACCAGCAAAACAATCTGTGAAAATCTATGTAATCTGTGGATCGCTTCCGCCATCCACCATCATCCATCAACCATTCTTCAATCCATAGGCCTCGACCGCCGTGCCGCCCATGATGCGCGCCTGCTCGTCGGCGGAAAGGTTGGCGATGAAGCGGCCGACGAGTTCCACCCAGCGTTTGTAATCGCAGGCGACGCGGCAGACCGGCCAGTCGCTTCCGAACATCAGCCGGCGCGGGCCGAACGCCGCGAACACAGTTTCGAGATAGGGCTGCAACTGCGCCTCGGTCCACGTCTGGTAATCGGCCTCGGTCACGAGCCCGGAAATTTTGCAGTAGATGTTTTCGCGCCGCGCGAGCTCGGTGATGTTTTTGCGCCACGGCTCCAGTTCGTTGGCTTTGATCTTGGGCTTCGCAATGTGGTCGAGCACGAAGACCTGCTGCGGGTGCCGATCTACAAACTCGCTGGTCGGCGGCAAATGTCGCTCGAAGATCAGGATGTCATAGACCAGCCCGAACTCGCGGAGCAGGCAGATGCCCGCGTTGAATTCGTCGCCGAGGATAAAGCGGTCGTCCGGCTCGCCCTGCACCACGTGGCGAACGCCGCGGAGTTTCCAATGCTTGGAAAATTTTTCGAGCGTTTTTCCAACCGTTGGAAGCGCGAGCGGCACCCAGCCGACGACGCCCTTGATGAAGTCGAAATTTTCCGCCATACCCAGCAGCCACGCGGTCTCCTCCACGCTCTGCCGCGCCTGCACCGAGACAACGCCATCCAGCCCCGCCGCCGCCAGCTCCGCCTTCAGATGTCCCGGCAGAAAATCGCGCCGGATCGCGGCCATCGTGTCATCAATCCAGCCGAACTCGACCGGCTCGTATTTCCAGAAATGGTGGTGGGCATCAATGCGCAGCGGTTTTTTGTCACTGGTCATTGGTCATTTGTCCTTGGTCGCGCTGTTCGATTTCCTAATCCTGCTCCTCATCCTAATCGTAATCCTCTTTACCCAGCGTACGGATAATCGCGCGCGATCAGCCCGGCGTCCTTACAGGCGGTCCAGAATGTCGGAGGGACGGCGGTCTGAACCAGCTCGACATTCTGCTTCACGCGGTCGGGCTTGCTGGTGTTGAGCGCGATGCTGGCGACGCCTGGCGGCGTCATGCCGAACTGGACGCAGGCGACGGCGGGTTTGACCGCGAACTGCTTGCAGAGTGCGAAGAATTTTTCGCGCCACGCGAAGTAGGGCTGGTCCTCTGCCTTGGCCGGGTCGAGCTTGCGGTAGTCGAAGAACGCGCCGCCGGTCAGGAAGCCGGCGTTGAACACGGCGCTGTTGACGATGCCGATACCGCGGCGGTGCAGATCGGCGATGAACGCGAGCAGCTCCGGCGGGTGCGTGTAAATCGTCAGGCTGCACGCGAGCATGACCCAGTCGAGTTCCACCGCGGCGGCGATCTCGCGGATGGTTTTCCAATCCTTGGAACCGACGCCGACGGCCTTGACCTTGCCCTGCTGCTTCAATTCGGTCAGCGCGCGGTAGGCGCCGAGCACGTCGGCCCAGCGCTGCTTACGCTCGGCGGGCGTCTTGGCGGCGAACAGATATTCATCGGGATCATGCACGCTCGCGAGCTGCGGCTGATAGGGCGCGCCGACGAGCGCGCAGCCCTGCTGCCAGCATGCGAGGATGCCGTCGTAGCTGATCTTCTGGACGGCGTCGTGCTTGAGATCGGCCCACGCGCCCGGCTCGAACGTCGGCTCCGGGCCGGTCAGCGGCGTCTGCACCCACGCGAGCTTGTTGCTCAACACGAGGTTCGCCGCCGGGATGCCGAGTTCGCGACAGCCTTGGCCGATGACCTCCAGCGCGAGGCCCGCGCCGTACTTGCCCGCCGAGTCCAGCGCCACCGGCGCGGGCACGTGTTTGAAAAATTCGCGCAGGATCGCGAGCTTGGTCGCCCACGGCAGCGCCTCGTAGAGGTTGCCGAGGCAGCTCGTGCCGAAGATGATCGGCGGCATGTCCAATCCTGTCCGACCGAAAGCCTGACGTTTCATCGCGCTCTCCCCGGCCGCCGGTTGTGGCGACCGCGCGCAGCCTAGGTTTTGCCCGCGCGGGCGTAAATGCCAAAGATTGACCATCGCATGTCAATTCTTGACCAGCCCCCGCTTGCGCGGCATTCTTCGCAGCGTCGCGCGATGCCGGATGCGGGATATGGGAAGACCGGACGCGGCTCGCGAGCCGAATCGTGAGGCGAAACATGAGCAAAGCCGGGTTTGTGGGCGGGAGCTACAGCTCCCGCGTTCATCAGCCTGTGGTTGTGTTGTGCGGGAGCTGTAGCTCCCGCCCACCAGCGGGGAAAAATTTGGAAATCTTACATCTGACTTTCTACTTCTCAGATCCATGAAATCCCGTAAGCCCATCGCGCCGGAGACCACGCCGGACTTCTACAGCGTGCAGGTCCAGTCCGCGCAGCGGTTCCTGCTCGACCTGCGGCCGCGCGCGGACGCGGCGCTGACGGTGATCAGCGGCGGCTGGGAGCGCTGCGCGCCCGACTACCGCATCCGCCGCACGAACTTCCCCTACCTCTGCGTCGAGTTCGTTGCCGGCGGCGCGGGCGAGCTGGTGCTCGCGGGCCGCCGCTACCGCCTCGCGCCGGGCGTGGTCTTCGCCTACGGCCCGCGCATGGCGCACGACATCCGCAGCAACCGCGAGCAGCCGCTGCTGAAGTACTTCCTCGACTTCGCCGGCCCGCGCGCCGCGCCGCTGCTGCGCGCGGCGGGCCTGCCGCCCGGCCGCGTGAGCCGGGTGCCCGCGCCCGTGCGCATCCGCACGCTGCTCGATGACCTGCTCCACGCCGCGCTCCAACACCGCCGTCACACGCCGCGCATCTGCGCCAACCTCGCGGAAAACCTGCTGCTGACGCTCGCCGACCGCGCCGTGCCCTACGACGCCGCGCGCTCCAACGCCTACGCCGCCTATGTCCGCTGCCGCGAATTTCTCGACGAGCGTGGCGCGGAACTGCCGACCGTCGCCGAGGCCGCGGCGCGGTGCCACATCAGCCCGGAATATTTGTGCCGCCTGTTCCGCCGCTTCGAGGGTCGCAGCCCGTACCAGCTTTTGCTGCGCGCGCGGCTCCAGCGCGGCGCGGCGCTGTTGCAGGACACCGAGTTGATGGTGAAGGAAGTCGCCGCGCGCAGCGGCTTCGCCGATGCGTTCCACTTCTCCCACGCCTTCAAGAAAATCTACGGCGTCACCCCCGCCGCCATCCGCCAGCTCCGCGGCGCGTGAGTAACGAGGGGCGGGAGGCCGGGGATTTCCGAGTAGCACGGGCGGGCCGGGCGCCGGCGTGGCCGGTCACGTTTCCGAGCTTTGGAATAAATCCCCTGGAATTTTCCAGGGCTTGGAAAAAGCCTCGTTTTATTTTCCAGGGTTTGGAAAACTGCGCGGCGGTTGTCGCAAACAGGAGCAAATCATGACGCGTTTCATCATCGGGTTGGTGGCTGTGTTGCTGGCGGGTGCAGTGCAGGCGGAGGATCTGGCGGCGAACTTCGTGAACCCGCCGCCCTCGGCGCGCGCGCATACGTGGTGGCACTGGATGAACGGCAACATCACCAAGGAGGGCATCACCGCCGACCTCGAGGCGATGGCGCGCGTGGGCGTCGGCGGGGCGCAGATCTTCAACGCGGATTGCGGCATCCCGCTGGGGCCGGTCGAGTACAACACCGATGAGTGGCGCGGGCTGGTCAAGCACGCGGCGGCCGAGGCGCAGCGGCTCGGCGTCGAAATCTGCATCCACAACTGCGCGGGCTGGTCCTCCAGCGGCGGGCCGTGGACGAAGCCGGAGCACGGCATGCAGATCGTCACCCACAGCGAGACGCCGGTGCTGGGCCCGGCGAAGTTCGAGGGTGTGCTGCCGCAGCCGCCGGCGAAGCTCGATTGTTACCGCGACATCGCCGTGCTGGCGTTCCGCGTGCCGGCGGCGGAGGCCGTAAGGATGCAGGACGCGGGAGTCAAGGTGACGACCAGCGCGAAGAAGGGCGAAGGCGCGAAGCTGGTGGATGGCAAGGCGAGTTCGGCGCTGGCGTTCACGCCGCCGACCGCGGGCAAGCCGCAGTTCGTCCTGCTTGAGTTTGCGAAGCCGTTCACCGCGCGCACGCTCGTGATCACGCCGACCGGCGGCATCCGCAGTTTGCGCGGCAAGCTGGAGGTCTCCGACGATGGCCAGAAATTCCGCGCCGTGGATAACATCAGCATCGGGCGCGGCGGCGGGCAGAGCACGTTCACGTTCCAGCCGGTCACCGCGAAACATTTCCGGCTGCTCGTGACCTCGATTGACTCGAAGATGAAGCAGTTCTCGCTCGGCGAGGTGGAGCTTTCGCCACGACTGGGCATCGATGGGCTGGCGGGCAAAATCTTCCTCGACCGCGGCGGCGATGTCCGCATGGGCGCGAGCGCGGACGCCGCGCCCAGCGAGGTCGTGCAGCAGGGCGAGATCATGGATCTCTCCGACAAGATGGCCAAGGACGGCAAGCTGGCGTGGGACGCGCCGGCGGGCAACTGGCGGATCGTGCGCTTCGGTTACACGCCGAACGGCCGCAACAACCATCCCGCGCCGAAGAGCGGCACGGGGCTCGAGGTGGACAAGCTCTCCGCCGAGGCCGCGCAGGCGTTCTGGGATGGCGGGATGGGCAAGCTGCTCGCCGCGCTCGGCCCGCTCGCGGGCCAGTCCTTCAACAACGTGCTGGTCGATAGCTACGAGGTGGGCACGCAGAACTGGACCGCGAAGTTCCGCGAGGAATTCCAAAAGCGCCGCGGCTATGACTGTGTCCGCTTCCTGCCGGTGCTGACCGGTCGCATCGTGGATAGCCCCGAGGTCACCGAGCGCTTCCTGTGGGATTTCCGCCGCGTGATTGCCGACCTGTTCGCGGAAAACTACGCGGGCAAATTCGCCGAGATGGCGCACAAGAGCGGTTTGCTCTTTTCCTGCGAGCCCTATGGCAACTGCCCGAGTGACGACCTGCAATACGGCGCCTATGCCGACATTCCCATGGGCGAGTTCTGGCCCGGCGGCGGCAGCCCCGGCAACGCGAAGTTCGCCTCGACGCTCGCGCACGTCTATGGCCGTAAGTTCGTCGGCGCCGAGGCGTTCACCGCCGCGCCCGAGCAGGGCAAGTGGCTCAAGGACCCCTTCTCGATCAAGGCGCAGGGCGACCTCGTGTGGTGCGGCGGCATCAACCGCTACATCTTCCACCGCTACGCGCACCAGCCGTGGGCGAACCCGACGCGCTACCCCGGCATGACGATGGGCCAGTGGGGCACACACTTCGAGCGCACGCTGACGTGGTGGGAGCAGAGCCGCGCGTGGCTCACCTACATCGCGCGCAGCCAGTACCTGCTGCAGAGCGGCCGGTTCTTCGGCGACGTGCTCTTCTTCTCCGGCGAAGGCGCGCCCAACGGCGGGCGCGGCGGCGGGCTGCCACCGGGCTACGACTATGACCTGTGCTGCGCCGAGGCGCTGCTCAAGCTCGTCAGCGTCAAGGATGGCCGCCTCGTGCTGCCCAGCGGCATGAGCTACCGCGTGCTCGCGCTCGCCGACGAGGGCGTGATGACGCCCGCCGTGCTGCGCAAGCTCAAGCAGCTCGCCGACGCCGGCGCGCTCATCGTGGGCAAAAAGCCCACGCGCTCGCCGAGCCTCTCCGGCTACCCGCAGTGCGATGCCGAGGTCAAGCAGCTCGCCGATGAACTCTGGGCCAAGGGCATCAAGGATCAGTCGGCGAGCGACGCGCTCGCCGCGCTCGGCCTCCCGCCGGACTTCGAGGCCGAGGGCGCCTCCCTTAGCACGCCCGCGCCCAAGGCAAAGAAGACCAAGGCGCCCGCCGCGATGGCCTATATCCATCGCGTGGCGGAAGGCGCGGACATTTTCTTCGTCTCGAACCAGAAGGAAGCGAGCACGGAAGTCGCCTGTACGTTCCGCGTCAGCGGCAAGCAGCCGGAGCTGTGGCATCCGGATACGGGCGTGATGGAAAAGGCGCCGGTCTTCTCCGAGCAGGATGGCCGCACGACCGTGCCGCTGCGCTTCGACCCCGCCGGCTCGGTGTTCGTCGTCTTCCGCGACGCCGCGCCGGCCGACCATGTCACCGCCGTGCAGCAGGCGCAGGCCGGCGCTGTCGCGACGGAGCCGCCGCCGGAGCTGAAGATCATCAAGGCCGAGTACGGCGTCTTCGGCACGGTCAAAGACGATTGCGTGGACCTCACCGCCAGGGTCAAGCAGGCCGTGAAGTCCGGCAACCGGAAGATCAAGGCCTCGAACGATTTTGCCGGCGGCGATCCCGCCAGCAACGAGGTCAAGGAAATGCGCGTCGAGTACCTGCTGAACGGCGAGCGCAAAGTCCAGACCGTGACCGAGAACGCGACGCTCGAAATCCCCGCCGGGGCCGAAATCATCCGCGCGCTCTACGGCCTCATCGGCGACGTCGTCGAGCCAAAGAACGAACAGGCCGTGGACGTCACCGCGAAGCTGGCCGCGCTCGTGAACCATGGCACGCTCGAGGCGCAGGTCGAAAACAAGCTCGTGGGCCGCGATCCGGCCTACCTGACGCCCAAGGAACTACGCGTCACCTACTCCTATCGTGGCGCGACGAAGTTCCTCCAACTGCGCGAGCACCAGACCCTGATGCTGCCCGACGAGAGCGACCGGCCCACGCCGCCGGTGGCGTTCGACCTCGCGGTCGGCAGCGATGGCCGGGCCGCCGTCTATGCGTGGCAGCCCGTCACCGTCGAGCTGAAGACCGCCGCCGGCCAGACGCTCAAAGTCAAGGCGGACGCCGTGCCCGCGCCCGTCGAGCTCGCCGGCGCGTGGGACCTTGCGTTCCCGCCGAACTGGGGCGCGCCCGCTGCCATCAAGCTCGACAAGCTCATCTCGTGGACCGACCACGCCGATCGGGGCGTGAAATATTTTTCCGGGACGGCGAGTTACAAGAAGACGTTCGACGCCAAGGCCGCCACCGCCGGACAGAAACTCTTCCTTGATCTTGGCTTGGTGAAGAACATCGCCGAGGTGAAGCTCAACGGGAAGGATCTCGGCATCCTGTGGAAGCCGCCGTTCCGCGTCGAGGTCACCGACGTGCTGCGCGACGGCAAGAACGAACTTGAAGTACAGGTGACGAACCTCTGGCCGAACCGGCTGATCGGCGATGAGCAGTTGCCCGAGGACCGCGAGTGGAACGGCATCCAGCTCAAGAGCATTCCGCCGTGGGTCACCGAGGGCAAGCCGAGCCCGACCGGCCGCCTGACCTTCACCACGTGGCATCACTGGACGAAGGCCGATGAGCCCCTGCCCTCCGGCCTGCTCGGCCCGGTGCAACTGCGGACCGCGGTGAAGCTCGCACCCCAACCTTGACGCAAGTGTTGGAGGACGTGGCCTGCCCTATAGTTACGGTGTGGGTGTGGTCAGGCTGTAACAGGTAACGCCTTTGCGGCCGCGGAGGATTAGCTTGCCATCGGCGATGGCGGGGGATGGCACGCCGAGCGCGCGAACGCTGGCTTGACCGAGTTGTGTACATTTTTCCGGCGTCAGCTTCAGCATCATGATCTTCGCGCCGCCGTTGACCAGCAGATAGGCCTTGCCATCGGCCAGCACCGGCGAGGAGATGGTCGAGGAGGGCACCTTCTCCTTCCAGAGCTGCTTGCCAGTGGCGAGGTCGAAACACCAGTGGAAATTGTCGTCCATCAGGTAGACGTGGCCATCCATGATCAGCGGGCTCGACTGGGACCGCAGCGGATCATAGGGCAGAGTCCATGTCTGAACGAAATTGGTCGCGGTCAGTTTGCCAGCCATGATGCCGATCTTCGCGTTGGAGGTCTGTACGGCGAGCAGGTCGGCGGCGAGCGCGGGCGTACAGTCGCCGCCGGCCGGTGTCGTCCAGAGCAGCGCGCCCGTCTTGAGGTCCACACCGGTCAGCGCTTTGCCGTTACAAATGACCACGCTCTTCTCGCCGCATTTCCACACCACGGGCGAAGCATTGCCGCCGCCGGCCTTGGCTTGAGTCCAGAGTTGCTTGCCGGTCGCCGCGTCAAACGCGATGAGCTTGCCGGCGTTGGCGACGACGAGGCCCTCGGCGACCAGCGGTGACGAGGCCGGACCCTTCGCGGGCAGCGGCGCGGCCCAGACCCGCTGGCCGGTCTGTGCGTCCACGGCATAACAGTTCAGACTGCCGAGCGCGAAGACTTTCCCTTCGGCGAGACACGGCGTGCTCGAAGCCATACGGCCGACCGGCTCGCCAGGCGCTTTGAAGGTCCAGAGCGTCTTGCCGGTGGCAAGGTCGAGGCAAAGCACCACGTCGTCGGCTTCCCGCATCGTCGGCGGGACGGCGGCAATGATCTCTTTGGCGAGCTTCTCGCCAAAGTTCTGCGCGTTGACCCATTCCTCCATCGCCGCCTGGCTGGGGAACCGCTTCTTCGAAACGGTCAACAGCTTGTCATAAACCTCCAGCGGGATCGCGTCGTTACGCCGGTTGAACCGGCCGCGTACAAAGCCAGCGCTTGTCTGCCGCTTCTTCGCGTCGAGGTGCTTCTCGAGCCAATCCTGGACGAACTTGTCGTACTCCGCGCCCATCAGATTTGGATCGAGTTCGCGCCGCGTCTTTTCCATGTTTGCAACGATATCCTTCGGCCAGCCGGCGACCGATTGGTAGCCGAGCTGCCGCATCACGATGTCGTCAATGGCGCGTGTCTCACTCGGCACCTCGCGATGCCACACGACGGAGACGAAGACCTTGCCGCCGGCCGCGATCGGGCTGCTAAACCCGCCGCTGTCGTCGGAGGGCATCTCCTCGCTGTCCCACAGTTTCTTGATACCGGAGGTGGGCCACTGGTCGGCCAACGGCGAGCTCTCAATCAGGCGACCATCGCGTTGCGGCCCGCGCCACTGCGGCCAGTCGCTCGCCGCCCCGGCCGTCAGCCAGGAAGAAAGCAACGCGCAGCCCATCCCGCGCAACAGAGTCGTGTTCATGGAGGCGGGAGTGTAGGGGCTTCGCGTCGCGAGTCAATCTTGCTGACACTCTTTGGGCTGGCCAAAGGCCGGCGGTCTTCGCATCATGCGCGCCATGAAGATTCGTCACTGGTTGCTGCTGCTCTGCGCGATGTGCGCCCTGCGCGCCGCTGCCGCGCCCTATCCCGACCGCTGGGTCTGGCTTTTCGGCTGGGGCCTGGGCCAGGACGCCGATGTCGCCGAGATCACCAAGGTGCTGGAGGACGGCGCGGCGCACGGCCTCAACGGTGCCGTGCTCTCGTGCGGCCTCGACGCGCTGTGCAAGAAATCGCCGGACTTCTTCCGCCGGCTCGACGCCGTGCAGCAGACCTGCGCGCGGCTCAAGCTGGAATTGATCCCGACGGTTTTTTCCGTCGGCTACGGCGGCGGCGTGCTGGGCCACGACCGGCATCTGGCCGAGGGCCTGCCGGTGGTGGAGGCGCCGTTCGTCGCACACGGCGGCGAGGCGCGGTTTGTGCCCGCGCCTTCCGCAAAGCTGGTCAATGGCGACTTCGAGCAGTTCAAGGGCAACAAGTTCAAGGGCTTTGGTTTTCATGACGATCCCGGCGTCGTCAGCTTCGCCGACACCGCCGTGAAGCACGGCGGCACTGCGGCGATCCGGCTGGAAAATTTCGCGTCGAATCCGCACGGGCACGGGCGCGTGATGCAAACCGTTAGCGTGCGGCCCTATCGCTGCTACCGCTTGAGCGCCTGGGTGAAGACCGAGAACCTGCAGCCCGCGCACGCCTTCATGATGCAGGTGCTCGTGGGCAACCGCAACCTCGCGCCGCGCGCGTTCAACCTGCAGCCGACCGCCGACTGGCGCAAGCTGACGATGCTCTTCAACAGCCTCTCCAACGAAACCGTGCGCATCTACGCCGGCATGTGGGGCGGCCAGTCCGGCAAGCTCTGGCTCGACGACTGGGCGCTCGAAGAAGTCGGCCCGCTCAACGTGCTGCGCCGGCCCGGCACACCGGTCACGGTCCGCAGCAGCGATGGCGCGACGACGTTCACCGAGGGCCGCGACTACGCGCCGCTGGTGGATGCGCAGTTCAATCCCTACCGCGTGCCGGAAGGCGCGGGCCTGCCGCTCATGCTGCCGCCCGGCTCGCGCATCACCGAGGGCCAGCAGCTCAAGGTGAGCTGGTATCACCCGATGCTGATCCACGACTCGCAGGTCACGCTCTGCATGGGCGAGCCCAAGCTCTACGAGATTTTCGACGAGGAGGCGCGGCTGCTCGCCCAACATCTGAAGCCGCGCCGCGTGCTGCTGGGCATGGACGAGGTCCGCATGGGCGGCACCTGCGCGGCGTGCCGCGGCCAGGACATGGCCAGGCTTATCGGCGCTTGCGTGACGCGACAGGCGGAAGCGCTGCGCCGTCACAACCCCGGCGTCGAGGTGCTCGTCTGGTCGGATATGTTCGATCCGCACCACAACGCACACGGCAACTACTACCTCGTCGAGGGCGACTTCACCGGCTCGTGGAAGCACATCCCGCAGGACCTGACCATCGCCGTCTGGGGCGGCGCGCCGCGCGAGAAGAACCTCAAGTTTTTTGCCGACGCCGGTTTCGCCACCATCTGCTGCTGCTACTACGACGCCGACAACCTCAAGAGTGTGGAGGGCTGGATCAAGCTCGCCGAACAGACCAAGGGCGTGCGCGGCTTTATGTACACACCGTGGCAGAAGAAATACAAACTGCTGCCCGCCTTCGGCGACTTGTTGCAAAAGGCGCACCCGGCCGCGCCGTAATGAAGCACAAAGGCGCCCTACCGGGCGCACCCCTTACCCTGGAGGCCGGCGTGTCACGCTGCCACTATAGCGGCGGCCTATGGCCGCCGAAATCCCTACACCATTTCGAAATTGGACACTCGTTGTTCGATATTCTGCGGTTCGCTTTACCCGGTCCTGTCCCGTTCGTCAAAATCCGGGTGGTGTGGTAGAGTCCCGCCGCTTTTGAGGCATCCATGAAAATTCCGTTCGTCAAAATGCACGGCGCGGCCAACGATTTCATCCTCGTGGACGACCGGCAGCAGCAGTTCCCGGCGGATGACCGCACGTGGCTCGCGCAGATCATGGCGCGGCGCACCGGCGTCGGCTCCGATGGCACGATGCTCGTCCAGCCCTCGGCCTCGGGCGATTTTCGCATGCGCTTTTTTAATCCCGATGGCGGCGAGGCGGAGATGTGCGGCAACGGCGCGCGCTGCATTGCGCGCTTCGCCCACGACCGCGGCCTCGCGCCCAGGCTGATGCGCATCGAGACGGTCGCCGGCGAAGTGCGCGCCGAAATCCTCGGCGCGCGCGTCCGCCTGTTCATGACGCCGCCGCGCGACTGGCGGCTGAACGGCCAACTGACCGCCGCCGGCCAGCCACTGACCTATCACTTCGTCAACACCGGCGTCCCACACGCCGTCGTGGAGGTGTCCGACCTCGCCGCTGTGGACGTTGCGAAACTTGGCGCGGCGATCCGGTACCACGCCGACTTCGCGCCGCGCGGCACGAACGCGAATTTCATCGCCGTCACGCCGGATGGCGAGGTGCGCGTGCGCACCTACGAGCGCGGCGTGGAGGCGGAGACGCTCGCGTGCGGCACCGGCATGGTTGCCTCGGCGCTGATCGCCGCGCGGCTCGGCCGCGTGACGCCGCCGGTCCGCATCCGCCCCGCCAGCGACGATCTGCTCGAGGTGAACTTCGCCCTCACCGCCGATGGCGCCCACGACGCGACCCTGCTCGGCCCCGCGGAATACGTCTTCGCCGGCGAGCTGGATTATCCCGGCAAGTAATTTCTGCGTAGTGGCGCAGTCCTGCTGCGCCCGCTTATCCTTTCATCAGCGCACGCCAGGCGCAGCCAGCCCGCGCCCCCACAGACAAACACCGCCCCCAGCCAACCTCCGTGCGCAGCCCGATACCTAGAACTACTAGGTATCGGCGATCCGGCGCGCCAGTGGGCCGCATGCTGGTGTACACGGCCATACGCCCAGTCACCTGAATACCGAAGTTGGGTTGGACTTGATTCCTGGGAGTGCGCACGCCGTTGGTTGCATCGGGCATGCCGTTGGTTGCAACGCGCCCGTCGGGGTGTTCCCTCTTTCGCAAAATATAACCAGGCTGGCCCCCGATACCTAGAACTACTAGGTATCGGCGATCAGCTGCGGCGGTTGGCCGCGTGCGGGTGTGCGCGGCTCCGAGCAGATTGAAAACCGTGCCGCTGGGAAGAGCGAACGTACTCGCGAGCCATCCGCAATCATGCATCCCGCATCACGTCTGCGGCTTGGCTGGGCCGCGGGCGGGTGCACGCGACTGTGAATAGATTGGGAACTATGCCGCGGGGCGGGCGAGCGTATTCGCGAGCCCTCCGCAATCACGCATCCTGAATCCCGCGTCACGCATCACGTCTGCGGCGGGTCGTCGTGTGGCGGGAAGTGGCGGCGCTCGAAGCGGTCCAGCGGCTCGCGCAACTGCGGGAACTTGCGCTTGAGCCATTCCACGAAGCGGTGAAAAATCCTCACATAGGGCGCGAGCACGATCGCCCCCAGCCCGATGATCAGCCAGCCCGGCCCCGGCAACGGCAGATCAATGATGCCGATGATGATGAGCGCCCAGCCGATGAGCTGCCGGATCAAATGCCGTATCCAATGCGGCGGATGCCGCTGCGGCGGCGCGGGCGCCTTTTCCAAGGCTTGGAAATTTGGGTCAGTCATGTTCCAAGCCTTGGAAAAAATCACCGGCTTGATTTCCAAGCCCTGGAAATTCCACACAGAAGCTAACAAAGAAAACGAAGGGGGTTCGTTGCCTTGGTTGTCTTTGGTGGAAACAAGCCATGCTTATTTTTCCGGGAGCGCGTCGGCGCCGGTGATCTTGAAGGTATAGGCGTGGCGGCACGGCGCGGCGTCGGGGCCGAGGTCGGGCGTGGTGATGGTCAGGGTGGTGCCGTCGAGCTGCGTCGGGAGCGCGCCCGCGACGCCGAGCAGGGTGACGGCCGCGCCGGCGGGGACCCGCACGTCGCGCAGCACGAGCTGCTTGCCGGGCCAGCCGGCGGTGATCGCGTAGAGCGCGTCGGGCTTCTTGGTGAAGAAGACCTGCTTGACCGCGACGCCGTTTTTCGGCGCCTGCCCGATCTGGTCCATCAGGCTGTACTTGATCATGTACTCACCAAACTTTTGTTCCGGCTTGTTGCCGCCGGTCCACTGGCAGGAGCGGCCGGCGCAGCGTGATCCATAGATCGCTTCGCCGTTCACCTTGAGCCAGTCGCCAATTTCGAGCAGGCGCTGTTCCATCAGCGGTGGAATGGTGCCATCGGCATCGGGGCCGATATCGAGCAGCAGGTTACCGCCGCGGCTGACGAGATCCACGAGCACCATGATGAACTCGCGGCCGGTCTTGTAGTCGCCGACGCGCTCGGCGCGGTTGAGTCCGTAGGAGTGGGCCATGCCGCGGCTCTCCTCCCACGGGTGCGCGCCATCCTTGAGGCCGGCGGCGTATTCCGTGGTCCAGTAGCCGCCGTGCTTGTGCCGGCAGTCCTTGCCCCAGCGGTCGTTGATGACGACCTCGTCGCGGCACGGTGCCTCGTTGAAGAGCCACGCGAGCAATTCCTCGCTGTGCCAGTCCTTGGATGGGAGATCCCACTCGCCGTCGCTGAAGATGATCGCGGGCGAGTAGCGCGTGACGACGTCCTTGAACTGCGGGAACATGTGCTCGCTGACGTAGCGCGGCTTGTCGGTTTTCCAGAGCGGGTTGAACCACTCATAGAGCGAGTAGTAGAAACCGAACTTCATGTTGTGCGCGCGCGTCGCCTTGGCGAGTTCGTCCATCAGGTCGCGCTTCGGGCCGATCTCGACCGCGTTCCACGGCCGGCCCCAGGTCTTGCTGGCCTCGGCGCTCGGCCAGAGGCAGAAACCCTCGTGGTGCTTCGAGGTCGGCACCACGTACTTGATGCCCGCGCGCTCGAACAGGCTCGCCCATTGTTCAGCATTGAACAGCTCCGCGGTGAAGCGCGGCGCGAAAGCCTGGTAATCGAAGTCCGCGCCGAAGTTCTTCACATGGAACCGCCACCAGACGTTGTCCGGTTTCTGGTTCGCCATCTTCTGCCAGTACCACTCCGCGTACTCGCCGACCTTGCCCCACGCCGGGACGGAATAGAGGCCCCAGTGGATGAACACGCCGAACTTCGCGTCGAGGAACCATTGCGGGCACGGCCGCTGGTCGAGCGCCGCCCACGTCGCCTCGAATTTTTTCTCCGCCGCGTTGGTCAGCGTCGCCGCCAGCAGGGCTGTACCGATCATCCGTCCCAGGTTTGTCTTCATGCTCTTCCTCAAGGGCTGCGCGGGCGTGCTGCGCCGCGCCAGCGTGCCGCAGAGAGTAGGCCAAACAGGCTCGCGCGCAAGCCGAAAGAGTGCGGGGCGGAAAAAGCTGTTGCGGGGGCAGAGCGGGTGATAGAGTCCGCCGAAAATTCGGAGGCAAGTCATGGAAAAAGGACATGGTTGGAGCGGGCCGCCGCCGGTACCGGGCGGGGGCACAACGCCGCAGCGGATGAGCGGGCTGGGATGCGCCGCGGGTATCGCCATCGCCGCCGCGGTGGTCGTGCTCGGGTTGCCGGTCTGGGTCTGGTTCTGGTGGCGTATCGAGCCGGACGCGGACGAGGTCGCCGTGCTGATCCGCAAGACGGGCGAGGATCTGCCGTCGGGCGAAATCCTCGCGGTGCAACCGCAGCAGAAGGGCGTCCAGCTCGAAGTGCTGACGCCGGGCGCGCGCTATTTCAAGAATCCCTATTCGTGGGACTGGGCGCTGGTCCCGGTGACGGACATCCCTGCCGGCAAGCTGGGCGTGCAGACGCGGCTGTTTGGCAAGAACCTGCCGCCGGGCCAGATCATCGCGCAGAAGGACACCAAGGGCATCGTGCCGGAGGTGCTCGGTCCGGGTAAGCATTTCATCAACCCGTTCGCCTACGACGTGAAGATCCAGGAGGCGATCAACATCAAGCCCGGCTGCGTGGGCGTGGTGACGCGGCTGACCGGCAAGGATCCGTTGACCGATGGGCTGCCGGCGGAGGCGCGCAACTCCTACATCGCGGCCGCGGGACTCAAGGGGGTGCAGGCCGAGGTACTCGATCCGGGCACGCATTACCTCAACCCCTACCTGATGAACGTGAACGAGGTGAACCTGCAAAGCCAGCGCTTCGAGTTGAGCGGCGAGGATGCGATCAACTTTCTGACGATGGATGGCTTCACGGTCCACGTCGAGGGTACGCTGGAGTTCGCGCTGATACGCGAGCAGGCGGCGCTGTTGTTGCACCAGGTCGGCGTCATGGATGACATCATCAAGAAGATCATCCTGCCGCGCGCGCGCGGGTTCAGCCGCATCGAGGGCAGCAAGAACCCGGCGCTGAACTACATCGTCGGCGAGATGCGCCAGCAGTTCCAGGATAACCTGGAGAAGCATCTGCGCGAGACGTGCCTGGCGGCGGGCGTGGCGATCAAATCGGTGCTGGTGCGCAACATCACCGCGCCGGAGGACATCGCCAAGGTCATCCGCGAGCGCGAGGTAGCCAAGCAGACGGCGAAGATGTACGACCAGCAAATCGAGCAGGCACGGTCGAAGGCGGAGCTGACCGCGCAGGAAATGCTCGCGAAGCAGAACGAGGAGAAGGTCAAGGCCGAGACGCTCAAACTGCAGGCGACGATCCTGGCGAAGCAGGACCAGCAGGTGCAGTTGACCGCGGCCGACCAGGGCCTCGCGGTGGCAAAGCTCGAACTCGAGGCCGCCGATGCGCAGGCCAAGGCCATCGTGGCCGAGGCCGGCGGCGAGCAGGCCGTGATTAAATTCAACAATACCGCCGAGGCCAAGGTGTTTGAGAGCCAAGCCGCGGCGTTCGGCGGCGGCCTGAACTACGCGAAATATCTCTTCTACCAGAAGGTCGGGCCGCGCATCGAAACGATGCTGACCTCCGACAAGGGCGACGGGCTCGGCGCGCTGTTTCTGCCGTTCTTACCCGGCGCGGCGCAGCAGAAGGAGGTGGCCAAGTGAAAAAGTCACTCCCCGGAATCGTGTTGCTGATGGCGCTGGTGATCATCGGCCTCTGGCTGGTCTGGGAGTGGGGCTTCTGCCGCTTCTATGTCCCGGTGGACCATATGGCCGTGATCATCTCCAAGTCCGGCGCGCCCCTGGAGCCGGGCCAGATTCTCGCGAAGAAGGATCAGCAGGGCGTGCAGGAAGACGTGCTCGCCGAGGGCCGTCACTTCCTGAATCCCTACTTCTATGAGCACAAGATCGAGCCGGTCGTGAACATCCCGTTCGGCAGGGTCGGCCTCGTCACCTCGAAGGTCGGGCGCGATCTGCCACAGGGCGAGTTCCTCGCGAACCCTGGCCAGAAGGGCGTGTGGCGCGGCGTGCTCGGACCGGGCAAGTACCGCCTCAATCCCAACGGCTACCAGGTGGACGTGGTGGACGCGATCTCGATCCCGATCGGCTACATCGGCGTGGTCACCTCGCTCGCCGGCGAGAAGGCGCCGGAGGGCCAGTTCGCCGGGCCGAACCAGAAGGGCATCTGCGCCGACGTGCTGCAGCCGGGCATCTACTTCGTCAACCCGAAGGAGTTCAAGGTGGACATCCTCGAGGTGGGCCTGAACCAGGTCTCGATGCTCGGCCGGACCGGCAGCGCGGTCATCACCAAGGCCGCGATCGTCAGCCAGAACGAGGCGGTGAACACGCTCAACTTCAAGGTGCTGGAGAACCAGTACTCCAACCGCGCCAAGGAAATCGCCGAGCAGGGCGGGCAGATGCAGATGGCGCAGCAGATGGAGGCCCCGCAGGAGCGCAGCGGCTTCGATGTGTTGAGCTCCACCCTCTCGCGCAGCCGCAGCCAGCGCGCCGCGGCGCAGCAGCGCCAGTCACAGGCCCCGGTGGCAGCGCAGCCGGCGGCCCCGCAGGTCCAGCGGCCCCAACAGCGCGCCGACGTGCAGAACCCGACGTTCGTGCTCAACCAGTTCGTCGGCTTCCCCTCGCGCGACGGCTTCGAGATCAGCCTCGACATGACCGTGGAATTCGAGCTGCTGCCCACCAAGATTCCGACCATCTACCGCGACTACGGCGACCTGCCCGCGGTGGTGGATAAGATCATCATGCCGAAGATCCTCTCCATCTCGCGGCTCAAGGGCTCGGCCTACAAGGCCACCGACTTCATCATCGGCGAAGGCCGCGAGAAGTTCCAGACCGACCTGACCGACAGCCTGAAGAAGGCGCTGGCCGAGAAGAACATCACCATCCATAACGCGCTCATCCGGCACGTCAACGCGCCCGATCCCATCCTGCAGCCGATCCAGCAGGCCAGCGTCGCGGTGGAGCAGGACCTGACCAATCGCGAGAAGCAGAACACCGCCAAGAAACTCGCGCTGCTCAACACCGAGACCAGCATGATCGAGCAGCGCGGCGCCGAGGTCGCGCAGCAGACCGCCGCGCTCAAGGCCACCATCAAGGCCGACCAGGAGAAGGCGGTGGCGGAGATCAACGCGACGACCATCAAGCAGGCCGCGCTGATCGAGCTGCAGACCGCCGGGCTCAAGGCCGACAAGGTCAAGAAGCTCGGCGAGGCCAAGGCCCAGACCGTCACCATGGTCGAAGGCGAGAAGGCCAACGGCTTCCAACTCAAGGCCAAGGCGCTCGGCGACCCGCAGGCCTACACGCTGGCCGAGCTCGCCAAGAACCTGAACCCGGAGGTGCGGATCAATATCCTGCACACCGGCGAGGGCACGCTCTGGACCGATTTGCAGGGCGCGCGGCTCGGCGACCTCGGCGGCGCGAAGCTGCTCGCCAAGCCGCCGGCGAAGAAGTGAGCTTTTTCCAGGGCTTGGAAAAAAATACGTGAGTTTTTCCAAGCCTTGGAAAAACCAGGGAAAAATTTTCCAACCCTTGGAACGCCATCCAGGGCAACGAATCAACTGGAGATAAAATCATGACTGGATCAACAGCGGCACTCGTCTTCGGCGGCGGCGCGGTGGTGGTGATCGGCGGCATCATCGCCTATTATATCGCCCGCCATCTGCGCGGCAGCATCAAGCTGGTACTCCCGCAAACCTCCTTTACAGGCGGCGAGACCATCAGCGGCTCCTTCGCTGTCATCACGCGCAAGGAAATCCTGGGCAAGCGCCTGTATGCGACACTCATCGGCACCGAGTTCACCGAGGTGAAGCGCGGTGAAAAAACAACGACGCGCACGCGCGAAATCCACCGCCACGAGACCACGCTGGAGCAGGCGCTCACCTGGCCCGCCGGGCAGACGAAGCACTACTCCTTCAAGCTGCCGGTCCCGGCCGTGGCGGCGCCGCTCCTCGCCAACTCGGCGGTCGGCAACGCGGTGGCCATCGGACTCGAAATGCTCGGCGGCAACCGGCGGCGCATGCAGTGGCGGGTCGAAATCCGCCTCGACGCCAAGGGGGTTGACCTCGCCACCAGCCAGCGCATCCGCATCAACGGCGAGTGATGAAAACACCAGCGCAGCCCAGCGTCGCAGGCTTGTGCGCGCAAGGCGCGCGCCGGCCGGCGGCGATTCGCGCCGCGCTGGAGATCATCCGCACGGAACCCGGTAGCAAGAAATTTCCCTACGCCAAGGCGCTGCGGCGGCTTGGCGAAGAGCAGCCGCGTAAGCTCTATCCGTTCTTCGATGACCTCGCCGCGCTGCTCCGGCATCCGAACAACATCATCCAGTGGACCGCCATCCGCCTGATCGCCGACCTCGCCGCCGTGGACACCCAAAGCAAATTGGATGGCCTGCTGGCCGCGTATCTCCAGCCCATCGCCGGCCCGGTGATGATCACCGCGGCAAACACGATCCAGGGCGCGGCGCGCATCGCGCTGGCGCGGCCGGAGTGGCGCGACGCCATCATCGCCGCGCTGCTGCGCGTGACGCGTGCCCGTTACGCGACGATGGAATGCCGCCACATCGCGATTGGCCACGCGCTCAACGCGCTGGCGACGCTCGGCCCGGCCACGCTGGCGCGCCCTGACGTGCAACGCTTCGCCCGCCGCCAGTTGCATAATCCGCGGCCCGCCACCCGCGCCAAGGCCACCCGGTTTCTCAAGCAGAGCTAAACTGGGACGGGGGGCGAATTGCCTTGCGTTGCCGGGGGTGCATCGGCATCATGCGCGCCGTTTCTGCCGATCGGAGACGGGCCCAATGCCCGCTGACGCGCGGCCGAGCCAACCGAACCAGGAGATCCGTCATGCACGTCCGTCTGTCAATGATCGTGGCCGCCGTCGCCGTGGCTGTATACGCCGCGGATGAAAAACCCGCCGCGCCCGTCGCCACCCCTGCCTTGCCAGTCCTCCCGGCGCTTAAGATTGTCGCTCCCACCAGTGTCGTCGCCGTGGTGAATGGCGTCGAAATCCGCCAAGCGGAGGTGAACGAGCGGTTGGACAAGATCATGACCATGCTCGGCCAGCGGATCCCCGCGGAACAGGCGGGGATGTTCCGTGCACAGGCGGGCGGCCGCGTGCTGGACGAACTCGTGATGCAGACTCTGCTGCTTGGCACCGCCGAGAAGGCCAAGCTCGAAGTCACCGCCGATGATCTGAAGAAGGCCATGAAAGATCTGCCGGTGCCGCCGGGCCAGACGGTTGAACAGACCTACCTCGCGGCGGGGATGAACAAGGAAGAGTTTGAAAAGGAAATCACCACCGGCCTGAAAATCCAGAAGCTGCTGGAAAAGCAGACGGGCGCCGTGGCCAAGGTGACCGAGGCAGACGTCAAGAAGTTTTACGATGAAAACCAAGCCCGGCTGGCGCAGCCGGAGACGGTCACCGCGCGCCATATCCTGGTGAAGTTTGACCAGGGCGCGGACGAGAAGGCCAAGGCCAAGGCGAAGGAAAAGGCCGAGGGCCTGCGCAAGCAACTCCAAAATGGGGCGGACTTCGCCAAGCTGGCCAAGGAACACTCTGACGATCCCGGCAGCAAAAATACCGGTGGCGAATACACCTTCCCGCGCGGCCAGATGGTGCCGGCCTTCGAGACGGCCGCCTTCACGCAGCCGCTCAAGGAAATTGGCCCGCTGGTCGAGACGCCCTTCGGCTATCACATCATCCAGGCGCTGTCCAAGAATACAGCCAAAACCCCGACGCTCGACGAGGTGAAGGACAAGATCCGCGAACATCTGGAGAGTCAGGGCAAGGGGCAGGCGGTCCAGAAGTACATCCAGGAACTGCGTACCAAGGCCGACATCAAGTATCCGGGCCGCACCTGATGGGTGCTGGCCGTTGGACGACAGGCCGGAATTTTCCATGAAAATTCCGGCCTGTTGGCTGGTGAGGACTTCAATAGTCGAACTTCACGGGCACCGCGCCGCCGGGACCGTAGTCCATCCGCAAACCGGTATTGGAGGCCGCCAGCATCACCGGGCTGGGCACGGCGACCGGTGCGGACACGCCCGCCGGTTCGCTGCGGATCACCACATGGCTGGAGGCTGGTGCGACGGCAGCCCCCTCACCGGGGGCTTGCCAGAAGTACAGGCCCAGGCCGAACACCAGCGCGGCGGCCGCGGCAAGGCGCAACGGCTGGAAGGCGACGGCGGCCCGCTCGCGGAGCGCCGTCCACCACGCAGCGCCCGGCGCGGCGGCCGGCTGCGCCCGCACCGCGCGCATGATCTGGGTGACGCAGTGCGCCGAAAAATCCGCCGGTGGCTGTTCGTAACGCAGAAGCCCGATCGTGGCGCGGAGGTTGTTCTGGTGGTCCACGTCGGCCCGGCATTTGGCGCAGGCGCGGATGTGTGCGCGCATTTCGCCCGCGCGCGGATCGTCATCGCCCAAGCCGACATAAAATTTGGCGTCGTCGCAATTCATGGCGCAAACTCCGCTAGTTCTTTCCGCAACTGCTCCCGCGCATAGAAGAGCCGGGAACGCACCGTGCCTTCCGACAGCTTCATCATTTGCGCGATCTCGTGGTGCTTCAGGCCTTGCAGGTCGTGCAGCACCACGACCATTCTGTGTTCTTCTGACAGCTTCTGGAGGGCAACGTTCAATCTTTTTTGCAATTCACTCACGGTCGCGTCGCGGTAGGGCGATTCACGCGCCCGCAGCTCAACGAAGGTCGGGTCGCGCTCGACGCCGGCATCCATGTCATCCAGCCGCATTTCCAGCGCGCGGCGGCGGTGCTTCTCACGGAAATTCAGGGCGTGGTTGATGGCGATCCGGTAGATCCACGTGTAAAGCGAAGACGTGCCCTGGAACCGCGCCAGCGCCGCGTGCGCCTTGAGAAACACCTCCTGCGTCAAGTCCTGCGCGTCCTCGCGGTTGGCGGTCATGTGATAGAGCAGGTTATAGATGCGCGGGTGGTGATACCTGATCAGCTCCTCGAAGGCGGCCAGATCGCCCTGCTGGGCGCGGCGGACCAGCTCGCGTTCCGCGGCGGGCTCCGGTACCGACGCCGCAAAAAGCGCAGGTTGTGACGATGTGGCTTCCATGATTTCAGGCAGCGCGGTCAGCGACGCCGCGCGAGCATAGGCCAACCGCGCGGTCTGTCAATGCCACACACAGACTTCATCCCTGGCTTGGAAAGCCCGGTGCATGTTTTTCCAAGGCTTGGAAACGGCTTTAGAGCAGGTTGACCTTTTCGCCGGCCTCGAAGGCCTTGATGATGGCGGCGGCCTTCTCGCGCGTGCTGGTATCGGGGTGTTTCGGCGGCGCGCTGTGGCCCTTGGCGGCGAGCAGCCGCGCGACGGCGAGCCGCGCCTGTTGCGCGCCGTTGATCGCGTCGGCGAGGATGCGCGTGCATTCCTGCGGCGCGTGGAAGCCCATGCCGTTGCAGGCGCTGACGTAGTCCCAGCGGAACTGGGCATGGCGGACCAACTGGCGCGGGCCAGTCAGGTCGGCCTCGGCGACGCCCGCCTGCATGGCGGCGGCAAGGTCGAGGTGTGCGGCGACGAGCGCGTCTTCGGCGTTCTGCTTGACGGCGGCAACCTTGGTCTGGATGGACTCGACGCGCTGGCGAATCTCGGCTTCGCCCCAGCGGTGGCAGACGGCGCAACTGTTGGCGATGTTCAGCAGCGGGCTCTGGACGTGGTGGTCAGTGAACTTGACGCCGCCCTCAGTGCGATAGGGCATATGGCAGTCGGAGCAGGAGACGCCACGGTAGGCGTGGATGCCGTGGCTATAGACTTCAAAGTCGGGATGCTGTGCCTTGAGCATCGGCGTCTTGGAAACGGCGTGGGTGTAGTCGCTGAAGTTGATCTCGTCGTAGTAGGCGAGCATGTCCTCGACGCCGCGGCCTTTGGCCCACGGGAAGGTCAGCAGGGCCTTGTCCTTGAAGTAGTATTCGACATGGCACTGCGCGCAGACGAGCGAGCGCATCTCCTGGTGCGTCGCCTCGTTGATGTTCCGGCCCTGCGCGGCGAAGGCCTCCTTGAGCGCGGGCCGCGTGATGCGCAGGTTCATCGTCGCCGGGTCATGGCAGTCCTGGCAGCCGATGGAGTGCGTGACGCGGTCCTTGAGCTGGGCGAACGGTGTCTTGGAAAACTGCTCGACACCCATGTCCGCCATCAGCCGCGGCACATCGGTGCTCTTGCAGGTCCAGCAGGTGCCGGGCGATTTCTCGCTGATGCGCTTGGTGCCGGTGACATCGGCGATCGAATGGAAGTGGCCGCGCGCCTGTTTATAGTCCTTGCTGAACGGGTTGCCAGCAAAGAGCAGCACCTGCCGCGGATTTTCATCCAGGTAGTCGCGCGGCGGGCCGCCGCCGAACTTGGTGCGCGTGCCGGTTTCGCGCGTGTTGCGGTAGCTCTCGAATTCGCGTGGATAGTTCTGGCCCCAGACGGCGTTGTCCGGCTCCCACTGGGCGATCGGCTTGAGCGCGAGCGCCGGCCGCTGCGCCTCCCAGCGGCGTTCCATGATGCTCACCGCCAGCAACGCGAGGACGACGATGATGCCCGCCGTCAGCAGAAAAATCACCGGGCCGACCCACTTGGGCAGCGTCCTGGCTGGGGGCGTTTCGTTGGTGTTCATGGCTGTGCTCCTGCTTTGGGTTTCATCCATTCGAGGCCGGCGTCGGGGATCGGCGGCCGTTGGGCGTGGGGCGTGGCGGAAAGGCTGATCACGCGGCCGTGGACGCCGCTATGGCAGTCCCAGCAGCGGCGCTCACTGACCGAGGCCAGCCGCGCCATCATGAATTGGTTGGCGTGGCAGCGCAGGCAGTTCTCCTGCACGACCGGCTTGGCCCCCTCCGACAAATGCAGCGCCTGCGGTTCGAGGCGGAAGGTGAAGACATAGGAATGCCGCAGGCCGTCGCGGGCCTGGAAGGCCTTCTCGGCGATGGGATTCTGGTGCGGCAGATGGCAGTCGCTGCACTCGGCGACGTGCGCGTGGCTGCCGTGCTGCCACGTCGCGTAGGCGTTGTTCATTACGTGGCAGTTGAGGCAGGCCTCGGGTTTGTCAGAGAGATAGGAAGCGGCGTTGGAGATGTGCGCCACCACCAACGCTAGTCCGCAGGCCGCGCCGCCGAACGTAAACGCCGCCAGCCGCCACGCGGGCGGCAGCGGCAGCAGGCACAACCAGTCTTGCCAGTGGATTTTCACGTGCGGCGGCATGGTAGATTTTTTTCTTCGGAGGCGCAAGACAGCGGACGGCACTTGACGGCGGGCCGGTTTGCCTGTTCATTCCCCGCCGTGCCGCGTCTGCGTCAGTTCATGCAGTGGTTCAACCTCGCGCTCATCTTCGGGTTGCTGGGCATGGTGATCTTCGGCTCGTTCCTGGGCGCGGAGCGTGCGAAGGAACTTTTCAACGCGCCGCTGCTGTGGCCGGTGTGGAGCGCGCTGGCGCTCGCGCTGCTCACCGGCTTCGTGGTCTTCGCCACACAGATGCGCTGCGTCAGCCTCGCCGCGCTCCACCTCGGCACGCTGCTCATCCTGCTCGGCTCCTTCTGGAATTCGCACGCCGGCCACGCGCTGGCCGCGCGGCTCGGCCTCTCCGAAAAAATCCCGTGGAGCTACCTCGTCCTCTACGAGGGCGAGCTCGGCAACGTCGTCTGGGACGAGACGCTGAGCCAGCCCCTCGGCCGCCTGCGCTTCGGCGTCAAGCTGGAGAAATTCGAGATGGATTTCCACCCGCCGCGCCGCCCCGACCTCGAACCCGCGGTCAAGCAGTACCGCAGCCGCGTTACGCTCTACCGCGGCACCGAGGTCGTCCCGGCCGAGATCACCGTCAACCACCCGCTCCACTTCAGCGGCTACCACCTCTATCAGATGTCGTGGGGCCGCAGCCCGGACGTTTACTCGGTGCTGCTGGTCGCCAGCGACTCCGGCTTGAACACGGTCTATGGCGGCTTCGTCCTGCTCCTCGTCGGCGCCATCGGCCGTTTCTGGTTCCGGAAGAATGGGGCGTGCGGCGGCGCGTCACCGCCATCCACAACGGGAGATGCGGCATGACGGTACACGCCTCCACGCTGGGCGTCATGATCTACACCGCGCTGGCGGCCTATACCGGCGCGCTGGTCGCGCATCTCGCGCGGCGGCCGCGGGCCGGCCGCGCGCTGCTGGCCGCCGGCTCGGCGGTGGGGTTGGTCGCGCTCGGCTGGCGCTGGTTCGAGACCGGCCACGTGCCGCTGCAAAACCTGTTCGAAATTTTTCTGGCGATGAGCCTCGCGATGGCCGCGCTCGGCTGGTGCTGCCGCCGCTGGCTGCCCGCGCCGGCCGAGACGCTCGACCCGCTGCTCGGCCTCATCGTCCTGTTCCCCGTCGGCTTCGTCTTCAGCAGCGAGCCGCGCGACCTGCCGCCCGCGCTGCAAAGCTGGCTCTTCGTGCCGCACGTCGGCGTCTATCTGGCCGCCTATCTCCTCCTGGCCCGCGCCGCACTGACCGCCGCCCCGCTGCTGTGGAAAACGCCCGCCTTCCTTCCACAACTCGGCCATCATCAATCCGCCATTTTCACTTCCGCCGACCGCCTCGCGCGCGCCGGCTTTCCGCTGCTGACCGCCGGGCTGCTGCTCGGCGCGCTCTGGGGCAAAATCGCGTGGGGTGACTACTGGCACTGGGACCCGAAGGAGATGTGGTCGCTGGTCACGTGGCTGGTGTACGTCGGCTACTTCCATTTTCGCGCGATGACCGGCGCGCGCTATCCGCGCACCTGCGCCGCGCTGCTGGTCACCGGCTTCGTCGCGATCATCCTGACCCTGACCATCGTCAACCTCGCCAACCTCTTCGCCGGTCTGCACAGCTACGCCAAGTGACCGTTCCAAGGTTTGGAAAAAACCGAGTTCCTTTTTCCAAGCCTTGGAAATTTTTCCCGTGGGTGACAGCCGGGAAGCCTATACCCGGGGCAAGCGAATCTTCATGACGGTTGCTGCAGGTGGTCGAGCGTGGCGTTGAGCCGCGCGAGGTAGCCGTGGACGTCGAGGCTGGCGGGATCGGGTTCGCCACGGACCTCGTAGAGCCAGCCCGCGCCGTGCGGGTCGGTGCGCGTCAGATCACCATCGCTGGCGAGCGCGGGATTGACGCGCAGGAATTCGCCGGCGGCGACGCTGTAAATCTCCGTCACTGCTTTGAGCCCCTCGTAGCTGCCGAGGGTCTGGCCGAGCTGGATTTTTTCGCCAGCCTGCGGCGCGAGCTGCACTTCGACGAAGTCGCCGAGCATCCGCACGGCGAACTTGGTGAAGCCGACGCGCCAAACATCCGGCTCCGAAATTTTCTGGAGCCAGTAGTGCGCGGCGGTGTAGCGGAAATTTTTCGGCAGCGCCAGCGCGAGGCCGCAGCGGCGGAAGAAAATTTCATCACCGGTTTCGGTGACGGTCGGAGGAAATGGGAGCGGCTGGTTCATGAATAGGCGCCGAAGCCGAAGAACCAGTATTTCTTGGCGAGGCGATAGGGCCAGTATTCCTCCGGGATTTCCTGGCCGGGCGTGTGCTGGCTGCCGCGTGGCTGCAGGGCGGCGAGCTCGGCGAGCGCGGTCTGCCGCGCGGTGGTGTCGCGCAGGTTGTGCCGCAACGCGAACTCGCGCAGCAGGTCGGGCCGTTCAAGGATGAGGCACCCGCGCGTGGTGGCGGCGGCGAGCTTGCGGAACTCGCGGAGATAGTCCGACTCGGTAAACGTCTTGAAAAGGTCGCCGCCGTGGTCGGCGATGTGCGCGCCGGCGAACTGGATGATCGGGCACGGCTCGATGAAGCCGGCGGGCGAGATGTGGTGGCTGATGCCGGTCGCGGCGGGGCAGAGCGCGCGGCCGCTATCGTCCCAGTAGGCGTCAATGAGGCCGATGGGTTTGCGGCGGCGCATCTCGACACAGAAACGCCGCAGTTGGAGCACCTGCTCCGGCCGCAGCGCGAGCTCCGGCGCGGGTTGCGGGCCGACGGGGCGGTAGGTGTAGAACCAGACGTAGAGCACGCCGCGGCGGATGAGCTCATCGAGCCACGCCTCGGTCAGCAGGTCGCTGATGTTGTTCTGGCAGACGCTGGTGGCGACGCCGGTGATGAGCTTGTGGCGGACGGCGGTCTCGAGGCCGCGCAGCGAGCGGTCGAAGACGCCGGCGCGGCCGCGGCGCTGGTCGCTGATGAGCGCGTTGCCCTCGATGCTGATCAGCGGCGTGACGTTGCCGAGGCGGCGCAGGCGGGCGGCGTTGTCGTCGGTCAGGAAATGGCCGTTGGTGAAAATCTGAAAATAGCAGCCGGGATGCGCGGCGAGAACGTCGAAGAGCTGTGGGTACATGAACGGCTCGCCGCCGAGGAGGCCGAAGAAACTGTTGCCGTGGCGCTGGGCCTCCACGATCAGTTTGTTCAGCGCGGCGGCGGCGAGGTGTTGCGCGGGCCGGTCCACGTCCACCCAGCAGCCGGTGCAACGCAGGTTGCAGGCACTGGTGAGGGAGAGGTTGAGGAACGGCGGGAAATAGACGCCGTGCCGGATACGCCGTTTGAAAAGCTGGACCGAGCGGATGCCCTTCCAACCGCAGTTCCACGCGAATTTCCAGAGCAGCCGCGGCTCGCTTGCCGCCAGCGCCCGTCTGGTCATGTGAAAAATCATGCGCGCGGAGGATACCGCGCACAACGCGGCGGCGCAAACCCTGCGACTTAAACCACGCCCTCGCTCATGTGGAGTGCGGGCGCACGGCGCGCCTTGGCATGCGCTCTGCTAAAAGGACGGGCACGCTGTTCGAGCTTAGGGGTAAAGCGAGTGAGCGGCCCGCCGGTTCCAGCAGCGGTTTATGAGGCAAGAAATATGAAAATAGAAAAGCAGAAGCAGGGTTTTACGCTGGTGGAAATCATGATCGTGGTGGCCATCATCGCGTTACTTGCGGCGATTGCAGTGCCGTCGTTCATGAACGCGCGCACCAAGTCCATGTTGAGCTCCTGCCAGAACAACTTGCGCCTGGTGGATGGCGCTGTACAGCAGTATGCGCTGGACAACTCCAACGCGCTGGCGGCCTCGATGGATGTGCTGGTTGGCACGAACGCCTATATCAAGGACACGCCGGTGTGCAAGGGCGGTGGTTCTTACACCCTGCCCAGCAGTCTGGGTGGTAAAACTTCCTGTTCCAGCCACGGCACATTGTAAAGCCCCTGGCGGCAACTCCACGAACGCGTCCGGGTGTGTGCTCAAACCGGGCGATCGAGCGCGACGTGGAGTCCGCCCTTTTCGGGCGTTGGGATGTGGCGTTCCGTCGGATACGCAAATTGCAAGCTGGGCTGGGCTGCAAAGTCCTTCAGGATGCGGTTGTTGATCCGGTTACGCGTCGCGCCCACGCGCCGGTAGTGAGCGCAATAGACCAGCCGGAACTGGACACCGCTGTCGGCGATGAAGACATAGAACTTGGGCTGATAGACCGCGTCCGCCACACCGTAACGCTGCTCGTGCGAGCGGGCCGCCTCACGCGCGGCGGCAAATTCCTCCCGCGTTTCCTCCTCCAGCGCGCGCCGTAGCGTCGCCTCGGCCTCGGCCACCGGCGTCTCAAAGGTCACGGTGATATCGAGCTTGGACCAAATGAAGGGGTGCAGGTAGGAGTAGTTGAAGAATTTACTGCGGAATACAAAGCTGTTGGGCACGACGATGATACGCCCTGTCGGTTCATCCACCCCGAGCCAGTTATTGATTTCGACCAGTGTGGTTCTCAAAAGTTGGATATCCACCACGTCGCCACAGTGGCCATCAATGTCCACGCGGTGGCCGACGGCGAACTTGCGCCCGGACATGATCACGAACCAGCCGGCAAAGGCGGAACACATATCCTGAAGTGCGATTACCACGGCCGCGCTGGCAATGCCGAGGATCGTCGCCACACTACGCAGGTCCTCAAAGAAGAAGGTCACCAACACCACCAGGCCCGCAAAACTGCAGAGATAACCGGTGATCCGCCGGCCGACGATCTGTTGGTCCTTGGACACCAGCCGCGCCATCAGCACGCGCCCGATCAGCACATAGAGCACCACCAGCGTCACCAGCAGCGCCGCCGGCCACAACAAGCGTTGCTCGAACCGCGCCAGCAGGGTGGCCCGTTCGTTCTGCAGGCATTGGGCTTCGCAGTCGAGCAGTTCGCGCAGCTTGGTGTTCAGGGTGATGATTTCGTCCATGGCCGCCAATTGCTGCTGCTGAAGCTGCAACCGCTTGGTCAGGTGTTTTTTCTCGGCGCTGCCGGAAAAGAATTGGGCCCGAAACCAGCCCTTGACCCCGGTACTCTTCTTGTTAACCAGGGCCTCCTCCGCCGCCAGATGCGTGGCTTTCTCCTGCGCCAGCGCCAGCGCCGCCACGAGTCCATCGCGCCGCTGGCGGTTGAGCGCGATCAGGTCCTCGGTATCCTGCCGCGCCTTCTGGGTCAGGGCCAGCCGTGTTTGCTTCTCGCGCAACAGCCGCAGCGTGACCGTGGGATTCAGCTCGGCGTTGCGCAAGGCCTCGTCAATCCGGCCCGCCTCGCTGACCAGATGCACCCGCGCCTCCGCAGCCTCGCGTTCCAGCAGACGCGCGGTGATGTCCTCATCGCTCACCCGTAACTGCTGATCCATTTCGGCCACCTGCTCCACGTTGGTCTGGGTGGAGGTGAGCGCCATTTGCCGGCTGCGCTCCAGATCGCCGCGCTGCACCTTGAGCAGGCGGATGGCGAAATCAATCCGCGAGAGTTCATTGGAGGGCGTGCTGACATCCGTGCTGATCGCGCGCAGGGTCTCGCGCAGGCGGTAGTCAGCTTGATGTGACTGGCGTTCCGTCAGCGTGCGCTCCTTGGCTTCGAGCGCCAGCCGCTGCTGGAGATTCTTCCGGTCCTGCTCCAACAGGTTCAGACGTTCCTGCCAGTGCGCTTTCTCCTGCGTGTTGGTGGTCTCGGCAATCAGCGCCTGTGTCTGGGTAATCTGCTCCTGCAGTTGCGCCAGCCGGTTGGTCGCCAGTTCCTGCGCACCAGCCACCGCCAGCACCAACGCCACGCCACTCCAAAGCCATCCCAGTCTTTGCATCATGCTCCACCTCCACCCTTATGGATTCAACAGCGGCCGGATATTCGCGCCGCGCCGCGCCGTGCGCAAGCCCGCTTTTCAGGACCCTGAAAAAACTGCTGCCGGCGTTCCCACAACATCTGGAAACGGAGCAGGCCCCGCGCAAGAGATCAGCCGCGCCGACGCTGGGCCGGGCGCATGGCACAGAAACCCGGCAACAGCCGCCCGGGGCCAACAGGTTCGAGGATGGCGGCCGCCGCCGTGGCATACCAGTCCAGTGCGCTCTGCTCGCCACCCGCGGCCGTGTCGAGGTGTCCGCCATCCGTCGTGTAACCACAGTCCGGTTTTTCTTCGCCGGTTGCAATTCCGCGAACCCCTCACGCGTTCTGTATGCGAAAATCAGCGACTCTCAACGCAGGAAAGGTACGTTATGCAACGACGGGACTTCATCAGGAACGCGGCGGTGGCGGGCGCGGGTTTGCTCATCGCGCCCCAGGGCATTTTCGGCGCGGACGCGCCCAGCAACAAGTTGAACCTCGCGTTGCTCGGCGTCGGCGGGCGCGGCAAGGCGCACTTCGATTCCATCGGCGCCCACAACGTCGCCGCGCTCTGCGATGTCCGCGAGAGCGCCCTGGCGCAGGGCGCCCAGCGGTTCCCGCAGGCCAGGACCTATCTCGACTGGCGCAAGCTGCTCGATGACCACAAGAAGCTCGGTCTTGACGCCGTCGTCTGCTGCACCGCCGATCACCACCACGCGCTGATCGCCAACGGGTGCATCAACCGCGACCTGCACTGCTATATGGAGAAGCCGCTCGCGATCACGGTCGAGGAGGCGCGCAGCGTCCGCGCGAACTGGCTGGCGAAGAAGACGAAGCTGGCGACGCAGGTCGGCATGCAACGCCACGCCCTCGCCAACTTCAACCGCGTCCGCGAGAAAATTCTCGATGGCGCGATCGGCGAGCTGAAGTCCGCCTCCGCGTGGGGCAACCGCAAGCTGCCGCGCGCTGGTTACTGGCCCGCCGCGGGCGAGCCGCCGAAGGGTTTCCACTGGGACCTCTGGCTCGGCCCCGCGCCCGATCATCCCTACAGTCCCGAATATTTCTCCTACACCGGGACCCCCCGCGGAAACTGCACGCTCTGGAACATGTTCTGGGACTTCGGCGTCGGGCAGGTCGGCGACATGGGCAGCCACACGATGGACCTGCTCTGGAACGGCGTGGATGCGAAGCTGCCGGCCAGCGCCGAGGCCAAGGGCGAGAAGTTCAACCCCGACGTCACGCCGGTGGAATGCGCGATGCACTTCGAGCATCCCGCGAACACCTGGCGCGGACCGATCAGCGTCGCGTGGTATCAGGGCGGCCTGCTGCCGAAGTCGCCGCGGAACTTCATTGACCTCGAGAAGATTGACCACGGCGTGATGTTCAAGGGCTCGCAGGGCTTTCTGATCGCCAGCTTCGAGAATCACCTCGTCCTGCCCTACGGTAAGGAAGCGGACCTGACCTATTACAAGCCGCGGCCGAAGGAGAAGCTCCTGCCGCCGGTCGGCCACTTCCAGGAGCAATGGCTGGCCGCGTGTAAGAACCCCAGCCTCAAGACCGCGTGCGACTTCGAGTACAGCAGCGAGATGATCGAGCAGATGCTGCTCGGCCTCGTCGCCTACCGCGTCGGCAAGAAACTCAACTACGACGGCACCACCGGCAAGGTCACCAACCACGCCGCCGCCAACGCGCTCCTCGGCCGCAACTATCGCGCCGGCTGGCCGCTCAACGGCTGAAGAAGAAAATGGAGTGATGGAGCAGTGGAGTATTGGAGTGATGGAAGGCTCCGGAACCGCGCGCTTCCTTTGCTTTTGTGGGCGGGGTTTCCAACCCCGCGTCTTTTCACTCTTGGGTTCGTGAGAGTGTGGTTGTTACTGTAGCGGCGACCTGTGGTCGCCGTCGGCGGCCATAGGCCGCCGCTACAGGCTCATCGCTGTAGGCCGGGTCTCCGACCCGGCGTCTGCCAGGAGGAGCGCGTTCTCCGAGCGCGCGTGGGCGCTTGTGGGCGGGAGCTACAGCTCCCGCGTGTGTGCGTTTGGATTTCGCGGGAGTTGGAACTCCCGCCCACATTTTTCGGGATGGTTTTTCTGACCGGCAGAAGCAAGCTCGCCTCCGTGTAGCTGCGCTCGTCAGAGCGCGGCTGTTCCAAGCCCCGGAAAAAATCCCGCGAAACTTTCCAATGCCTGGAAAACCGGCCGGTGCGCTTTCCAATCCTTGGAAAATCATCCTTTATTTGCCGGGCTTGGTGTCCGGCACGGTCAGCGTCACCGGCAGCGGGGAGTTGAGGGCGGTGAGGAGGTTGTCCACGGTGTAGTCGAGGGCCGGGAGCGGTTGTTTGGCGGCGACGCCGATTTTCAGCAGCACGGTCTTGCCGGCGGGTAGCTCCAGTTTTTCCGGTCCGGCCTTGCCGCTGCGCGTCAGCACGAACGGCACGTCGGAGGTGTTGGTGATTTTCACAAACGCGTTCTTGGTGTTGCGCAGATGCGGCGGCGCGATCTGCACCGCGGCGGCGAACAGCGGCGCGAGCAGCTCGGCGGAGCCGGCGAGGATGTCGCCCGCCCAGACCGCGGTGCGGCCGGCACGCAGCGCTTCCTTGATGCCATTGGCCGTGCGTTCCTTGGCGAAGACCAACGTCATGGTGCGGTGCTTGGCGTGGTTGGCCAGCGGCGGATCAATGGGCGTATGCGTGTCGGAATTCGCAATCCAGGTCAGCTTGTGATGCATCACCCAGGGCCAGACGTTGGTGTAGACATCGTCGCCGTTATAAAGCTCGGCGCCTTGGATCAGTTGTTGCGCAGCAAGCTCGTTATGGAGCGGTAGGATGGTGGCCTCGTTGGTCTTCACGCGCCAGCCGGGGTGGTTCCAGAAGACGAATGCGTCCTGTTTGCGCGCCTCCTCGAGCTGCTCGACGAGGTTACTGCTGACCAGCGGCACGATGTTGGTAAGGAAGAGCGCGTTGAAGTGGCCGGGCGGAACGTCCTTCGTGATCTCCGCGCCGCGGATGATGATGAGATCGCGCTCGGCGCCGAGGCCCTTGGCGAGCTCGAACGGCCGCTGGTGGTTGGTCGGGAGGTCCGCTTTCTTCGGCTGGTACTCGATGTGGTCGGTCAGGGCGATGGCGTCGAGACCATCGCGCCAGGCCTCCTCGACGCGCCACGTGGGCCAGACCTGGCCATCGGAAAAAACGGTGTGCATGTGGAAGTCGCACTTGAGCGTCTGGTAGCCGGCGAGGTCGGGCAGGCGAATGTCCTGACGGACCAGCATATCGGCAGCTTGGGCGGTGAGCGCCAACAGCAGGAGAACCGCAACGTGACACAGGCGTCCCGCCTGTGACAAACGGAACACAGGCCGGAGGCCTGTGCCACTTTTGCAGATCAGGGAGGGCCATGCTCCGTCATGGCCGGCAGTGCGACGGCTGCTTTGGCAAACGCGGTTCATAGCTATGTCCTTTTTGCGATCAGGTTCTGGCCGAGCCGCCCGGCGTGAGCGGCGTGTGGCTGGAGGCGAGGTGGAAGATCACCGGCGCGCCATCGAGGTCGAACGCGGCGCGCAGCGCGCGGATGAGGTAGGTCTCGTAAGCCGGCGTCAGGCGGCGCGTCTGGTTGACGAAGAGCTTGAGGCGGACGGGCTTGGTGCCGACCTGCGTGGCGTAATAGAGCTTCAGGCGGCGGCCCTCGATCATCGGCGGCTGGACCTTCTGCATGGCGTCGCGCAGCAGGCGGTTCATCACGCCGGTCGGCAGCTTGAGCTGCACGGCGGCAGCGACGCGGTCAATCGCCTCGATGCTCTTGCGGATGTTCGTGCCATCGTGCGCGGAGATGAACAGGACCGGCACCGCGAGGTAGGCGAAGACCTTCTTCAGCGCCTTTTCATACGCTTCCATTTTCACGAGGCCGGCGGCGAGGTCCCACTTGTTGACGATGACGACGCAGCCCTTCTGCGCCGCCTGGATCAGCGCGGCGATCTTCTTATCGAGCGCGGTCGGTCCCTGCTCGGCATCGAGCATCAGCACGACGACGTCCGCGCGCCGGATGCTCTCCTCGGCGCGGATCAGGCTGAATTTTTCCACGGCCTCGTGCAGGCGGCCGGACTTGCGGATGCCGGCGGTATCAATCAGCTTGTAGCGCCGCGCCTGCGGGCCTTTGCCGATGACGAACGGGACCTCGATGCTGTCGCGCGTGGTGCCCGGCACGTTGGAGACGATCACGCGCTGGTGACCGAGCAGGCGGTTGACGAACGACGACTTGCCGACGTTCGGCCGACCGGCGATGACGACCTTGAGCGCATCCACCGCCTCCGGCGGCGCGCCCGGCGGCAGGTGCGTGAGCGCCGCGCTGATCAGTTCGCCCGTGCCGCGGTTGTGCAGCGCGGAGACCGGGTAGATCGGGTAATGGAATTTCTCGAACTCGTTCGTCAGGTGGTCGAGCCGCGGGGTGTCGGCCTTGTTGGCCGCGAGCAGCACCGGCTTGCCGCTGCGGCGCAGCATGGAGCCCACCTCCTCATCGAGCGGCACGCAGCCGGCGGTGAGGTCCACCACCCAGATGAGCGCGGCGGCGTCCTCGATCGCGACCTCGACCTGCTGCCGCGTGCCCTGATGAATTTCGTGGTCGGGCTGCTGCCGGTCGAAGGTGTCGAGCCCGCCGGTATCAATCAGCTCGAACCGCTCGCCGTCGCGGACCACCTCGTGGACGAGCCGGTCGCGCGTGACGCCGCTCTCCTCGTGGACAATCGCGATGCGCTGCCCGGCGATCCGGTTGAATAGCGCGCTCTTGCCGACGTTCGGCCGCCCGACAATCGCAAGCACGCGGCCGGACGCAGAGGCAGGATGCAGGATACGGGATGCGGGATCAGCGCCCACAGCTTCCGTACTATGTTCGTCAGTCTTCATTTCGTTCTTCACACTCGTCCCTCGTCACTTCTGCTGCGGCCCGTGCTGGACGTGGGCGAGCTGGCGCGCGCCATCCACGACGTACTGGATCCACGAGATCGCCGTCAGCACGGCGGCGGTGCCGACGAACCAGTTGAACTGTTTTTCCGCGCCGCCGATCAGCACCCAGATGATCGTCGCCATCTGGAAAAACGTCGCCAGCTTACCGCTGACACGCGGCTGGACCGTGACGCTGCCCGCCAGTGCGTGGACCAGCGCCGCGCCGAGGATCAGCACCACGTCGCGGCTGATGACCAGCGTGGTGAACCAGATCGGGATGTGCGGCGCGAGCGCGGGGATCGCGGGCCGCGTCAGCAGGATCAGCCCGGAGAGCAGCAGCGCCTTGTCGGCGATCGGGTCGAGCATCTTGCCCAGGTCGGTCACCTCGTTGCGCGACCGCGCGAGGTAGCCATCGAGCGCGTCGGTCAGCGCGACGGCGGCGAAGACCGCCAGCGCCAGTACGCGTTCCAGCCAGATGTCCTCGCCGCGTTGCAGGCCGATCAGGTAGTAGACCAGCAGCGCGATGAAGACCGGCACGCCCATGATACGGACGATGGTGACTTTCGTCGCCAGCGTCAGCTTCGGCCGATGGAGTTGCGCATCCATGTTCCAGACCTTGGAAAGTGACCCGGCTGTTTTTTCCAGGGCTTGGGAAAAAAACAACCGCCACTTTTCCAGGGCTTGGAAAAGTTTACGCGCTTTTTTCCAAGCCTTGGAAAAGTTGCGGCGGCATTGTTCCAAGGTTTGGAACATTCCGCAAGCCTGCCGCGGTCCTGAACTTTAGGGAGAGACAGGTAGATCGTGACCCCTCTGGCGGGGTTCGTAGCGCGGGCAGTATTGATGCTGGAGAGCGCTGAGGTCAAGCGGCCGCCACACGGCGATGGCAGGGTCAAGACTGGGCCGGCGTTTCCTGATGATCTG
>CAISWQ010000002.1 GCA_903889245.1 uncultured Lentisphaerota bacterium | reverse complement strand
ATTCAACTGCTGGTGCAGAAAGCGTGCGGCTATCGGAATCGCGAGAGACTCAAAGCAGACATCCTCTTTCACTTGGGCGGCTTGAACCTCGATCCGGTTCGCGCTCAATGAAAAATCACCCCATGAACCCAGAAGAACCAAACTTTTTCCAAGCCTTGGAAAACAACGGCACAGGGCCGGGTTTATTTCCCCGCCAACATCCGCTGGATTATGGCGGTGCAACCGCGGCGGACGATAAAGACGAGTTCGATGGTGGCGCTGGCGGGCGCGGGTTCCTGTTGCCAGCCGGAAGATGAGTAGTCGACGTGCAGGCTACGGCCGGCGCAGTGAACGAAGCCCTTGATGCGGAAAAGGTCGTCGGCCACGGTGGCGAGGGTGGCGCGCAGTTGTGCCAGGTCGAGCGTGGGCGGCGGTGTCCAGGTGAAGCTTTCAAAATCAGGGTCGCGGCACGGCGCGAGTTCGCCGTGGATGTCCGGCGCGGCAGCGCTGCTGAAAAGATCAATTTCGGCGGCGCAGTAGCTGGTGCGCGTGATGGGTGCGGTCGGATTGATTTCGCGGAGTGCGGCCTCGGTTGTTTTGATTTGTGCGGGCGGGTGGAGGTCGGTCTTGTTGAGCAGAATCTGCTGCGCGGCCTCGATCTGCGCGCGGATGTTCGGCAGCGTGTGCAGCAGCTTCAGGAACGTACCCGGGTCGGCGATGGCGATGACGTTGGCCAGACGGTAGAGGGTGTCGAGTTGCGCCTCGCGCAGCAGCGTGGCGGCGACCGCCGGGTTCGCCATGCCGCTGGCCTCGACCACGACGCCCGTGACCGGCGCCTCCGGCGTGTCGAAGCGCGCGGGGAGATCACGCAGGCTGGCGATAAACTCGGTGACAAGGCAGCGGCAGAAGATGCTGCCGCCGGCGATGGAGACGACGTCACTGGTCTCGCCTTCGAGCACGGTGGCATCGACATCGTGTGCGGAGAATTCGTTGACGAGCCAGACGATTTTGTGGCCGCGCTCGCGGCGGGCGAGCTGCTTGAGCAACGTCGTCTTGCCGCTGCCGAGGAAACCGGTGATGAGCGCGAGCGGAATCATCGCCGGGCTTTTTGGGCGATGGCGGCCTCGATGGCCGCAACGAGCGTGTTTTGGTCGGGGATGATCGAGGAGAACGCGACGGCGCCATCCAGACAGATGGTCGGGATGTTTTTCACGCCGAGCCGCGTCATGGTGCCGATACCCTCGCGGCTGGTGATGCGGTGCTCCTTGATGATGACGGGTTGCGAGAGGCGCTTGCCGGCGCGGTGGACGGCATCCATCATGTACTGGCATGGCGCGCACGAGGCGGAGTCGAGGGTGATGACATCCACCGTCACGTGCGGCTCATGCGCGTAGTCGGGCAGCGGCACCGCGGCGGCGTGTTCGGCGCTCTTCGCGATGATCGTGCGTTTGGCGACTTCGCGCCGGTAGCCATCGTGGACCATGCCGGAAATGGCGGTGAGATTTTTCTCCGGCGTGTGGAAGGGCAGGTCGCAGCCGGGCGCGAGCACGAAGCCGCAGCCGCCGCCCACGTCAATACAGCGGATCGCGTCGAGCTGCGCATCCTCCTCGTCGCCGAGCAGCAGGACGCTGGTCAGCTTGAGGTTCCCGCCGAAGGATTTGTTGCGACCGCGCGTGAAGTCGCGGATGCGCTCGAGCGCGATGTTTTCGTCAATCGAGATATTGTCGCAGTCGGTGCGGCACATCGCCTCGAGGTTGCGCGTCGCGTCGCCGCAGACGAAGAGGGAGGAGAGCGCCCCGCGGTCACGGACATGCGCGAAAATCTGGTTCACCGCCGGCGTGACGAAGAGCTCAAAGTGCTCCGCGGAGATCTGGCTGGTCATCGGGTCCACGACGGCGATGACGTCGGCACCGTTATCGAGGTAGGCCTGCGCGACCTTCTGGCCGACGGACGCGCAGAAGCCGATGACGGCCTTGACATAGTCGGGGTGGTCGAACATCTGGAGGAAGATTTCGTTGCCCATCAGGTGTAGCGCGAGCGTGAACGGGCCGCAGATCAGGCCGTAGAGCGCGATCTCGCCGCCCATCTCCTTCTTCGCGGCGCGCAGGGTCTCCATCACGATGGGGAAGCGGCCCATGCTCGCATCGAACACCGGCAACGCGACGAGCGACTTGCCCTGCTCCAGCGGATGCGTGCAGACCGAGGGCGGCGTCTGGTCGGCCCAGTGCAACTCGCAGCCGAGCACCTCGGCCTCGAGCTGGAGATCGAACGCCACCGGGAGGCCATCGGGCTGGTAGAGCTCGCGCGCGCGGCGCAGACCGGCGAGCATCAGCTCGCTCGACTGCAGATATTCGCGGGCGGTCTTGCCGAGCAGTTTCGCGCCATGGACGCCGACGAACGGCACCCACGCGGGGCGCGGCGTGGTTTCATTCTTCAAGGCCTTGAGCAGCAGTTCGCGTGAGTTCATTTACTGTTTCTCCAAAATGGGCGGGCAGAAATTATTTCTTCTCCACCGACCAGACAAGCACGGAGTGGTTGAGCTGCGGCGCGGTGGCGGGCCAGACGAGTTTCTGGCCGGTGGCGGTCTCGGCCTGCACGTAGTATTCGAGGTCGGCCTTCGCCTTGAGTGTGGCGGTATAGACGGCGCGCGCCTCGCGCTTGAAGCCCGCCTCCTCGAACTTGCCGCCACCGAGCGGACGCCAGAAGAGTTTGACGCTGGCCATCGGCTTTCCATCGAGCGCGAACGCCTTTACTTTCAGCCACTCGTTCTTCGCGGCGAGCGTGCGCGGCGAAACAACCGTGAGGCGCGTGGGGCCGGTGTAGGCTTTGCTCAACTCGATCCCGGCGGGCAGCGGCTCGCCGGCGAGCTTCTCCAGTTCAGCATCGTTGGCGGTCAGGAACTTGAGTTGGACGCGCGTGTGCTGCTCGAGGTTGGCGAGCGTGCCGAGTTCACCGGGCGTGTCGGTGGCAGCGACCTGCCAGCCGATCATGCGCTCCCACGCGCGCGAAAGCTCGATGCGCTTCGCGGCGGCTGCGAGCAGCAACGGCGGGAGCTTCTTGGGATCCTTCTCGGCCTTGATCGGTGGCAGCGACCGGTCGAACTCGGCGCGGCGGCTTGCGACCTCGGCGAGCGCGGCCATGTAGCGGAACGTGTTCAGCCAGTAGTCGAACCGCTCCAGGTTGCCCGCGCCACGCACCTGCGGACGCAGCGCTGCCAGTTCATCCACGAACGCATACTTCGCCTTCTGCTCCGCCCACGGCTTCGGCTCGACCTTGATGCCGCCGGGCCCATGCAGCCACGTCGTCGGCTCCGGCAACTGCGTGCCGTCAATCTTGGCGAGCAGCGCGCCGGCTGACTCGGCGACCGACGCGCCGAAGTTGGCGTGCGCGAAATCGGTGTAGAAATCAAGCACTGGCATCGTGCGGTCGCGGCCCTTGTTGCTCTTCTGGCCGGGGACGTTATCGGCTTCGTAGTCGCGCCAGGCCGGGCCACCGCAGTTGATTTTGCGGCTGAAGTTCTGCCCGGTGATGACAATGCCGGCGATGCAGGGATACTCCGTCTCGCGTGTGAATTCGAGATGCAGGCGGCCATCGGTCACCTGTACATCGGGGAAGCTGAAATCGAGCGCCTTGTTCTTGCCGACGCGCGCGAAGATATCAAGCTGATGGATCACGTCCTTGCCTTGCAGCACGACGCCGAAGACGCGCTTGCCGGCGGCGGCGTGGGCGGGCTCGTTGAACTTGAGCACGACCGTGTAACTGCCGTTGGGCACATCGAGCTCATAGCCATCCACATCGTAGCGGACGCTCTGGTAGACGGGTGACTCCTCCGTGGCGGCGACCGGTTCCTTGAAACTAACGCACGTGCCGCCGGTCGGGCCGGGCGGCAGCTTTTGGGGCGCGACTTCCGCCGGCATCCACGACTGGTCCCACGCGGCGGCGGCGAGCGCGGCGACGTTGAACGCCATCTGCTTCACGCGCCAGTGGATGCCGAGCAGGCCGGTGCAGCCGAGGCGGCGCGCGTCGGCGGCGTCGTAGCGCATCCGGCCCGCCCACGGCTGTGGCGCGACGAGGTTGGGATCGTTCTCCATCCACGGGATCACCCACTTCGGGCGGCCGGTGACGTGCGCGAAGCCGGGCTCGTCGGGCGCGTGGCCTACCTGCCGGTTGATGCAGCTCATCGGACATTCCTTCGGCAGGATTTTGTCGAGCGCCGCGCGGTCGTTCTGCGGGCCGAGCACCCAGCCGCACGTCGCGAGTGTGAACGGCCGGCCGATCTTGTTGAGCGCCTCCAGCGCGGCGTTGATGTCGGCGGCCGTCGCCTGCATCTGCTCCGGCTTGTTGCCGCTCCACGTCCAGTTCTCCGGCGTCCAGAGCCAGTAATAGTCCACCGGCATCGTCTTCGCGATGTGGCGGAAAAGGCCCTCATAGAGTTCGCGCGCGACCGCCGGATCTTTCGGGTCGCGGCCCTGCGCCTTGATGCGCTCCTGCACCAGCTTCGGAATCGTCAACGGCGTCTCGGTGCCGACGCACGTCTTGATACCGAGCGCGCGCGCCTGCGCGAAGACCTCGCCCATCTGCGCGGCGACCTCGTCGAACAGCGCGTTGCACGCCAGCGGCGAATTCGGCAGCGGCATTCGGCCGTGCAGCACATCAGGGCCGTAGTCATCGCGCTCGAAGAGCTGGTTCGCGCCGCCACAGAAAGCGTCGGACTTCAGCGCGGCGTAGCCCCACATGCCTTTGCGCAACGTGTTCGCCCACGTCGCCGGATAGCTGGCGCCCACGCGCCCCTTGCGATCTAGCTCGTCGGGCAAGCCGATCCACACCAGCGGCTCCGGCCCGACGCCACCCTCGGGATAGCAGTGCAGCCCGATGAAGTTCATCCGCAGCTTCGCGAGCTGGCCGAGGTAGAGCAGGTAGTCGTCGCGATTCCACCAGTCGGGGCCTTCGGGGAAATCGTGGAACGGCTGGATGCCGCGCGTCGCGAACAGCGGCGCGCCGGAATCGTTCACGTCCGGCAGCGCGGCCAGCCGCTCATCGGGAATCACATCGCCGTGCAGATAGAAACGCACGCCCAGTTTTTCCGCGAACCGGTACGCGCCGTAAAGCACACCGACGCCGCGGCCGCCGGAAATCGTCCACACGCGCCGGCCATCCTGCTGCGCGGTCTTGATCGCGAACGCCTCCGCGCCGAGCGCGGCATCCACCGCCAGCACGATCAGCTCGGTGTTCGTCGCCGCGTCCGCGGTGACCGCCGGCAACACGCCTGTGCGCAGATAGATGTAGCGCGCGACCTCCTTCGCCGCGAGCTGCGTCTGCGGCGCGGCCTCGCGCGGACACACCACCACCGGCGCGGCCAGGGTTTCCAAGGCTTGGAAAATCAGCAGTGCCAGTATTCCAAGGCTTGGAAAACGGCGCAGGCTGCGGTTGATGTTCATCAGCGGTCTTCTCCTTCTTTGCTCGTGCTTGGTTGTGCCGCGGCCGCCGGGAAGCCGCGCTCCTTGAGGCGGCGCCCGACCTCGCGCAGCGTGGCGACATCGCTGGGATGCACCGCGCCATTGCCAAGCGGCCCGATGTTCAGCAGCAGGTTGCAGCGGTCGCGCCGCGCCTCGGCCAGCAGTTGCCAGACCTCGTCGGCGGTACGGTGGTAGGCGCCCTCGACGTTGAACCACATCTTGGTGCCCTTGCCGCCCTTTTCCTGCAACTGCAGCGTCGAACAGATTTCCACCGGCTTATCCGCCAGCCGGCGCTGCACCTCCGCCGGTACGAACTTGAACTCCGCCTGCTGGTGGAAGCGATGCTCGTAGGTGAGGAAGTCCTCGTCGCCGGTGACGCCGTGGCAGAACGAGATCAGCGCCTGCGGCTGCAACTGCCGGATCAGCGCGAAGGTTTCGGCGAGGCGCGGGTAGAGGCTGTGCGTCTTGTCCTTGTAATAAGCGCTATCGGTATCGAACCAGAACCCCGCCAGCGGCCCGTACTGCGTCAGCCACTCCCTGAAGATCGCATGGTTGCGCTCGAACAGATCGGCGCGCGACTGCGCAATGCTGCCGTGGACATAAAGGAACAAATCCAGCTTGCGCTGCCGGCACGCGGCCGCCAGCTCGCCGACAAGATCGCGCCTGGCGGGGAGATCATCGAACGTGTTCGGGTGCGCGACCTTGGAGCGCCAGTTGCACGGCCCGCCGCCATGATAGGGCGTGAAGTTCACGTAACGCATCCCGGCCGCGACCGCGAGGTCGGCAATAAAATTCGCGTCGAACTTTTCCGCCGTGAAGCGTCCTGCCAGGTCGGCATCGGTGATTCCCGGCGGACGCGGACGCAGTTTGCCGCCGGGCAGCAGGCTGGCCAGGCCATAGTGGACGAACAGCCCGAACCGCGCCTCGCGGAACTTGCGGATGGCCTCGGTGCGCGGCAGCGGCCCGTCCGCCCGCGCCGGCAGAAGCGCGGCCGCCCCGGCCGCGCCGAGGGCCCGCAGGAAATCGCGCCGCACGATGTTTACATTTGCCTGCTGCATGGGTCTGGTTCCCAAGGTTTGGAAAAACCGGCGCTATTTTTTCCAAGCCTTGGAAAAAGTCACGCCCCCTTTTCCAGACCTTGGAAATATTTTTGCAACCATTTCCAATGGTTTGGGAAAGCGGCTGTTCCGGTTTCCAAGTCTTGGATACCCCGTCGAACATTTCCTTCGCCAGGCGGTCGAAAGCGTGTACAACTTGCGGCGGAGCTTTTGACCATGCAACTGGACAAACTGACCATCAAGGCGCAGGAGGCGCTGCACGCGGCGCAGCGGCAGGCCGAGAAGCGCCATCACACGGAAGTGGACGTGGAGCACCTGCTGCTCGCGCTGGCGGAGCAGGAGGATGGCGTCGTGCCGCCGCTGCTGGAAAAGCTCGGCGTGCCGCGCGCGGCGTTGCACCAGCAGCTCGATCAGATTCTGGCCAAGCGCGCGACGGTGGAGAGCGGCAGCGCGGAGCGTTACCTCTCGTCCGGCCTGCGCAAGGCGCTCGACGCGGCGTTCACACTGGCGGAGAAGATGAAGGACGAGTACGTCAGCACCGAGCACCTGCTGCTGGCGATTTTGCAGGCGAAGGGCAGCGACGCCGCGCGCGTGGCGCAGCAGCTTGGCCTGACGCCGGACGCGGTGCTCAAGGCGCTCCAGAGCGTCCGCGGCAACCAGCGCGTGACCGATGCGAACCCGGAGGACAAGTACGAGACGCTGAAGAAATACGGGCGCGACCTGACCGCCGTGGCGCGGCAGGGCAAGCTTGACCCGGTGATCGGGCGCGATGGCGAAATCCGGCGCGTGATCCAGGTGCTCTCGCGGCGGACGAAGAACAACCCGGTGCTGATCGGCGAGCCGGGCGTCGGCAAGACGGCGATCGCGGAAGGGCTGGCGCAACGGATCATCGCCGGCGATGTGCCGGAGGGGCTGAAGAACAAGCGCGTCGTGTCGCTCGATATCGGCGCGATGATCGCGGGCGCGAAGTTCCGCGGCGAGTTCGAGGACCGCTTCAAGGCGTTCATGAAGGAGGTCATCGAGTCGCAGGGGCAGATCATCCTGTTCATTGACGAGTTGCACACGCTGGTCGGCGCGGGCGGCGCCGAGGGCGCGGTGGATGCCTCGAACATGATCAAGCCGCCGCTGGCGCGCGGCGAACTGCGCTGCGTGGGCGCGACGACACTGAACGAGTACCGCAAGCACGTCGAGAAGGACCCCGCGCTGGAGCGGCGCTTCCAGCCGGTGCTGGTCGAGGAGCCGACGGTGGAGGCGACCATCGCGATCCTGCGCGGGCTGCGCGAGCGCTACGAGGTTCACCACGGCGTGCGCATTACCGATGATGCGCTGGTCGCGGCGGCGAAGCTCTCGCACCGCTACATTGCCGACCGGTTCCTGCCGGACAAGGCGATTGATCTCGTGGACGAGGCCGCGAGCAAATTGCGCATGGAAATTGACAGCCTGCCGACGCCGATTGACGAGGTCGAGCGGCGGATCATTCAGTTGGAGATGGAGCGCACCGCGCTCAAGAAGGACAAGAACGCGGCGGCGCAGGAGCGGCTGGCGAAGTTGGAGCAGGAACTCGCCGACCTGCGCGAGAATAGCAAGCAGATGAAGCTGCACTGGGAAAAAGAGAAGGGTGCCATCGGCGCCATCCGCAAGGCGACCGAGGCGCTCGACGCGCTGCGGACCGAGGCGGAAAACGCCAAGCGGTCAGGGCAACTCGACAAGGCGTCGGAAATTCTCTACGGGCGCATCCCGCAAACGGAAAAGGAAATCAAGGACGCGCAGGCCAAGCTCGCCAGGCTGCAAAAAGACCAGCGGATGCTCAAGGAGGAGGTGGACGCCGAGGACATCGCGAAGGTGGTCGCGACGTGGACGCACATCCCGGTCAGCAGTCTGCTGGAGACCGAGAAGGACAAGCTGTTGCGCATGGAGGACCGGTTGCGGCTGCGCGTGGTGGGGCAGGACGAGGCGCTCAAGGCGGTCGCCAGCGCGATCCGCCGTGCGCGCGCCGGCTTGCAGGATCCGCACCGGCCGATCGGCTCGTTCATCTTCCTCGGCCCGACCGGCGTCGGCAAGACCGAGCTCGCCAAGGCGCTCGCGGAATTTTTGTTCGACGACGAACACGCGATGATCCGCGTGGACATGAGCGAGTTCATGGAGAAGCACACCGTCAGCCGCCTGATCGGCGCGCCGCCGGGCTACGTGGGCTACGAAGAGGGCGGCTACCTGACCGAGCACGTCCGCCGCAAGCCCTACTCGGTGATCCTGTTCGACGAGATCGAGAAGGCGCACGCCGACGTGTTCAATGTGCTGCTGCAAATTCTCGATGATGGCCGGCTGACGGACGGGCAGGGCCGGACGGTGGACTTCACCAACGCGCTCTGCATCATGACCAGCAACCTCGGCGGGCAGGTGATCCACGATGCCTTGGAGAAGAATCCGGAAATATCGCGCGACAGTTCCGCCTACGAGCAGATGGAAGCCAAGGTCACCGATCTGCTGCGCCGCCAGTTCCGGCCGGAGTTCCTCAACCGGATTGACGAGACGATCATCTTCCACAGCCTGGGCCGCGCGCAGATCGCGCAGATCGTGGACATCCAGCTCGATCAGGTGCGGAAATACCTGGCGGAGCGGAAGATCACCCTGACGCTGACGAAGGAGGCGAAGGAGTTGCTGGCCGGCGCGGGCTATGACCCGGCCTTCGGCGCTCGTCCGCTCAAGCGCGTCATCCAGCACCGCATCCTCGACGCGCTGGCCACCGAGCTACTGGCCGGCAAGATCGCTGACGGCGACGCCGTCAGCGCCGACGTGGATTCCAAACGCCGGGCAGAACTGAAATTCACGGCGGAGCGCGGGTGATTTTTTAAAGGAAAAAGCTGGACGGCGGGGCGGTGATTGCGTATGAATCCCGCCCCGTGCGCCGTCCGCAGGTGCGGAACACGCGCGGAAGAACGGAGTTTCTCATGGGCAACAAAGTGAAACATAAAACGCGCAAGTGTCTGGCCAAGCGCTTCAAGAAGACGAAGAACGGCAAGATCCTGTTCCGCAAGGCGAGCCGCGGCCACCTGCTCTCGGCCAAGACCCGCAAGCGTAAGCGCCAACTGCGCAAGGGCGGCCAGCTCGGGCCCGCCGATCACGCCCGTATTGTCCACCAACTGCCTCTCTGACAGGCTTAGCAAAGGAATCCGACCATGCCCCGTGCAACCAACGCCCCCGCTTCCCGTGAACGCCGTAAACGCCGTCTGGACGCCGCCAAGGGTTTCCGCGGCAGCCGCAGCAAACTTTTCCGTCAGGCCACCGAGGCCGTGGACCGCGCGATGGTCATGGCCACCATCCACCGCCGGAAACGGAAAATTGACTACCGCCAGCTCTGGATCATGCGCCTCTCCAGCGCGTGCGAGAAGTGCGGCATCAAGTATAACCGCTTCATCGAGGGCCTGACCAAGGCCGGCGTGAAGCTCAACCGCAAGATGCTCTCGGAAATCTCGATCCACGACCCGCAGGGGTTTGCGAGCATCGTGAAGCTGGCACAGGCGAAGCTCGCCTAAGCGCGACCGTGCCTGACCATGCAGCCGGTTTTCCAAGGCTTGGAAAACCGGCTGTTTGTTTTTCCAAGGCTTGGCAACCTCAACGGGTGGGGAAGGAGATGGCAATCTGCGGGTTGCGCTGCAGCTTGATGAGGTCGGCCAGAATATGCAGGGTTTCGTTCAGGACGACGTCGTTCTTCTTTTTCTTGTCCTTGCCGACGGTGACTTCCTCGTCCTCCTGCTGCTGGAGTTTCTCGATCTCGCGGTCGGCCCGGGCCTCGGCCAGACGTTCCTTGAGGTTGAGCGAAACCTCCTTGCTGGCGGCGCGTTCAGCGGCGCGTTCCAGCAGTTTGCGGTGGCTGGCGAACCGGGGGTCGGTCGCAAGACGGTCCGCCGACAGCTTGCGCAAGGCGGGCATGAGGGGCTGGAGCACAAAGTCGCGCGCGTAACCGGATGGCTCCACGGTGGTCCACGGCAGCGCATGTGGCAGAAATTCCTCGCCCACCTCCATCGAGTCAAGCGTCGAAGGCACGACGATGTCGGGTGCGACGCCGCGCAATTGCGTGGAGCCGCCGGCGATGCGGTAGAAACTGGCGGTGGTCAGTTTGAGGGCCCCGAGTTTCTCGCCGCCAAAGGACAGGGGCAGTAACGTTTGGACCGTGCCCTTGCCATGGGTCTTGGTGTCGCCGACCACGAGCGCCCGGCCATAATCCTGCAGGGCGGCGGTGAGAATCTCCGAGGCCGAGGCGCTCAAGCGATTGACCAGCACGATGAGCGGACCACCATAGTCTACCGCCGGATCGGTATCGGCGAGCACCTGCGCCTCGTTCTGCTGCTGGCGCACCTGGACGATCGGTCCGGAGCCGATAAACTGGCCGGTGAGTTCCACCGCCTCGTCCAGCGAGCCGCCGCCGTTGCTGCGCAGGTCGAGCACAACACCCTCCACCTGTTGCGTAGCCAGACCGCCCAGGATTTTACGCACGTCGCGCGCCACGCTGGTGGCATCGCGCTTGCCCGCCTGCATGCCCTTCATGTCGGCATAAAATTCGGGGACGGTGACAACCGCAAAACGCTGCGTGACACCGCCCTGCACCTCGTGCCGGATTTCCTGCTTGGCCCGCTGCTCTTCCAGTTTGATCTCGTCGCGGATGAGGTCAATCTTGCGGGGCTTGCTCATGGTCACATCGTTCTTGGTGACCACCGTAAGCACGACCTTGGTGCCCTTGTCGCCGCGGATCAGGCGGACAGTCTTGTTGAGCGGCAGGTGCAGGACCTCTTTTGCGGGCTGGTCGCCTTGGGCCACGGCGATGATTTTATCGCCGGGCTTGAGGCGGCCGTCGCGCTCGGCCGGGCCGCCCGTACTCAAGCGTTCCACCTTGGCTGCGCCATCCTCGGGACTCAAGACGGCGCCAATGCCGCAGAGCGAGAGGCGCATGCTGATGTCAAAATCCTCCTCACTGGACGGCATCATGTATTCCGAGTGCGGGTCATAGGCCATCGTGAAGGACAACAGGTAACGCTGCAGCACCCAGTCAAGATCATTATCCTGCAGGACCGTGCGGAATTGCGTGTAACGCTTGAGGATGAACTGCTCTGGCGTCAGTTGCGGTTCGGGGTGGTCGCTGTCCTCTGTCGGCGGTTTGGCGTCCTGGCCGGCCTGTGGCGGGGTGCTTTTCTTGAACCAACCGAACAACCCCTGCTTGTTTTTCCTGGCCTCCGCCACCTTCTCCTCGTCGGCCAGTTTTTGGGTGACGATACGGCCGAGGTACTCGTTCAACAGTTTACGCCGCCAGAGCTCGTTCCACTCGGCCTCGGTGGTGGGCCAGGGCGCATCCTTGCGTTTCCACAGATAGGTCTCGTGCTGGCCCGTGTCGAAGCCTTTTTTCAAAAGCTCTTCCACATAGGCGACCCGGTTGGTCATCCGTTCCATGAAACGGTTGAAAATATCCACGCCGAGCTTGACCTCGCCCATGCGCAATTCCCGGTCCAGTTGCGGGCCGCGCTGGCGAAACTCCTCGATGTCGGAGGCGAGGAAGTAAGAGTGATCGAAGTCCAGCGCATTCAGGTAGATGGTGAGCGCGTTGGTTACCATCCGCTCATCGAAGGCGGCATGATTCAGATGCAGCTTGGGCATGCCCTCCGCGATGATCATCGCCGCCTTGACTGGTTCGGTCGGCGGCGCGATGCGCTTGAACAGGTTGGTGCTGGCAGCCGACGTGGCGAGGGTGGCGCCAGCGAACGCCAGCGCTAAGCACCACCGTTGAAACTGGGCGAATTTCATAACAGCTCTTCTGACAGGTTAGCCCGCGCCGGTGTTCAGACCTTCCTGCTGCGCGGCGCGGCAATATAGCGGTCGGCCGTGGGCTTGCCAAAGCATATTCACCGCGTCCTCACGACGGCTGGACCGGTTGCCGTTGCCGGAGCAAATGAACACAGGCCAAGGTGGTCCAGCCCAGCACCGAAAAGAACATCAACCACTCCAGCAAGGCTGGGAAAAGAAAGGGCGGTCGCACGACATGACGCAGGTCCAGAGACCACAGCCGTTGCAAACCGTAGAGGAACGGCAGCGCCAGAAAGACCAGAAACAACACAGCGCTGACGCCGCCCAGTAGTTGCAACGGGCGGGTGAATCGGGTACGGGATTGCCGGCCGAGCAACAGGCTGAACAGAAACACCGTCAGCGGCCAGCCGCAGAAAAAAGTGTAGGCCAGGCTCAAGTGAAGGGCCAAGCGGTTGAGCGGGAAAAAGCCGAGGAGTGCGCAGGCCACACCGGTCAACACGCCGCACGCGGTGGCCGCCCAACCGAGCCGGCTGCGGAACTGAAGCCCGACGCCCAACAGACTCACCAGCAGCAACCCGCCGCCGATGAACAGGCCGCTGTTGAAGACCACGGCCCACGACGAAACCCGGTAGAGGCCCAGCTCGCTCATGAAATGGTTGAGGAACGAAAAAACCTCGCCGGCTTGGCCGTGATAGAACCACGCCGGCAGGGTGCAGCATATCGCCAGCAGCAGGACCCCCGACAATCCCGCGTAGGCCGCGAGCCTTTGAGTGTCAGCGCGCATCGTGCTGGCCGTGATTGTTTCCAAGACTTGGAAAAGAGCAAGGCCCTTTTTCCAAGGCTTGGAATAAACGGCAGGAATGCTCGGGCCGGGCGCGGTTTACTTCTTGCCGAGCTTGGCGTCCACGTCGCGTTCGGCTTGCAGCCAGTAGGCCTTGGCGTCGCCGCGGAACCCATTCTTTTCGGCGAGCAGGTAGGCGGCCACCTCGATCATCTTGGCGCGCTCGGAGGTGCTGACGGTCGGCTTGGCCATGGAGGTCGCCGGGGTCGCGGGTTTCACGCCGGACACGGCCGGCACCACCGGGGCAACAGTAGTCGCCGGGAGAGCCGGAGCCTTGGGCGTCTTCTTCGCAGCCGAAGTCTTTTTGGTTTTGGCAGCCATGGTGTACTTCCTTTCGAGTTTGCGATATTCACATGACGCGGCCAGTCGTTTTTACTCGCTCGCGTCGGCGGCGTATGATAAGCGTCGCCGCCCAAAAGTAAAGTAAAAGCTCCCTTGATGATGGATGAGGTTGATGATGCAGACCTTGGAACAGGAACTTTCGGCTTGGATGCGGCAGGCGTTCGCGGCGGTGTTCCCCCAGGCGGACGTGGCGGCGCTGCCGCTGAACGTGGTGGCGACGACCGAGGCCGCGCACGGCGACTACCAGTGCAACGCCGCGATGGCCGCCGCCAAGCTGCTGAAGCTGAAACCGCGCGACGTGGCGCAGGCCATCGTGGACCAGGCGGCGCTGCCGGAGGGCGTCGCCAGGCTGGAGATCGCGGGGCCGGGCTTCCTGAACTTCCACCTGGCGGCCGACTGGCTCGCGCGCCGGCTCGAAGCCGTGCAGGGCGATGAACGGCTCGGCGTCCCGGCGGTGGGGCAGGGGAAGACGGTCATCCTCGACTACTCCAGCCCGAACGTTGCCAAGCCGATGCACATCGGCCACATCCGCTCGACGGTGATCGGTAATGCGCTCGACCGGATGCACCGCTTCCTCGGCTGGCGCGTGCTGGCCGACAACCATCTGGGCGACTGGGGTACGCAGTTTGGCCTGCTGATCCTCGGCTTCCGCACGTTCGCTGATGCTGCCGCCTACGAGGCGTCGCCCATCGAGGAGCTGGAGCGCGTCTATGTCGCCAGCTATAACCGCAGCAAGGAGGACGAGAGTTGGAAGAACGCCGCGCGCGCCGAGCTGGTCAAGCTGCAGCAGGGCGATGCGGCGAACCGCCAGCTCTGGCAGTCGTTCGTCGAGCACAGTCTGCGCGAATTCGAGCGCGTCTATGCGCGGCTCGGCGTGAAGTTTGATCTCGTCCGCGGCGAGAGCTATTACAACGAGAAGTTGCCCGGCGTCATCGCGCAGTTGCAGGCGCAGGGGCTCGCCGAGGAGAGCGAGGGCGCGCTGATCGTCAAGCTGGAGGCCGAGAAGCTGACGCCGTGCCTCGTGCGCAAGAGCGATGGCGGCTATAACTACGCCACGACCGACATCGCCACCGTGCTCGGCCGCGCCGCGGAGTTCCTGCCCGACGAAGTGGTTTACGTCACCGACGAACGCCAGCAACTCCACTTCAAACAATTCTTCACCGTCTGCCGCAAGCTCGGCGTGACCACGAAACTGCAACACGTCTGGTTCGGCCTGATGCGGCTGCCGGAGGGCACGTTCTCGACGCGCGAGGGCAACGTCATCAAGCTCGAACGCCTGCTCGACGAAGCCGAGAGCCGCGCGCTCGCGATCGTGCAGCAGACCAGCCCGGAGATGCCGCCAGAGCAGCAGCGCGAGGTCGCGCGCTGTGTGGGCCTCGGCGCGGTCAAGTATGCCGACTTGAGCCAGAACCCGCAGAGCCTCGTCACCTTCACGTGGGACAAGGCGCTGGCGCTGGAGGGCAACAGCGCGCCCTACCTGCAATATGCCTGCGCCCGCATCGCCAGCGTGCAGGACAAATACCGCGAGCGCTTCCCCGGCAGCGAGCCGACCACGCAGCCGATCAAGCTGGATGACCCGATCGAGCGCGGGCTGGGCCTGAAGCTGCTGCGCTTCCCCGATGTCCTCCAGCGCGCGGCGGAAAATTTCCGGCCGAGCCTGTTGGCCGATTACCTGTTCGACCTGGCGCAGACCTACAGCACGTTCTACCAGAACCTGCCCTTCCTGAAGGCGGAGGCGGGCGTGCGCGAGAGCCGCGTGCGGCTGTGCGACCTCACCGCCCGGACGCTGCGCCGCGGCCTGAACCTGCTCGGCATCGAGACGCCCGCGCGCATCTAAGCGGCCGCTTTATTTTTTACGGCGGACGTGTATAATGCATCCGCCGCGAGAGGAAACAGGCGGCGATAAGGAGCAAGCACATGACGACAGTGGAACGCATATTGGATGCAAAAGGGCGGCAGATCTTCACGTGCGCGCCCGGCGACACGGTGCACAAGGCGGTCGAGATCATGGCCAAGTATGGCGTCGGCGCGCTGGTCGTCGTGGATACCAAGGGCAAGCTCAACGGCATCGTGTCCGAGCGCGACCTGCTGCACAAGGTCACGCTGACCGAGCGCAAGAGCCGCGACCTCAAGGTGCGCGACATCATGTCCAGCCCGCGCTGGACCATCACGCCTGATCAGAAGATTGATGACTGCATGGCGATGATGACCGCGAACCGCATCCGGCATCTGCCCGTGCTGCAGAAAGGCAAGCTGGTCGGCCTGATCTCCATCGGTGACGTGGTGAAGTTCCTGATGAACGAGAAGGACTTCATCATCAACCAGCTCGAAGCCTACATCACCGCCGGCTGACGCCGCCGCGGAGTTTTCCAAGGCTTGGAAAAGCGGAACGCCGTTTTTCCAAGCCTTGGAATTTTTTTGGCTGCCCCCCGGTAAAGTCCGTCCCGCCCATCTGTTTGGAATTTCCGCCCACGAAAGGGCGTGCATTCCCCGATCTTTTCCTGTATGGCATCGCGTCCGACAACGCGGGGCAGGAGAAAATTTTATGTTCACCGATAAACCAGACAGCCAGTGCCAGTGCGCCGAGCCGGCGTCGCCGGAGGAGTTGCGGCGGCGGCTCGACGAAGTGATCGCGGAATATAAAAGCAAGCCGGGCGGTTTGATCCCGGTGCTGCAAATCGCGCAGGGACTCTACGGCTACCTGCCGGACGAGGTGGTGCGGCACATCAGCCTCGGCCTTGACCGGCCCTATAGCGAGGTCGCGGGCGTGATCACGTTCTACTCGTTCTTCTCCACCCGCCCGCGCGGGCAGCACATGGTCCGCGTCTGCCTCGGCACGGCCTGCTACGTCCGCGGCGGCAAACAGGTGCTGGACGCCTTCAAGAAGGAACTCGGCGTGGACGTGGGCGAGACGACGAAGGACCAGAGATACACGCTGGAGGTCGCGCGCTGCTTCGGCGCATGCGGCCTCGCGCCGGCGATCACGGTGGATGAGGACGTCCACCAGCGGGTGAAGCCGACGAAGATTCGCGAAATTCTGGCCAAATACAGCCAGCCGGGCGCGGCGGCGAAGGGAGCTTGAGCCATGGCGACGAAGAAAATCAAAAACGCCCAGGACCTGAAGGAATTGCGCGACCGGATGCAGCCGGAACTCGCGCTGCGCCTGGAAGGCGAACATCATCATCGCGGGCCGGAAGGCGTCTCGAAGCAGGTGCTGGTGTGCGTCGGAGGCGGCTGCTTGGCGAGCGGGTCGCTCGCGATCAGCGCGGCGCTGCGCGAAGAGATCGCGGCGCACGGGCTGGCGAAGAAGATCGAGGTCATCGAAACCGGCTGCATGGGGCCGTGCGCTGTCGGCCCGGTGATCAAAGTGATGCCCGACGGCGTGTTCTACCAGGAGCTCAAGCCGTCCGACATCAAGGAAGTCGTGCAGCAGCACCTGCTCAAGCACGAGATCGTCACGCGGCTGATCCACAAGGACATCGCCACCGGCAAGACGGCGGCGAAGCTGGCGGAGATCGAATATTTCCAGAAGCAGAAGAAGGTGGTGCTCCGCAACTGCGGCATCATTGATCCGCTGCTGATCGAGGAATACATCGCGCTGGAGGGCTACGCGGGCCTCGCGAAGGCGCTCGCGACCCTGAAGCCGGAGGACGTGGTCGAGTGCGTGACGCAGTCGGGCCTGCGCGGGCGCGGCGGCGGCGGTTTCCCGACCGGCCTGAAGTGGAGCCTGACGCGGCGCGCGAAGGGCGACCAGAAGAACGTGGTCTGCAACGCCGACGAAGGCGATCCCGGCGCGTTCATGGACCGTTCGGTGTTGGAAGGCGATCCCCACAGCGTCGTCGAGGGCATGGCGCTTGCCGGTTACGCGATCGGCGCGAACCGCGGCTACGTCTATTGCCGTGCGGAATATCCGATCGCCGTCGAGCGGCTCAACCGCGCGCTGGACCAGGCGCGGCACTATGGGTTGCTCGGCAAGAAGATTCTCGGCAGCGAATTCGATTTCGATATCGAAATCCGCATGGGCTCCGGCGCGTTCGTGTGCGGCGAGGAGACTGCGCTGATGACCTCGATCGAGGGCAAGCGCGGCGAGCCGCGCCCGCGCCCGCCGTTCCCGGCGAACAAGGGCCTGTGGGGTTTGCCGACCGTGCTCAACAACGTCGAGACGTTTGCCAACGTGCCGGCGATCCTGCTCAAGGGCGCGGCGTGGTACGCCGCGATGGGCACGGAGAAGAGCAAGGGTACGAAGGTCTTCGCGCTCGCGGGCGCGGTGAACAACACCGGCCTCGTCGAGGTACCGGTGGGCATCTCGCTGGGCGAATTGATCTATGATGTCGGCGGCGGCATCAAGGATGGCAAGCCGTTCAAGGCGGCGCAGATCGGCGGCCCCTCCGGCGGCTGCATCCCGAAGGAGCACCTGAACGTCCCGCTCGACTACGAGAGCCTCCAGCAGCTCGGCGCGATCATGGGCTCCGGCGGCCTGATCGTGATGGATAGCGACTCGTGCATGGTGGATGTCGCGCGCTTCTTCCTCGAATTCGTACAGGAGGAATCCTGCGGCAAGTGCCCGCCGTGCCGCGTCGGCACCAAGCGCCTGCTGGAAATCGTCACGCGTATCTGCGAGGGCAAGGGCCAGGAAGGCGACATCGAGAAGCTGATCGAGCTCGGCAACCGCATCAAGGACACCGCGCTGTGCGGCCTCGGCAAGACCGCGGCCAACCCGGTGCTTTCCACCATCCGCCATTTCCGCGATGAGTACGTGGCGCACATCCGCGACAAGAAGTGCCCGGCCGGCGTCTGCGCCGCGCTCGTGCGCGCGCCGTGCCAGAGCGCGTGCCCGGCGGGAGTGGATGTCCCCGGCTTCGTCTCGCTCGTCGGCGAGAAGCGCTACGCCGAGGCGCTGCGCCTCCACCGCGAGCGCAATCCGTTCGCCGCGGCCTGCGCGCGCGTCTGCTTCCATCTGTGCGAGGACCACTGCCGCCGCGCGACGCTCGATGACGCCGTCAGCATCCGCGGCGTCAAGCGCTTCATGGTGGACCAGGAGATCACCGTCCAGTTGCCGGAAGTCCGCGACAACGCCGCCAACGCGAAGCGCAAGGTGGCTGTGATCGGCGCGGGGCCGGCGGGCCTCGCGTGCGCCTACTTCCTCGCGCGCCTCGGTTATCTGCCGAAGGTGTTCGAGTCCGAGCCGCGACCGGGCGGCATGATGGCGCAGACGATCCCCGCCTACCGCCTGCCGCGCGAAATCCTCGCGCGCGAAATCCGCATGATCGAGCGCATGGGTGTGGAAATCCTGACCGGCCAGAAACTCGGCAAGGATTTCACGCTCAAGCAGCTCAAGGACGAGGGCTTTGAGTGCGTGTTCCTCGGCGTTGGCGCGCCGCTCGGCGCCAAGCTGGGCATCCCCGGCGAGGACGCCGAGGGCGTCACCGAGGCCATCCGCTTCCTGCGCCAGTACAACATCCGCGGCTCCGTGCCCGTGGGCGAGCAGGTGATCGTCATCGGCGGCGGCAACGCCGCGATTGACGCGGCGCGCACCGCGCTGCGCCTCGGTGCGCAGAACGTCACGGTGGTCTATCGCCGCACACGCGAGGAGATGCCCGCCTACGCCGAGGAGATCGAGGAGGCCGAGCACGAGGGCGCGAAGCTCGTCCTGCTGACCGCGCCGGTCGAGGTCGTGGTCAAGCACGGCAAGGTCGCGGGGCTCAAGTGCCGCCGCATGAAGCTCGGCGAGTTCGACCGCTCCGGCCGCCGCCGCCCGGAGGCGCAGGCCGACACCGACTTCGTCATCGAGGCCGACCAGCTCATCGCCGCCATCGGCCAGACGCTGGAGCCGCAGAAGATCTTCGACGGCATCGAGCCGAAGCTGAACAAGAATACCTATCCTGACGCCCATCCCGTCACCTGCCAGACCTCGGTGCCGTGGCTGTTCGCCGGTGGCGACGTGGTCACGGGGCCGTCCTCGGTGATCGAGGCGGTCGCCGCGGGCGAGAAGGCGGCGGTCGGGATGGATGAATTCCTGACCGGCGCCAAGCACGCCTTCTGGCGCGCCGTGCCGGCGCCGCCGACCGCGTTCGATCCCGACGCCGACCCGGAGCCGTATACGCGCGACAAGCTGCCGCTGATCGCCGTCGAGCGCCGCCGCAACAACTTCGACGAGGTGGAAATGCCGTGGACCGAGCCCGTCGCCGTCCGCCAGGCCAAGCGCTGCCTGCGCTGCGATTACGGGAAGCAGTGTGCGACGTACTGAAATGGCCAGCACAAACGATGACGACAGGGACGTTGGATGAGTCGGTAAATGTATGATTTGATGATTTATAAAGTATGAATCGTGATGAACTCCAAACGCGGACGAAGCACTTCGCGTTGCGCATATTGAAACTGACCGACGCGTTGCCGCATACCATCTCGGGTCGTGCGGTCGCGGGGCAGGTCGTGCGAAGCGGGACCTCGGTGGGGGCCAACTACCGTGCGGCCTGTCGCGCCAAGTCAAAGGCGGATTTCATCAACAAGATCAACATCGTGCTGGAGGAAGCGGACGAGACCACGTATTGGCTGGAACTGATCATGGAGGGCGGTCTGTTGGCCCAGGAGCTGGTCAAGCCGTTGCATGATGAGTCGGAGGAATTGACCAAAATCTATTCCAAGATTCTCCACACCTCCAAGACGGGTTCAAAATCATAAATCGCAAATCATCAAATCATAAATTTTCAGAATTGGAGCAGCCTATGGCAAAAGTAACCATTGACGGTATCGAAGTTGAAGTGGCGGATGGCACCACCATCCTGGACGCGGCGCACAACGCCGGCGTGCATATCCCGACCTTGTGCTTCCTCAAGGATGTGCAGGCCATCGGCGCGTGCCGCATTTGCCTCGTCGAGATCGAGGGCGCGCGCGATCTCGCCGCGTCGTGCGTCATGCCGGTCAGCGATGGCATGAAGGTCCGCACCAATACGCCGCGCGTCCGCGAGGCGCGCAAGACGGTCATCGAGCTGCTGCTCTCCGAGCACGATGGCGACTGCACCACCTGCAACCGCTCCGAGGATTGCGAGCTGCAGGCCGTCGCCCACGAGGTCGGCGTGAAGGAAAACCGCTACGAGGGCGAGCGGAGCAAGCGCGAGCTGGATGTCAGCACGCCGGCGCTGCGGCGCAACACGGCCAAGTGCATCCTCTGCCGCCGCTGCGTCACGATTTGCAGCGATGTCCAGGGCGTCACCGCGCTTTTCCCCCAGAAGCGCGGCTTCAAGACCGTCGTCGGCCCCGCGTTCAACAAGGACCTCGATAGCGTCGCGTGCGTCCAGTGCGGCCAGTGCGGCGCGGTCTGTCCCGTCGGCGCGATCACGGAGAACGACCAGATTGACGAGGTGTGGGCGGCGCTCGGCGATCCGCACAAGCATGTCGTCGTCCAGACCGCGCCGGCGATCCGCGCGGCGCTGGGCGAATGCTTCGGTTATCCGCCGGGCACGCGCGTCAAGGGCAAGATGGTCTCCGCGCTGCGGCGCATCGGCTTCCACGGCGTGTTCGATACGAACTTCGCCGCCGATCTCACGATCATGGAGGAGGGCACCGAGCTGCTCACGCGCCTGAAGAAGGCGCTGGTCGAGAAGAAGGAAGCGCACCTGCCGATGTTCACGAGCTGCTCGCCGGGCTGGATCCGCTTCGCCGAATATTTCTATCCCGACATGCTGCCGCACCTCTCCACGTGCAAAAGCCCGCAGCAGATGATGGGCGCCGTGGTCAAGAGCCACTACGCCAAGAAGGTCGGCAAGAAGCCGGAGGACATCTTCATGGTGTCCATCATGCCCTGCACCGCGAAGAAGGCCGAGGCCAAGCGCCCGGAGATGAACTCCAGCGGCGTCAGCGACGTGGATGTCGTGCTGACCACCCGCGAGCTGGCCCGCATGATCGAGCAGGCCGGTGTGGATTTCCGCTCGCTGCCGGAGGGCACGATGGATTCCCCGCTCGGCGAGTCCACCGGCGCGGCCGATATTTTCGCCAACACCGGCGGCGTCATGGAGGCCGCGCTCCGCACCGCCTACGAGATCGTCACCGGCCAGGCCTTCCCGTTCGAGAACCTGCACGTCAAGCCGATCGAGGGCCTCGCCGGCGTCAAGGAGGCGTCCGTCACGATCAAGGAGACCGTGCCCGAGTGGGAGTTCCTCCGTGGCGCGACGCTGAACGTCGCCGTCGCGCACGGCCTGGGCAACGCGCGCAAGGTGATCGAGCGCATCCAGAAGGGCGAGGAGATGTATCACTTCATCGAGGTGATGACCTGCCCCGGCGGCTGCATCGGTGGTGGCGGCCAGCCGCGCATGACGGGCAACGACACGCGGCGCGCGCGCATCGCGGCGATCTACGCCGAGGATGAGCACCGCGACCTGCGCAAGTCGCACGAGAACCCGGCGGTCCAGAAACTGTACGCCGAATTCCTCGGCCACCCGCTCGGCCACAAGAGCCACGAGCTGCTACACACCCAATACACGGCCCGGCCCAAGGTCAAAGTGGGCTGACAGCGGGCGCAGATCACACGTTTGTGCGATGGTTTTGTTCACCGGGCTTGCTATAGAGTGCCACGGTCACAGCGGGTACTGTGGTGTTTCCGGACTGAAAGGAAGCGTATATGAAAAAGTTGCTAGGGCTGGTGATGGGCGTGGCCGTGAGTATGAACTTGGCGCACGCCTATGTGTTGTTTAAGGGCGATGGTTCCGACGAGCCGGGGTTCGTGGCCCCGCAACAGGGTGGGCCGCCGCCGCCGCCGCCGGCGCACATCGCGTCGGCCGAGACCTACATCCCGTATCCCGGTCCCCCGGCCGCCCCGATGGCGCGCTCCGAGAAAAAGAATCCACCGAATCCGCCGGTGCTCTTCTGCAAGCTGAAATCCCCGCAGGGGCCGCTGGACTGGGCCGCGCGGCCGAACGACCTGAACAACCTGCTCAAGAGCATGAAAGGGATGCTCAACGTCAATTTCTCCATGGAGGCCAAGGACCTCGCGGAGATTGACACCAATCCGGAAAAGAATCCGATCCTCTATCGCACCGGCCACTTTCATTTCCAGCACTCCGAGGCGGAGCGCAAGCGTCTGCGCCAGTATCTGCTCAACGGTGGCATGATCATTTATGATGCCGGCATGGGCTCCAAGCCGTTCTACGATTCCGCCAAGGCGGAGCTGGCCGCGATTTTCCCGGAAATCCCGACGCAGCGGTTGAGCGCTGACCATCCGATTTTCCACTCCTACTACGACCTCGATCAAGTCCAGTACCGCGCCGGCGTCCGCAAGGCCGGCTACAAGAGCAACGACCCCTGGCTGGAAGGTGTTTCGATTGACTGCCGCACGGTGGCGGTCGTCTCGCGTTGGGGCATGGGCATCGGTTGGGACGCGGTCAACGACGAGGCGATCCAGGCCTACTCCATCGAATCCTCCCAGAAGCTCGGCATCAATCTGGTCTCCTATGCCACCGCCCAGCGCGCGTGGGCCAAGTCGCTCGCGCATGCGATGTCGCTGACCGACAGCAGCGCGACGACCGCCGGCAAGGTCGCCCTCGTGCAGGTGATGTACGATGGCGAGTGGAAGACCCGTCACAAGGGCCTCACCATCCTCCTGCACCAGTTCAACCAGAAGACCGAGATTCCGGTGAAGTTCAACCTGGCCGAGCGCAAACTGTCTGATGCGCGCATCTTTGACTCCCCGGTTCTCTACATGACCGGCCATGAAAATTTCCAACTCTCCGCCGCGGAAATCCAGAATCTGCGCAAGTATCTCCAGAATGGCGGCCTGTTGTTTGCGGAAGCCTGTTGTGGGCGCAAGGCCTTTGATGTCGCCTTCCGCCGCGAGATGGCCAAGGTGCTGCCCGAGATGCCCTTGACGCCGCTGCCGGCGACGGCGCCGGTCTTCGCCATGCCCAACAAGATCGCCAATGTGGGCATCACGCCCGCCCTGATGGCGCAGATGGGCAACCGCTCGATGATCGAGCCCAAGGTGGAGGTGGTGAACATCAAGAATCATCACGCGATCATCTACAGCCCCTACGGTTTGGCCGGCGGTTGGGAGATGTCGCAGAACCCCTACGGTTACGGCTATGACGAGGCCGGCTCACTGGCCTTGGGCGAGAACATCCTGCTCTACGCCGTGACGCAATAACGAAAAGGGTGCATGTGATAACAACCGCCGGTGATATGCTCACCGGCGGTTGTTGGTCATTAAAAGAAGCGGCCCGCTTCCGGGAGGGACGGAAACGGGCCGCAGGGGTTGGCGTAACCGGAGGGGGGCCGGTTACGTTGGGGACATTCAAATTCACCCACGTAAAAAAAGCCGGTTCTGGGGCGCGCGGTGACGTTCATGGCGGTGTTGAGGGGAGGGCTTGGCATCAAATGCAAGAGGTCAGTTGACCACACCGGCAGCCGAAGCATTCACGCGCACCATCCAGTTCCGGCAGATTCTCAAAGAGCCTCACACATCCTTGGGCCAGCCGCCCACGTGTGTTGCATCCTTGTTTAGCAGGACGCGGGCCAACTTGCCAAGCAAGGCTGCCCGCGGGACTAAATGGCCTTGGCCCGCCTCTTCAGCACGAGGCGTAGCGTCATGCGAACGAAACGATAGGCGCGCGGTTCCTTGCTGGCGCGCGGGCCGGCCACATTCAACCGGCTGATCCGCTGGTCGCAGATGAAGTGCCGCAACTGCCTGGCGGCTTGTTGCGGTGAAAGGCTCAACGCATCCAGTAACAGATGCGGTTTTTCTCGTCCTTGCAAAACAGATAAGTCAGGGCGGTGCCACCCTCAGGTTGGCCGAAAAAGAAAAGCGCGGTGCCGTCGCTGGCCTGCACATTCTTGAGGGTCCGCTCGGTGAAGCCGCCGTTGGGCAGCTCGCTCAATGGGTAACGCGCCGGAATGACGCCCCTCTCATCCAGTCGGTCTGCCGGGCACCAGCCGCCGCACGATACACCGGCATCCAAGGCGGCATCTCGCGCCGCGCGATCCACCCCGGTCTGCCCGCCGCCGATGAGCATCAACCCGCGCGATTGCCGCCGCGCGGAGCCAGCCGGCAGCGAGTCGGGCTGTCGCTGGGGCTTTCCGGTTCCTTTCACGCCGCATAGGGCGCGCGCATCGCGCGCACGGCGAGGCGGGTGGCGTCAGTGTCGCCGATGAACTCGAACGTGAGCAGATCAAGCTTCACCTTGTGCTGGAGCTGTTGGCAAATATCGGCGGCGAGGCAGATGCTCATCGAGCGGAACATGACGTCGGGATTGGCCACCGGCTGCTGGCGTGATCGGACGCAATCGAAAAAGTCGCGCGCATGGTTCAGCGGCCGATGCGTCCGACCCGTGTACTCGGCCAGCACCTGCTTGAAATCGTTGAGTAGCGCCGGCGACGAGACATCGGGTTTCGCATAGCCATCGGCCGCGCCCGCCCAGCCGCCGGGCCCCTCGAACCGCTCGCCACAGGAGCCGTGCCAGAGGTCGCACGCCTGCCACACACTGCCGACCGTGCGATAGAGTACGAGCTTCACGCCGTTGGAGAGTCGCGTCTGCATCGTGCCACCGTCGGCGGCGTATTCGATCTCAATGGAGGTGACGCCTGTCAGGTCGAGTCCCGCAAGCGCCTGCGCGATGGTGTGCGCGCCCCACATCGCCACATCGGTGGCGAGATCGTGGAAGTGATACCAGCCGCTGCCGTTCACGTAGCCGCTGTTGAACGGCCGCCACGGGCAGGGGCCGAGCCAGAGATCCCAGTCCACTTCCTCCTTCGGCGGCTCCGGTTGCGCGGGAAGATAGTCGAGGCGCTGGCCGTCGCGCCAGCGGCAGTCCGCGTAGACGGTGTGAACCGGGCCGAGCCGGCCCGCACGCGCCAGCTCGATGGCGAAGACGTGGTTCGCCTCGCTCAACCGTTGCGCGCCGGTCTGATAAACCCGGCCGAGCGCACGTGCCGTCTCCACCACCTGCCGGCCTTCTGCCAGCGTGAGGCATGCCGGCTTTTCGCAATAGACATCCTTGCCCGCGCGCATCGCCAGGATCGAGGCCAGCGCATGCCAGCGGTCGCCGGTGGCGATCAGCACCGCATCCAGATCCGGCCGCGCGAGCAGTTCGCGCAGATCGCGGTACCCCGCGCAGCCTTGCGTTCCATAGCGGCTATCCACCGTGCGCTGCGCCGCCTCGCGATGGCTTTTGCGCACATCGCAGACCGCGACGAACTGCACGTCGGCCTCGCCCAGCATCGCATGCAGATCGGCGTTGCCGCGTCCGCCGTTGCCGATCGCGCCCATCACGATGCGCTCGCTTGGCGCGATCGCGCCGCCGCGCCCCAGCGCCGGCGCCGGAATGAAGTTCGGCAACGCCACCGCGCCCGCCGCCGCCGCGCTGCGTTTGAAGAATTGCCGCCGCGAGAGCGGCGCCAAGGCTGACGAGGTCGATGTTTTTTTCATGCGATTCCTTTTCTGTCCGTCTGGTTGCGTGCCGGCTTGGTTCCCGCTGGCCCTGCCATCGCGAACCAACTGCTCATGATTTCCTCACGCATGGTGAGCGCATAAATAATGGCGGGATTCTGCGTAAAGCTTCTGGAGAGTCAAACGGATATTCACTGTCCCTGGTGTTTATCGTGGTGCGTTTGCGCCGGTAAGTTTCCATCGTTTGAAATTGGGAGGGCATTCTTGTGTTTCATCTTTGGTGATGATGTCTCTTTAACGATCTTGCTCAACCCGTCGAGGCCGCACTGCTTTTCAATCTGTTCTTCCACTTTCAACATAACGCAGTAGTTCCGGTCTATCACATCTTGCGGAGGGACGAAGTTTGATATGACATAATTGATTTCGATTCTGTTCCGACCTATCGCGTCTGCATGGATGGCCACGAAACCACGAATATTATTTGTTCCAGAGTATCGAAAGACGTCTGCGCCTTGAACTCGCTCATACCTCACAGAGTCAATTTCAGGCGACGTTCTGATACTTTTTTCCACCAGAGTTGGATTCGGATAGCTTCTTATCGCTGCCGATCTGTGAATGCCGTAGAAAGTATCACAGGCGGTCAGCATCAGCGCGATAGATAAAATAACAAAGTGCTTCCGCATCTCATTACCTGACGGTTTTATCGCACAAACTGGAGGCTCACGTCCGTTTCGTTGGGAACGCGCCCATTCCGTGGAGGGGAGTTTATTGGCGGCCGTGGTCAACGCAAGGGGAAACTCGCTGTGCCTGCGGGTGTGTCGGCAGGTGGAGGCTGCGTGGGCCGCTGCGTTTTCCAGACATTGGAAAAAATTTCCGGCGATTTTCCAGGCATTGGAAAATTTCCGGTTCTCTTTTCCAAGGCTTGGGAACGCGCTCGTACGTTTCGAAAACTTGGAAAGGTGGAGCGTGACCTCCGGGCACGCTCGCAACGCGCCCGGAGGTCGCGTTCCACCCGGCGGCAAGTCACCATCACTTCAGGGCGTGGCCGGGTTTTTCGGCAAGGACGAGGCGGGCGTAGTTGGCGTAGAAGCCGCGCGGGTCTTCGGCGTAGGCCTGCAGAATCGCGGCGGCTTTGCCGTCCTTGTCGCCGAGCCGGTAGAGCGCACGGGCGAGGTTGATCTCGCGGACTGTCACCTGCTTTTCCTTCTGGCTGTAGTTGCTGCGGCTGTCGTAGCCAGGCACCGGCGGGATGTCCGGCGCCATCACCATCGAGTGGCCAGCGATGCCCGGCAGGTCGAGCAGGTTCGCGAGCAGCGGCGCGCAGGCGCGGTCGCCGATGGCCTCGCAGGCGAGGCCGAGGATGCGCAGATGCAGGTTGGTCGGCGTCGTGCCGGCATCGCACAGCTCCTTGCCGCGCGCGAGGATCGCGGGCACGGCCTTCTTCGAGTGGATGCGGCCGAGCGCGAGGATATAGGCGCCCATGCGGTTCATGCCGGGATCCTTGCCCGCGATCCACGCATCGCCCCACGTGTGTTTCTGTACCCAGTCAACGAGTTCGTCCTCGCCGGTGGCGTCGCCGAACAGCGCGAGCAGGTGCGCGTAGACGAGGCTGTTCTCGGCGTCGCGGCCATCGGAGAAGCGGTCGAGCTCCTTCCACTTCTCCAGCAGGTGGGGCTTCGCGCGCGCGGGGTCGGCGAAGAGCCACGGCAGGCCGTCGTAGCCGATCATGACGTCGTGCGCGGCCATCTGGAGCAGCACATCGGGGATCGGGAACGAGTCGCGCCCGCCGGCGATGCTGGCGGGGATGATGCCCTTCTCGACAAGGTGCTGCTGGAGCACTTGGACGGGGACATTCCGCAACTCGTAGCCGCCGCGCAGCGCGAGGCGGACGGCGTAGGCGGCGGCGTAGCCCTGGTTCTGGAGATCGGGCTGCATGCGCAGGATGCTCATCGCGTCGCGTGTTGCGCTCATGCCGATGCCGACGACGAGCAGGCCGTCGGTGGTCTTCGGCAGGAGCGAGCGATACGGCACGTTCGCGTTCATCGTGCCGTGGTTGCGCACGCGGATGTTCTTGGTCATGAAGAAATCGCTGCTCGCGTCGCCGTGCAGGTCGAAGCGGCTCTTGTGCTGCGTCACCGTGTCGGGGAACGTCCGGCCGGTCAGGTAGTCGAAGACGGTGACCTGATAGACGCCGAGGAGGCGGCGGCGCTCGCGCGAGTTGACAAGCTGCGAGACGTCCCAGCCGCCCTCGGTCATGCTGCGTGCGCGCAGGCCGAAGAAGCAGAGGTCGGAGGCATCGGTGTCGTCCACGAACGCGTAGTCGTTGTTATGGCCGCCCGCGCCGAGGCGCAGCACCGCCAGGCCCACGCCTTGGTTGATCAATTCCTCCGGCAGATAAAACTCCGTCGGCTCGCCCGCGGCGGCGGCAATATCCGCGTTGCCGCTGGCGTCAATCACCGCCTTGGCGCGGATCACGCCGCGACGGCCATCCGGCGTCGCCACGACGACGCCCGCGAGCTTGTGGCCCTCCAGCACCGCGCCCACAGCGAGGCAGCCGAACCAGATTTCGCCGCCACCGCCGCGGATGGCGGTGCGATACCACTCGGCCTTCGCCTGCGACTTGACACGGCCGGTCTGCGCGACGCCCTCATCAATCTCCTTGGTGAAGCCGCGTTGGTTGCCGAAGTAATAGCCGCAGATCATGCCCGCGGTCTGGACGCCGCCGAGCTCGTTGAGCTGCTCGATGACGATGGTCTTGAGCCCGTTCTGGACCGCGCCGATGCCGGCGGGCGCGCCGGTGGTGCCGCCGCCGACCACGATGCACTCGGTCTCCGCGAGCACCGGCAGCTCGTGTGCGTCGCACGCGATGGCGCCGCTGGCGGCGGTGAACGGCTTGGTCAGCGTGCCCTGCACTTCGCGGACGTCGGCGACCTTGCCGCTCGCCGTCGCGCGCAGCCGGACCTCGGCGGGCGCGGGCCGCGCCTTGGCCTCGGCCGCGACCAGCCGGCCGAGCCGCGTACCCACGAGGATGGCATTCGCCGGCTTGACCAGCGCCGCCGCGCCCTCGCGCGGCAGATCGGCGAGCGCGCCGAGCACGTGGACGAACGGCGCCTGCGCCGGTTGCAGCGCGCCCAGCTCGAACGCCTCGGCGGTGGTCCAGGCCGTCGCGGGCTTCACCGCCTTGATGTGATCGGGCGGGATGAAGAAGACATGGTCGGCGGCATCGAGCTGCGTCTTGGTGAACGTGCGGTCGCGCGCGGCCTGCTCCAGCCCGGCGATGGCGCGCGGCGATTCATCGGCGAGCGGCAGCTCCATGACGCACTCGAAGAGCTGCGGCTTGAGGACCGACTTGGTGGGCGTCTTGCTGGAGAGCTGCACGGAATCCTTGAGCGGCTTCCAGTCGGCGTGCGGTACCACGCGGATATCTCCAGCGGGCGCCTCGCCACTGATGATCACGCGCGAGCAGGTGAGCTTGCCCGCGGCGAACGGTGTCAGCTCCGCGCCGGCGGCGCGCGCGAGCGCGGCGCGGTCGGTGGCATCGATCAGCGCCTTCGCGCGGATGGCCTGCCGCCCGCTGCGGTCGGCGATCACCACGCCGGCGAACCGGCCCTGCGCATCCTTGAGCACCTCCGTCGCATAGGCGCCGGTCAGGAAGGGCACGTGCGACTTGAGCAGCGCGGTATCGAGCGCCTTCTTCACAATGAGCGGCGTCGTGTAACTAAGTGCCGCGCCTTTCGTCTGCGCGACATCGAACATCCCGCGCATGAGATCGCTCGAGGCGACCTCGGCGGGCTCGGCCCAGAGCCGCAGCGTGCCGGCGAGGTCCTCGCCGAGATAGGGCGCGGCCGTCACGAGAAACACCTTCGCGCCGTTATGCGCGGCCGACTCCGCCGCCGCCACCGCGCCGCACGAGCCGCCGACCACCACCACATCCACGTCCTGGATCAGCGGCAGCGATTTCGCGGGCTCGACCAGACCCGCGCCAGACGCGGGCAGACAGACGAGCAGCGTAACGGCCAAACCACACACACGGAAGAAGGTTTTTTTCATAGGTGTTTTCTCACACGCCATCACGGCGCGGCATTCTGGGGAAGAACGCAGGAGAGTCAAATGCATTGTGACGGAGGAGAAGAGAACCGCAGAAGAACATCGAACACCGAAGGCTGGACAGCGAAGAAAGATTCACAAAATCATGAATACAAAATCGTTTTCGGAGCGGCCCATCCTGATGATTTGAGAGGTTCCGAAAGCTGGACGGCTCGCGGGTACGCT
>CAISWQ010000001.1 GCA_903889245.1 uncultured Lentisphaerota bacterium | reverse complement strand
TTTTTGCTTTGCCATCGGCTTTACGCTGCTGCTGCCGCGCTTTCTCTGGCGCATGGCGCGGCGCGGCGGCTATGCGCGGCATTTTCTCCAGCGCTTCGGCCGCTACGCGCCGGACCTGCGCGCGCGCCTCGCCGAGGGCGGACGCGTCTGGCTCCACGCCGTCAGCGTCGGCGAGGTCGGCGTCGCACTGCGGCTGGTCCAGGAACTGCGCGCCGCGCAGCCGGCGTTGCGGTTTGTGGTCAGCACGACCACCTCCACCGGCCATGCCATCGCGCAGCAGCAACTTGCCGCCGACATCCCGCTGATCTATTTCCCGCTCGATGTGCCGCCGGTCAGCCGCCGCGTCGTGGACCTCATCCGCCCGCGCGCCCTGTTGCTGATCGAGAACGAGATGTGGCCCAACCTGATCCGCACGGCGCGCCAGCAGGGCGTGCCGGTGGCGATGATCAATGCGCGCCTCTCGGCGCATTCCTTCGGCGGCTACAAGCTGCTGCGCTTCCTGACGCGGCGCCTGCTGCCGCAGTGCACCGCCTTCTTCGCGCAGGGCCAGCCCGACGCCGACCGCCTGCTCGCGCTGGGCGCGTCCGCCGACTGCGTGCGCGTGATGGGCAGCGCGAAATATGACCTGGCCCCGGCGGGCGAGAGCGGCGCGGCCAAGGCGCGCGCGGCGCTGGACGCCGCCGGTTTCGACCCCGCGCGCCCGCTGTTGCTCGGCGGCTCGACGTGGGCCGGCGAGGAGGCCGCGCTGCTCGATACGCTGGTGGCGCTGCGTCCGCAAGGCCCCGACCTCGCCCTCGTGCTCGTACCGCGCCACGCCGAACGCCGCGCCGAGGTGCTGGCGGAGATCGCCGCGCGCCGGCTTTCCGTCGTCTGCCGTACGACGATGCAGAAAGTGGAGCGGCCCGATGTGCTGCTGGTGGACACCACCGGCGAACTGCGCCACTTCTACGCGGTCGCCAGCGTCATCTTCGTCGGCAAGAGCCTGACGCAGCATGGCGGGCAGAACATCATCGAGCCCGCCGCCTGCGCCAAGCCGGTCATCGTCGGCCCGCACATGGAGAACTTCGAGAGCATCGTCCCCGACTTCCTCGCCGCGCAGGCGCTCGTGCAGGTCAAGGACGTCGGCGAATTGCGCGCGGCTGTCGCGCGGTTGCTGAAGAATCCGGCCGAGGCACAGGCGCTCGGCGCGCGCGCCGCCGCCGTGGTCCAGTCCAAGGCCGGCGCGCTCCGCGCCACCGTGCAGCAGTTGCTGCCGTTGTTGGATTGACGCCATGCGCTGGCTGCTCCTTCTGCTCCCGCTGGGCCTCTGGCCCGGCCCTGTGGCTGCGCTGGCGCCGCATTCCAACGCCGTCATCATCGCCAAGGCCGCGCTCGCGCAGGTCGGCGTGACGACGCAATATGATCCGGGCTACGCGCGCCTCCCCTACCCCGGCGGCGATATCCCGCGCGAGCGCGGCGTCTGTGCCGACGTGGTCGTCCGCGCCTTGCGCGCCGCCGGCGCCGACCTGCAGGCGCTGGTGCACGAGGACATGAAGAAAAACTTTTCCGCCTACCCGCAGAAGTGGAAGCTGACCAAGCCCGACCCGAACATTGACCATCGTCGTGTGTTGAATCTCGAAACGTTCTTCATCCGCGCCGGCAAGGCGCTGCCGGTGACGAAGAAGGCGGGGGACTATCTGCCCGGCGACATGGTGAGCTGGCGGCTGGGCAACGGCCTGCCGCACATCGGCGTCGTCGCCACCGCACCGCAGCGGCACGGCCGCCCGCTGGTGGTTCACAACATCGGCGCCGGCACGCGGCTGGAGGATGTGCTCTTCGACTTCCAACTCACCGGCCACTTCCGTTACTTCGCACCCTAACCGCTCCGGCTGTTCCCAGGCTTGGAAAAAACAACGCCCGCGTTTCCAAGCCTTGGAAAACGCGGGCGTGCGACAGCGCGCAGCGCTGTTCAGTTTTTCTTCTTCGTCGTCTTCTTCTCGTCCTTGCCCTTCGGTTTGTCCTTGGGGTCGGGCTTGGCGGCGTCGAGGAACGTGCAACTTCCGCCGGACGCGCTGAAGACGACCTTCTGCCCCTTTTGCAGTTCGTCGAGTTTACCGGGCTTGTCTTCGACGAGCACCTTGGTGACGCTGGTCACCTTGAGGGTCAGGTTTGAGGAACTGTCGCTCTTTTGCAGGGAGATGGTGCCGGCGGAAGCGTCGAAGCTTTCCAGTTCCCAATAGGCACTGGGCTTGTGCTCATTCGGCGGCAGAGGCTTCACCCGATGCCGCTGTGCCGCCAAGCCGGGCAACGTCAACATCACCATACTCGCCGCCAGCACCGCCACCATCATCCAACGCGTCGTCGTTTTCATGCGAACTCTCCCAGTTACAGCGCTCATCAACGGTGGGACGATAGCAGGCAGATGCCCCGGCGCAAGGCCAAATTCGTCCCCGCCCTCCCGCCAGTTCAGCTTTACGTCTGGTGGTGGGCCGCATCTTTTCCTAGCCTTGGAAAAACCAGCCGTTCACTTCCAATATATGGAAAGAGCTCGTCACAGATGCTCACGGCGCGGCGAACACGCTGCGCTGAATCTGGGCAACATTCACGGCGCGCGGCTCAACACCGTGCTTGACCGCCTCGGCGGCGGCGACGCCGGCGGCCAGACCGGTCGCCAGCGCGATCACCTGCACGCGATAGGACGCCATGGCCTCGTGCGTGCCGCTGATGCAGCGGCCGGCGATAAGCAGCCCGTTCACACTCCGCGGCACGAGACAGCCGTAGGGAATGTCATAGGGCTTGACCTTCGGATCCTTGCCCAGCGGGTGCTCTTGCGAAACGCCCTGCACCTGCCCGATACCATCGGGATTGTGGATGTCTATCGGGAAGTTCGCGCCACGCACCACCGCGTCGGGCCACTGGCGGCCGGCAAACAGGTCGTCCACCGTCAGCGTGGCCACGCCACGAATCCGCCGCGTCTCGCGCACGCCGATGCTCGCCGGCATGTTGTTGATGTAGGCGTTCTGAAAGCCCGGCGCGCGCTGCTTGAGGAATTCGAGCACCCGCTGCGCCTGCCGCCGGCCTTCCAACTCGGCCTGCGTCAGGTCCCTGACCTTCGTGCCGTCCACGCGGTTGATCTGCGTGGCGTTGATGACGCGCTCATCGTCGCGGCGCGAGGTGTAGGTCCGCACCATGCCCACCGTGGAAGGCAGCTCGCCCGCCGCATTCGCGTCCTTGCAGAGCTGATTCCACGTGCGGCCGTCCGGAAAACGATAGGCGCCGCGTCCGCCCTTGGCATCCATGCTCTCCTTGTGGTTCACACCGGCGACACGAAACATGATGCTCATCGGCTGCACGAGGCCATCGGCTTTCCAGTTCGGCCCCGCGCCGCGACCCTGATCGAACTCCGCGCCCGCGCCGAACGCCACATCGCCATCACCCGTGGCATCCACCGTGACCTTCGCCGGTACGTCAATCAGCCCTTGCTTCGTCACCAGCCGTACGCCGCCCACGCGTCCGCCCTCGAGCAAGGGCGCGGCGCACCACGCGTGCAGTAACACCTGGCAACCAGCTTGCAGGAGCAGTTCGGCATATTTCAAATCCACGAACTCATAATCCACGCGGCGTCCGCCGATGCGCTCCACGATGTCGTCCACCAGCTTGCTGCGGACGCTGCCCATCAGCGGGCCGACGAGCGCCTGTACGGCCATGCCGCCGAGCCGGCCGTAGCGTTCCACGAGCAGCGTCTTGCACCCTGCCCGCGCCGCCATCAGCGCTGCACCGATGCCCGCCGGCCCGCCGCCCACCACCAGTACATCCACCGCCGGCCACACCTCCGCCTTGCCCGCCGGCGCTTTCTCCATATCGGCCGCCAGCGTGCGCGGCATCACGGCGCCGCCCACGGCTCCGGTAAACAAACCCTTGAGCGCCGATCGGCGATTTATGCTTGGCATAGCTACTTCACTCCTTCAGCTCGGCGAGGGTGACGCGGAGGACTTCGACGGCTTCCTTCTGGCGCGAGACGATGGTGTAGAGGAAACCCTCATGCAGCAGCGTGTGCGGATAGCCATACTCGCCGCCCTTATACTGACCGGCGCAGCGGCGCTCGTAGTGAGTGTCGCCGAGGATGAAATGCTTGTCGAACTTCACGCCATCGCGCGAGAGCGAGAGCACCAGCGGTGTGCGACCGCCGCCGATGGGATTATTGATCACATAGAAACGGCCATCTGGCAGACGGCCGCAGTGGAACTTGGAATTGGTGTCGCTGAAGTTGGTCTCGACCGGCTCGCCCCAGGTCGCACCGTTGTCGCGGCTCTCGGTCAGCCAGAGGCGGCGGGTGTTTTGTTTGGCGGCGTTGCGCAGCAGCATGTGCAGGACGCCGTCATCGGTCTGATAGAACGAGCCCTCGCACAGGCCGGTGTTCCAGTTCTGTTTCTTCGCCACCTCCCAGAACGAGGCCGGATCGTCCTTGATCGTCGCGGCCATGCTCGCCGGATAGATGCCGGTCATGTGCCAGCCGGCGAGCCCGGTCGGGTCATCGCTCCATGGAAATGAAATGTTGCCGCTGATGATCAGCCGGCCGCTCTTGGTCGCCTGCGGACCGTGGTTGGGGTTGATCGCCGCACCGGCGTCGCGCGGCGCGCTCCACTGTTCGCCATCGGTGGTCGTCACGAACTGCAAGCGCGTTGTCTCCTTCTGCGGCCCATAGTTGCCGAAGTAGGCGACGAGCGTGCCCTCGTGCTGATGGAAACCCGCGGCGGTCAACACGCGCTCGACGCCTTGCTCCGTCACCGAATCCACGAGCGGCTTGGGCGTGGTCCAATTCCTGAAGTCTGCCGAACTCGCCAGCAGCACGCGCTGGCCGGGCGCATCCTCATCTTTTCGGCCATTGGACCAGATGGCGTAGAAGCGACCCTTGAAAAACGTCAGGCTTTGGTGATGCGAATAGGTCCACTCGGTTGTCGGCTGGTAGATCAGCACGCTCTCGCCCTTCGGCTTCGTCACGCCCGGCAGCGCCACCGGTTTGTCGTTCTTCCACTCGGCTCCGTTCGTGATCGGGCTGCGCGTCACCTCCAACTGCGCGGGATCGAGCACGGCGTGTTTGATGCGCTGGCGCTTCCAGGTGTAGGTGATGTGAACGCGGCCATCGCGCGCCTGAATGCAGGCGGGATAGCTGAACTCCGCCTTCGGCTCGTTCTCCAACTCGATCACCTGCTGCCACGTTTTGCCGTCGCGCGAGAGGGCCACCGCCAGCGGCGAGCGCCCTTTCGCCGTCGGATTATAGACGAGCAGATGCCGGCCATCCTTCAGCGTGAGCGCGTCGGTGCCGGAGTTCGGATTCGGCAGGTCGAGCAGCGTCATCGGCCCCCACGTCCGGCCGCCATCCTCCGACCAGATCGAAAACACGTGCGACTGTTTCGTGCGGCCGATGGCCTGCAAGCAGTCGCCGCCCTGAAAGAGAATGCTCGGCTGGATCGCGCCGATGGTCTTGCCGTCGTTGACCGGCGGCGTCGCCCGCCACGTCTGGCCGCCATCACTGCTGCGCTCGAAGTGGACGCGCCAGCCGTGATCTTCTGAACTCACGCCGCACAGAATGTCACCATTGGCCAGTTGCACCGGCTTGTTCTTAATCGGGCCGATGATGCCCTCCGGCAAACGCCGCGCCGCGCTCCAGGTTTTCCCGCCATCGTCCGAGGTGCGCAGCATCCCCCACCATTGGCTCGGCGAGGGACCGACTTTATAGAACAACATCAACGCCCCGACCTTGGGTTGGAACAAAACCGGATTCCAGCACGGCTGCCGCGTGCCATCGGCCTGGACGCCGTTGGCCACCTCGACCGGCGCAGTCCACGTGTTTCCCTCGCGGCGCGCCACCCAGATACCCACGTCCGGATGCCGCTCGTGCGTCCCGCCGAACCACGCGGCGACCAGTCCGCCATCCTTGGCCTCCACAATCGTTGAGGCGTGGCAACTGGGGAACGGAGCCTTCTCGAAGATGAACTCGCTTTGCACGGCAGCGAACGACGCCATCGGCAGCAGCAAGATACCAAAGGCCCTCCAGAGTGATTTCAACTCGCAGGCGACGGAGCGCGGCCCTCCAGCCGATGGTGCGATAAGTTCAGTTTTCATGTCAGCTTCCCTCCACGTTCTCCCACAATGCGCCGGACCGCGCGCGGATCGAGCCGGCGCGGGTCCGTCTGCTTCTGTACGGCGAGCGCCGCCGCGATGCCGGCGGCCTGCCCCATCATCGCACACGTCGTGCTGACGCGCGCCGAGGAAAGCGCCAGTTGGTCGCCGGAGAAACAGCGCCCCGCCATCAGCAGGTTCGCGCCATCCTTCGCGATCAGGCTGCGCAGCGGAATCTGATAGGGCGGCACCTTCATCTCGGAATGCTTGAGGATATAGGTGCGCTGATCGTCATCGGGCTTGTGGCCGTCGAGCGGATAGACGCCGCGCGCGATGGCATCCTCGAACATCTTCCCGGCGCGCAGGTCGGCGAGGGTCAGGACATAGTCGCCCACAATGCGCGCGCCCTCGCGGATGCCGATCTGCGGCGAGCAGCCGTCGTAGCGCCACGGTTTCTTCAGCACGCGCTGGTAATAGTCGAGCACCTCGAGCGTGCGGCGGCGCGCGCGGATTTCCGCGAGCGTCAGGCCCTCGGTGCTGGTGGCATCGAACATCGGAATCTTGATCTTGAGCGCGTTGCTGCGCGGGCCGTTCGGCCAGATGCTCGTCATCGGCAGCGACGCCTTGTCGCGCACCGGCGCGAACCAGCCCTCCGGCAATTGCGGCCCGGCTTCCTCCGGCTCCACGTGCCGGACGAATGCCATCATGGACATCGGTAGCGGCAGACCATCCTCCGGCCGCCCCTTCATCACTGCGAAGCCCGCCGTGCGCGCCACGTCGGCCTCGCCGGTGCAGTCGATGAATTGCTTTGCCCGCACCGCCTCCGGCCCCGACTTGCCGCAGACAATGCACTCGCTGATGCGGCCGCCCGCGCCCACGCGGACATCCACGAAGCGCGTATGCAGCAGCAACTTCACCTTGCGCCGCAGCAGCAGTTCCTGCAGCACGATTGCCAGGAGGTGGTGATCGAAATTGCGGTGGTCGGCCTTGGGGAACGGCTGATAGGCGGTCACCGCATGAATTTTTTCCAGGTCGGCGAGGATTTCGTCGAAGACCTCGCCCTGCCCCGCCGTCTCGCCGCAGAATGCGGCGACACCGCCGGTGGTCAGATCGCCGCCGATGATGGCGAACCGCTCCACGAGCAAAACGCTGGCGCCCGACTGCGCCGCGGCGCACGCCGCCGCCACGCCCGCGATGCCGCCGCCGAGCACGGCGACGTCCGGTGTGTAGCGCACGGGAATCGTCCGCGACCACGTGATCGCATCCGGCGCGGAGTCCTCCGCCGCGCCCGCACGCGGCGCGCCGCCGACCGCAGCCAGCGCGCCCAGTGCTGACCGGCTCATGAACGTGCGACGTGAAAGGCTCATTTGATCTCGCTCCTATCGGCAGGACGAACATAGCCCAGCTCGTTGGCCGGCACCGGCAGCTCCGGCGGCGCGCGCAGCACGAGCAACGGCCGCACGCCTTCGAGCACGTAGCCATAGACGGGTAGCGGCCCGCCAGCCCGGCCGGCGAGCTTGAACATATCCACGTAGACATCTGCGAGGTCGGGCCGCACGAACAGCCAGTGACCGGTCGCGGTCTTCAGCACCGCGGCCGATTCCGTGTGCAACGCGAGCAGATTATTCAGCGCCGTGTCCTGCTCGCCGGCTTGCGCCGTATAGGGCGAAAGAATTTTCGCCCGCTCCGCCTCGCCCACCGTATAGAGCCGATAGGTCTTCTTCGGTTGCGCATCCATCTTGAACGTGGCGAGGCCGGTCAGCTTCGCCAGCTCCGCGTCGCCAAGTTGCGGCAGCTTGAACCAGCAGTCGCCCTGCACCTCGGCCCACGCATAGGCCTTGCCGCTGAACGGCTCCAGCGCGGAGTGGTTCGGCGTCGTGACCGTGAACCGCCGCCACATATCGCGGCGGACGATGTAGAGGTAGATGCTGCGATAGGTGTTCATCAGGTGCGGGTAGCCAAGATCCTTGTCCTCATAGCCGAGATTCGCGAGGCCGTGGAATTGTGTGAGCTGGATATTTTCCAGCGTGCGCAGATTGTCGAGGTAGCGGTGGTTGAACTCGTGGACCATCAGGCCGACATCCGGCGCGCTGATGACCAGCGAGTAGCCGCCGAAAATCGGCCACTGCGTATAGGAAATCCCGAACGGCGGTGCACCGATCTTCTGCTTCGCGCCGCCGTTGAGCGTTGTGGGCCGGCCGGCGCAGAGCATCCACATGCAGACGCCATCATCCTTGAACTTCGCCAGCGCCTTCAGGAAGTCGTCGCCGACCGCCTTCGGCTGGCAGCTCCACGCGGGATTCTTCGGCGCGTCGCTGACCCAGTGCAGATTCGTCAGCGTCGCCGTGACCCACTCCACCTCCAGCTCGCCGCGCGAGAACGCGAACATGAAGTCGCAGTACTCGCGCATCCCGCGCTGCTTCATCGCGTCGCTGAATTCCGGCGGTGTGGAATAGGAGCCCGTCAGCGGCTTGCCATCGGCGCCGGGAATGTTGGTGAAAGTGATCTGCGCGTCCTTCAGAAAAATGCAGCCCATCTTCACCCGCCGCGCCGGCGTCCCGCGGGCCTTGGCATTTTCGCGCGCCTCCGCGAGATAGGCCTGCTGCTCCGCCGCCCAGTCGCCCCAGACGCGGTAGCACCGCCGCAGCGTGCCCGCGCTGGTCACCTCGACCAGGTCGCGCCCGAAGCGCAGCGGCTCCTGCAGCTTGACCGGATTATCCACCGGCTTGCCACCGGCCTCCGCCAGCAGCAGCGCCGCCAACAACATGGTGTGCGCTTTCATGGTGCGTTTCTATCGGCCCGCCCCACCCGCTTCAAGCATCCGTTTCCAAGGCTTGGAAAATATTTCACCGTTTTTTCCAAGCCTTGGAAAGTTCCACGCCCAGATTTTCCAAGCCCTGGAAAAAGTATCGGTGCCTTTTCCAAGGCTTGGAACACCGGCACCGCCGTCTGCCTTGCCGTCGCCCCTCTACGCGCAACAGGCGGCGATTGACAGCATCGGCTGTTTTGATTAGAGGGACGCCATGCCATCGTGGCGGACATTTTTCTGCTTGCTGCTGGTCTGCGCCCTTACCACCGCGCGCGGCGCGGGCTGGTGCCATACGGCGGGCAACCGCATCGTGGATGACCAGGGCCAGCCGGTGCATTGGAACGGCATCAGCTGGTTTGGCTTCGAGACCTCCAACTACGCACCGCACGGTTTATGGCAGGCCAGCCTGGACAGCTTTCTCGACTTGCTGGCGCAAAACGGCTTCAACCTGCTGCGTGTGCCGTGGTGCAATGAGATGCTGCACACCGAACGCCTGCCGAACGTCAGCGCCGGGCACGCCAATCCCGGGCTCAAGGGCAAGCGACCCATCGAGGTGCTCGACGCGCTCCTCGCCGGTGCCGGCCGGCGTGGTATGCGCGTCATCCTCGACCGCCACCGCCCCGATGCCAACCAACAATCCGCATTGTGGTACACCGCCAAGGTCAGCGAGCAGGACTGGATTGCCGATTGGGTTTTTCTCGCGCGCCGCTACCGCAACAATCCGGTCGTCATCGGCGCCGACCTGCACAACGAGCCGCACGGTGCCGCGACGTGGGGCGATGGCAACCTGAAAACCGACTGGCGGCTCGCCGCCGAGCGGTGCGGCAACGCGCTCCTCGCTGTGCAACCCAACTGGCTCATCTTCGTCGAGGGCGTGGAAAAGTTCCGGGGCGAAAATTATTGGTGGGGCGGCAACCTGGCCGGCGCGCGGGACTTTCCCGTGCGGCTGAACCTGCCCAACCGCCTCGTCTATTCACCGCACGACTACGGCCCCGGCGTCTTCGGCCAGCCGTGGTTCAAGGCCGCGAATTTTCCGGCCAACCTGCCCGCGCTCTGGGACAAACACTGGGCCTATCTCCACCGCGAAAACCTCGCGCCGGTCTGGCTCGGCGAATTCGGCGCGCGCAACGTTGATCCCGCCGCCGCGCGCGACGGCCTCGCACGCACCGAGGCACTGTGGATCAACGCGCTCGTGGATTTTCTCGGCGCGCACAACATCTACTGGGCCTTCTGGTGCCTCAACCCGAACAGCGGCGATACCGGCGGCCTGCTGCGCGACGACTGGAAGAGCCTCCATCCCGAAAAATTACGTCTGCTCCAGCGCCTCATGCAGCCCGGCCGCGCGGCCGCCATCACCGCGCCACCACCGCTCCTCGAGCCGCCGCCCGTCAGCGCGCCTGCGACGGCGGTCGCGCCGCCGGCCCCCGCCGACACGACTGGCCGGCGCCTCGCCATCGCCTGCGAAACCGGCGCTGTCTGGCAGGAAGGCGGTCACCACTGCGCCACGTTCCATCTCCACATCACCAATGCCGGCGCCGGCGTGTTGCCGTTGGAGAAATTGGAATGCGATCTGCCTGTGACGCTGAAAGGTGACGCGTGGGGCGGCCGCCTGAAGTCCGGGCGCGGCGGACATCTGGTCTTCACCGGAGTCGGTTACCATCCGGAAGGACTGCAACCGGGCGAGAAAGTTGAACTCGGCTTCAACGCCAGCTTCGATGCGAATGCCGCCCCCTCCCCGCGCAATTTCCGGCTCAATGGCGCAGTCATCACCGTGGATTTTTCAACGACCGGGAAGAAGTGACTGCCGATTCCCCGGGGCCCCCAAAAAACCGAGACCCAATTTTTCCAAGGCTTGGAAAAAGTGCCGCTCCCAGTTTCCAATCCTTGGAAAGGCCCAGCCTCATTTCGCGCGCGGATTTTTCAGGTAATAGAAGTGGCCGTCCTCGGCGCCGCCGAGGAAGTCGGGGACGCCGTCGCCGTTGAAGTCCACGACGGTCGGGCTGACGTCGTGGCCCTCGATATTCTGCGCGACCAGCAGGCCCATGTCCTTGAAGAACCACTTGCCGTCGCGCGCGTCCACCTGCCGCAGAAAGCGGGCGTTCGCGGCGTTGAGCAGGATGTCCAGCTTGCCATCGCCATCCCAGTCCGTGATGCAGATTTTGCGGCGGCCGCTCTTGCCGGCGAGCTTGGCGTTGGGGCGCAGCGGCTCGCCCTTCTCGTCGCACAGCACGCGCCGCGGCGGCAGCAGCACCAGCTTCCCATCGCGCTGCGCGCGCTCGAAGAAGGCGAGGTAGCCATTCTGGTCGAGCATGACGAGGTCGGTGAGCCTGTCCTTGTTCCAGTCCACGGCGAACGGCGTCGTGCGCCACTGCGTGAGCAAGGCCTTGCCCTCGGGGCGGAGCCAGCCGTAGGCGAGCGCCGGCTGCGGACCGTCCCACTCGACCTCGACCGGCTGCGCGGCCGCGAGAAGAGGACTGGAGTGGCGGAGTGCTGGAGTGGTGGAGTGCTGGGTTGGTTTCATGCCGAGATTGCGGAACCAAACGACCTTGCCCAAGATCGAGTTGGCCAGGATGTCGGGCAGGCCATCGCCATCCCAGTCGGCGAGGCTCACGGTGGTGTAACCCCACTTCGCCTCACACGGCCCCTGGATGCTGCCGTTCGGTCCGGCCATGAAACGGATGACCTGGCCATCGGCCTTGAGATATTCCGGCGCAGCCCACTTCGGCTGCTCGACGCCCGGGCCGCTCAAATTTTTGTAGAACAGGATGTAGCCGGCGGAGTTGCCGCTGATGATGTCCATCGCGCCATCGCCATCCCAGTCAACGCCGACCGGCGTCGCGAGCGCGCCGCACTTCACCTCGTCGGCCTCCTGCTGGAAGTAGCGCGGCGGCAGGAACTGCGGCGCGCCATCCGCCGCGAGCCGGCCGGTGTTCTCGATGAAGGCGACGCGGCCATCCTCGTCGCCGCAGATCAAATCCACGTGGCCGTCCCTGTTCCAGTCGAGCGCCACTGGCGTGATCATCTCCAAATCCATCGTCAGCGGCTGGCCATTGGCGAGCTTGAGTTGCCGGCCGGGCGCATACTTTGGCTGCGTCCGCGTGCCGCTGTTCTCGAAGAACGTGAAGCTGTCGCGGAACTCGCCGCAGATCAGGTCGAGTTTGCCCGTGCCGCGGAAGTCGGCGAAGCACGGCGAGGGCCAGCCGAAGGTCTCCACCGGCTTGTCGCCAGCGTTGACCAGCACAGGCTTGTCATAGACCGGCTTCTCGTTCGTGCCAGTGTTGCGCAGTATATAGACGAAGCCGCGCAGCGGGCCGTTGGTCCACACACCCTGCGCCGTATAGGCGTTGTCCCAGCCGTAGTCGGTCCAATCGTCCGCGCCCACGACGAGGTCGAGCTTGCTATCGCCATCGAAATCCACGTAGCGCCAGAAATTGCCGCGGACCTTGTTGGCGTGGACGTTGTTCGTTAGCGGCAGTTTGATCCCCTGCTCCAATCCAGCGGCAAGGAACTCGGGATAGGCCATCGCCGGCGTGGTTACGCGTGGCTGGCCGTTCACAAACGAAACCTGCGCCATCTGCAGTCCCCTGCTGATGTGCCGGGCAGTCTTGAAGACCGGCAGCGGATTCTTGGCCGTATCGGCGCCGGGATTCTCGAAGACATAAAGACCGTTATAGGGTTTGTCCGGGCACGACACCGGCAAATCGAGCAGGCCATCCCCATTGAAATCCATCGGCAACGGAAACGCCCACAGCCCGACGCCCAGATCCACTGTCAACCCGGGATGGTTGTACTTCAGCCGCGTCAGCGGTTGCGCCGTGGCGACGAACGCTTCCAGCGCCGTGCCCGCGGGTGGCACGAGCACGAGCAGCCCAGCCCAGTTACCCTGCGGAACCGTCAACGACTCGCCGGCTTTCAGACGCTGACAAAACACCTTCATCGGCGTCTTGCCTTTGTCGGTGTAATGGAAGTCCGCGTTGGCGACCGCCCTCCAGACCGCCAGATTGAGTTCCGCCTGCTTGCCCGCGGCCGTGGCGGCGAAAACCGTCGTATTGCGCACCGCTTGCACGCAGATCTCGGCCGGCTCTCCGCCACTCGTGCGCGTGTAGGACCAGCCGCGGAATTTTTCCGGCACCTGCTGCCACTGGTATTTCCGGTTGGCGAACGCCTGTCCGCCATTCTCCAGCTTGGCGATCGTGAAGCCCGTACCGCTGATTTTGAGATCAGCGGCCGTGACGTCCACGCGCTCCTTCACAGGCGGTGCAGCCTCGGTCATCTTCAGCGCGCGGAAGTTGGCAAAGCGGTGGAAGGTCAGGTAGTTCGCGTCATGGAAATTGTGCGAGCCATCCCACGCCGTCCGGCTCACCGCGATGATGTCTGCGCCCTCGAACAGCCAGTCCACATATTGCCACGCGTGGAATTTTCTGTCGGCGTGCTGGAGCAGGATCGCCTCGACCTTCCACTCGCGCAGGTTGGCCGACGAGGTCAGCGCGAGCACGTTGCGGCCCGCCGGCGGATCGGACTGCTTGTTGGCGAGCGACCAATAGCGCTTCGTCTGCGGATCGAAGCGGATGGTGAACTTGGAGCCGCCGCCGGGGAAGTCGATGAGATCGCGTTCGCGATCGTGGGTCAGTTTCCGGCCATCGTCGCTGATATGCACGATGGCCGCCTTGTCGGGCGCGCCGCCAGTGCGCAGGATGTTGACGAGCTTGCCCTCCGGCGTGACGACCACGTTGCCCTCGATCCACTGCGACTGCGACCAGAGGTGCGCATAGGGCTCGCTCATCCGCCAGTTGGCGGCCTGGAGCAGGTCGGCGTCTTCCGTCGCAGAAATCACCAGCGCTTTCCACTGCGACCGGAGCCCCACCACGGACTCGAACGCGCGCCAGAGGTGGCCTGCGTGCGCCACCACCGGCACCGGTGCGCAGTGATAGAAGCCTGCAAACAGGACGCCGCTGTTTTTGTCCTTGGGCTCGGTCCACGTCCGCCCCCCATCACGGGAGCGGCAGATGACGATGTTGCCCGGTCCCGAATGGGTGCCGAGCAGATAGAGCGCGTCGCGATGCACGAAGAGGGTCGCCCAATACATCCCCTGCACCTCGGAACTTTTGGACCAGGTCTGGCCGCGATCGGTGGAGCGGAAGACCGAGGTCAGCTTGCCGCCGAGCTTCGGTGTTTTAGGGCCGAAGTGATCGTGCGACGCCACGTAGTCGCCATTGGGCAGGACCGCGATAGCCGGCGAGCCGACGTATTGGCCCGACTCCGCCGGCAGATAATCAAGCACCACACCCGGCGGCGCGGCCAAGCTGGTCAAAGCGCACGCGCAAAATAGAGCCAGCACCGTGAACACGCTTCCCATGTTAGATGGAAAAATTCCGCCCGGTCGGGTGACCGGGCCTACATGTCTTGAGCCGTTTGTAGGCCGCGTGACCTCACGCGGCGGGGAATCACAGTTGGCATGGCTCCATTTCATACATCACCTCACAGCGGTGTGCCGCGGACGGCGCGCCACGGCGTGAACGCGCCCGTCGCGTGCAGCTTGACCGTGCGCTTCCAGATTTTGTTGCCGCAGAAGGCGAACAGCGTGTTGCCCTCCGGGCCGCCCAGGCAGACGCCGGTGACGCGGCTGCGGTCGGGCACCGGCAGGATCACCTGCGTCGGGCCATCATCGGCGCTGACCTGCACGCCGCTACGCGTCGCGATGAGCTGCCGGCCTTCGAGCGAGTAGCACACGCACTCCGCGCCCGCGTCATCATCCCAGTCGGAAACGAACAGGTGGAAGAACCGCTCCTTGTTCACGAGCTTGCCGTCCGCCTCCATCTGGTAGGAGTAGATCCACTTCGAGTGGCCGTCGGCGACCGAGAGCAGCCATTGGTCGGGCCGTACGGCCAAGCCGGTGGCGAACTTCAGGCCGGAATCCACCAGCGTCTTCTTGCCGTCCTTGATGAACCAGACCTGGCCCGGCGCGTTCGGTTTCTCGCCATTGCTGGTGATGTAGAGCCCGCCATCGGGCCGCGCGAGCAGCGAGTGGCCGGGGATGCCCTCCATTTCGATGGTGCCGGTGCCCGCGGCGTCGTAGCTCATGAGCTTGCCGGACTTTTCCGAGATCGTGTAGATGCGCCCATCCGCGCCGACGGTCACGCAGTGCGCCTGCCCGGCCTCGGCGACGAACGTGCTCACCTGCCCATCGAGCCCAATGCGATGCAGCTTGTTGTTGGAGGTATCGGCGAAGAAGACCTCGCCCTTCGCGTTGCACGCCGGGCCGCGCGTGCTCTTGAAGCCCTCGGCGACGACCGACCACGTTTCGTTCGAGACGAGCACATCCTGCACGCGCGGCGCACCCGCGCCCGCCTTGACCGGCGCCGGCCAGCCCTGCCAGATGAAACGCATCGCCTCTGGGAAATGCTCCATCCAGCCGGCGACATGTTTCCCCTCGATCGCCTTGAAGACATAGTCGTAGCCGGCGAAGCCCAGCGCCTTGTCCATCTCCTGGTCGAGCAGATACCAGTCGCCCGCGCAGTTGATCATGTCGTGCGTGCCGGTGGTCAGGTAGGCGCGGATCGGCTTCGGTTCGAACTTGCGTACCATCGTTGGAAACTCGTGCCCGCCGCGGAACGCGACGAAGCTGCCGCTGTTCGCGTAGACGCGCGTGAAGGCGTCGGGCCGCTGCCACGCCGCGTTGAACGCCGCGATGCCACCGCTGCTGCCGCCGGCGATGCAGCGGTCGTTCCCGTTCGTGGAGAGGTTCAGGTTGAACTCCTTCGCGACGAACGGCAGCAGCTCCTCGACGAGGAACCGCACGTAGTTATCGTTGACCGCGTCGTATTCGAAGCAGCGGTTGCGCCGGCCCCCCGTGCCCTTCACCGGCGCGGGTACCTCGCCGGGGCGCACGAACACGCCCACCGTCACGGGCATGTCGCCGGCCGCGATCAGCGCTTCCAAAAACTTTTTCTCGCCGGGGTTGTAGCCGTCCTGACGGACATAGACGCAGGCGGGCTTCTTGGGATCAACTTGCGCCGGGATGAAGACCGAGCCGACGCGTTTGGTGCCGGGGAAAATCTTGCTGTTGCTGAAGGTGAATTCTTTGATCTCGCCCTTCGGCGCAAGCGGATCGAGCCGCGGGCCGCTGGCGGGCGGCACCGTCGCGCCCGCGAGCGGCTTGAGCACCCATTGCAGGTGCTCATCGTGTGGATGGAAGGACCAGAGATCGATCTTCGCACCGGGTTCGCTGCGACCGCCGAGATCATCGAGGCCCTTGGTCGGCACATGACCCGAGAGCAGCGCCACCGCACCATTCGCCAGGTTCGTGATCGTCCAGCGCTGCCACAGTTTGCCCGCCTCCGTTTCGAGCACCATCTGCGTACCGTTGTTCGTACCCCCACCCCTCGCCGCGAGCACGAGCTGCGGGTTCGCCTTGTTGCAGAAGGCATAGGTTTCGCCTTCCTTGCGCGCCACGAACCAGGTCTGGTTGTCGGTGTTCGCCGGCTTGTTGATCGAGACGAGGCCGCCCGCCACGTTTTCCGGCGCGACCGCTTCCAGCACCAGCTCCGGCGCGCTCATCGGGATCAGCAGGAACGGCCCGCCCCAGTCCTGCGCCTGCGCCGCAAGGGCCAGGACAAAGAGCGCACTCAACCTGCGAAGACAAGTTGTCATAATATTTTTCCGCGTGACAGCATTTCTGTGATGCCGCTTGCTTACTTGGGCAGCGCGGCCTTCCAGCCGCCGTGCAGCAGCTCGGCCAGCTCCTTGCGCGCCGCGGCATAGGCTGGGTCATCGGCAACGTTCACCGTCTCCCACGGATCCCTCTGTAAATCATAGAGTGCGGTGGGCACATCGGCCTTGCCCGACTTGAATTCCAGATAACTGTACTGCCGCGTGCGGACGACGTTATCGCCATTGCCATCGGTCATGAACACGGCCCGCTTCCACGGCCGCGCGGCGTTCACCAGCAGCGGCGCGAAGCTCGTGCCTTCGAGCGCGTTCTTCGCGTCGAACTTCAGCAGGTCGGCGAGCGTCGGCACGATGTCCACGAACTCGACGAACTCGCGGCACGCCTGGCCGTTGGCCGGCGCGCCGGGCACGCGCACGATGAACACCACGCGCCGCGTCGCCTCCAGCATCGAGTACTTCGACCAGAACTGGTGGTCGCCGAGATGGAAACCGTGATCGCCCAGGAAGATGACGATCGTGTTTTTGTCGAGCCCCTCCTGCGCGAGCGTGTCGAGGATCATGCCCACGTTGTCATCCACGAAGCTGACGCAGGCGTAGTAGGCCGCGATGGCCTCGCGCACCTGCTGCGGCGTCGGCTGCTGCTGGGTGAAGATGTCCGGGTTGCCGCCGGTGGCGCGCTTCATATAGGGGAATTTTTTCAGGCTCGCCAGCGGCGCGGGCGGCTCGGGGATCTTGGCTGGGTCATACATCTCGATGTATTTCTTCGGCGCGATCAGCGGCGTGTGGGGCCGCGACTGCGCCACGGCGAGAAAAAATTGCTTTTTGCTCTTGGCGAATTCCTTGAGCAGTGCGCTGGCGACCTGCGCCTTGCGGTAGTCGCCATCCTGCTCCGCCGGAATGCCGGAGTCGCCGTAGCGGTCGGACTGCTTGCGCCGCCACGTGGCGAATTCCTTGCCCTTGCTCTTCGGAGGCGGCGGATTGGCGGCGCGGGCGCGCGCCACCGGCGGGAAGGTCAGGATCGGCCCCGGCCCCTTCCAACCCGCGGGCTTGTCATACAGCTCGATGCGGTCGAACGTCGCCATCTGCCGCTCGGCATAATCCACCGTGTGGAACAGCTTGCCGATATCAGCGGTGTAGAAACCCTGACTCTTGAGCATCTCCGGCAGCGTGAGCACGCCGGCGGGCAGGTGCTTGTTCATCACGTCGCCGTTGGAGAGCACGCGCGTACTCGGCGGCCGCAAGCCGGTCAGGAACGAGGTGCGCGTCGGGTTGCAGCAGAACGCCTGACAATAGGCGGACTCGAACCGCACCGCGCCCGCGGCGAAGCGGTCCAAGTTCGGCGTTTTGCAGATTTCGTTGCCGTAGCAACCCCAGACACCCGCATTGCAGTCCTCGATGTCAATCAGGAGGACGTTCATCTTCGAGGTGTCCGGCAGGCCGTCCGCAGCCCGGGCGCCCGCCGCCAGCAGCGCCGCCAGCGCGCCGGCCAAAACCAAGCTTCGCGTGTTCATGATGTTCCTTTCTGCTCCGCCGGTGTTATCCCTTTCCAAGGCTTGGAAAAGAAAACCCGAAATTTTCCAAGCCCTGGAAAATTTCTGCCCCAACTTTTCCAATGTCTGGAAATTCCGCCGGAAATTTTTCCAATCCCTGGAAAACAATTCCTCACGGCGTCCAGAGCGTGCCTTGGATGGTGCGATCCTCGTCGCGCGGGCCGTTGAAATAATAAACCGTCAGGATTTTTCCATCGGGCCTGACGAGGCTGCGCGGGTAGCCGAGGTCGCCGGTGCGGCCATCGTCGCGCAGGATGATCTCCGGCCCCCACGTCCGGCCCTCGTCGCCGCTGATGCGCGCGCGGATGCCGAACGGGCTGCGACGGTAGCCATAATTGAGGCACAGGCGACCATCCTTGAGGATGACGAGCGCGGGCGGATTGCCGCCGATGTTGCCGGTCGCCGCGCCGAGTGCGGTCCAGTGCCCGCCGAGATCGTCGCTGCGCCACGCGCGGATGTTGGAGCCATCCTTCCCGTGACGGATCGTCGTGATGAGCGCGCCGCCGGACAGCCGCACCGTGGAGGGCATGATGGCGAAGCCGCCCGCCGGCGATTCCGGCCCGACGAGCGAGACCAGCTTCCAGTGCTGGCCGCCATCGGTCGTACGCGCGCAGAAGACGCGGCCTTCCTTGCCATCGGAAAGTTTCGCGGCGCTGCCGAACAGCAGGCAGTCGCGTGGGCCAAGCACGACGAGATCGGTGCGCGTGCAGACCTTGTCGATACCCTCGACAGCGAACGTGAAAGGGCCACGCCACGTCCGGCAGCGGTCGCCGGAAACATAGAACCACGACGGCCCGACGTGCAGGCTCCCGAAGCGAAACATCAGCGCGGAATCCGGCGCGGTGAAATCCAGCGGCTCCGTCAGCGCCTGCGGCTTGGCTTCCGTCTTGGGGTCGGAGAACGGCAGCTTGTCCTCGATGGCCCACGTCTTCCCACCATCGGGGCTGCGCGCCTGCCAGTGATAGAAGGGCTTCTCGCGGTCAATCGCGTGATCGTTGGTCGCCGCCTTGTACCAGCACGCCTCGAAACCGACAACCAGTTCATCGCCCCATTGCCACAGCCCATGATTCGCCGGCCAGCCACCGTAGCGGCCAGCTTCCTTGAAGATGGTGGTCTCCTGCTTGTAGGCCGGCTTGATTGTCCTGGCAGCATTCCCGGAAGCCGCGTCGGGTGCGCTCATGATCAAGCGTATCTCCGTTGTGGCACTTGCGGATTTGGCTGGCGGCGGCGGCAGTGCCTTGAGCCAGGCGAGATTGAAGACATAGTGCTCCTTGCTGGAGATGAGTTGGATGCGGCCGTCGCGCGTCTGGATGGCGGCGAGGTAGCCGGAGGATTCGGCCAGCGTGTCGCTCATGGTGAACTCGCCGCGGTCTATGCCGGGCAACGTGCGCTCTCGGCCGCCGGTGGTGATCAGGCGGCGGTGCAGCCACGTCCGGCCCTCGTCGAAGGAGAGCGCGGCAAAGAGGCCGTAGCCGGTGAACTCGCCGCCGTCGGCCGCCTTGAACGTCATGCCTTTGCGCTGGTTCCAGTCGCGGCGCTGGTCGGTGAACGAGCACAACAGCAAGGGACCTTCTTTCAAGCGCATCAGCACCTGACGCTGCACGCTGCTGATCGACGGGAACTCGCTAGCCGCATAGGTCCACGTCTGGCCGAGGTCGCTCGTGAAACTGAACGGCGACTTGCCACCGAACTTCGCCTGGTCTTCCGGTTTGTCGTTGCGGCTGACGACCATCAGGCGGCCGTCGGCGAGTTGCACGATTGGCGCATGGATGCCGGGATAGCGGAAGCCCTGGCCGCCGGGGCGGAAATCGCTGGCGCGCTGCGCGACATCGTTGAACGCCCACGTCTGACCGCCGTCGCGGCTGAAGACAAGGCTGCACTGGCGGGAGTCGTGCGTGATGACGAGCACGCCTTCGCGCGTGCGGATGAGCTGGTTGCCGAACTCGCCGTGCGGCATCAACACCTGCGCCGGCGACCATGTGGCGCCGTTATCGGTGGAGCGGCGCAGGATGTTTTCGTTGTGGCCGCGCGCGAGGTGGAAGAGTGTGCGGTCACCATCCCACCAGAGCTTCGGCGCGTGGTCGTTCACATCGGCGCCATCCCAGAACGGCGAGGCCGGTTCCCATTCCTTGGAGCCGCGTCGCAGGCGGCTGGCGATGTTACACAGCTCGCTGCCGCCCTCGTCCACGCACGAGTACCAGACGGCGAGCAGGTCGCCGTTCGGGCACTCGGCGATGGCCGGGCTGTGGTTGTGCCAGGAGAACAGCGGCCCGGCGGAGTTGGTGGGAATCTTCACGAACGGCTTCGGCTCGGCGAAGAAGGGCACGTCGGCGGGCGCCGATTCGATTCGCGCCACGCTCTGCTCCACATGCTGCGCATTCAGCGGCGGCGGTGGCGGCGGCAACAAATTTCCTTTCGGTAACTCGCCGAGCACGACGCGGAAGCCGGTCTTGGGATCGCCCGTCTGCGGCAGCCACGCGCCGCGATTGGCCGAACGCAGCAGGCGTGTGAATTCCGTGTGGTGCCCGCCGCGGATGACGCGGAAGTCGCCGCTGCTGCGCCCGAGCGGATCGGTTTGCGCACCTGTCTCATAGGGGCCGTACCAGTCCGCGCACCACTCGGCCACGTTGCCGTGCATATCGAACAAGCCCAGAGCATTCGCCGGCGTCTGCGCGACGCGCGGCGCAGGCTTGCCCTTCATGTGCTGATAGTCGCGCGGCAGCTTGCCATCGGTGAAATAGCGGTCACCACGGCCGAGTCCGCCAAACCACTTCTGGAACCCGTCCGGCAGGCGCTCGCCGGTGTTGTACGGCGTGGTCGTGCCCGCACGGCAGGCCCATTCCCACTCCGCCTCCGTCGGCAGCCGGTAGGTTTTGCCCTCCTGCGCGGAGAGCCACTCGCAGAATTTCACGGCATCGGACCAGGTCACGCCGGTGACGGCCTCGTCATCCGCGCCGCCATCGGCACGGAAGTCCGGCTTGAATTTCCGATACTGGCCGAGCGTCACTTCCGTCGCGCCCATGAAAAATTCGCGCGTGATCGTCACGCGATGCGCGGGCCGCTCATCCCAGTCGGCGTCGTCGCACTTCGCCGCGTGCTTGGTCATCTGATAATCCGCCGCCGGCCCGTCCTGTCCCATCACGAAACTGCCGGGCGCGATGGACACCAGCACCATAGCGAGCGAGTTGGTCAGCGCGGCGCTACCCGCATAGCTCAAGCAACAACTCAACCCTGCCATGACGACGAACAACTCCGTTTTGTTTTTCATTCCGGTTTTCCTGTGGCCCGCAGCATCAGCAACCAGTCTTGCGCATCCGGCGGCTTGGGCAGAGGCAATTTGCGCGCGCTGACCACGCTGTCCTCCGGCACTTTGGTGGTGCGTCCCGTGCGCGGATCGAACCAGGTGGCCGTATAGGCCCGGCCGTCCGGCAGATCCTTGAGGTGACACGCCGGCGGGATTTTGACTTTGCTCACATAGTAGAGGAGCAGCGTCGCGGCACCGTCGGCCTTCACCAAAATATCGGCCGCGGGTTCGAGGGCCTTGGGCTGCGGCTCCAGCTTCCACCAGTCAAGCGACTCATAGCAAACGCGCAGATGTTGGAGTTGTGCGCCGCCGGGCAGCGCGAGACCTTCCTTCCACGTCAGCACCGGTCCCCAGCGGCTGGTCGGGCCGGGCCGCGCGCGGTCGAGCACGCCTGCATAGAGGCCCTGTGCGCCGTAGGTGAAACCGAACGAGCCGGACTGGAGCGCGGTGTAGGCGCTGCGGCGAATCGCGGCGGCATTGACGTTGAAATTCGTGGAAGCAAAACCCTCGTAATTCGCCTCGGCTTCGATGAACGGCTTGGGCGTGGGCCGTTGCCAGACCTCGTGGTAGGCCGCGGGCTTCTCGAAGCGGCGATGGCCGGCCTGGAACATGATGAAGTCCAGCCACGGCTCATTCCACGCCTGGCCCAGATCGCGGCTGCGCGCCCACGGGTGTGCGGTCATGGCGCGCTGATACGGATCGGTGTCCTTGATGTACTGGCCGAGGGCCAACAGCTTGGGCAGATGTTGCTGCCGCTTGTCCGGCTCGATGTTGTATTCCTGCGTGATGAGGAACAGGACCGGGTAGGCGCCATAACGGGCAAGGTAGTAGCGCCAGAGGCGTTTCAAATCCGTGAGGCTGAACGGGTCGAACATGTCGCCGCGCGCGAAGCCGATGCAGGCGACCAGGCCGCGCGCCTCGGCGTAGGCGAGGTAGCGGTCCACCTGCTGCCAGTACTGCAACGTCTCCGCGTCGGCATGGCGCGTCGCCTCGAACGCGCCGAGTTTGCCGGCGTCGGTCAGTGGCCGATGGCCGTGCATCTGGAACACCGTGTAGCCCTGCGCCAACCGCGCGTCCACCTGCTGCTTGAACACGTCCAGCGGCACATTGGCCGAGGGCGCCGCCCACCAGGTGTCGCCAAGCCAGAAGAACGGCGTGCCATCGCTGTAGGTCAAATAGCGATGGTTGGCAGCGACCTTGAGGAAGCCGCCGTGCTGATGCAGCGGCGTATCCGCGGGCGGAGGTTGAACCTCGAGTACGCCATGCTGGCCATGCAATCCTTTCTCGTTGGCAGCGCTGAAGCGCGTCTCATACTGCCAGCGGCCCGGCAGCGTCGGCGTGAAGCGGATACGCCATGCCCGGCCGCCATCCCAGAAGCCCGGCACCTTGAACTCCGCGCCCGACGGTCCGCGAAAGACGGCGGAGAAAGCCGCGCGCTCGCCATCGAACGGATCGGCGATTTCGCGGCCGGCCGTGAACGTCAGTTCAGCGACGCACCACTGGCGGGCGGGCAGGATCTCTGCGCCGCGCGAGCACAGACTCATGAGCGCGAGCAGGGCCAGGCAAATCCAACCAGCGCTTTTCACGCTTCGCTTCCTCACCAACTGTTGACCGGGCTCATATCCCAGACATCGAGCTTCTTCACCTTCATGCCACCGCCACGGCTGAAGAGCTTGATGCCGAGGCTGTCGGCGCGCGTTGGATAGATACGTTGCGTGAGGCATTGGCGTCCGTTGGCAAACACCTCCAGCACCGAGCGGTCGAGGAACACGCGCAACTGCAGCGGCTCGCCGGGCTTCAGTTCGAACGGCGCGACTTGCTTCTTCAGCGTGCCACACTCGGTCCGCAGCGTCTTGGCCCGCGGCGCACAGACGATGGCGGTTTGCTCCTCGCCATCCGGCGAGCAACGCACCTTCAGGCCGAACTCTTCCGCGTCGCCGGGCTCGATGGTGAGCGCCATTTCCAGGCAATCGCCGCGCACGTCCTTGAGGATGCTTTCGGAGTTGCACAACTCCGAAAGCATCCCCGGCTGCCTGCGATTGCAACGCAAGGCTTCCAGTTCCGGCGCAGGCTCGATACGCAGTGAGCTGTCGGCGGCGAGCGAGAGCACACGCGGCAGGCTGGCAACCGATTTCCAGCCGTTGGTGGCCGGGCCCGACTCGTGAATCCAGCCCCAGAAAATCCGGCGACCCTTGTCGTCGAGCAGGGTTTCGGGCGCGCACAGTTCGCCGCCCGGCCAGGTCATGCGGCCGTGGACTTCGGGATAGAAGCGTTCCTTCTCATAGCGGCCGATGTAGTACTGCGCCTGGCCATAGGGCCGGTGCGTGTGCATCAGCAGCATGTGCTTGCTGCCGAGCGGGAAAAAGTCCGGGCAGGCGCAGTCCTCGATCGGATCGGTCCAGCGCCGCTCCGACTTGTAGAACGGCCCGCGATATTCCCAGTGCGCGAGATCGCGCGAGCGGAAGAGGCTGGTCGAGTCGCCCTCGTAGCCGGGCGTCTTGTTTTTGTTGCCGACCAGCGCGTAATAGACGTCACCTTCCTTCCAGCCGCAGGGGTCAAAGATCACTGCCTCCGGCGGCGCGTTGCTCGCGGGAATCACCGGGTTGTTCGGGTGCGGCTTCCAATGAAGCAGCTCATCATCCTCGGCGGTGAAGAGGCACGTCCCCTGTCCCGGCACATGCACGATGATCGTCGGCACGGGCATGTTGTCCATCATGTCGCCGCTATAGAGGCCGCGCGGCATCGAGCCATCGAACACCGGCACCAGCGCGGGCGGATGATGCACCCAATGCACGAGATCACGGCTGGAGGCGTGCAGCCACGTCTCGCGCGCGTGGTCGCTATCCTTGCCGCTCAAAATCGTCGCCACATCCGGCGCGAGCCGGCCGAGAAAGAAGACGTGATAGCGGCCCTTCCACCAGATCGTGCCGTTGATGTCGTTCCACATTCCGTCCGGCGGCAGCAGGTGATAGCGCGGCCGCAACGGATCGTTCCACAGCCGCTCCCGCAACTCGCGCGCGCCGCGCAACTGGTCGGCGAGCGTCAGGCCCTCGCGCCCGATCTTGGCCTCGATCTTCTTCGCCAGCGCCTCGCGGCGCGCCTTCAGCATCGCCTCGCCGCCGGACAGCGCCACCACCTCATCATCGGTCAGTGCGCGCTGCCACAGCGCCGCGTGATCAAGCTGGCCGGTGAAGCCGCGCTTGCCAATCAGTACCGGCTCGGTGTTGCCCTGCCGCAGTGAGCCACTGGCTTTCGTACGCGCGGCGGCCCAGCCATCAAGGAACAAGACCAAATTGGTCCCATCATAGCGCGCGATCACGTCGTGCCACTGCTTCGGGTCCAGCGTGCTGGTGGCGATGGTGGCCTGGCCGGCCAGGCGCGGTTGGCCCTCGGCGCCGAACTCGAAGCCAAGGCTGTCGCCGTTGACGTACAGGTTATAGACCAGCTTCTCATGTCCGCCGTGCTTGCAGAACAGCTCGCCGGGGTTCCAGCTCCCGGATGGATTACGCAGCCGCAGCAGCAGCGTCATCGCGCTGCCCTTGAGATTCAGGCCACCGCCGCCGCCCTGCCCGGCATCAAGCCAGCCACCGGGCACGATCTCCGCCACCTTGCCATCGCCGCCGCGCGCCAGCGAAGCCTCGCGCTCGGCACCCTGGAGTTCCACACCAACCTTGGCCGCGCCGTGCGGCTTGAGCGGGCTCTTGCCATCGGCGGAGTTGAGGTCGCCCATCGGCCACACCGCCACGGCGTCAGCCAGAACAACTTTGGCTTCCGGCAGCTTCGCAGCCAGAGCAGTCCGCCCGACCATGAGGGCCATCAGAAGCAGCACCACACCACGAACATTTCCCATCTTCATGCGCTTACCTCCCCGCGTGATTCCGTTTTCATGCCGGCCAGAAGCATTTTCACCTTCTCACGCTCCGGTTTCAGGAACCGGTGGAACGGCTCGGCCATGAAGTCGTCGCAAATCCCCAGCACGGAGAGCGCGCACTTGATGCCCTTGATGATGGCGGAAGGATGCCGCCCGACGCCATAGAGCCCGCCGACCCGCATCACCTGTGCGTGCAACTCGCGCGCCCGCGCGATGTCGCCGGCGCGCGCCGCCTCGAACAAATCCACATAGAGGCGCGGAAAAATGTTCGCGCCGCCGTTGACGCCGCCATGTCCCCCGGCGAACACGGCGTCGGAGAGCAGCTCCTCGGGTCCGACCAGCAACGCCCAGTCCGGGCGGTGCTTCAGTAGCCCGATCACACGATGAAAGTAGATCATGTTCCCCGAACTGTCCTTGAGCCCGATGATGCGCGGGTTGTCCATCGCGTGGCGCAGTGTGTCCAACTCGTACTGAACCTTGGTCAGCGCCGGCATGTTATAGAGGAAGAGCGGCAGCGGCAGTTCCGGCACCAGGCAGTCGAGATATTCCCGCAACTCCGGCTGGCCCTCCGGCAGATAGTAGGGCGGCGCGAGCACGACCGCGTCGGCGCCGGCTTCCGCCGCCCATTGCGCGACGTTCACCGACTCGACGAACGCCGTGTCCGTGATGCCCACCAATACGCGCACGCGCTGCCGCACGAACTGGCACGTGCGCTCGATCAACTCGCGGCGCAGCCGGTAGCTCAAGCTCGGCCCTTCGCCCGTCGTGCCGAGGATGAAGATGCCGCTGACGCCGCCGGCGAGCACGTGCTCGATCAGCCGCTCCAGCCCCGCCACGTCGAGCGCGTCGCGGCCGGTCAGCGGCGTCACCAGCGGCGGAATGATGCCCTGATAGGTGTTCGTCATGCGCCCATCCTGCCCGAAGTTTTTGGAAAAAGAAATCCCGCGCTACGCAACTTTTCCAAGGCTTGGAAAACGTGGTTTGGCTTGCTTTCCCTTCCGCTTCTGCGTTGGATACGCGCCGTTCAAAGCCATGAACCAAAAGCAAAACAGAAAGCGTGTCGCCATGCCAACCCGCCTCGCCCTGCTCGCCCTGCTGCTCGCGTTCCCTGCACTGGCCGCACCGGCCGCGCCGGTGGTCAAAAAAGTTTTTCTGCCGCCGCAACTGCACATGGGCAATATCGGCATCAGCGCGTCGCAGCCGATTGATGAGGCGGCGTGGATCTGGCACCCGGAGCACGCGCATGTGCCGAAGGTCGGGCGCGCCGATCATTTCTCCATCGGCTGGCGCGAGCCGGTGGTGCTGCGCTTCCGCAAGGAGTTCACGGCGGGGGCTGCGCCGCTGCGTATTCATGTGACGGCCGATGAGCGGTTCGAGCTGTTCCTCGATGGCGTACGCATCGCGCGCGGGCCGGACCGCTCCGACGTGGAGCACTGGGCCTATGCCACCTACGAAATCGGGCTCGCGCCCGGCCCGCACAAACTCGAGGCGCTGGCGTGGAGCATCGGCCCGCACGCGCCGTGCGCGCAGCTTACGTGGCGCGGCGGTTTCCTGCTGAAGGCCGAGGGCGCCTACGACAAGCTGCTCTCCACCGGCAAGGCCGCGTGGGAGGTTGCGCAGCTTACGGGTTGCGAGTTCACGCCGGGCGTGTTTTTCGTCGGCGCGCAGTTGGTGGCGCGCGGCTGCGGCCCGCAGTGGCAGTCGGGTACGTTCGTCAAGGCGCAGGTCATCCGTCCGCCGCTGCACAAGACGCCCTACGGCGAATGCTCGCCGGGCTGGAAGCTGTTCCCCACCACCCTGCCCGACCAATTTGACCGCGAGGTCTGCACCGGCCGCGCCGTCGCGCTCGGCACGGGCGCGCACACGAAGGGCGCTGTGATGACCGCGGAGCAGGCGCAGCACGCGGAGCTGCCCAAGTGGCAGGCGCTGGTCGCGGGCACAGGCGAGGTCACCGTTCCGGCGAACGCCGAGCTGTTCCTGCTGTGGGATCTCGACAATTATTTCTGCGCCTATCCGCTGTGCGAGGTCTCCGGCGGCGCGGGTGCGCGGCTCGACTGGGGCTGGGAGGAATCCCTCTATTTCCCCAAAACCAAGGAGAAGGGCCACCGCGGCGAGTTCATCGGCAAGAATTTCCACGGCATGACCGACTCCTTCCTGCCTGCCGGCGGGGCGCACCAGAAGTTCACCACGCTCTGGTGGCGCGCGGGCCGCTGGTGTCTGCTCTCCATCAAAACAGCGGGCGAGCCGCTGGTACTCCACCGCCTCGTGCTCAACGAGAACCGCTACCCGCACGAGAACGAAGGCCGTTTCGAGGCCGGCGATCCCGAGCTCGATGGCGTCATCGCGCTCGCCGTGCGCGGCATCCAGATGTGCACGCACGAAACCTATATGGACTGCCCCTACTACGAGCAGCTCATGTACGACGGCGATACGCGCCTCGAACTGCTGACCACCTCCGTCATGACGCGCGACGACCGCCTCGTGCAGCGCGCGCTGGAGCTGTTCGACTACTCGCGCCGCAACTGGGGCTTCGTCAACGAGCGCTTCCCGGCGAACCAGCCGCAGCATTCGCCGACGTTCTCGATGATCTGGGCGCTGATGCTCGGCGATTACGCCGAGTGGCACAACGATTCCGCGTTCGTCAAGGCGCGCGCGCTCGGCCTGCGCGCGATGCTGGAGCAGTTCGAGCCTTATCTCAATGGCGAGGGACTGCTGGAGAATCTCCCCGGCTGGCCGTTCATGGACTGGGTCCCCGGCTGGCACGTGGGCGATGCGCCCGAGGGCCGCGGCCTCTCGGCGCTGAACAACCTGCTCTACATCTATGCGCTCCAGAAATCCGCCGCCGTCGAGGAGGGCTTGGGCGAGTCGCTGCTCGCGCAGCGCCTGCGCGGGAAGGCCGCGAAGACCGCCGCCGCCGTCCGCGCGAAATTCTGGGACGAGCAGCGCGGGCTGATCGCCGACGTGCTCGACCGCAGCAGCTACAGCGAGCACGGCCAGTGCCTCGCGCTGCTGACCGATACGCTCACTGGCGAGCAGGCCAAGCGCTGCTTTTCGCAACTGCTGACCGTACCCGACCTCAAGCGCGCGACGATCTACTTCAACTTCTACCTCCTGGAGACGTGGCAGAAGTTCGGGCGCGGCGATTTGATCGTCGAGAAGATGAGCTTCTGGAAGGACCTCGTGAAGCAGGGCCTCAAGACGCCGGTGGAGGCGCCGGGCAATACGCGTTCAGACTGCCACGCGTGGGGCAGCCATCCGCTCTTCCACCTGCACGCCAGCATCGCCGGCATCCGCCCCGCCTCGAACGGCTTCCGCACCGTCCGCATCGCGCCACAGCCGGGCAAGCTGCCCAAGCTCGTCACCCATACGCCCCACCCCGATGGCTTCATTGACCTCGACCTCGCCTTCGAGGGCGACCGTTGCCACGGCACCGCCACGCTGCCCGCCGGCCTCACCGGCGCCTTCGTCTGGCATGGCAAGGAACAGAAACTCGCCGGCGGCAGCAACGCGCTTGACCTGAAGCCGTGAGGGAAGCCTTGCCGATGGCAGATTGAAGATGGCCGATTTGTGGTAGGGAAATTTTTTAGGCCGCGCACTCCGTGCGCGGTCTGCCCCCAACCGAACCGTGCACCCCGCACGCGGTCGTTGACGCCGCGGGCCGGTTTGCCTACACTGCGCGTCGTCTTTTTAAGAACAGGAGCACAACCATGGCACAACCGACGCGGTTCGATCTAACGCAGAAAGACATCCCGACCCAGTGGTATAACATCCTGGCCGACATGCCGGAGCCGATGCCCCCACCGTTGCATCCGGGCACGAAGCAGCCGGTTTCTTTGCAGGATATGCTCGCCATTTTTCCGGAAAATCTCGTGATGCAGGAGATGTGTCCCGAACGTTACGTGACGATCCCCGAAGAGGTACGCAACATTTATGCGCTATGGCGCCCCACCCCGTTGTTGCGCGCGGTCCGTCTGGAGCAGGCCCTGCAAACGCCGGCGCATATCTATTATAAATATGAAGGCGTCAGTCCCGCCGGCAGCCACAAGCCGAACACCGCGATTCCGCAGGCCTACTATAACAAGCTCGCCGGGACCACACGTCTGGCCACCGAGACCGGCGCGGGGCAGTGGGGCAGTTCACTCGCGCTTGCCTGCCGCCTCTTTGGTCTCGAATGCCGCGTCTACATGGTCAAAGTCAGCTTCCACCAGAAGCCCTATCGCAAGATGATGATGCAGACGTGGGGTGCGAGCGTGTACCCCAGCCCAAGCGACCAGACCGAGTACGGGCGCAAGGTTCACAAGGCCGATCCGGATTGTCCCGGCAGTCTCGGCATCGCGATCAGCGAGGCGATCGAGGATACCGTTCACAATCCCGGCACGAAGTACTCCCTCGGCAGCGTGCTTAATCATGTTTGCATGCACCAAACCATCATTGGCCAGGAATGCCAGCAGCAACTGGCCATGGCGGGCGAGCAACCCGATGTTGTCATCGGTTGCGTGGGCGGCGGCAGTAATTTTGCCGGCATCGCCTTCCCCTATGTGCGCGAAAAGATCACGGATAAGAAGAAAACCCGCATCGTCGCGGTCGAGCCGTCCTCGTGCGCCTCGCTGACCACCGGCCAACTGCGCTACGACTTCGGCGACACCGAGGGCCTGACACCCCTGATGATGATGTACACGCTCGGTCACGATTTCATGCCGCCAAAGATTCACGCCGGCGGTTTGCGTTATCACGGGATGGCTCCGACCGTCAGCCATCTCTATAAGCTCGGTTTGATCGAGGCGGTGGCCTATCACCAGCTCAAGGTCTTCGAGAGCGCGGTCACCTTCGCGCGAACAGAAGGCATCGTGCCTGCGCCCGAGTCCTCGCACGCCATTGCCGCCACGATTGATGAGGCGGTAAAGGCGCGCGAGTCCGGCGAGAAGAAGGTGATTCTCTTCAACCTCTCCGGCCACGGCATGATGGATATGACCTCCTACGACGCCTACTTCTCCGGGCACCTTAGTAACGCCTGATCTCGGACCTGTAGTTCTGCGCGCAGCGTGACTTCCAAGGAGTTCTTGGTTGAGGGTGTCTTTCTCTGTAACACCAATGGATTCTCCTGCCACGCTGCTGCGAGTGGGATCGTGTTGCATGGCGCAGGGTCGTCCAAGCCTTGGAAAAACAAGCGCGCCCGTTTCCAAGGATTGGAATCGGGCGCGCAGGCTATCGGCTGACCTTATTCGGGGGAGAGGGTCAGACCGCTTTGCTCAGCCAGGGCGTGGACTTCCTCTTCGCCGTGGGGTCTTTCCTGCGGTAGCAGGTCGCCGCCGACGATGCTCGCGCCACCATCCACGTAGATGATCTGGCCGGTGATCTTCTTGGATAGATTGCCGAGCAGGAACGCGGCGGCGTTGGCGACCTCGGTTTTGTCTTCCATCACATCCCACGGCAGCGGGCTCATCTTGCGCCAGACGCGCGCGAGGTGCGAGTAATGCGGAATCGCCTTCGCCGCCTTGGTCAACAGCGGGCCGGCGCTGATCGCGTTGACGCGCACGAGCTGATGCCCGTACTGACGGGCGAGCGCGCGGACGAGCGCCTCGAGCGCGGCCTTGTTGACGCCCATCCAGTTGTAGAACGGGAAGGCCTTGCGGCTCTCGAACGTGAGCGCGAGGATCGCGCCGCCGTTCTTGAGGTGCGGCAGCGCGTAGTGGGCCACGGTCGCGAGCGAGGCGCAACTGATGTGGAAAGCGTTCTTGAGATCATCCACCGCGTTCGTGAAGATGTTCTCGCCGAGGCAGGTCTTGGGATTGGCGAACGCGATGGAGTGGACGACGCCGCAAACCGGGCCGAGCCGCTCAAATAGATCGCGGACTTCCACTTCCTTGGTCACGTCGCAGAACTCGATGCGCAGCGCGGCTTTTTCCTCCGCCGTCAGCTTGTCGCTGCGGTCGAAGAAAATCCGCTTCAGCCGCTCGTTCTGAACCGTGTAAACCACTTGGCCGCCCCACCGCTGGATTTCCTGCCCGATGGCATAGGCGATGGAGTCGGCGTCGAGCAGACCCATGATGACGTATAAGCCGTCTTTTTGAACCATGTTGTTACCCTCGTTTCTGAATGGCGGCGGCGAGCCTACGTCACGGAAGATGATTTTGCAAATGGTCCGCGTGCGATTATCATCTCCCGCAAAAAGGAAGCATCATGGTCAACGAAAAAGCAGGCGGCATCAAGAGTGCCTACGATCTCGCACTGGAGCGGCTGGAGAAGCGCGATGGCAAGCTGACGCCGCTCACGCCGGAGCAGAAGAAAGCCATCGCAGAGGCGGAAAACATGGCCAAGGCGAAAACCGCCGAGGTCGAGATCATGTTCCAGCAAAAATGGCAGGCCGCGTTCGCCGGCGGCAAGCCGGAGGAGATCGAGGAAGTCGAGCGCCAGAAGCGCTCCGAACTCGACCGCATCCGCCGCCAGGCCGAGGCCGACAAGGAACGCATCCGTCGTGGCTGAACCCGCGCCACGCCGCTTTGTTCTCTTGCAGCACGATGGTCACGGGCCGGCGCACTTTGACCTCATGATCGAAGATGGCGCGACGCTCGCCACCTGGCAGTTCGACGGCTCCCCCACCCTGCTCGCGCCCGGCGCGGAGCTGCCCTGCATCCGCCTGGCGCCGCACCGCTCCGCCTACCTCGATTATGAAGGCCCGGTCAGCGGCGGCCGTGGCACCGTGACCCGCGTCGCCGCCGGCACCTGCGTCTTCCTCTCCGCCACCACCCACTGGGCCTTCACCCTGCACAGCCCCGCCCTCTCCGGCCGCTTCGAGTTGCGCCACCTCGCCGGCTCGGCGTGGGTACTTACCATTTCCGCCGCCATCTGATCTCATCTTTCGATGCGCGGTGTTCTTCTTTCCCGCCTGCGCGGTTGACGCGCGCGGCTTTCTGCCCTACGTTGCGCCGCGACCGGGGTGTCCCGCCAGCGGGACTGAGATCATACCCGTTGAACCTGATCCGGATCATGCCGGCGAAGGGAGACGACATGAGCCAAGCCCCGGTGAAAATCGGGGCTTTTTATTTGGAGCAAGGCAATGCAAGTGCATGTGAATGGCGAAGCGATGGAACGGCCCGACGGCGAGCCGCTGGCGGCGCTGCTGGCCGCGCTCGGGGCCGACAAGAACCGGGTGGCCGTGATGGTCAACGAGGATGTCATCCCCGCCACCGAGCGCGCCACGCGCCGGCTCGCCGCAGATGACCGCGTGGAAATCCTCACCTTTGCGGGAGGCGGCTGATGAATTCCGATCTGCTTCAACTGGGCAATCTCAAGTTCAGTTCACGCCTGCTGCTCGGCACCGGGAAGTTTTCCGACACCGCCACCATGCTACGCGCCATCGAGGCGTCCGGCGCGCAGATTGTCACCGTCGCCTTGCGCCGCTTCAACCGCGCGCAAACAGCGGACGATCTCTTCGGTCCGTTGAGCCGGATGAAGGGCGTCACGCTGATGCCGAACACCTCCGGCGCGCGCGATGCCGCCGAGGCGGTCCGCGCCGCGCGCCTCGCGCGCGAAATCAGCGGCAGCCCGCTGATCAAGGTGGAGATTCATCCGAACCCGCAGCATCTGTTGCCCGACCCCATCGAAACGCTGGAAGCCGCCAAGGTGCTCGCCGCCGAGGGCTTCCTCGTCATGCCTTATATGCCCGCCGATCCCGTGCTGGCCAAGCGCCTCGAGGAGGTCGGCGTCGCCTCGGTGATGCCGCTCGGCGCGCCGATTGGCAGCGGCCAGGGCTTGGGCACCTCCGAGATGCTCCGTATCATCATTGAGAACAGCCGCGTGCCGGTGATTGTGGACGCCGGCCTGCGCGCGCCCTCGGAAGCTGCCGCCGCGATGGAGATGGGCTGCGCCGCCGTGCTCATCAACAGTGCCGTCGCCGCCGCCGAGCAGCCTGCCGCGATGGCCGCGGCCTTTGCGCAGGCGGTACAGGCCGGCCGCGCCGCCTATCGCGCCGGCCTGATGCCCCGCCGCGCCACCGCCAGCGCCACCAGTCCGCTGACGAGTTTTCTGAAACCTGAAACGTGAGACCTGAAACCGGAAACCTGAAACTTCAGACCTGTGACAAATGACCAGGGACAAATGACGCCCTCCTGGCTGGATATTTCCGTTTTGCTCTCGCTCTCGCAGCAGGCGTCGGCCGCCGCTGTCGAAGCCGCGCTCGGCGCGGCACGGGTGGGCGCACGCGACTTTGCGGCGCTGCTTTCTCCGGCGGCCGCGCCGTACTTGGAAAACATGGCGCACGCGGCGCAGGCGCTGACGCGCCGCCACTTCGGTCGCACGATCACGCTCTACGCGCCGCTTTATCTCTCCAACTTCTGCTCCAGCGGTTGCGCCTATTGCGGTTTCGCCGCCGACCGCGACCACCCGCGCCGCAAGCTCTCCCTTGATGAACTGGAGACTGAACTCACGGCGCTCAAGCGCATGGGCATCGAGGAAGTGCTACTGCTCACCGGCGAGCGCACACCGCAGGCCGACTTCGCTTACCTCCGCGAATGCGTCCGCCGCGCCGCCGCGCACTTCGCGATGGTCACGGTCGAGACCTTCCCGATGACGACGGCGGAGTACGCCGAGCTGGTCGCCGCCGGCTGCACCGGCGTCACGCTCTACCAGGAAACCTACGACGCCGCGCTCTATGCCGACCTGCACCGTTGGGGTCCAAAGCGCGACTTCGCGGCGCGGCTCGAGGCCCCGTCGCGCGCCCTGGCCGCCGGCCTCCGGCAGTTCGGCTTCGGCGCGCTGCTTGGCCTCGCCGATCCGCTGGCCGACGCCCTGCGCCTGTATCTGCACGTCACGGAATTGCAGAAGCAGTTCTGGCGCGCCGGATTCTCCGTTTCGTTCCCGCGCCTGCGCCCGGAAGCGGGTGGCTTCCAGACCGACCATCCGGTCAGCGATCAATTGCTCGCCCAGATGATCTTCGCGTTCCGCCTCGCGCTGCCGGAAAATCATCTCGTCCTCTCGACCCGCGAACCGGCGAAGCTGCGAGACGGCCTCGCCGGGCTGGGTATCTCCAAGATGAGCGTCGCCAGCCGGACGACCGTCGGCGGTTACGACCACGCCGGCGAGGATGGCGTCGGCCAGTTCGCCGTCAACGACGCGCGCAGCGTCGAGGACTTCTGCCTTGCCTTGCGCGCCACCGGCCTCGAGCCGGTCTTCAAGAACTGGGACGCGAGCTACCGCTAGTGGACAGAAAAAGCGGAGACAGAAAAACAAGAGCCGAAAACAACCGGAAGAAAAAGAAGCCCCGCAACATCACCCCAACTGGCCCTCATTTTTCTGCCAACCATTTTTCTGTCCTTTGTTTTTCTGTCCACTTTTCCAAGGCTTGGAAAAAGTGGGGTTCCGGTTTCCCATGCTTGGAAAAGTTTCCGCGGCGGCTACACTCCGGCCATGCGCTATTCGCTTTTCTCCGAGATTGACTGGTCGCAATGGAACCCCACCGAGCGCGCGACGCTGCTGTTCGTGCTCCGGGACAAGGAAATTCTCCTGATCCATAAGAAGCGCGGGCTCGGCGCGGGCAAGCTCAACGGGCCCGGCGGCCGGCTGGAAAATGGCGAGACGCCGCTCGCCGCCGCCATCCGCGAAACGCAGGAGGAGATTTGCGTCACGCCGACCGGCATCGAACCCGCCGGCGAACTGCTCTTTCAGTTCGTAGATGGCTTCGCGATCCACGGCTACGTCTTCACCGCGACCGGCTACACCGGCGAGCCGACGGAAACCGACGAAGCGATTCCAACTTGGATGCCCACCGACGCCCTCCCCTATCACCGCATGTGGGCCGATGACCGCGTCTGGATGCCGCTGCTGCTGCAAGGCAGAAAATTCAACGCGCGCTTCCTCTTCGATGGCGACCTGATGCTCGGCTGTGAAGTGCGGCTCACCTAAAAAGCGCAGGGCCGCGTTTTGCAACGCGGCCCTGCGAGCGACTGCGATCCGCTTATTTCTTGGCGAGGACTTTCTTCGCCACGGCGATGACGTTCTCGGCGGTCATGCCGAACTTCTGCGCGAGGGCCTTGAACGGGCCGGACGCGCCGTAGGTATCAATGCCGATGATCTTGCCGGTGTTGCCAACGTACTTCTCCCAGCCCATTGAGCAGGCGGCCTCGATCGCCACGCGCCGCTTGCAGCCCGGCGGCAGCACTTCCTGCCGGTACTTCTTGGTCTGCTTCTCGAAGAGATCGAACGACGCCATGTTGACGACGCGGGCCTTGACGCCTTCCTCCGCGAGCTTCTGGCCGGCGGCGAGCGCGAGGGAAACCTCGGAGCCGCTGCCGATCAGGATGATGTCCGGCTCGCCTGCGGCGCTCTGCCAGAGGGTGTAGGCGCCCTTGCGGATTTCGGACGCGGCGGGGTACTTCGTGCGATCCAGCACCGGCAGCGCCTGGCGCGTGAGCAGCAGCGCGGTCGGGCCATCGGTCCGCTCGAGCGCGGCGAGCCACGCGGCGGCGGTCTCGGTCGGGTCACCGGGGCGGATGATCGAGACGTTCGGCATGCAGCGCAGCGCGGCGATCTGCTCGATCGGCTCGTGCGTCGGGCCGTCCTCGCCGACGAAGATGCTGTCGTGCGTGAAGACATAGAGCGCGGGAATCTGCATCAGCGCCGCGAGGCGGATCGCCGGGCGGCAGTAATCGGAGAAGACGAAGAACGTCGCGCCATAGACGATGAAGCCGCCGTGCAGGATCATGCCGTTGATGACGCCGAGCATCCCGTGCTCGCGGACGCCAAAGTGCAGGTTACGGCCGAGGAACTGGCGCTTGCCGATTTCCGCCAGGCCCTTGAGGAAGGTGTTGTTGCTTGGCGCGAGGTCGGCGCTGCCGCCGACGAGATGCGGCAACACCTTGGCTAACGCGTTGAGCGTTTCGCCGGAGGCCTGACGCGTCGCGATGGGCCTGGCAGGATCGAAAACCGGCAGCGCCTTTTCCAAATCCGCGGGCAGCTTGCGCTTCTGGTGCGTCTCCCATTCCTTGGCGAGTTCCGGATTCACCTGCTGCCACGCGATGAGCTTCTGCTTCCACGCCGTGTGCGCCAGCGCAAGGTCGGCGGCGCGCGCGGCATACATTGCGCGCACTTCGTCCGGCACCCAGAAATCCTTGTCCACCGGCATGCCGAGCGCGGCCTTGGTCGCCTTGACCTCGTCGGCGCCGAGCGGCTCGCCGTGCGCCTTGTGCGTGTCGCGCTTGTTCGGGCTGCCCTGCCCGATGTGCGTGTGGCCGATGATCAGCGTCGGCTTCTCCTGCGACGTGCGCGCCTGCGTCAGCGCCTGTTCGCACGCGGCCGCGTCGTGGCCATCAATCTCCAGCACATTCCAGCCGTAGGCCTCGAAGCGCTTGCGCGCGTCGTCGCTATAGGCGAGGCTGGTCTTGCCCTCGATGGTGATCTCGTTGAAATCGTAGAACACGATCAGCTTGTTCAGGCCCAGATGACCGGCCAGCGAGCACGCCTCGTGGCTGATGCCTTCCATCATGCAACCATCGCCGCTGATGGCGTAGGTGTAGTGGTCCACGATCTTCTGGCCGTCCTTGTTGAACTTCGCCGCCAGCATCGCCTCGGCGAGCGCCATGCCGACCGCGTTGCTCAAGCCCGCGCCGAGCGGACCGGTCGTCGTCTCGACGCCCACGGTGTGGCCGAACTCCGGATGCCCCGGCGTCTTCGAGTCCACTTGGCGGAACTGCTGGAGTTGTTCGAGCGGCAGATCATAGCCGGCGAGATGCAGCAAGCTATAGATCAGCATCGAACCGTGGCCGGCGGAGAGCACGAAGCGGTCGCGGTCGGCCCACTGCGGGTTGGCGGGATCGTGCTTGAGGAACTTCAGCCAGAGGACGCTGGCGAATTCCGCGCAGCCCATCGGCATGCCGGGGTGACCGGAGTTGGCCTTCTGGACGCCATCCATTGCGAGCCCGCGGATGGTATTGGCAGCAAGCGTGAGATTCATTTGATTTTCCTTTCGATTGACGCGCAAAAGCGCGCCGCCGTTTAACAGACGACAGCCATCAAGTCAAGAAACGCCCAATTCCCGCTGGTAGGCGGCGAGGGCGTCGGGGCCGAAGGCGACGAAGGTGATCTGCTCCGGCAGCTTGTGCGCGGCGAGTTCCGCGCGGCAGGTGGCCACGGCGATGTGCGTGGCGCGGTCGAGCGGGAAACGATAGACGCCGGTGCTGATCGCCGGGAACGCGATGGTGCGCAGGTTGTGCTCGCGCGCGAGCTTGAGGCTGGTGCGGTAGCACGACGCCAGCAGTTCGTCCTCGTTCTTGTGCCCGCCGCCCCAGACCGGGCCGACCGTATGAATCACCCACTTGGCGGGCAGTTTGAAGCCCGGTGTGATCTTGGCGTTGCCGGTGGCGCAGCCGCCGAGCCTGGCGCACTTGAGCACCAGCCGCGGCCCGGCCGCGCGATGAATCGCGCCATCCACGCCACCGCCGCCGAGCAGCGTCGAGTTCGCGGCGTTGACGATGGCATCCACCGCGAGCGTCGTGATGTCGCCGGCGACAACGCGCAGGCGGGGGGAAGAGATCGAAGCTGGCGCGTCATTCATGAAAAACACCTCTGGAAAAGAAACACCGGAGTGATGGAGTGGTGGAGCACTGGAGTGATGGAAGTCCTGCGCCCCGCCGCAAGGCGGGCATCCGCCATCCATCACTCCACCACTCCATTACTCCAACACTCCAATTCTCCGCTCCTCCGCTCCTCACGGCCTCATGCGGATGAGCAATTTCAGGAAACGCAGGTCGCTGCGGATGCTATCGAGGTTATCGTCCTTCATCAGCCACTCGAAGTCCATGTAGCCCAGATCAATGGCGCGGTTGAGCGCGAGGAACGCCGCATCTTTCTGTTCGGTCAGCGCGTAGCTGCAGCCGAGGTTGTACCAGACGTAGGGATCATCGGGATAGGAGCGCGTCAGCGTCAGGTCCACATCGAGGCCGTCCTCGAAGCGGCCGACCTTCGTGTAGAGATCGCCGAGCACCTCGTTGACCGGACGGTAGGCGGGACAGCGCCGCCGGACCTGCTCCAGGAAATTCATCTCGATCCGGCCCGCGCGCCCGACGCCGCGCTCCTTGGTTTTCTTTTTCGAAGGTGTCGTCATGTAGGCGCGGCGAATATACGCGCTTGTCCAAACTTCGCCAAGCAGCGGCGATCAGTTACCACCGATTTTTTGTATGATGCTAATCAAGGGCAACATCATGGCGATTACGAACACAAAACAAAGCGCTGTACCCAGCGCCAACCAGAGGCCGTTGAGGAACATCGGAATCCAGACCGGTCGCAGCCATTCCTTGGCCATCAGCAGCGCGAGCAGCACGAGCGCGACCACCGTCAGCACGGTCGGCGATATGGCGAAGACCAACGCGGTGAGCGCAGGCAGAGCGGCACCCTCCAACATATCCTTGAACATCGCGGTGAAGTGCGTGCGCGCGCGCAGAAAGCCCATGAGGCACAGGACGAACGTCACGGCATTGACCGCGCAAAACAGGCCACTGAACACCCGCCCGACTTTTTCCGCTGTTGTGCTCATTGCTCCCTCGCTGAACGTGGCGGCACAGTAGCGGTTCGCCGGATGGATTCCAAGGCAGAAGAGCCTTTGTCGGGCAGGAGTTCCCTGAATTATTGTAGGCCGGCTCGGAGAGCCGGCCTACACAGGTGGCCGCTTGCTGCGGATCTCCGTTTTCCAAGGCTTGGAAAAATTCCGGCGTGGGTTTCCAAGCCTTGGAAAACGCGCGCCGCTTCGCTAGACTCCGCGCGCTTTTCAACAACAGGAGCAGGCGATGAAAGCAATGGCGTGTGTGATGATGACAGGTTTGCTGGCCATGCAAGTTCTGGCGCGCGAGGTCGCCGAGCCGGCGGGTACGCTGCCGGTGATCCAGGACGTGGACGTGGTCGTGGTCGGCGGCGGCTCCGGCGGCGTCGAGGCCGCGCTGGCCGCGGCGAAAAACGGCGCGAAGGTTTTCCTCGTTGCGCCGCGTCCCTACCTCGGCGAGGACCTTTGCGCCACCTACCGCCTCTGGCTGGAGGCCGATGAGCAGCCGCTCACCGCGCTCGCGCGGGAGCTTTACAAGGCGCTGCCCGTGACGGTCGTCGGTGTCGGTGTGGGCCTGCCTTTCACCTACACGGCGAGCCTCCCCGCCTCGGCCAAGCACAAGGACACCACGCCACCGAGCCTCCTGCGCGACGGCAAGTGGCAAGGCGCCACGCGGCAGAGCGTCCAATATGATGGCGACGTGACGTTGACGCTCGACCTCGGCAAGATTCAGCCCATCACCAAGGTTTCCGTGCTCACCTATCAGCGGTCCGACGATTTCGCCGTCGCCAAGGTGGTCATCAGCGCCAGCGATGATGGCAAGCATTGGCAGGCGGTCACCACGGTCGCCAACGACAAGCTGGACGTGGGCACCGTGGAGGACGAGGCCTTCCCGGTCAGCGCCGTCCTGAAAATCCAGGCGCGCTACCTCAAGCTCGCGATCCACAAGACCGAGCCCTCGGAGCGTCTGATCCTCGGCGAGGTCGTGGTCGAGGGCGCCGAGTCCGCCACCCCCGCGCCGGCCCCCGCCGCCAGCGCCGTGCAACCGGTGACACCGATGCAGGTCAAGCGCACGCTGGACCAGGCGCTGATCAAGGCGGGCATCCCGTTCCTCTACGCGAGCGGCGTCACCGATCTGCTGCGCGATTCCGACGGGCAGCCGGCGGGCGTCGTGATCGCCAACCGCAGCGGCCAGCAGGCGGTGCGCGCGAAGGTGGTGATTGACGCAACCGACCGCGCCAACGTCGCGCGGCTCGCCGGCGCGCAGTTCATGAAGTATCCGGCCGAGACGCAGAACTTCCGGCGCACCGTGGTCGGCGGCCCGGCGCGCGAGAGCGAACTGACGCGCCTCGTCAAGCGGCCCACGCCGCTGACGGTCACCGACCGCAAGGGCAAGACCTATCCGATCCACGAATATGAGGTGCCGGTCAGCATGGCCGGCGGCGACTGGAGCGCGTTCGCGATGGCCGAGCAGATGGCGCGCGATGTGACGTGGACCAAGGAGGCCGTGGACGGCTCCGAGATGCTGTTCCAGGTTCCGCCCGACGCGTTCCGCGGCCAGAAGTCGCGTACTGGCGCATGGCCCGGCGCAGGCGACCTGCCGCTGGAAGTGCTCCAGCCCGCGGGCATCCAGCGCCTCTTCGCGCTCGGCGGCTGCGCCGATGTTTCGCGCGAGGCCGCGGCCAAGCTGACGCGGCCGGTCAACCTGATGGCCGTCGGCGCGCGCGTCGGCGCGGCCGCCGCGGTGCTCGCGCAGGAGACGAAACTGGACGCGGTGAAGGTTGCGGCGGCGCCCGTGCAGGAGGCCGCGCCCGGCGCGGCGCAGTTCGTCGCCGCGGCGGCGAATCCCCGCGCGGTCAACGCGGCCAAGGTGCCGGCCGAGGCCCACGGCCTGCCGGTGCTCGGCAGCTACGACGTGGTCGTGGTCGGCGGCGGCACGGGCGGCGCGCCCGCCGCGATCGGCGCGGGCCGGCGCGGCGCCAAGACGTTGCTGATCGAGTTCCTCCACGGCCTCGGCGGCGTCGGCACGCTGGGCTACATCAGCAATTATTATCACGGCAACATCTGCGGCTTCACCAAGGAGATTGATGAGGGCACCGCGTTGCTCACCCCGGGCGACAAGCCGGCGGGCAAGAGCTGGGACCCGGAGGCGCGCAGCGAGTGGTATCGCCGCGAGTGCCGCAAGGCGGGCGTGGACATCTGGTATGGCTGCCTCGGCGCCGGCGCGGTGGTCGCGCAGGGCCGCGTGGCCGGCGTCATCGTGACCACGCCGCACGGGCGCGGCGTCGTGCTGTGCAAGATGGTCGTGGACAGCACCGGCAACTCCGACATCGCCGCCGCCGCCGGCGCGACGTGCCGCTACATCGGCAACGAGGATGAACTCGCGACGCAGGGCACCGGCCTGCCGCAGCGCGAGCTGGGCCAGAAGTACACGAACACCGACTACACCTTCGTGGACGAGACCGACGTGTTCGATATCTGGCGCGCGCTCGTCGCCGGCCGCGAACGCTTCAAGAACGCCTACGACCTCGGCCAGCTCATTGACACGCGCGAGCGCCGCCAGATCCTCGGCGACTTCCAGCTCTCGCCGCTCGATATCATGCTCGACCGCACCTTCCCCGACACGGTCGTGATCTCCAAGAGCAACTTCGATTCACACGGCTACATCGTGCATCCCGTCTTCATGCTACGCGCACCGCACAAGGTCGCCTTCAGCATCCGCATGCCCTACCGCTGCCTGCTGCCGCGCGGCCTCGATGGCATCCTCGTCACCGGCCTCGGCGTCAGCGCGCACCGCGACGCCGTGCCGATCATCCGCATGGAGGCCGACGTGCAGAACCAGGGCTACGCCGCCGGCGTCGCCGCCGCGATGATCGCCAAGGCCGGCTGCGCCGCGCGCCAAGTCAACATGCGCGAACTGCAACAGCACCTCGTCAAGGTCGGCAACCTGCCCCCCACCATCATCGGCGAGAAGGATAGCTTCCCGCTGCCCGCGGCGAAGGTTGCCACCGCTGTCAAGGCCGTCGCCAAGGACTTCGACCAGCTCGAGGTCGTCCTCGCGCAATACGAGACCGCGCGCCCGCTCCTGCGCGAGGCGCTCGCCCGGAGCAGCGACGACGCGCAGCGCGTCACCTACGCCAGCATCCTCGGCATCATGGGCGATGCCGCCGGCGCGGAGGTGCTCATCAAGGCGATCAGCGCGACCAACGCCTGGGACCGCGGCTGGCAGTTCAAGGCGATGGGCCAGTTCGGGTTCAGCGTCAGCCCGCTCGATGCGCAACTCATCGCGCTCGCCCGCACCAAGGACCAGGGCGCGCTCGCGCCGATCCTCGCGAAGGCCGCGCTGCTGACCGGGAGCAACGAGTTCTCGCACTTCCGCGCGGTCGTGCTCGCCTGCGAGACGCTCGGCGACCGCGCCGCCGCGCCTGCGCTGGAGCGGCTGCTCAAGCTGCCCGGCGTGATGGGCCACGTCACCACCAACATCACCGCGGCCATCGAGAGCACCCCCGGCAAGGGCGACCAGAACCTCAAGCGGGGCCAGGAACTGCGCGAGCTGTTCCTCGCCCGCGCGCTCTACCGCTGCGGCGACGCAGGCGGCTTGGGCGAAAAAATTCTGCGTCAATACGCGCAGGACCTTCATGGCTACTACGCCCGCCATGCGCAGACCGTCCTCGGCCTCGCACAGCCCACCGGTCGGTGAGGCTATGCGCGCCGCTGCTGATGCGCGGAGGCAGGAAGACCTTTCCTGACGAATGTCCGCAGCTATCCGCTTGCTTTCCGAAGAGCAGTCTGGCTACGTTGCGCGGCCGCGCAGCGGCAAGGAAAGCGCCATGTTCAAACCGGTCTCCAACAAAATTGATTTTCCGGGCGTCGAAAAAGCCATGCAGGCTTTCTGGACGGCCCACGACACGTTCAAGAAGTCGCTCGCACTGCGACGCAGTGCGCCGGAGTTCGTCTTCTACGATGGCCCGCCGTTCGCCACCGGCCTCCCGCACTACGGCCACCTGCTCGCGGGCACGATCAAGGACATCGTGCCGCGCTACCAGACGATGCGCGGCCATTATGTGGAGCGCCGCTTCGGCTGGGACTGCCACGGCCTGCCGATCGAGGCGCTCGCGCAGGAGCAGCTCGGCCTCGCTGGCACCGGCGCGATCCGCGAGGCGGGCATTGATACCTTCAACGAGACGTGCCGCTCGCTCGTGCTCAAGTACGTGGCCGAGTGGCGCAAGACCGTCACGCGCATGGGCCGCTGGGTGGACTTCGACAACGACTATAAAACGATGGACCCCGCCTTCATGGAGACCATCTGGTGGGCGTTCAAGCAACTCTGGGAACAGGGCCGCGTCTACAAGTCCTACCGCATCATGCCCTACTCGTGGAAGCTGACCACGCCGCTCTCCAACTTCGAGGCGGGCAGCAACTACCAGGACGTGCAGGATCCGGCGATCACTGTGCGCCTGAAATTGAAGCGCGACGACGCCGAGCCGTGGTTCGCGCTGATCTGGACGACGACGCCATGGACGCTGCCGGCGAACCTCGCGGTCTGCGCCGGGCCAGACCTCGATTACGTGGCCGTGCGCGACGCGAAGGAGAAAGTCATCTACGTCCTCGCCGCCGCGCGGCTGGAGGCCATCTACAAGAAGAAGGAAGACTACGAGGTCGTCGCGCAGTTCAAGGGCAGCGAACTGGCCGGCTGGAAATACGAGGCGCTGTTCCCCTATCTGAAGGAGCAGCCGAACGCTTTCCAGATTCTGACCGATGGCTTCGTCAGCACCGAGGACGGCACGGGCTTGGTGCACATGGCGCCGGCCTATGGCGAGGACGACTTCCGCGTCTGCAAGGCCGCGGGCATTCCGCCGGTGGACCTGCTCGACGAGAACGCGGCGTTCACCGCGCGCGTGCCCGACTATGCCGGCCAGTTCTGCAAGGACGCCGACAAGGCGCTCATCCGCCGCCTCAAGGACGAGAAGAAGCTCGTCCACCAGTCCACCATCGTCCACAGCTATCCGTTCTGCGAGCGCACCGACACGCCCCTGATCTACCGCGCCATCGAGGCGTGGTATGTGAAGGTCGAGAACATGCACGATGAGCTTTGCGCCAACAACGCGGGCGTCCACTGGATGCCGCAGGCGATTGGCGAGAAGCGCTTCGGCAACTGGCTCAAGGAGGCGAAGGACTGGAACATCAGCCGCAACCGCTTCTGGGGCTCGTGCCTGCCCGTCTGGGTGGCGGAGGGCGACAAGGACGACATGCTCTGCGTCGGCTCGATCAAGGAACTCGAGGAGTTGAGCGGCGAAAAGGTCACCGACCTTCACAAGCACTTCGTGGACAAAATCACCATCCAGCGCAACGGCAAGACCTACCGTCGCACGCCGGAGGTGCTCGACTGCTGGTTCGAGAGCGGCTCGATGCCCTACGCGCAACAGCACTATCCGTTCGCGAACAAGGCGCACTTCGAGAAACATTTCCCGGCCGACTTCATCGCCGAGGGCCTCGACCAGACGCGCGGCTGGTTCTACACGCTGATGGTCCTCTCCACCGCGCTCTTCAAGAAGCCCGCGTTCAAGAACGTGGTCGTCAACGGCCTCGTCCTCGCCGAGGACGGACGCAAGATGTCCAAGCGCCTGAAGAACTATCCCGACCCGACCTACATGCTCGACAGCTACGGCGCCGATGCGCTCCGCCTCTACCTGATCAACTCGCCGGTCGTCCGCGCCGAGGACCTGCGTTTCTCGGAGGAAGGCGTCAAGCAGTGCATGCGCGATTTCCTGATCCCGCTCTGGAACGCCTACAGCTTCTTCGTGACGTATGCGAACGTGGATGGCTGGCAGCCAGAGGGCAGAGGTCAGAAGTCAGAGGTCAGCGGTCAGTTGGATAAATGGATTCTAAGTTCGCTCGACAGGCTGACGCAGGAAGTCACCGCGGCGATGGATGACTACGACCTCCAGCAGGCGGTCCGCCCGTTCGTCCGCTTCATCGAGGACCTGACGAACTGGTACATCCGCCGCAGCCGTCGGCGCTTTTGGAAGAGCACTGACGATGCCGACAAGGCACAGGCCTACGCCACGCTCTACGAGGTGCTGCTCACGCTCTCCAAGATCGCCGCGCCGTTCGTCCCGTTCATCAGCGAGGAAATTTATCGGAACCTCCGCACGCCGGAGATGCCGGAGAGCGTCCACCTCTGCGACTTCCCGCAGGCCGATGGCCACCGCCGCGACGCCGCGCTCGAGGCGCAGATGGAAGCGGTCATGACCGTCGTGCAACTCGGTCGCGCGATCCGCGCCAAGCACGACCTGAAAGTGCGCCAGCCACTCGCCGCCGTCCACGTCGTCTGCCGCGACGCCGCGAAACTCGCGCAGCTCAAGCAGCTCGAAGACCTGATCGTGGACGAGCTGAACATCAAGACCGTGATCTTCAACCACGACGAGACCGAACTCGTCAGCTTGAGCGCCAAACCCGACTTCAAAAAGCTCGGCCCGCGGCTCGGACCGAAGGTCAAGCAGGCCGCCGGCGTCATCGCCAAGTGGGATTCCGCCAAGCTCAACGCGCTACTCCACGGCGAAAAGGTCGCGCTCGAACTCGACGGGCAGTCCTTTGAAATCTCCGGCGCAGACCTCGCGATCCAGCGCCAACCCAAGGCCGGCCTCGCGGTCGCTTCCGAGGGCGACCAAGTCGTCGCGCTCGAAACCGAGCTGACGCCCGCGCTGGTCCGCGAGGGCCTCGCCCGCGAGCTCGTCAACCGCATCCAGAACCTGCGCAAAGACGCCGACCTCGAGGTGACGCAGCGTATCCGCCTCCAGATCGCCGGCGACGACGAACTCGCGGCGACGGTGAACGAGTACCGCGACTTCGTCATGGCGGAAACCCTCTGCACCGACCTCGCGCTCGCCGCCAACGAGGCCGAGCCTTGCGACCTCAATGGCCACAGCACGCGCATCCGGCTGCTGGCAGCGCCAGCCTAAATGGTGTTTTCCAGGGCTTGGAAAATGCGGCCTGCTTTTTCCCAAGGCTTGGAAAGTTTTTCTGCCGACAGGCGTTGAGATGGTTTGACTACGCGCGCGGCGCTGGCCACAATCCGCCGCCCGCGCCGGAAGCGCGGCGAAGGACTTTCAGCGTGACCGAAACCAAACAAAAACCGATCTTGTGTGTGGGCATCACCCCGTGCGTCCAGCGCACGCTGCAATTTTCCCACTTGGAACTGGGCGAGGTCAACCGCGCCCGCGCCGTCACCATCTCCGCCGGTGGCAAGGCATGCACGACCGCGCACGTACTCCAGGCGTTGGGCGAAGCGCCTGTCGTCACCGGCTTCGTGGGCGGCGACACCGGGGGGCTGGTCGAGAGCTATCTCCGGCAGCGCGGCATCGTCTGCGATTTTGTCCAGGGCGACAAACCCACGCGTATTTGCAGCACGGTGCTGGATGAGGCCAGGGGGCTGGTTACCGAACTGGTCGAGGAGGCGCCGCTGCCGACCGCCAAGGACTGGCGGAATTTTGACGAGCGGCTGACCGGGAGCCTGGTGAACTGCGGCATGGTGACGATCAACGGCGCGCTGCCGCCGCGCGCGCCGGACTATATCTATGCGAACATCGCCCAGAAGGCCGTCACCCTCGGCGTGCCGCTGCTGATTGACTCGCAGAAGACGCCGCTGCTGAACACGCTGCCCTACCAGCCGCTGCTGATCAAACTCAACCGCCGCGAATTGGCCGAGACCTGCGGCGGCGACCTGGCGAGCGACGACTCCGCGATGCTGCACGCCGCGCGCGACCTGGTGGCGCGCGGGGCGCAATGGGCGCTGGTGACCAACGGCGCGCAGGCGGCGTGGCTGATCGGCGCGCAGGAAAGCTGGTGCTTCCAGCCGCCGAAGATCAAGGCGCTCAATCCCGTCGGCGCGGGCGACTCGACCACCGCCGGCGTCGCCTTTGCGCTGCGCCAGGGCCGCGACATGACCGAGGCCGCGCAATTCGGTCTCGCCTGCGGCGCGGCCGACGCGCTGACGCTCGTGCCCGGCGAGGTCCGCCCCGAGGACGCGAAGCGACTGGCCGCCAAAGTGGAAAAGGAAAAGGTGCGGTAACGATGAAACTGAAACTGGAAAAACCGCTCGCCGTCTTCGACGTCGAGTCCACCGGCATCAACAAGCGCGCCGACCGGATCATCGAGCTGGCGATCATCAAGCTCTACCCCGACGGCAAGCGCGAGACGCACGAGTACCTCTTTAACCCGGAGCGCCCGATCCCCACCGAGGCCATCGCCATCCACGGCATCACCAACGACGACGTGAAGGACTGCCCGAAGTTTGCCGAGAAGGCGCGCGAGATCGCCGCGATCTTCGGCGAGGCCGACCTCGGCGGCTACAACATCCTCGGCTACGACATCCCGATTTTGCAGGAGGAGTTCACGCGCGCCAACGTGCCCTTCAGCATCGAGAGCCGCCGCATCTTCGACGCGCAGCGCGTCTTCCACAAAAAGGTGCCGCGCGACCTGACCGCCGCGCTGAAGTATTACTGCGGCGAGCTCCACCTCAACGCGCACGGCGCGCTCGGCGATGTCGAGGCCACCATCAGCGTCATGGAAGGCCAGTTGGAAAAATACCCCGATCTCCCGCGCGACCTCGACGGCCTCGACGCCTTCTGCAACACACGCGACCCGTTCTGGCTCGACCGCACCGGCAAGTTCAAATGGCAGGATGGCGAGGTGGTCTTGAACTTTGGCCGCTACGGCGGACGCAAACTCAAGACGCTCGCCGCCGAGGAACCGAACTTCCTCCGCTGGATGCTCAAGGCCGACTTCCCGCAGGATACCCGCGACATCGCCGAACGTGCCCTGCGCGGCCAGTTCCCCACCCCGCCGACGCCCCAGTCAGCGGCGGACTAACACCCGCACAGAAGAAAACGAAGCAGACGGCTGGGCTGGAACAGCGCAACCGCGCAGAAGACCTTCCACAGATTACGCAGATTTCACAGATGAGCAGGATGGTCCGCGCGTGGCGCGCGCAGAGGGTTTAACGCAAAGGCGCAGAGCCGGAACGGCTCCTGCGGCGGCAACAGGCCGCCGCTCCCAGTCAGCCGGAAACTCCAGCCCCTTAAGCGAGGTTGTCACTGGACGCCCAAAAGCCGCCCGTGTATACATGCCTGCGAAGTTCGTTCAATAATATCGTTGGACGCGAGGAGGATGACCGCGAGAAGGAGAATAACTCATGGCAACGAGAAGGCAGATAACCGAAACCGAAAAAGCACTGGTCCTCAAGTCTCACGGGCGTAAGTGCTTTATCGATGGTGCCCCATTTGGTGATGACGAGGTCGTCGAATATCACCATATTAAACCATTCTCGGAGGACGGTCCGACTACACCGGATAACATCGCGCCTGTATGCCGTAAGCACCATCTTACAATCGGCACGATGAGCCTTCAGGAATACCGCGACAAACTCGCGCTGGAATCTTTCTTTAAAGATGGGGAACCGAAGACGCTAGACGATCTTATCAGCACGAAGAAAGGAACGTTCGGGAAGACGATGAAATTTGAGGTCAACGACAGCCATATCACGCTTTATCCTGGCGACGCGTCCTGCACATATCCTCTCCATCGTTGTCATGCGACTGGATGGCGTTACTTCTATGCTCACGTCCCTGTCGAGTTCATCAGCAATGATGCAGAATTGCAGCCGCGGCCTCTTCGTCTTGCGTCATTGTGGAGCCTCTATCGGCACTTCGTCTCCAATACACAAATCGCCCCCTCCGTCTGCCGAATGACCGGCCAAGGTAAGATTCTGCTTTTTGACGGCCAACATAAGGCAGCAGCGCAGGTGTGGGCAGGAAGAAACAGCGTCGAGGGTAAGTTCTACCTCGATCCGGATGCCAGAAAGCTCAAGGAGACAAACCTCACAGCTCACGGTCCGCTTCGCCAAATGTCATTCTATACCCACGAGCTCATGAGTAAGTATGCAGACATTTTCGGGGAGGACTGGACCGACTATATGTCAACGAGCGGCCAGAAATCTGAAGCCGGCTTCTCCGCCTTCCTAGCTAAGGCGAAGAAAAAGACAAAGGCCCAAGCCAACAATGAGATTTCGCTCGCCATTTACAGCCAGATTATCGAGCATCCGAAGAATAAGCTGTCTGCGTACTTGGCCGAGAAACACAGGGGGCGAAAGCAACCTCTAACGTTCGCGCGCCTCAAAAAGGCGTTCTTCCAGACGATGTTAGTACCGCCGCCGGTTGCGGATGAGTTCGCATCAGACTCCGACATGAGAGGGATGGAACGTTTAAACCTCGTCAAGTTCCTAAATATGGTGGCCGAGGAGGGGCTTGACGGAAAGTGGTCGCCCGAGCGGAACGACGCAGCCCATCGACACGCCGAACGTCTCTTCAGCGCCGGTGCCGTCAGGGCATGGGCAATCCTGCTACGCGACGCAATCAACCAACATCTTCATCATTACACAGATGACCAGCGGAGCCGTTTCTTCTACTGTTCAATTGCTGACAACGAATTCAACTACTTCAGGGGGTTTATCACGAAGGTTTTCGGCCACAAATTGTGGGATGAACCAGATCCGAACGGCGAGATCGCGGCACGCCTGGCAAAGGACGATGCAGCTACGTCACGGTCTCTCTTCGATGAAAAGGGACTCACAGTACAGTGGCTTCTTGGGATATGACGGTACCCATCGACCGCGTTCATGCAACGCGGAACCCAAGCGTATAACGCAGTGCGTTAGATGTGAAACGTGTTGACTGGGCGGTTGGAGGGGAGTGAGGGCGATCATCAGTTGGGGCAGTTGGCGCGGCCAGAGGAGGGGTGCCATGAATCAACAGCGAAGGCGCGAAGCAACTCCTCTTCGCGCCTTCCCGTCTTCCCTGTTCACTCCCGCGCCTTCCGCCTTGCCCTTGCGCCTTGGCGTTCAACCCTCTTCCTCCAAAGGCTCTTCCGCTTCGTTGTCTTCGTTGGCTTCTGTTCAACTCTGCCCGGCGTTGACCACAGCGCGCTCGGGCGGGATTTTTTCCAGCGGGAACTTGGGGTTGGTTTCGGCGAAGTAGTTGGCCGACCATTCGGAGGTGAAGAGGAGGCAAAGGTTCTCGTCGGCGTCGAAGGCAACCCGCGCGCCGGCGGGCAGGGAGAGGGCGTCGGTTTCCTCCGGCTTGGTGGTGCGCGGCAGCCAGCGGATCACGGTCCACGGCGCGGGCTCCAGCCGGGTCTCGGCGTTGTACTCGCTCTGCAGGCGATATTGCACGACCTCGAATTGCAGCGGGCCGACCGCCGCGAGCAGCGGCGAGCTGGCGACGGAGTCTTTCAGGCGCAGCCGCTGGACCACACCTTCCTGCAAAAGCTGGTCCAGGCCTTTGCGAAACTGCTTGTACTTCGCCGTGCTGGGATTGTGCAGATAGGCGAAGGCTTCGGGACGGAAGCGGGGAATTTCGCGGTAGATGAGGCCGGGCTCGGTGGTCAGCGTGTCGCCGATGCCGAACTCGGCGTGGCCGACGAGGCCGATGATGTCGCCGGGGAAAGCTTCGTTGACGATCTCGCGCTCGTTGGCGAAGAGTTTGTGCGAACTGGAGAGGCGCACTTCCTGGCCGGAGCGCGGATGTTGCGCGAGCATATCGCGTTCGAACTTGCCGGAGACGATGCGCAGGAAGGCAATGCGGTCGCGGTGGCGCGGGTCCATGTTCGCCTGGATTTTGAAGATGAACGCGGAGAAGGCCGCGTTCTCCGGCTCGATCATCCGTTCCCCCACCCTGCGGCCGCGCGGCGCGGTGGAGTTTTTCAGGAAGCCATCGAGCAACAGTTGCACGCCGAAGTTGTTCATCGCGCTCCCGAAGAAGACCGGCGTCATGTAGCCGGTCAGCACCTCGGCCGGCTCAAACGTGGTGCCGGCGGCGTCGAGCATGTCCAGTTCCTCGGTGACGCGGTGGAAGGTCACGTCGTCAATCCGCTGCCGGATCACGTCATCGGCGAGGCTGCCGATGGAGACCGGCGCGCGATAGATGCCGCCCACCGTGCGCTCGAACAGGTGGACCTGCTTCCCGACGCGGTCGAAGACCCCCTTGAAGTCCGCGCCCGTCCCGATGGGCCAGTTGACCGCGCAGGCGCGCAGTTGCAGGACGTTCTCCAACTCGTCCAGCAATTCGAGCGGCTCACGTGTCGGCCGGTCGCACTTGTTCATGAATGTGAAGATCGGGACGCCGCGCTGGTGGCAGACCTCGAACAGCTTGCGCGTCTGGCTCTCGATGCCCTTGGCGGCGTCAATAATCATCACCACCGCGTCCACGGCGGTCAGCACGCGGTAGGTGTCCTCGGAGAAGTCCTTGTGGCCGGGCGTGTCGAGCAGGTTGATGTGGTAGCCATCGTAGTTGAACTGGAGCGCGGTCGAGCTGATGGAGATGCCGCGCTGGCGCTCCAGTTCCATCCAGTCGGAGGTGGAAGCGCGCTGGTTTTTGCGCTGCGTCACCGAACCGGCGAGCTGGACCGCGCCGCCATAGAGCAAGAGCTTCTCCGTCATCGTCGTCTTACCCGCGTCCGGGTGCGAGATGATGGCGAAGGTCCGCCGCTTGGCGATCTCCTGCTGAAGGCTCATAAAGGGCGCGCAATGTAGCAGGATTTGGCTCCCGTGCAACGCCAGGATTTTCCAAGGCTTGGGAAAAAAGGCCGCGCGTTTTCCAAGGCTTGGAAAATCCCCGTGGTTCTGCAATTTTTGCGCGTGGCTTTCGTTTTTTCCGGCAGTGTGCGAGGCAATCAAATGAATATGATGAAAGCATGGCTGGTGGCAGCGGCGGGCGGCGTGCTGGCGGTGCAGGCCGCGACGACAACCAAGGCGCTGTTCCCGCCGGTCTATTATGCGGCGGAGGAGGCGCGCAAGATCATCCGCTATGGCGACCAGGGCCAGCCGGCGTGGGAGTTTCCCGCGGAGATGGCGCGCGATGTCCAAGCGCTGCCGAACGGCAACGTGCTCTTCTGCTACAACAACAAGTACGATCCCAAGCGCCACGATAATCCCTCCGGGGTGCTGGAGGTGACGCCGCAGAAGCAGGTCGTCTTCCAGTTCCAGACCACCGGCCAGGTGTGGACGTGCCAGCGGATGCTCGACGGCCGCACGCTGGTCGGCAACGCGAGCCAGGGCGCGCTGCTGCTCGTGAACGCGAAGGGCGCGCTGGAGAAGACCCTCCGCATCCTGAACGCGCCGGGCCATGGCGCGCTGCGGCACGCGCGCGCGATGCCGAACGGGCACTTCATCGTGGCGGAGGAAAACGCGCAGGCGGTGCGCGAGTATGACGCCGAAGGCAAGCTGGCGCGGGAGCTCAAGACACCGTGGCGGCCGTTCTCCGTCGCCGTCCAGCCGGATGGCCTGATCATCATCAGCGGCCAGGGCGGGATGCAGGCGATCAACCTCGCCAACCATGTGCAGTGGCAGTTCAGCGCGAAGGATTTTCCAGAGCTGGGCATCCGTTGGTGCGCCGGTTTCCAAACTCTGGACTATGGCCGCGTGCTGGTCTGCAACGCGGGCGGCAAGGTGCCGCTGTTCGCGGTCGCGCCGTCGCGCACGAAGTCGAAGGTCATCTGGCAGGCGAAGGCGGCGCTGCCGATGGGCCATGCGCTCGCGCTCACCGCGCCGTGGCTGGAAATGCCCAAGACCGCGGAGCGGCCGGAGGATCACGCGCTCGCGGCCCAGGCGCTGGATGCGCTGGGCGTGAACGAGCTCGTCTTTGCGACGCGCACGCAGATCGCCGAGGGCCACTGGTACGCGAACTTCGGCTACTACGCGCCGGAGGACGCGCACAAGTGCTACGGCGTCGGCGGGCGGCTGGTGAAGCTCGACCTCGACACGGGCGCGACGCAGTTGCTCATCAACGACCCCACCGGCAACGTGCGCGACCCGGCGGTGCATTACGACGGCCGCGCCATCGTCTTTGCCTGGCGCAAGGGCGGCGCCGACCAGTTCCACCTCTACACGATCAACAGCGACGGGTCCGGCCTGAAGCAGTTGACCGACGGGCAGTATGACGACCTCGAACCGAGCTGGCTGCCGGATGGCGGCATCGTCTTCGTCTCCAGCCGCTGCAAGCGCTGGGTCCAATGCTGGCTGACGCACGTGGCCACGGTCCACCGCTGCGACGCCGACGGCAAAAACGTGACGGCGCTTTCCGCCAACCTCGAACACGATAACACGCCGTGGGTGCTGCCCGATGGCCGCATCGCCTATCAGCGCTGGGAATACGTGGATCGCTCGCAGGTCCACTATCACCACCTGTGGACGATGTATCCCGACGGCACGAGCCAGATGATCTACTTTGGCAACCAGCATCCCGGCGGCGTCTATCTGGACGCCAAGCCGATCCCGAACTCCGACAGCATCGCGCTGATCAATTCGCCCGGCCACGGCGGGCGCGAGCACATCGGCTACCTCGCCACGCTCAACGTCCGCAAGGGCCCCGACGAGCTGGCGATGCTGCGCAACATCACCCGCGACCCGATCGCGCGCGACCCGTTCCCGCTCTCGACCAACGCGTTCCTCGTGGCGGTGGACCGCGAAATCCGGCTCTATGACGCCGCCGGCAAATACCGCCAGGTCTATGCGCTGCCCCGCGAGTGGAGCGACGTGACCATGCACGAGCCGCGCCCGCTGCTTCCGCACGCGCGCGAGATGCAGATTCCCGCGCGCGCCAAGCCGGAGCAGACGACCGGCGTGCTCGCGTGCATGGATGTCTATCAGGGCCGCAACATGGCAGGCATCAAGCGCGGCGACATCAAGAAGCTGCTGATCCTTGAATCACTGCCCAAGCCGATCAACTATACCGGCGGCATGGAGCCGCTGACCTACGGCGGCAGCTTCACGCTCGAACGCCTGCTCGGCACCGTGCCGGTCGAGGACGATGGCTCCGCCTTTTTCGAAATGCCCGCCAACCGCGCCTGCTTCTTCGTCGCGCTGGATGCGCAGGGCCGCTCGGTCAAGCGCATGCAGAGCTTCTGCACCGTCATGCCCGGCGAGCGCACCGGTTGCATCGGCTGCCACGAGCCGCGCACGGCGACGATGGACAAGCTTCCCGCCGGCGCCAACACGCCGCTGGCGATGCGCCGCGCGCCCAGCCGCATCGCGCCGCTGCCCGGCATCCCCGACGTGATTGACTACACGCGCCACATCCAGCCGCTCTGGGACAAGCACTGCGTCCGCTGCCACAGCCCCGACCAGCCCAGCGGCCACATGCTGCTCGCCGGCGACGCGGGCCCGCTGTACTCGCACAGCTACATCATGCTCACGCTGCACAAGCAGGTCGCCGACGGCCGCAACCAGCCGAAGAGCAACTACGCGCCGCGCACGCTCGGCGATAGCGCCAGCCCGCTGATGCAGAAGCTGGAGCCGACGCACCATGACGTGCAGATGAGCGCCGCGGAGAAGGAACTCGTCCGCTGCTGGATCAACTCCGCCGCGACGTGGCCCGGCACCTACGCCGCGCTCGGCTGCGGCATGATCGGCGGCTACTCGCAGAACCACCTCGACCGCTCCGACGAGAAGCACGCCGCGGTGGCCGCGATGCCCGGCGTGTTTGACCGCCGCTGCGCGAGCTGCCATGGCCAAAAGGGCATGCAGTTGCCGCGCTCGCTCTCCGACGAGGGCAACATCTCGTTCTGGATGCCGAACCTCGGCGATCCGCGCATCCGGTTCAGCCGGCACATCGTCTTCAACTTGAGCCGGCCGGAAAAATCCCTGCTGCTGCTCGCCCCGCTCGCCAAGTCCGCCGGCGGCTGGGCGGAGACCGCGCCGCCCGCCGACCCCAAGACCGCCAAAAGCTGCCCGGCGGTGTTCAAGGACACCAGCGATCCCGACTACCAGAAGTTGCTCGCGGCGATGCAAGCCGGCAAGGCGATGCTCGACAGCATGACGCGCTTCAACATGCCGAACTTCACCCCGCGCCTCGCCTACCTGCGCGAGATGAAACGCTACGGCGTCCTCCCGCCCGAGTTCGATCCCACCAAGGATAAGGTCAACGTCTACGACCTCGACCGCCGCTACTGGGAAGCGCTCTGGCACAAACCCACGCCCTGATGGTTTTCCAAGGCTTGGAAAATGCTGGCGATATTTTTCCGAGCCCTGGAAAAAGCCCCGTGCAAATTTCCAAGGCCTGGAAAAGTGGCGTTTCTATTTTCCAATCCTTGGCAGCGGTTCGGCAAGCCTCGCCCTCCATGTTCCGGGAGGACCGGCGTGAAGATCAAAAGGCAATGGCGCGGGCGGCGGGCGCGGCCCCGGCCTTCTTGAGCAGCTCGGCGGCATCATCGGCCGAAATTTTCTTGAGCTGGATCACCGGTCGCTCCGGTGATGAGCAGCCGTCGCGCGTCACGTAGTCGTGATTCCACGCGAGCAGGACGAAGTCGCCGGGCTTGAGCGTCTTGACGACCTCGTTCCACTTGAGGTTGCCGACCGGCTCGTGATGGAAGCCGGTGGTCTGGAACATGAACTCGCCCTGCTTGGGGTCGCCGTACTGGCCGCGCTTTTCATAAACGGTGTAGCCGCGAATCTCGAAGGTGGCAAACTCGCCGGAGTGGCCGCACTGTTCGGGACAAAGCGTGGTCAGGCCCAGGCACTTGCGGAACGGCGCGCCCTTGAAGACGGCGACGGTCTCGTTCTTCGCCAGCAGTTCGCGCTTCTCCGCGGCCTGCGCCAGCACGCCCGCCAGGACCAGCGCCACCAGAGTCATAGGCCAGGATCTCATGATGTTCTTCCTTTCATCAGTCCCTATACGTCGCCACGGGGCTCAAGCTTCAAACTTTTTTGCGCCGGCCACGAGGGAGCGTGGCCCTCCACATCAGGTCTGGCTGCCCAGCATCTCGATCAGGTGCGTGAGCTTCGTGCGCTTCTCGGTCAGCGTCGCCAGCAGCGTGCGCTGCTGCTCGATGACGGCGGCGGGCGCGCGGCTGACGAAGTTCTCGTTGCCAAGCTTGGCCTGCACACCGGCGAGGTTGCGGTCCACCTCGGCGAGTTGCTTGGCCAGCTTCTCGCGCTCGGCGGCGACATCCACCGCGCCGAGCGCCATGTAGAGCGTGCCGAGCGGCGTGAGCGTGCTTGGCATCGCCTGCGCCGGCGCGAAGGCGGCGTCAATTGTCAACGCACCGGCCTTGAGCAGGTTCATGATGCCCGCGCGATCCGCCTCGAGCCGTTGCGCGGATGCGGCGGCGGCGGGCTTGATGACGAAATCCACCTTCTGGCCCGGCGCGATCCCGTTATCGGCGCGCAGCGTGCGGCCGAGGCTGATGAGCTCGTGCCGCGCCTCGACGTAGGCGATGGTGTCCGCATCCCACGTGGCCGCGGCCGGCGTGGGCCACGGCGCGGTGAGGATGCTTTCGTTTTGCGCGTTGTAGCCCATGCCGCGCCAGAGTTCCTCGGTGACGAACGGCATCAGCGGGTGCAACAGGCGCAGCGCCGTCGAGAGGCAGTGGTGCATCACACCGAGGACGGTCGCCTTGCGCGCGGGGTCGTCGCCGTAGAAGACCTGCTTGGAATATTCCACGTACCAGTCGCAGAACTGGTGCCAGGTGAATTCGTAGATCGCCTTCGCGTAGTCGTTGAAGCGGAACTTCTCCAGGTTTTCCTGGCAGGCGGCGATGCACTCGTTGAGCTTGGCGAGGATGTGTTGGTCATCGGCGCTCAACGGCGCTGTACTCGACGGCGACCACAGCCCGCCGCTACAGCCCGCCGCCTGCATCTGCATGAAGCGCGCGGCGTTCCAGAGCTTGGTGCCGAAGTTGCGGCCGATCTCGAACTTTTCCTCGCTGACGTACACGTCCTGGCCCGTTGCGGTCAGCATGATCAGGCTGAAGCGCAGCGCGTCGGCGCTGTACTTCTCGATGATCTGCACCGGGTCAATCGAGTTGCCGAGGCTCTTGGACATCTTGCGGCCGATGTCGTCGCGGACGGTGCCGTGGATATAGACCTCGCGGAACGGGATGTCGCCCATGAACTCGCAGCCGGCCATGATCATGCGCGCGACCCAGAAGAACAGAATCTCCGACGCGGTGACGAGCGTGTGCGTCGGGTAATAGAAGTTCAGGTCGGGATTCTGCTGCGGCCAGCCAAACACGCTGAACGGCCAGAGCCACGAGGAGAACCAGGTGTCGAGCACGTCCTCGTCCTGGGAAATGTTCGCCGCGCCGCACTTGGCGCAGACCGCCGGCTGGCCCTTCGCCGCCCACTGGTGGCCGCAGGCGTCGCAATAGAACACCGGGATGCGGTGGCCCCACCAGATCTGGCGCGAGATACACCAGTCGCGGATGTTTTCCATCCACTCGGTATAAACCTTCGTCCAGCGGTCGGGCGTGAACCGGATGCGGCCATCCTTGACCGCGGCGAGCGCGGGCTCCGCCAGCGGCTTCATGCGCACGAACCACTGCGGCGAGAGGCGCGGCTCGACGACCGTGTGGCAGCGGTAGCAATGTCCCACCGCGTGCTGGTGGTCCTCGATCTTCTCGATCAGCCCGGCGGCCGCGAGGTCCTCCAGAATCTTTTTACGGCAGGCGAAGCGGTCCATGCCCGCATACGGCCCGGCTTCCGCATTCATCAGTCCGTCATCGGTCATCACGTCAATCGAGGGCAGGCTGTGCCGCTGGCCCATCGCGAAGTCGTTCGGATCGTGCGCGGGTGTGACCTTGACGACGCCGGTGCCGAACTTCGGGTCCACGTAGTCATCGGCGATCACCTTCAGTTCGCGGTTCAGCATCGGCAGCGTCACCTTGCCGCCGGCGCACAGGTCGCGGTAGCGGTCGTCGCTCGGATGCACCGCGACGCCGGTGTCGCCGAGCATCGTCTCCGGCCGCGTCGTCGCCACCACCACATACTGGCGGCCCGGCACGCCGCTGACGGGATAGCGCAGATGATAGAGCTTGCCGGCGGAATCCTTGTGCTCGCTCTCCTCGTCGGAGAGCGCGGTCTGGCAGCGCGGGCACCAGTTGATGATGTACTTGCCGCGGTAGATCAGGCCCTTGTTGTAGAGGCGGATGAACACCTCGGCGACGGCCTCGCTCAAGCCGGAGTCCATCGTGAAGCGTTCGCGGTCCCAGTCGCAGGAGGAGCCGAGCCGCTTGAGCTGGCGGATGATCGTGCCGCCGTATTCCTGCCGCCACTGCCACACGCGCTCGACGAATTTCTCGCGGCCGAGATCGTGACGTCCCCGGCCTTCCTTCTTCAGCGCGCGCTCGACCACGTTCTGCGTCGCGATGCCCGCGTGGTCGGTGCCCGGCACCCAGACCGTGTTACGCCCGCACATCCGCTGCCAGCGCGTCAGCACATCCTGGATCGTGTTGTTGAGCGCGTGGCCCATATGCAGGATGCCGGTGACGTTCGGCGGCGGGATGACGATGCAGTAGGGCTCACCGCCGCGGGTCGCGTCGCTGTGGAAGGATTGGTGGTCCAGCCACCAGCCGTACCACTTTTCCTCAATCGCCTTCGGGTCGTAATGTTTGGGCAGTTCCGCCATGGCCGTGCTCGCTTTCAGAAAAACGCGCGAAAGTGTAGGGAACGGCGGCGGAAAAGCAAGGCCGCACCGCGACAGGCCGCACAACACGGGGCCACAGCGCGCCGGGGCAAGCGCCGACTCAATAGACGATCACGGGCGCGCCATTGGGATTGGCGCTCAAGCGGGCCAAGACATCCAACGCGGTGGCGCCGCTGCACATCAATTGCAGCCGCCCGGCATATTTCGAGGATTTGACGAGGTAAAGCCAGCGGTCCGCCTGCGACCGGCTCGGGGTCCCCAAATCATGAATCCAGCGGGTAACGCCACGGCGTTCGGAGATGAAAAACCAGTTCTCCGCGTCCAGATAATAACCGGGCTTGCTCGGATGCTCCAGGGCCAGCAGATGCATGGCGGTCTCATCGCTCAAGCTGTAGTTGGCGTTCACGCGCAGGCAGTTCACCCCGGCGGCGTTGGCGGCGCTGACCTTGGCGCTCCGGTAGGAGTCCTCGCCACTGCGACCGTGTTGCAGAAAATCTGGCGCGGACACGTTCGGCCAAAGTTCCGCGGGATTGGAGGCCAGCGGGGTGGTCGTGGTGGTGGCGTTGGTCTCCGTCACCGCCTGTTCGCTGGTCGAATAACCAGAGATGCGGGGACCTGACGAGGTTTCGCATCCCACCACGCCCAACAAACCGATGATACTTAATGACGCTACCAAGTTTTTTTTCATAGCCCTTCTGTCGCTTTCCAGACCACGCTAGACGACGACACCGCACTGACTTGATGAAACCCACGCCACACAGCCTGCTCCTCCTTGGTGACTTCCATGCCGCAACGCGCGGCGTCTCTAACACGACCTGCGATGGTGGTCAAGAAAACAGCCCGTGCAGCCACGCCTTGTTTCTCCACCCCACCCTGCGTTGCCTCCCCAAGTATCCTGGGGGCAGGTCAGCGCTGTTATTTCTTCGGCCAGCCGATGGATTGGGCGAGCGTGATCTTGGCGGTGTCGGGCAGCTTCAGGGCGGCGGCCAGCGCAGGCTTGTCGCTGGGCATGCGCACCACGGTCGCGAGGCCTTCCGAGGCGCAGAAGAGATAGACGTTCTGGCTGATGAAAGCGGTGTCGGTCGCGGAGTAGAAGGCGCTTTCCTCCGGCGTCGCCTTCAGCATCTTCGTCGTGTCCGCGACATAGACGAGATTCACCGGCACAAGCGGGACGAACTCCTGCTTGCCGGTCAGCTTGCGCAGGTCGCCCTTCGCGACGGCTTTGAGCGTGTTCGCCTTCACATCGTGCAGGTAGGCGCCCTCCGCCGTGAGCACATAGACCTCCATCTCCTGCCAGTTCTTCGCCGAGGGCGCGGTCCGCTTGCCGCTCTCCGCGCGGCTGATGCCATGCGCCGCCCAGAGCAGATCGGAAAGCATCTGCGGCGCGATCGCCTGCGTCCCGTACTCGCGCGTGGACTGCCGCTGCTTCAGCGCCTGCATCAGCGGCTTGCCGCCCTCCGTCTTCGGCTCCGGCAATTTCACATCGGCCAGTTCCTGCGCCATGCCCACACCCGCCGCCAGCACCAGCACACCCGCCAGCCTCTTGATTGTCGTCTGCATTGTCGGTTCCTTTCTCCGTTTTCCGCCGGGTCAGGTGACCCGGCCTACATAAATCACCAGATGTCAGCCGCGTGACTTCACGAGGCACTCACCCTTTTCACCGCGTCTTCTTCAGCAGCCACGCCATGTTCTGGCCGAGCGTGGTCATCGTCCGCAGCCCTTCCTCGTCCTTTTCGACCTCGCCCTTGTCGCGGCCATAGCCAAGGTTCCAATAACTTGATCCCGCCACGAGCATTTCATTGATCAGAAAGAAATGATTGATGCTATCGAAGACGTGGATGCCACCCGCGCGTCGGACGGCAACGACCGCCGCGCCCACCTTGCGCCGGAACTGGTTCTGCTCGCCGCGCATTACGAAGCCCGCGCGGTCCATCAGCGCCTTGAGCTCCGGCGTGACATCCGCGAAGTAGGTCGGCGAGGCGAGGATGAGGCCATCGGCCGCGCGCATCTGCTCGATCCAGCCGTTGACCGGATCATCGCCCTGCGAGCAGGTCCCGCTCTTCGTCGTCCGGCACCAATAGCACGCCTTGCAGCCGTGCAGGAGCTGGCCGCCCACCTGCACCAGCTCGGTCGCGATGCTTTCCTTTTGCAGTGCGGCAAAGACCTGCTGGATGAGCCGGACGGTGTTGCCGTCCTTGCGCGGACTGCCGTTGAACGCCAAAACTTTCATGAGTCATTTCCTGCCGTTTTCCAAGGCTTGGAAACCGGCGGCGGCATTTTTCCAAGGGTTGGAAAAAATTGCACCAACTTTTTCCAAGGCTTGGAAAAACAGGCCGGGATTTTTCCAAGCCTTGGAAATCACTTTGACGGTGGCGAGAGGTCCTCGATGACGAGGTTGCGATACTGGATTTGGGTGAACGCGCCGCCATGGATTTGCAGCGCGATGATGCCGCGGCGCAGAATCTGCGGGTCCTGCTCCCGATAGTCGGCGGTCAACTCGCCGTTGAGCCAGAGCTGGATGTGGGCGCCCTGGGCGCGAATCCGATACTCGTTCCACTCGCCGGGCTTTAGCGCGCGCTGCCGCACCGCGGGATCAGCCGCGACGAGATTCCGGTTGCGGCGGCTCTCGTCATAGAGGTTGCCATCGGTGTTCGCGCCGAGGTCGGCTTGGTAACCCGACACCTCATGATCCGCCGGCACGCGCCGCGAGCGGAACTGGACGCCGCCGTTGACGAAGCCCTTGGAGCCTTCGAGCTTGTATTCAAGCCGCAGCTCGAAATCGCCGAACGTGTTCGTCGTGGCGAGAAACTCGTTGTGCGGCTGCTTGCGGTCGAGGCGGCCGGCGACGATCGCGCCCGCCTCGACGCGCCAAGTGTTCGTATTGCCCTCCCAGCCGGCGAGCGTTTTGCCGTCGAAGAGCGGTTGCGCGGCTTGCGCCGTCGCGGTGCCGAGCAGTAGCCATCCCCAGAGTTTCATCAGGTCCTCCTTTATTCCGTCAGTTTCGGCGTCACGTCACAGGCGAGCGCGCCGAGCGTGCGGCCATCCGGCAGCGTGAACGGCTGGGTTCCGAAGTTCACCGTCACGGTGACGCCGTTGGCGAAGCGCGTCTGCTGCACGAGCCGGTCGCTGGTCAGGCTGCGGTGGTCGGTCATCTCGGCGTAGAACGTCGCACGCGCGACCGGGCAGGTCGCGCGGTAGCTCTGGATGAAGCGCGCGCGGTCGCGCTCCCACTCGCGGCGGTTGAACATGAACATCGGCGGCGTGCCGTAGAGCGCGTTGAACAGGTCGCGCTTGTCCCAGAGCGCGGGCAGTTTGTTGTTGTAGTCGCCCCAATACCACTGCGCGACGCAACAGTCGTGATAGACCAGTTCCCAGAGGGGCAGGCGGTAGGCGGCGCCGACTTGGAATTTGGCGACGCGTTCGGGCACCTCGTCGAGCTTCTGCATCATGTTGCGGCCGGAGTCGGGCACGCGGTAGGGACCGAGGCTCAACATGCCCTCGAAGTAATCGCAATAGGGGACGGCCGCGTCGTGGCCGGTCTCGGAGCCGCAGACCAGCTTGAGTTCGCGCGAGATGACGCCAAGCAGTTCCATCTTGGCAACGCGGCTCTGGGTGCGCGTCATGGGATGCTGCGGCGAGTAACATTCGCGCCACGGCGCGGCGGTGGTCGTATCAATGAACCGGCAGCGATAGGCGCGCGTCGTGAGCTCCGCGCCGATGCGGCGGCGCGCCCACTCCGACGCGAGCAGGTCGCAGAGTACGCCGCACGGGATGTGCGTGCCGTCCTTGGCGGTGACCTCCCAGCCGCGCTCCCAGTCGCCGTTCGCGCGCAGCACCATGCCGGTCGGCCACGCCTCGGAGGTCCAGTCAGCGTGACGATGTTTGAGCAGCGGAAATTGCTCCGGGTTCATCGCGTCCTGATAGATGTCGTAGCGGCTGGTGAGCACGCCGGGCAGCATGTTCATCGCCGCGATCTGCTCTGGACTGCCGGCGGCGCTCCAGAGGATGCGCTCGATGCCGTTGGACTGGAGCGCGCGCACCATCGGTAGCTGCCCGCCATCCATGAACCAGATGTTGACCGCGCCCGCGAGCAGGTCAAGGTTCGGGTTCTCCGCGCGCTTCTGCGTGAAGGTCTTGAGCCGGCCCTGGCTCGCGGCGAAGGCGCGGTAGCGCTTGCACATCGCCACATAGCCGCCCTGGTCGAAGCAGATGTAGCGCAGTTTGCGCGTGTAACTGAACTGCTGCTTTTCGCCGACCCACACCGGCTGTGCCGCGAGCAGCTTCCCCGCGTTGCGCTTGATCAGCAGTTGCGCGTCGTCGGCGGTCTCGAGCAGCGTCATCACGCCGGTTCTGTCATCGGTCGCGCCAAAGAAACTCATGCAGAGGCCGTGGCCGCCATAGGCGATGTAGCGCATGTCGCCGAGCGCGGGATCATCCACCGGATAGGCGATGCCCTCGTTGACCGGCACGATCAGCCGCGTACCGCGCTCCGGCGCGAACGCCGGCGGGAAGTTCAGCGGCGCGCGCAACGAGCCGGCGGCGGAGAGCTCGACCGCCAGCTCGGCCGCGCGCGGCTCCAGCGCTGCTTTCATCTGCACGACGGCGTCGTTGGCGGAGTCAAACAGGTCGGCGGTGATCGTCTGACCCGCGGCGGCGGCGTGCAGCGTCATCGGTCGCTCGCCGCCCAGCGCCTGCTGCTGCCACGTTTGTCCTGTCCGCAGATCGCGCAGCGTGAACGCGCTGGTCACTGGATCGAACGTGGCTTCGAGCAGCTCATTGCGGATGACGCATGGCTGGCGTACCGGCGCGGCCTTGGGCTGGAGGCGGCGGACGCGGTAGCCTTCCATCCAGATGGTCGCTGGCCCATGCCCGATCAGGCGCGGCGCACAGGAGGCGACGCCGTCCGGCACCAGCAGCCGTCCGCGCAAGTGATGCCATGCGCCATCGCCGGCGGCATCATCCTCGCCCGCGCTCCAGTCGAGCACCTGACCCTTGGCGTCGCGCAGAATGAAGCACACCGTCGCGCGCCCCTTGCCCACCACGCGCACCCAGGCCGAGGCTTCCAGCAGTTCACCGGACTGTACCGGCAGGCGCGTCTCTGGCGTCAGCGACCAGTCGTTCGCGCCTTGGTGCTCGATGCGCAGCGACGCCGCGGCTCGGTGATGAACCGTGTTGTCCAGCGCCGTCTGCACTTTCCCTTGGTCGCGCGACCAGACGGCCGACCACGTCAGGTTCGTGGCGAACGCTTCGCGGAAGCAATCCTCCAGCGTCGCGCCCCAACACGAAACACCCGCCAACACCGCCAGCGCCATCAGCATTTTTTTCATGGGAGCCTCGCAAGCCGCGGATGATAGACAGAAATCGCGCCCGCGCAAACCGAAGAAAATAGCCGATCAAGGAACATCCCGGACTTTTAAAAGTCCGGGATGTTCGTCCATAGCGTGCCCGGCGGGTGCGTTCAGCGCGCCGCAGGGAAATCAGGATTTCGCCGGCGCGGGCCGCGGCGGCGGCAGCGTGACGGCCTCGACGCCTTCGCGCAATTTGATGGTCGCGCAGACCTTCGGCACGTACATCTGCGTCTCCATGGCGAGCTCGTCGGCGATTTCCTCGAACGTCCGTGCCTTCTTCTTCTCCAGCAGCCGCCCCACGCGGCCATCGCCGGCGTTATAGGCGGCAAGGGTCAGCGGCCACGAGCCAAACCGGCCGTGCAGATCGCGCAGGCACTTGGCGGCGGCGCGCGCGCTTTTCTGCGGCACCAAGCGCTCGTCCTGCGGGAGCAGGTTCAGTCCGTAACGTTTGGCCGTCGCCGGCATGAACTGGAACAGCCCCGCCGCGCCCACCGGGCTGCGCGCCTGCGGATTAAAGGACGACTCGACCTCCGCCAGCCACGCCCATTCCGGCGCGACACCTTCCTCCTTGAAGATCTGCTTGAGCGCGGGGATCAAAACTTCCGCGCCGTCGGGCTTCTGCCGCCCGCGCAGTTTTTTGTCCCACGTCGTCGGGTTGCGCAGGTAGGCATTCCGTTTCTGCAAGATGGCGGGCGGTGTTCTCACAAGCGGTTGTTTGGCCGGCGCGAGACGGATTTTGCCCTTGGGCGGTGCCGTTTGCTTTGGTGGTTTCGGCCCGCCCGCCGGGAACAGGAGTTGCGTTTGCCGCGCCATATCGCAGTAATCCAGTCGCTGCCGCAACCAGGCCAGATAGGGCTTGCCCGCCGGAATCGCCTGCAGATAACTCAACGCGCGCTGGACGCCGGGGTAAGCCTCGGCCAACTCCTCAACGCTCCCGGCCTGAAGCGCGTCCTCGATGAACTGCCAGAATTCCTGCCAGTCCTCGGCCGTCGGGATTTCGAGCTGGTCAATGATCGTGCCCTTGGTCAACGACCGGATCAGCTCGACATCGAGCTCATAGTCGGCGAGAGGAACCACGTCGGCCGCGCGCGTCAGAATCGGCGCAAGCAGCGCGGCGCAGATGGTCAGGCAACAGAGCGGCTGTTTCATGGAGTCACCCATAGAGGCGATAACGTTTATCGAGCGGGAAGGCGTTCGCGATATGCCGGATTTCCGGCGCACCGCTGTCCGCCGTCCCCAGCACCTCAATCACATCGAAGCGGATATAATCCGGCCGCTCGCGCAGGTGCTTGAGGTACTGCACCGCCGCCCGCGAAAGACGGCGGCGCTTGTCGCGACCCACGGCGTCAAGGGGCCGGCCGAAGTCCTCGCTGGCACGGGTCTTGACCTCGACGAAGACCAGCACCGCGCCGGCACGCGCCACCAAATCGAGCTCGTCGCGGCCAAACCGGACCCGCCGGCCGAGGATGTGCCAGCCGAGTTTCTTTAGAAACCGCTCGGCGTGCTCCTCGCCCCACACGCCGGCACGCAAATGCTCCGGCAGCGCGCCGTCGCGCCGCCGCCACAGGGCTGTGAGCCATGACCACATGCGGCTTTCATAGCGCAGCGCCGCGCCGGCCGCAAACTTTTCCAAGGTTTGGACTGTCAACGGGTGCATCTTCCACGCCTTGCCCTCCCTGTACGCGGCACGCTGAAGATATGTGACTGGAAATTTCATTGCGCTGAACTTATCATGGCGCAGGTTTTTGGTGCTTGGGCCAAAGGCCGCGACTGGAGAAAACGATGGAAAAGCGCATTCTATTTGTGGATGACGAGCCCAGTATCTTGATGATGCTGGAGATGCTGGCCCGTAGTCTGGGCTATGTGCCACGTTGCACCACCAGCGGCAAAATCGCCCTCGATATCATGCAGCGGGAGCACATCCGCGTCTTCTGCCTAGACCTGCGCATGCCCGTGATGGATGGCTTGGAACTCTGCCGCCAGATCAAGGCGCGTGATCCCGGCGCCTGTGTATATGCCTTGAGCGCCTATGTCGCCTCTTACCGTCCTGAACTGCTGCGCGATCTGGGTTTTGACGAGGTCTTTCCCAAGCCCTTTGAGGTCACGCTCCTCGAAAAAGCCTTTGCCAAGGCTTTTGAGAAATTGGAGCAACAAAGCATACCCACGCGCTGATCAGTCTTACGCCTCCCTTGTATCCGATAGGTCTGCAAGCGCTGGACTGCGGCCGAGCAGCGCGTAGAGCGCGGGCAGCACGAGCAGGGTCAGCAGCATATTGGAGAACAGACCGCCAATCACCACGGTCGCCAGCGGGCGCTGGATCTCGCCACCGACACCGACGTTGACCGCCATCGGGATGAAGCCGACCGCGGCGACGAGCGCGGTCATCAGCACCGGGCGCAGGCGGACGAGACAGCCATCGCGGACGGCGGACAATAACGGCGTCCCCTCGGCGAGCCGCTGCTTGATGAACGTCACCAATACCAGCCCGTTGAGGATCGCGACGCCGCTCAAGGCGATGAAGCCGATGGCGGAACTGACGGTGAACGGCAGGCCGCGCAGCCAAAGCGCCACGACGCCGCCGACGAGGCCGAGCGGAATGCCGGAGGCGACGATGAACACCTCGCGCAGCGTCTTGAGGCCAAAGAACAGCAACACGAAGATCAGCGCCAGCGCCAGCGGCACGACGAACAGCAGCCGCCGGTTGGCGCGCTCCATGTTCTCGAACTGGCCGCCCCATTCGATGGTGTAGCCCTTGGGCCGCTGGATGAGCGCGGCGATCTGCGCCTTGCCCTCGGCGACGAAACTTTTGACGTCGCGCCCGCGCACGTTGCACTGCACGGTGAGGCGGCGCTGGCCCCACTCGCGGTTGATCGTGGCGGGACCTTCCTGCTCCGTGATCTGCGCCACCTGGTTCAGCGGCAGCACCGGCCCGGCCGCGGTCGGGATGAGCGTGGCGGCGAGCGCGTCGGGGTCGGTGCGCTGCCGGTCGGGCAGCCGCACGACGAGCGGGAAGCGGCGCTGGTCCTCGCGCACCTCGCCCACGCGCCGCGAGCCGACGGCCTCGATCACGTTGAGCACGTTGCGCGTCGGCACGCCATGGCGGGCGATGGCCTGCGGATTCACGCGCACCTGCAGGAACGTCTGGCCGGTCACCTGCTCGACGGAAACCTCGCTCGCGCCGCGAATGCCGTTGAGGATCGCCTCCACCTCGCCGCCGAGCCGGCGCAGTTCCTCGAGGCTGTCGCCGTAGATTTTGATGGCGATATCGCCGCGCGCGCCGGCGATCATTTCGTTCATGCGCATCTCGATCGGCTGGCTGAAGGAGGGTTTCAGGCCGGGGACCTGGCTCAAGACGGCGCGCATCTGCTCGGTCAGTTCGGCCTGCGTCCGCGCCTTCTGCCACTGCGCCCGCGGCTTGAGGGCGAGGAAGAAGTCGGCCAGCTCGATACCCATCGGGTCGGTGGCGACCTCCGCCGTGCCGAGCCGCGTCCAGATATGCTCGAGCTCGTCGGGGAACTCCTTCAGCAGCACCTGCTCGATGCGGTCGTTCTGCGCCACAGCCTCCTCGACGGAGATGCCGGCGAGCCGGACGGTGGTGCCGACGATCGCGCCCTCGCCGAGCTTCGGCAGAAATTCGCCGCCCATGCGGGTGGCGAGCCACGCGACGCCGATGAACAGCGCCAGCGCCGCCACCACCGTGCTTTTGCGGAAGCGCAGGACCAGGTCCAGCGCCGGCGCGTAGAGCCGGTGCGCCGCGCGCACGAGCCACGGCTCCTGCTCCCGCACCCGCTTGGGCAGGAACTGCGCGGCCAGCACCGGCGTCAGCGTCAGCGCCAGCAACAGCGAGCCCAGCAGCGCGAAGATCAGCGTCAGCGCCATCGGCTTGAAGAGTTTGCCCTCGATGCCCTCCAACGAGAGAATCGGCAGGAAGACCATCATGATGATGCCCACACCGAACGCGACCGGGCGCGCCACCTCCAGCGGCGCGCTACGCAACACGTCCTCGCGCTCCGCGCCGGTCAGCAGCCGGCCGAGTTCCCGCTGGCGCGCGGCCAGCCGCCGCAGCGTATTCTCCATCATCACCACCGCGCCATCCACGATCAGGCCGAAGTCCACCGCGCCGAGGCTCAACAGGCTCGCGGCGATGCCCGCCTGCAACATGAACTGGCCGGCGAAGAGCATCGAGAGCGGAATCGCCGCCGCCACGATCAGCCCGGCCCGCAGGTTGCCGAGGAACGCGAACAGGATGGCGATCACCAGCAGCGCGCCCGCCAGCAGGTTGTGCCCGACCGTGCGGATGACGTTATCCACCAGCTCGGTCCGGTCATAGAGCACCTCCAGCCGGAGGTCGGGCATGGTGCTTTGCAACTGCTCCTGCACCTCGGCCAGCTTGGCCTTGAGCGCGCGCGTGACCACGGCGCTGTTCTCGCCCATCAGCATGAAGCCCAGGCCGAGCACGGCCTCGCCGCGCCCATCAGCCGTCACCGCGCCGCGCCGGATTTCGTGGTCGGCCTGCACGGTGGCCACGTCGCGCACGCGCACCGGCGTGCCCTCGTGGCTGGTGATGACGATGTTGGCGAGTTCGGCGACGTTGGTCGTCAGCGCGACGCCGTGGACCAGCAGCGATTCGCCGCCGCGGATGATCTGCCCGCCGCCGACGTTCTGGTTGTTGGCGTGCAGTGCCTCGACCAGCTCCTCGAACGTCAGGCGATACTTCACGAGCCGGTCGGTGGCCACGACCACGTGATATTGCTTCTCGAAGCCGCCCCACGTGTTGATCTCGGCGACACCCGGCACCTTGCGCAGTTGCGGCTTTACCATCCAATCTTGAATGATGCGCAGCTCCGTCGGGCTGCGGTTGGTAGCGGTGGAGCGCACGAGGTAGTGGAAGATTTCGCCCAGACCCGTGGCAATCGGGCCAAGCTGCGGCCGTGCCAGCCCTTCCGGCAGCTCCACGCTCTGGAGCCGCTCGGTGATGAGCTGGCGCGCGCGGTAGATGTCCACGCTATCGTCGAACGTGGCGACCACCTGCGAAAGCCCGAACTTGGAGAGCGAGCGGACATTCTGCAAACCCGGCAGGCCGCTGATCGCGAGTTCCACCGGCAGCGTGATCTGCGCCTCGGCCTCCTGCGGATTCAGCGCGGGCGCCGTGGTGTTGATCTGTACCTGCACCGGCGTCGTGTCCGGGAAGGCGTCAATCGGCAGCACGCTCAAGGTCCAGCCGCCGATCACGATGAGCAGCAGCGCCAGCGTGCCGACCAGCAGGCGGTTGGCGATCGAAAATTGGATGAGCCAGTTCAGCATGATGAGTCTCCTCCGTGGTCAGTCATCGGCACAGCCCGCGCCCAGGCGCGACATCAGCATCGCCGACTTGATGGCGAACGCGCGCGTGACGGCGACCGGCTCCTGCGGTTGCAAACCCGTCAGCACTTCGCACCGTCCGTCCTGTTGCGCGCCGAGCAGGACCGCACGCGCGTCGAACAGGTCGCGCTCGCGCTGCACGAAGACGAAGGGCTTGCCTTCGACGTGCTGGATGGCCGTGGTCGGGACGAGCACGGCCTGTGGCGTCTGCCGCACCAGGATCCGCGCCGTGGCGAACATCTTGTCCTTGAGCAGTCCTTCGGGGTTGGCGAATTCGGCGCGCGCGCGGGCCATGCGCGTCCGCTCGTCCACCGCCGGACCGATCCACGTCAGCTTGCCGGTGAAGACCTGGCCCGGCAGCGAGTCCACGCGCAGTTCCACAGCCTGGCCCATCTGGACGCGTGCGAGCTGCGCCTCCGGTATCTGTAGCAGCGCCCACACGGTCGCGCGGTCGGCCAGCGTGAAGAGCGGCTTGCCCGCTTCCACCAGCGCGCCGCGTACGGCTGTGCGCTCGACGATCTCGCCGGCGAACGGCGCGCGGACTTCCATCAGCACCTGCTCCTCCGGTTTGCAGCCCATCTCGTCAATCTGTACCTCGGTGAAGCCCAGCGTGCGCAGTTGCTGGCACGAGGCCCGGTGGACCGCCTCCGCCTCCTGGAGCGACGCCTTCGAGGTCACGCGCTCATCCCAGAGTTTCCGCTCCCGCTCCAGCGTCTGGTGCGAGAGCACCGCCTTGGCGACCGCCTCCGCGATCGAAGCGGACCAGATTTTCGCCACCGTCTGCCGCTCCTCGACCACGCTGCCCAAATCCACGTCCACCGTCTGGAGGATACCGCTGACCGGCGCGGCGAGTTGGGCCAGCTTGTTCTGGTTGAAGCTGACCTCCGCCACGCATTCGAGGCCCTCGGCGACCGCGCCCGTCTCCGGCGTCGCCGTCTGGACGCCGACGATGGCCGTGGAGTTGGTCGAGGGCAGCCGCACCTTCAGGCTTTCGCCCGGTTTGAGCTTGGCGGCGAGTTCGGGCTTGCAGATGGCGCACTCCGCTTCAGGTACGCCGTGCTCGCCGCACATCTCCACACCACCGGGGGCTTCGGCGTGGGGCTTGTGTCCGCCGGGGCCGTGGTTGTGTCCCGCGTGCTCATCGTGTTCGGCGGCGGGTTTGCACCCGGCGAACAGCGTCATGACCGCGACGATTAAAAAGGAAACGATGGTCTTCTTCATGATCGGACTCCTACTGGTTGATTGAAAGTTGCGGCTGGAGCAGCGCCTCCAGTTCCGCCTGCGTGGTGTTCAGTTCGAGCAGCTTGTGCTGGTAGGCCAGTTGCGCCTCGGCCGTGGTGCGCTGCGTATCCACCAGATCGAGAAAGGTGAACTTGCCGTGATCGAAGCCAGCCTGGATCAGGCGCAGTGCCTCGGCCGCCTTCGGCAGTATCCGCTCGCGGTAGTTGGCCACCTGCGCGGCGGCGGCGTGATAGCGTTGCCCGGCGGCGGCCCACTCGCGCTGCACCTGCTGCTGGGCGGCGCGCAACTCCGCCTCCGCCGCGCTCACCAGCGCCCGCGCCTCCTGCTGCTTGCCGCGGCCGCGGTCCAGCAGCGGGAGCGGCAGCGATACGCCCACCTGCACGATGGACTGGTCCGTCTCGCCGATGCGCCCGCCGGAGACGCCGACTTTCACGTCGGGATAGGGCTCCAGTCGCGCCCGGCGTTCCTCGAAGTTTGCGCGCTCCAGTTGCGCCTGCGCGGCGCTCACGCTGGGATGATGGGCCAGCCGTGCCGCGCCCGCCTCCGTCAAGAGTTGTGCATCCGGCGCCTCGGCCAGCGCGCCCTGCAACGTGACCGCCTGCAACTCCGGCCGTCCCAATACGGTCGCAAAACTTTGCCGCGCGCCGGCCAGTTCGCGCTCGTAGCCGGTCAGCTCCGAGCGCGCCTGCTCATGCTGCACCTCCGCGCGCAACTGCTCGTGAAAGGCGGTGGCGCCGGCCTCGACCCGCTTGCGCGCCGCGGTCGCCGACGCGGCGGCCACGTTCACCAGTTGCGTGGCGACCGCGACCAGCCGCTCCGCGGCCAGGACGCGGACGAAGCCCGTCTTCACCTCGCGGACGAGGGCCGTCCGGCGCAGGGCGCGTTCATGCTCCGAGAGCTTCACACCCGCCCGGCCCGCCTCGCCTTCGAGCGCTTTCTTGCCCGGAAACGGCAGTGTCTGAGCCAGCCCGATTGTCTGCTTCGCGTCGGAGAAGCCGCGCCCGTTACTCACCGGCCAATCCTCGGCGCTCAACTCCAGTTCCGGGTTCGCCCATTGGCGCGCCTGGCGCGCGCGGCCGGCGGCGGCCTCGACGCGCGCCTCGGCGGCACGCAGTTCCGGGTTATGTTGTAACGCCAGCCGGATGGCGTCCTCCAGCGTGAGCGCGGTGGGCTGGCCGCGGCCCACGCCTCCACAGAGCAAAACCGACAAGACAACACACCAAAGAATTTTCATGTGTACTCTCCCAAGCTTGAAACCTCATGCGTCCGCGACCGCCTTGGCGGCGCGGCCCGATGGCGATGTTCAAACGATGGGAGGGCGGAAGATGGCGGGACTGATGGCTTGCGGACAGGACCACGCCGCGGGCGGCAACGCGCGGAGCATGGCGGTACACGGCGCGAGGGCCGCCGCCGCCGGGATCACCACGGCCACGGCATGGCAGATGCACAGGCAGTCGGTACAGGAACAAACCGGTTCGTCCGCGCACTCACCATGTTCGCAGAGGCAGATAATCAGCGGCAACAGCAGGCAGAGCAACACCAGCGCCCCGCACAGCCGCCACACGATGCGTTGACCCTTCCGGTTCACGGCGCGAACTAAACTCGGCTCCCGCCGCCTTGTCAAGCACCGGCATATGCGCCGCCTTTCAGGTGTTCCAAACCTTGGAACATTCAGCCGTCCCGTTTCCAAGCCTTGGATGACCGTCAGATCGAGAAGGCGGGGCCGAGGGTGTTGAAGTGGCTGTTGATGATGGCCGCGACGGCGCCGAGCCGCTTGTTGCCCTGCGCGCGCACGATCCGGCAGCGTTGCAGCGAGGGCCGCAGCGCGTGCTCCCCGACCTTGCGGACCAGTTGATCGAAGAGGCCGTCGCGCACCTCGAAGAGCCGGCCATAGACGAACAGCATCGCGGGATTGAAGACGTTGACAATCGTGCCGATGCCGGCGGCGAGATAATCGAGGACCTCGCCGATCTCCGGCGCAATCGCCAGCCGCCCGGCCTGCGCCTCGGCGATGATCTCGTCCATCGTCAGCGTGCGCCCCTCGCGCCGCGTCAGCGCGCGCATGAAGGCCAGGTCGGTCGCCACAGTCTCCAGGCAGCCGCGGTTGCCGCAGCCGCACAGTTCGCCGCCCAGCTTGGCGGTCATGTGGCCGATCTCGCCGCCAAAGCCGTCGCTGCCGGAAATCAGGCGGCCGCCGCTGATGACGCCCATGCCGAGGCCGTCGCTGATATCAAGCATCGCAAAGTGCTCGACGCCGCGCGCCGCGCCGAACATCTGCTCGGCGAGGCACAGGCCGTGTTCCTCCTGCACCGGCACCACGGTCAGCTTGAGCAGCTTCGCCAAGTCCACGCCGGGCCGCCGGCCGTCGAGATAGTGAATGTTCGGCGAGAGCGCCATCTCGCCGGTCGAGGACTTGATCAGGCCCGGCAGGCTCAAGCCGACGCCGAGCGCGGGGGCCTCGAAGCCGCACGCGAGGGTCGTCAGTTCGGCCGCCAGCGCGCGCAGGAAAGACTCGTAGTTATCCGGCGTGGCGAAGGTCCGGCAGCGGCGCTCATCGAGTTCCCCGGCGAGCCCGCTGGCCACCACCGTACATTCGCGCATGCCGATGACCGCGCCGAGAATCTGGACCGACCGGCTGCCGAGGCGGTAGAGCACGCTTGGCCGGCCGGTGGCATAGCGCATCTCCGGCTCGGCCTCGATCAGTCCGCTCGCGAGCAACTCCTCGACCAGCTTGGACATCGTGGGCGCGCTGATGCCGGTGACGCGGGTGAGGTCGGCGCGCGAGACCGTGCCCAGCCGGCGCAACGCATCCAGCACGCGCCGGACGTTCATCTGCCGCAGCAGCGTCGGCAGCACGCCGGATTTCTTGCGTGGCGGCAGGGGCGCGCTGTCACTTTTGTCCATAGTAGGCTCCCGGCCCATGCTTGCGGAGGAAGTGTTTGTCGAGCAGATGCGCCGCGAGCGGCGGGGTCTTGGGCGCGAGCGCCAGCGTATCCTGCGCCAGCCCCGCGACGGCTTCGAGCACGATCGCGTTCTCCAGCGCCGCCTGCGCTGTGCGCCCCCACGCGAACGGCGCGTGGCCCGGCACCAGCACGCCGGGCACATGCAGCGGATCGAGCTTGCGCTTGCGGAACGTGTCCACGATCGCCACGCCGGTGTTCAGTTCATAAGCGCCGGCGACCTCCGCCCGCGTCAGCTTGCGCGCCACGGGAATCGTGCCGTGGAAATGATCGGCGTGCGTCGTGCCGAGGCACGGAAGCGCCCGCCCCGCCTGCGCCCATGCGGTCGCGCGCAGGCTGTGCGTGTGCACAATGCCGCCGATGCCCGCGAACTGCTGGTAAAGATGCAGATGCGTCGGCGTATCCGAGGAAGGCCGCAGCTTGCCGGCGACCACGCGGCCATCGGCGAGCGCGAGCACGACGATGTCCTCCGGCGTGAGCTGCGCGTAGTCCACGCCGCTCGGCTTGATCGCCATGACGCCCGCCTTGCGGTCGGCCGCGCTCGCGTTACCCCACGTCAGCACGACCAGCCCGGCGCGGACGATCTCCCGGTTCACGCGCACCACTTCTTCCCGCAATTTTCTGAATGGCATCATCAACTCCCTCATTTACCAGCAACGGCCGCGACGGAGCGCGGCCCTCCACGCCAACCATAAACACGGAACGCCGCAGCCGACCAAGCTTGTGCCCTCCCCTGCCGCATCACACGCCACGGCGGAGAACCGGCTAACCAGCGTTCGATGTTGGATGTTCGGTGTTCGTCTTGGGATTTCTGTAGGCCGGGTCTCTGACCCGGCGCAAGGGTCTGTGAATATGGCTCTCATTTCATTCGCGGCGCGCGGCGTCGCGGAGCGCCAGCAGTTCCTTCATCACCACAAACTGGCTCTCGGCATAGTCGCGTGTGCCGAACGCGTCGTGCAGGCGCTTGTAGAGCCGGTAGAGCTGCTCATAGACCTTGGCGTTGCGAGCAAGCGGGGTGAACCGCTTCGCGAGCACACCGGTCATCGCCTTGGTCGCGGCGGCAAAGCTGGCGTGGCCGCCGGCGGCCTTGCCGGCGACGACCGCGCCCGCCATCGCCGCGCCGAGCGCGCAGGTCTGCGTGCTGCGCGAAATCTCCAGGGGGCGGTTCAGCACGTCGGCGTAGATCTGCATCACCATCGGATTCTTCACCGAGATGCCGCCGCAGTTGATCACACGCTTGATCGGCACGCCATATTCCTCCATGCGCTCGACGATGACGCGCGCGCCGAACGCGGTCGCCTCGATCAGCGCCCGGTAGATTTCCGCCGGCGTCGTGTGCAGCGTCAGGCCGAGCAGCGCGCCCGTCAACCGCTGGTCCACGAGCACCGTGCGGTTGCCGTTGTTCCAGTCGAGCGCGAGCAGGCCGCTCTCGCCGGGCTGCAGTTGCTCCGCACCCGCGGTCAGCGCCGCGTGCCCGCCCGCCTGCGCGCCGCCAGGCGCGATGCGGTTGACGAACCAGTTGAAAATGTCGCCGACCGCCGACTGGCCCGCCTCGAGGCCGTAATAGCCGGGCAGGATGGATTCCGGCACGATGCCGCACAGGCCGGGGATGTCGGGCAGCTTCTGCGCAAGCGGCGCGACAGCCATGTCGCACGTGCTCGTGCCGATGATCTTGACCAGCACACCCGGCGCGATGCCGGAGCCGACGCCGCCGAGGTGCGCGTCGAACGCGCCGGCCGCGACCGGGATGCCCGCCGGCAGGCCGGTGCGCTCCGCCCACTCCGCCGTCAGGCCGCCAACCGCGTCGCCCACATCATAGGCGACGGCGGGCAGGGTACGCCGCACGCGCGCCAATGCCGGGTCGAGCGCGGACAGGAAATCTTCCGAGGGATAACCGCCCCACGCGACGTTGAACATCGCCTTGTGGCCCGCCGCACAAATGCAGCGCTTGAGCTGCGTCGGGAAGGTGGTGCCGGTGAGCACCGCCGGAATCCAGTCGGCCAGTTCGACCCACGTGTGCGCGGCCTTGAACACCGCCGGCGACTCCGCCTTCGCGTGGAGAATCTTCGACCAGAACCATTCCGAGGAGTAGGTGCCGCCGCACTTCGCCAGATATTCCGGCTTGAGCTGCGCCGCCTTCGCGGTGATCGCCGCCGCCTCGGCGTGGCCGGTGTGGTCCTTCCAGAGCCACGCCAGCGCCGCCGGTGTCTTGGCGAACGCCTTGCTGAACGCCAGCGGCTCGCCCCGCTCGTCCACGGGCAGCGGCGTGCTGCCGGTGGTGTCCACGCCGATACCGATCACATCGGACGCCTTGAAGCCTTTCACCTTCTGCGCCGCCGCCAGCGCGCCGCGCACCGCCCGCTCGATGCCGGTCAGGTAGTCCGCCGGATGCTGCCGCGCCAGATCGGGTTGCCTGGGATCGAGGATGATGCCCGCCTCGCCGTGGGCATAGTTCCAGACGCTCGCCCCCACCTCCGCACCCGTCGCCACGTTGACAATCAAGGCGCGCACGCTGTTCGTGCCATAGTCCAGACCGATCGCAAACTTTGCCATACTGGCTCCTTCCCGGCGCTAGGCCGTCGCTTTTTTTGGGACGCTAACGAACCCCCCTGCGTCTGTCCACCAGATTTTCGGAATTTTGACCCGCGGCAAAGATTCCGCGTGACATTCGCCGGAATTTTGGCAACATCCCGCGCGACCAAAACAGGAGCAATATGAACGTTTTGCACATTTGCGCGAATCCGCGGCCGGTTCAGGAATCGGTCTCGAAGCAGTTGGCCACCGCCTTTTTCATGCGGCTCGCGGAGCGCAATCCCGACATCAACGTCACCAACGTGGATCTTTACCAAAGCCCCCCGCCCTTTTTGACCCTGCCCGCCTTCCGCGGCCTCTGGCAGCCGATCATCGAGGCCGGCTATAAGCCGACCACCGGCGAATACAACGCCGGTGCCTACTCGCGCTCCCACGCCGAGCAGCTCAAGCAGGCCGACGTGCTCGTGCTGACCATGCCGATGTGGAATTTCTCGATGCCCGCCATCATGAAGGCGTGGCTCGACCAAGTGATCGTCCCCGGCGCGACCTTCGAGTTCGAGGAAGGCGGCACGATCAAGCCCCTGCACCACATCCAGAAGATCGTGCTGCTGATCGCCTCGGCCGACGAGTTCAAGGAAGAGGATCCGCGCGACGGCCTGACCCGCGAGCTGCGCGCGACCTTCGAATTCCTCGGCGTGACCGATATCTCCATCGCCTGGGCCGATGGCCAGCACGGCCACGGCGAGGACGAGGCGAAGGAGCACAAGGACATCGCCACCGAGACCGCGCAGGACATCGCCGACGAAGTCAGCGAGATGGCCATGCCCGTCGAACCGCAGGCCTGATCGGCCGCAAACGTAACAGCCGGTTTCCTCACGGAAACCGGCTGTTTGCTTTATCCGACTGACCTCTGAACTTCAGCTTCCCGGATGAATCGCCTTGCTGCCCTGCTTGCACAGCGGGCACTCCGCCGGCTGCCATGTTGTCGGCGTCATCTGCACCAGACTGACCACCGGCGCTTCGAACCTTGCCGTGCCGCCACTGCGGTCCACCAGTACGCCAATCGCGGCAACAATGCCACCGCGCGCGGTGACGATATCCACGACCTCCTGTACGCGCCCGCCGCGCGTAATCACGTCCTCGCCCACGACGAACCGCTCACCCGGCTTGATCTGGAACGCGCGCCGCAGGACCAGCTTGCCCTGCTCCTTCTCCGCAAAGATCGCGCGCACGCCGAACGCCCGGCCGAACTCGTGCCCCACCGGGATACCGCCCAGCGCCGGCGAGATCACGCCATCCACCTTGAAACCCGGCCCGAACTGCGCGCGCATCTTCGCCACCACCGCCGCGCACAACTTCTCGGCGAGGTTCGGATATTGCAGCAGCAGCGCGCACTGGAAATATTGATCGCTGTGCAGCCCCGACCGCAGCTCAAAGTGCCCGTGCAGCAACGCCTGCGAATCCGTGAACGCCTGTAAAACTTCCTGTTGAGTCATGCTCTGTGCTCCTGTTGTGCCGCTTTTCCAAGCCCTGGAAAAACCGACCGCCAAATTTTCCAAGGCTTGGAAAACGGCGGGCGGGAGTTTTCCAAGCTTTGGAAAAAATTGCCAGCCGATTCGTGCGCATTGCTCAAACCGGCCGAAGGGAGTACAAGCGGGCCGCGTCAACACACAGGAGCCAAACCATGACAACGCCGCCAGCCATCAGTCAGGTCAGCCAGCCGCGGACCGCGGGTATCGCCATCGCCAGCCTTGTGCTGGGGATTCTCGCCGTCACGTGCCTCTCGATTCTCGCCGGCATCCCGGCGCTGGTACTCGGCATCATCACGCTGAACAAGGTCAACAAATCCGCCGGCACGCTCACCGGCAAGGGCTTTGGCATCGCCGGCATCGTCATGGGCGGCGTCAGCTTCCTGCTGCTGCCAATTATGGTGGCCATGCTGCTGCCAGCCGTCATGGGCGCGCGCAGCAAGGCGCTCGACGTTCAATGCATGAACAGCGTGAAGCAGATCACCACGGCGTGCATGATGTATGAGGTGGATGAGGGCAAGCTGCCGCAGTCGCTGGCGGAACTGGTCGAGAAGAAGCTGATTACCCGCAACCTCCTGACCTGCCCAAGCCACCGTGGCGCGTCGGTGTGTGATTATGAGTTGCTGAACGCGGGCAAAAGGCTGGGCTCCCTCTCGGTCATCAGCACCAACATCCTGGTCCGGGAGATCAAAGCCAATCACCACGGCAAGCGCGCCATTGGCTTTGCCGATGGCCACATCGAAATGCTACCCGCACGCTAAGCCGGTCCGCCGCGTTTGCCGGCGTCACCCTGCCGGTCATTTCGCTGGCGTAGTTCGCAGGCTTGCATCGTCCGGGCGGTATGGGTAAGTTGCGCCATCTCAACTTCACAGGTTGTTTCCATGGGAAGCAGCCAGGGCTGGAAAACGCCGGGTATGAACGGCACAGCGGAAAGCATGGTGAATAAAATGTCGAGTGACCTAGCCCATCAACAAAAACGGCTTGGCCAACGTGGTGCGGGTGAGTCGGACAAAAGTCAGCTTGATCAAACGATCCACATCTCCCCTGCCAGGAAGAATGCGGCCCTTGCGCGGGATGGGAAGCTTCTGGTTTTGAGCGGAGGCCTTCAGGGGCAGGAATTCATCCTGAAGAAGGACCACTCCTTCATCGGCTCCAGTCCGGATAACGATGTCGTCCTCAACGATCCCACCATCTCCCGGCGGCATTGCGAAATCCGCTTCGAGCCCACCGGCTGTCTGTTGCGCGATCTGGGCAGCACGAATGGCACGTTCGTCTTCGGCTTCAAGGTTTCGGAAGTGGCGCTGGAATATGGCGCCGAATTCTGCGTGGGCCAGACCCGGCTGGTGTTGCGTTCGTTGCAGGATACCGGGAAATACAGCTCCGCCTATACGACCCTGGCTAGCACGGGCTTTGACCCGAGCCTGGCGATTCAAAAATTTTCCAACCACGGGATCGGTTATTCGGTCGCCGATTGGAGCGACGTGCGGCATGTGTTTGCCGCCGCGGTTCCGCGTCGCGGCACGACGCTGGCGGAACAGACCGATGACGCGCTACGCATCATCGAAGCCGTGATTGGCGTGCATGGCGCGCATGGCGCCATTGTCCAGCAGGCGGTGTTCCTGCCCGATCCGGCCATGATCGAGGAGTGCCGCGAAATCATCCACAACTTCTATGGCCAGGATCTGCCGGCCACCAGTTACATCGCCCAGCCGCCGTGCGAGGGGAAACTGGTCGAGATCGAGGCCATGGGTTTGTGCAGTGGCCGCAAGGAAGTCGAGATCTCGCGGGTCAGCGAACAGTTGGTGGTCGTGAAACACAGTGGCGTGACCTGGACGCATGCCGCCCTGGTTCCGCGCAGGATTACTGGCGATGCCTATGCGCAGGGCGTGGCCGCTTTCCGGCAACTGAAGGAACTCCTGGCCGGGGTGAACGTGCGCATGGACCAGGTCTTCCGGACGTGGATCTATCAGGGCGGTATCGTGGCGGACGAAGACGCGTCGCAGCGCTACAAAGAATTGAACCGGGCGCGCACCGATGAGTATGAGGGCATCAACTTCCTCTGCGACCGGTTGCCGGTGGGCCATCCGCCCGGCGTCTATCCCGCCAGCACCGGCATCGGCACGGAGGGCCGCGGCCTGGAGTTGAGCGCCATCGCGCTGACGACCGACCGCCCGGAAGTGCTGGCCGTGCCGCTCGAAAATCCCCGGCAGATTTCCGCGTTCGATTATTCCAATAGATTTGGTCGCAAGAGCCCCAAGTTCGCGCGGGCCATGGCCGTCACCTGCGGCGACTACGCGCGCATCTTCATCTCCGGCACCGCGAGCATCACGGCCGAGGAAACGCGCCACATCGGTGACGCGGCCGGCCAGACCAGCGAAACTCTGGACAACATCGCCGCCTTGATTTCCGAGGAGAACCTGGCCCGCCACGGACTGCCGGGCCTGGGCACCACGCTCGCCGGCCTGGGGCTGGCGCGGGTGTATATCAAACGGAAAGACGACTACGCCCGCGTCCGCGCGATTTGCGAAGAACGGCTGGGCGAACTGCCGACCATCTACGCCGTCGCCGACGTCTGCCGGCCCGACCTGCTGGTGGAAATCGAAGGCATCGCCCTCTCGCGGAACGTCCTGAAGCCGCCGCGCTGAACTTTTCCAAGGTCTGGAAAAAGTCAGCTCTCTTCCTGCGCGACAAGGTCGTCCCACGTCTCGCGGCGGCGGATCAGCTTGGCCTCACTGCCGCTGACCATGACCTCGGCGGCGCGCGGGCGGCTGTTGTAGTTGGAACTCATCGCGAAGCCGTAGGCGCCCGCGCTCAACACGGCCAGCAGGTCGCCCTGCCGCACGGCGGGCAACTCGCGGTCCTGCGCGAGAAAGTCGCCCGACTCGCAGACCGGGCCGACCACGTCGCCGTGAATCTGTTCTGCCACCTGCCGCACGGCGCAGATTTCGTGGTGCGCCTGGTAGAGGCTCGGCCGGATCAGGTCGTTCATCGCGGCATCCACGATGACGAATTTCTTGAACGGATTGTCCTTCACGTACTGCACGCGCGCCACGAGGAGGCCCGCGTTGCCGACTAGGAAGCGGCCGGGTTCCAGCACGATCTCGAGGCCGAGCGCCTGCAACTGCGGCACGATTTCGCGCGCAACCGTCGCCGGGTCGAGCGGATGCTGATCGGGCTTGTACTGGATGCCGATGCCGCCGCCGATATCCAGGCAGCGGAACGCGGGATGCGCGCGCTTGAGCGCGGCACAGAGCGGCGCGACTTTTTCCACCGCCTCGCGGAACGGCACGGCCGTCAGGATCTGCGAGCCGATGTGCATGTGCAGGCCGACAAGTTCGAGGTTCGGCAGCCGGGCGGCGGTCTCGCACGCCTGCCCGGCGCGCGCGAGGTCGAGCCCGAATTTATTTTCCTTCTTGCCGGTCGAAATATATTTGTGCGTCTGCGGGTCCACGTCGGGATTCACGCGCAGCGCCACCCGCCCGGTCGTGCCGAGGCGGCGCGCGAGGTCGGAAATGCGCGCGAGCTCCGGCTCCGACTCTACCGTGAAGAAGCGGATATTCTCTTTCAGAGCGTATTCAATTTCCTCGGCGGTTTTGCCGACGCCCGCGAAAACGATCTTGCGCGCCGGCACGCCGGCGCGCCGCGCGCGCCACAGCTCGCCACCGGAGACGACATCGGCCCCCACACCAATATCCGCAAACGTTTTGATCACTGCGCCGTTGGAATTGGTCTTGACCGAGTAGCAAATCAGCGGCGTGACCGCGGCGTAGCCCGCCGCCAGCGCCGCGAGCTGCGCCTGCAACTGCGCGCGGCTATAAACATAGAGTGGCGTGCCGAAACGCTCGGCCAGATCCGCGACCAGCACGCCCTCCGCGTGCAGCAAACCGTTGCCATATTCAAAAGCGTTCATGGGTTTCTCCGTAAAAAGAACGGCGGGAGCATAGCGTCCGGCCCGCCGCTGCCAAGCTGATTTTCCAAGGTTGGGAAAATAATCCTGTTCGTTGTCCAAGCCTCGGAATTTTTCCCGGAGCGCAGCCAGTGCGTAGGTTACACTGGCGAACCTGGCCGCCATCTTTTGGCTTTGCCAGAGGGATGGCGTGGGGTAACCATACGCCATGCGGTTTTGGAAGACAGCTTGCGCAACTTTCCTGGTGACGCTGGTGGTCTGGCTGCTGTTCGCGTGGCCGCTGCCGGCGCATGTCGGCAGCGCCGTGCCTTCGGCGGCACACCACGCGCCGGCCGAGTTGCAGCCGATGACACCCGGCGACCACCTGCAGTTCATGTACTACTGCTGGTTGGCCGGTGACTGGCTGACCGGGCGCACACCCTTTTTCTATAACCTCTATGAGTTCAACACCGGCGACCTGCTGGCCCGCTACCAGCCCGACACCTACTACATCCCCTTCTCGCTCATCTATAATTGCGCCGCGGCGCTCGGCGGCCGCGCGTTTGGCTGGAACCTGACCGGCTTGGTCTCGCTATGGGCGACGCTGTGGCTCACGCTGCTGCTCACGCGCCGCTACACCCGCGTGGAAGGGGTCGCCTGGCTCGCCGCCGTCATCGCCCTGCTGGTGCCCTATCGCTGGGTCAATCTTTTCGGGGGCAGCCCCGCGGGCTTTGCGATGATGTGGACGCCGGCGGTCTTGCTCGGCATTGACCTCGCAGTTCGTGAAGGCCGCATCGCCGGAGGGTGGCTCGCCGGCCTCGGCATCATCGGCGCCGCGTGGGGCGACATGCACGTCTTCTTCTTCAGCGGGCTGGCCGCGCTGGGCTGGTGTTGCGTGGCGCTCTTTGCGCGCGAGGAGCAACCGTGGCTCTCGTGGCGCTACGTGGGCCGCGCGGCGCTGGCGCTGCTGCCATTCCTGGTGTGCCTGGGCTTCGCGCTGGTCTTCCCGAAGCTGATGAAACTGCTCACCGAGCACGTCACCGGCGCGGCGTCGGTCGCGTTCGCCACCGGGCCCCGCCACTGGCGCGAGGTGATGAATTATTCGCCCGAGTGGCCCGGCTTCTGGGGGCGCAGCCCGCTCGGCATTTCGGAACAGATTTACCTGGGCTACACCATCTTTGTGGTACTCGCCGGCGGCTGGCTCGCCCTGCTGGTGCAGACGTTGCGCGCGCCGCAGGCGACCTGGCGGCGCTGGTTCGTGCTCTCGGTGATCGGCGCAGGCGTGCTCGGCGTGATGTACCTGACGCTCGGTTACCGCGCGCCGTTCAACGGCCGCCTGTTCGACATGGCGCGCCATTGGATTCCCAACTACAACATGATCCGCCAGCCGGCGAAGATTCTTTGCGTATTGCCAACGCTCTTCGCGGTCGGCGCGGCCCTGTCGTTCGGCCTGCTCACCGCCGCACTGCGCGAACGTCGCTGGTCCCTCGGCCTGGCCGCCGCCGCGCTCGGCTTGATGCTCTGGGAATGCGCCGGCCGTTCCAACCCAACGCTCTCCTTGCTCGATAACCGACAGGAGGCCTACGCCGCGGTCGCCGCCGACGCCCGCGAGGCTGGACAGCCGCCGCACGCGTTCATCATCGTCCTGTGGCCCGGCGACTCGCATTACGCCTCGCTCTACCAGCACTACGCCTCGC